>CALYOP010000001.1 GCA_945266285.1 uncultured Commensalibacter sp.
GCACGACAACAAATACGTTAGCTGAAAAAATGATCGAAGTCTTTGAATATTATGGTGTTGATTATATTGATAGTCGCTCTTTAGGGATTACGAGCATGAATCAAAATTACTATTTGGCAGATGGAACGCATCCTCTTCCTGCAGGTGCGACCTTATTCGCTAATTTTGTTAATAACAGACTTTATGGGATATTCTAAATGAAACCTTTTTTACAGAATATAACTGATAAAATAGCAAAGTTTCCTAAATTCGATGAAAATGTGGTTTCTGAAATTATCCCTATTATTCAAGACGGTCTGAACGTGTATCTTATTCATAATATCTTTACAATGAATGAAGATATAAAATTGCGTATAAAACGAGCCTTGCCTTTAATAATATTAACGCAAATAAAGTTTTTTATGCTTTCTCCAAAAATACAAATATCACTATGAGCATGACAATCACAATGTGATATGATCATCTTTTAAATGATCAAAAACGCCAAAAGAATTGAAAATCATAATTCATCACAAAGTTTTCTTCTTCACAAAGAAGAAGACTTGATATTTTAAAAAAAATACATCATATACTCGTTTACTGTAAAAGTCGAAAATTCACATGTAAAGCTTATACTGCTGGTGCAAACATCAAATGCTTTACAGAGGATCAACCAGAAGAAAGGAAGCACGCATATGGCGATGCCTGATTTTACTTTACGTCAATTATTAGAAGCCGGTGTACATTTTGGACACCATACCCGTCGTTGGAACCCAAAAATGGCTCCTTTCCTTTTCGGGGTCCGCAATCAGGTTCATATTATCGATCTTCAACAAACCGTTCCTATGCTGGATCACGCTTTACAAGCTATTCGTGATGTCGTCGCAAATGGTGGACGTGTTTTATTCGTTGGAACAAAACGTACGGCTGCTGATATTGTTGCCGAAACAGCAAAACGTTGCGGTCAATATTATGTAAACCACCGTTGGTTGGGTGGTATGTTAACCAATTGGAAAACTATCACCAATTCTATTAAACGTCTCCGTCAAATTGAAGAAACCTTATCTGGTGATACACAGGGTCTGACCAAAAAAGAAGTACTACAACTTACCCGTGAACAGGAAAAGTTGGAACGTTCTTTGGGTGGTATTAAAGAAATGGGTGGTCTTCCTGATATTCTTTTCATTATTGATACCAATAAAGAAAAGCTTGCTGTTCAAGAAGCAAACAAATTAAAAATCCCAGTTGTTGCTGTATTAGATAGCAATTCTGATCCAGAAGGTATCACCTATCCAATTCCGGGAAATGATGATGCGCTTCGTGCGATCAATCTCTATTGTGAACTGGTCGCTGGTGCTGTTTTAGATGGTATTTCTGCTGAGCTAAGCGCTTCGGGTGAAGATATTGGTGCTGCTGCAGAGCTTCCACCAGAAATGGCTATGGATATTGTTTCAGAATCTCCCGAAATACCTGCTTAATATTCGGCGATTTTAGATTAATTAATAAGGTAAATTTACCTTAATAGAACTATTTATTCGCGTCTCAGACCAAGCTGAGGCGCGTATTCGTTAAAAAGTGAGGATTAATATGGCAGAAGTTACAGCCGCTTTGGTTAAAGAATTGCGTGAAAAAACAGGTGCTGGCATGATGGATTGCAAAAAAGCACTTACAGAAACCGCTGGCAATTTAGAAGAAGCAATTGATTGGCTGCGTAAAAAAGGTCTTTCTGCTGCTGCCAAGAAATCTGGCCGCGTTGCTGCGGAAGGTTTGGTTGCAATTGCTACCACTCCTAATAAAGCTGCAATGGTTGAAATCAACGCAGAAACTGATTTTGTTGCCCGTAATGAACAATTCCAGCAATTCGTTGAAGATGTTGCAAAAACCGCATTAAAAGTTGGTGAAGATTTAGAAACACTAAAAAATACACCAATGGAAAATGGTAAAAGTGTTGCTGATAATTTAACACAATTAATCGCAACCATTGGCGAAAATATGACCATTCGTCGCGTTCGTGTTATCAATATTGATAATGGCGTTGTTGCCAGTTATGTCCACGGTGCTTTACGTCCTGGCGTTGGCAAAATTGGTGTTCTTGTTGCATTAAAAACCTCATCACCTTCAGAAGCGATCGAAAACCTGGGACGTCAGGTTGGTATGCAGATTGCAGCTTCTCGTCCTATTGCATTAGATGTTAATGGTGTCGATACAGCAGAAATCGAACGTGAACGCAATATCTTGGTCGAACAAGCACGTAATGCGGGTAAACCTGACAATATTATTGAAAAAATGGTTGAAGGTCGTCTGCGCAAATTCTACGAAGAAGTTGTTCTTTTGGAACAAGTTTGGGTTCATGATGGCGAAAGTAAAGTTAAAAATATCATTGCAAAAAGCGGCGCTGAATTAGTTGACTTTGCTCGTTTCCATCTGGGCGAAGGTATTGAAAAAGAAGAAAGTGATTTCTCTGCAGAAGTCGCTCAGGCTGCTAAAGGCTAATATAACAGGGAGAATACCATGGAATGGTCTTCTCCTTCCATTATTCTGAATATACGGCCTTATGGAGAAATTAATTCTATCGTAACGGCCTTATCTTCAGATAATGGTTTATTTCGCGGTATGGTTTACGGTGCCCAATCGCGAAAACAGGTAGCAACTTGGCAAATGGGAAATTTTGTTTCTGCTCATTGGTCAGCTGCATTACCTGAACAACTTGGAACGCTTAAAGGAGAATTGGTTCACGCAACAGCAGCATCCGTTATGCAATCCTTTTTAACTTTATCCATGATGCGTTCATGTTGTGCTTTGACAGAAAGCTGTTTGCTGGAACATCAATCCGTTCCGACTATTTTTCAAAATTTAATGATATTATTAACAAAGCTTAGTCATGATCCGATTGAAGCGGAACAAAAGGGTATAGCAGCTTTGTTAAGATGGGAACTGCAATTATTAAAAGAATTGGGCTACGGCCTGGATTTTACAAATTGTCAAAAAACAAATTATAACCAATCTTATTGGGTTTCTCCTAAAACTGGGCTTGCCGTAACTGAAGAAACAGCAGGAGAATGGAAACCCCGCCTCTTTCGATTACCGAATTTATTTCTTGATGAAAGTGATTTTGGCACTCTAGAAGATTGGTGCGAAGGTTTAAGAATGACCGGTCATTTTCTGGAACGTTACATTCAAGAATTTCGAAATCGAACACTTCCAGCAGCAAGAATTCATTTATATGATATCTTAAATAAACGAAACACAGAAAAGACCTCTTAATCAATCCTATTCCTATTTTTTTCTTGCTAAAATTGTTGCAAAACGTAGTTTTATTCGATTTCCATTTTCATCGAGTTTATGTAATTCCCCTACATCTTCATTATATTTACGTAATTCCCATTCTTGATAATACGATTTTAACTCGTTAGGGCTAAAGGTAAAAGAAAAAGGTAAACGACATGGATAATCGTCACTATTCATCGCTGAGACGATTAAATTATAACCCCCTTTATTTGTACACTCCTGCATATTTTGAATAATAAAGGGAATTCTATCGGCTTCAAGAAACATAAAAACAACCGTTGAAAAAATAAAATCAAATTTTTCACCATAGGATGAATAATTAATATTTTTTATTTCAGAACGAATATTGATTAAAGATTCTTTCTGTATAATTTCCTGTAATTGTTCAATATTTTTACTATCTTTATCCCACGCGGTAAGATCAAATCCATTTTGATTTAAAAATAAGCTATTACGTCCCCTACCACATCCCAAATCCAAAGCTTTCCCTGGTTCTATTAAATTAACAGCAGCTTTAATCTCAGAATGGACAGGTTTTAAACCATATTTCTTTTCATAGTAATGTTCTTTTTCACAATAAAAAGATAATTGGCAACGAATGTCATCACTAATTGAAATAATACGATGCCACTGTTGTGGTTCAATAAAAGGTGGCTGATTATCTTTATTAAAACTTTTAACCTTAATTACTTCACCTTCTTTATTTAAAAATGCAAAATTTAAACTTCCAGAAAAAATTGTTAATTTTGCCCATGTGCCAATTTTAGTATTATGTTTTTTTAGAAATACTTCTGGGAGACTAAAACAATCCCAAATCGCGAGACTTCGATAACAAATTAGATTATTCAAAACAACGATCCTATAAAACTAATATATATAAAGTAGTTTTTAATTTCTTTTAGGATATTTGCTATTTTCTAATTGAGCAACAAAAGCTTGCGTATCGATAATCTTGGCATAAGTACAACCTAAATGCGAGAACACGGCGGAAAAATGTTCATCAGAGCTTACCTAAGGGCATCGAAAGAAGACTAGTTTGCCAATCGGGCAAAAGAGATGCTAAAGTAGTTTGTTCAGAAATGGAGACATAAAATAGCCAGCTACTACCAGGAGAACATCAACGGGACAAAACTTGACTGGCCGAAACTGGGACGTTTACTGATGGACAGTCACCGCAATGATATTTTGCTGGTCGAGCAAATAGACTGGCTGACCCGGCTGAATAACAGTGACCGGGTGACACTGAAAAAACTGATCAAACAACACGAACTGCGGATTGTCAGTCTGGATGTCCCCACCTCATGGCAGGCACTGTCAGATAAGGACCCTTCGCAGGCCGATCAGGAACGACATCAGAAAGTCCTGTATTATCGGCAGATTAAGAAACTGAGCATCCGTGAAACCGCAGACGCAACTGGCTTACAGTGCTTCACAGGTTTGCCGTACCCAAGCTTTTTATAAAAAGTATGAACCTGATTAAAACGCTGGTTCAACGGTGTTTATTGACTGTCATGGCGTAACCACGGAGTAATGGTTAATCCTGCCAGTAATCCCTCTGGGCTAAGCAACCGGGTAACTGTCTGACCCCAGGGTTCTTCACGTTTAGCGACTAGCAGCTGATAGCCGTTCTTACTTAAGGTATCCGTTGCCATATCAATATCCTCGACTTCAAACTCAATCCATCCTTGAGGTGCAGGGATATCATCTATCATCTGGCCATTTTTCTGTACCAAAGCAGGATAGTGCTGCCTGAGATAATGGCCAAAGCGCAAAATGTTTAACACCCTTTAATGTATCATGGTCTGTTAGCATATAATCGCTATTGCCATCTATATGCTTCAACGGTAAATGAAGGATATCCACATAGAATGTTTTACTAGCTTGAGTATCCAATGTTACAGGACCAAAACCAGCAACAAACATTATATTAATACCGGATAAATCTGGGGGCATATTTCCTCCTGAAGCTGCAGTTAACGGCACAACATTTTTAAATAATTTATACCCTACATTTCGTTTACCAGGGAATTTTGGTGTTTATCTTCCAAAGAATTAATCGCTATACCTGATGACATCCCTACCATAAAATGATTAAAAATTGAGCTTAACGTACAATAATTTTCGATATCCAAACTGACCTCAAAGATTCTAATGTTGCTTTTAACAGTATTTCCTTAAAAGCAGTCACATGATTTTTCACAATAATCGTTTCATTTGATAGCGGTTTTACAATGTTATTAATTTGTGCCCATTCTGAACCTGCTTTGAAAAATGGTGCATCGGCACTAGGAAATTCATGCTTAATATGAATAACGAACAAGGCATATCTACGCGCCATATTAAGAATGTTTTTACTTTGTTCAGCGACTTTTTAAGATATTTGGTAAAACAAATTTTCCATCGCCAAAGTAATCGTTTTGAAAATCAATAATCAAAATCACTGTTTTGAACATCGATAGATTTTTCATATAAGGTTTAAAGATATGAATAAAATAAATTTTTAAATATTTATTTTAGATTAATATTCTAATATAAAGTAAAATAGCAAATTATTTAATAAATTTTCTTATTTTTTAATAATATTACAAAAGTAAAAATTATATTTTAATAAATATATCAATTTAAGTTAAATCAAATTCTTACAAGGCTTATTATTAAACAAAAATCTAATTTGACGGCTGGAATTTAACTAATATTGCCAGTAATGCCTCACCATATTTTTCTAGTTTATTGTCACCTAACCCACGGATATTCGCCAAATTTTGTAATGTTAATGGTTGGTATCGGGCAATATCTCTTAAAACGGAATCATGAAAAATAATATAAGGTGGTACGGCTTGCTTTCTTGCTTCCACAAGACGCCATTCTTTTAATGCATCGAATAGCTCTTGTGAATAATTATCTAAATTCGTATTCTCAACACGATTTATGTCAGATTGTTTTTTATCCAACCATCCAATTTTTTCTTCGCGTAAATAAAGCTGATCTTCTCCTCTAAGCAAGGGTGAAGCAACTTTTTGATTGAGAAAGATATTAGAATGTTCGACGCCCTTTCTTAATGCATCTTTTGTCATAAGTTGTCGGATAACCATACGCCAAAAATGATCTGATTTATCTTTTCCAATACCAAATAGCGCAAGTTTGTCGTGCTGATTGCGCTCTATTGCGCTATTTTTCTTTCCTCTGAGAACATTGACTATATGTAATGCTCCAAAACGCTGTCCGGTTCGGTAAACTGCGGATAGAACTTTTTGTGCTGCTACAGTACCATTGAACAAAGAAGACGGATATTGACAATTATCACAATGTCCACAAGGTTCCGGTAATTCTTCTCCAAAACACCGCAATAAAACTTGCGTTCGACATTGGGTTGTTTCTGAAAAAGCAACCATCATTTCTAATCGATCACGACTAATTTGTTTTTGCGTATTGGAAGCAGAGGATTGATCAAGCCAGTATCGTGCACGAACAATATCTTCTGCACCATAAAGTAAAACCGTTTCAGCGGGATCGCCATCTCTTCCCGCTCTTCCAATCTGCTGATAATAACTTTCAGGCGATCCAGGCATATCAAGATGAACCACCAAACGTACATCCGGACGATCGATACCCATTCCAAAAGCAATGGTTGCTACAATGATAATGGGTTCTCCAGAACGAAATCGAATCAATGCAGCTCGCTTTTCTAAAGCGGATAATCCTGCATGATAAGGCAATGCAGAGTAACCTTTTTCCTTCAATGAATTCGCAACACGTTCAGCTTTGTTCCGACTTCCACAATAAATAATGGTTGCCTGATCCGAGTGTCGTTGCAAAATAGACTGTAATTGTTTGGATTCACTGGATTTCGGAATTGCCCGAATATATAAATTTGGTCGATGAAAACTGGCACGTAATACTTCGGCTTTTGGCATTTCCAGCGCTTTTAAAATATCATCTCGCGTCATAGGATCGGCCGTCGCCGTTAAAGCAATGCGCGGCACATTAGGAAAATATTCAGATAAAAAAGCCAAATCACGATATTCAGGACGAAAATCATGACCCCATACCGACACACAATGTGCTTCATCAATGGCAATAACCGATATTAAACTGCCTCTGAGTAGGCGCATCATACTATCGGTCAAAAGCCGTTCAGGAGAAACATAAAGGATATCTAGTTTACCATTTATAATATTTTGTCGGATATTAACGGCTTCACGTTCTTCTAATTCGGAATGCAAAGCACCAGCATTGACCCCTAATTGCCTTAATGCTGCAACTTGGTCATCCATTAAAGCAATTAGCGGAGAAATTACTAATCCCATGCCGGGTCTGCACAAAGCAGGAATTTGATAACAGATACTTTTCCCACCGCCTGTAGGCATTAGAAGTAAAGTATCTTTACCATCCATAACATTCTGGATAGCCTGCGCCTGCAATCCACGAAAACTTTTAAATCCAAATATTCTGGATAATGTGTGTTCTGGCGAATTATCCTTCTCCGTTTGGAGTAATACATTTTGCGGAGAAGGATCAATCATAGAAAATAGTGATTATTTAATTTCAATTTCAACACGTCGTGCAGCAACCGGACTTTTTCTGATTTCCGGAGCACGAGGAGTTGCTAAAATACGGCTTTTATCGATGCCATTGACAACAAACTGCGCGGAAACGGCCTGAGCACGTCGAATTGCAACCAGCTCATCAAGCGATAAATCGCCTTTGACTTGTGCATAGCCTTCGATATAAATTTTCTTTTCTGGAAAGCTTGTAGCATATTTTGTAGCTTGAGAAATAACAGTCTGTGCTGCTTCGTCCAATTCAGCTGAAGCAGTCGTAAAAAATACAACATAAGTTCTATTATTGTCAGCAGGTAGTTTTTCGGGCGTTTGCGTACAAGCTGCCAAAGCGAGCAACCCAAAAAACAGAGCTATTAATCGGCGCATCAACTCTTTCCTTATTAAAGATACAAATAATTTATGCAGTTTATCATATCTTTATTGAATGCAATACGAAATAAAAAGCGCTTATTGTTTTTCTAAAGTCAATTGTCCATTCGCAACACGCCAGATTTTATCAAGTTTTTCTACACCGGTAAGGCGATGCATAATTAAAATAATGGTCCGATGCGCAGCAACACGGTTTAATATATCGAAGAATTCTTTTTCTGTATCCGCATCAAGCCCTGTTGTTGGTTCATCAAGCAATAAAACCGGTGCTTGCGATAAAAGGGTTCTTGCCAAAGCTATACGACGTCCCTGCCCACCCGATACTTTAACACCACCTTCACCTAACCACGTATCAAGTCCATCAGGCATTGCTTGAACAACATCGGCAACAGCTGCTTCATTCAAAGCTTGCCACAAAGCTTCATCCGTTGCTCGAGAATTACCAAGTAATAAATTTTCACGAATAGTGTCATCAAACAAATGGGTATCCTGTGATAACCATCCAATTCGTTTCCTAATCGATTCGTTGGTTAGATTGGTCATATCCTTTTGACCAAATTCAATAACGCCTTCAACAGGCAACACAACTTTTAATATCAAAGCCGCAAGCGTCGATTTTCCTGCTCCTGACGCACCAAGAATAGCAATACGGGAACCTTGCTCAATTGAAAAATTCAAGTTCCTATAGATCCATTGATGTTCATCAGACCAGCGAAAGCCAACATTTTTAAAAACAATATCCGTGTTTAATGGAGCTTCTTCATGACCATCTGGAACAATAGAACATTTTTCATTAATGCCAACGATACGAATAGCTGCATTTAGAATTTGCCCAGCAAGCCCACCCGCTTTGGTAAGTGGAATCACATTTTCAAACCCCGTTAAAACCAAGAACAAAGCGATTACCGTTTGAAAAGGTGTGATTTTATCGAAAAACAATCCGAACGCTGCCGCAAAGATGCACAACATTGCTAATTGTCCACATAAAAAAGCAAGCACACCCATTAAGGCAACGGAAAAAGCTTGATCTTGCTGTTTTTGAAAAAGAAAATGTTCTTTTGTTTCAATTGTATCTTGTAAACGGTTTTCAGCACCAAATGCACGGATCTCTCTTAAACCACTCAAGAAATCAACGATATCAATTCTTAGCTGTGCCAATCCTTGAATAATAGAGCGTCCTTTTTCACGGGTAATAAATGCCGTTACTAAAGGAAGAAAAAAAGCGCCAATACTATATAAAGCTGCAATCGTTAACCCTAATCCAGGATTGATATAACCAACAACGCCAATGAATACAAAAAAAGTTAAAATCGAACCTATAAACGGAATTAAAAGGCGCAGATAAAGTCCATCCAAAGTTTCAATATCCGAGACCAAACGTGAAAGGACATCGCCTCGATGGCGAAATCCTAAACCTGAAGCAGAACCTTTTGCCAATTGGCGGAAAAACCATAACCTTAAATCAGACAAAGCCTTGAACATGGCATTATGCGTATAAAGCCTTTCGACATAACGCATAAGAATACGTCCGACCCCCATAATTTTTAATAAAATCGAACTTACGGCAAAAATGCCC
The DNA here is from genome assembly GCA_945266285.1 of uncultured Commensalibacter sp. Classification (GTDB taxonomy): domain Bacteria; phylum Pseudomonadota; class Alphaproteobacteria; order Acetobacterales; family Acetobacteraceae; genus Commensalibacter. Next base: position 9,775 of record CALYOP010000001.1, read on the forward strand.
AATGCTGTCATGGCAATCCTGCCACCAGCAAGACACATCAATCCCAAACCAAATCCCAAGGCTATTAACGATAAAATACAGCCGAAAAATAAAGAAAAATAGCGTTTTCTCCAGACCTTTAATATCTGTTTAAAAGCTGTACTTGCAGATATCGGTTGGTTGCTCACGGAGTAATTTGCGTTTTTGAATGAATTGATGTTCATTTCAACATTCTTATTTTCTGGATTTTCCAAAATATCTGTCATGGCTAATTAACCCTTGTCTGTGCAATTAATTTTCCATGATGCAAATCCAGGCGTAATCCTTGAAACATTTGACTTGCTGTTGAATGTGTTGCTAACACGACCGTTCGGTTATGAATTAAATTTTTAAGCGTCTCAAAAATATCTTTCTCTGTTTCAGGATCAAGATGTGCTGTAGGTTCATCCAGTAAAAGCAATGGCGCATTTTTTAAAAAAGCTCGAGCAATCGCAATACGTTGTGCCTGACCACCAGAAAGTCCGTAGCCACCTTCCCCAATCCTTGTATCGAGACCTTCGGGTAAGCTTGATAAAAAAGGATGAATAGAAGCTGCCTGCAAAGCTGCTTGTAATGCTTCTTCAGAAGCAGATGGTTTAGCAAAAAGAATATTCTCACGAATAGTACCAGCAAAAATAACCGGTTTTTGCCCAATCCAAGTCGTTATTTTAGTTAATGCATCAGGCACAATTTTTGGTAGGGCCACACCATTAAATCGGATTTCTCCTGCTGTTGGTTGAATAAAACCAAGTAACATTTCAATAATCGTCGATTTTCCTGATCCTGATTTACCAGAAAGAATCAAAATTTCACCTTGTTTTAAATCAAAGCTGATATCATCAATAGCTTTTCCTCTTGCCTCATCCCAACTAAATGAAACATGATCAAAAACGATTTCTGGTGCATGCGTACCAACATTTAACATCGTTGGTGCGGTTATTTGTTTCGCTTTGACATCTGGCAATTCCAAAACAGATTCGGCCGTACCATTTAAACGCGCACGGTCTTGATAAGCCAAAGCAAGGCTACGCAATGGCGCAAAAAATTCAGGAATAAGCAATAACGCAAATAAGGCGTGAATGACCGAAATCTGATTCCAGCTATCATGATGAACAAATTGGCTTCCTTCAGTAACCGATACCAAGATTATCGCAATTACCATGGCACAATCTATTGCTGCCGAAGATAAAAACGCAACACGTAAAATACGCATGGTCCGTCTACGAAGTTCATCCGCAGATTGCAAAAGCTTTTGTGCTTCGTCTTCGGTTCTTCCAGAAAGAACGATGGTTGCAATACCTTTAATACGATCCAAGAAACGAGCTTGCAAACGGGTCATGGCCAAAAATTGTTTGCGTGCCGCTACTGCAGCTCCAATTCCAAATATTGCCTGCGCAATAGGCACCATTAAGCCGCATAACCCAATAATAAGTGCCAACCATGGTTCAACAATTGTTAGGAAAACAAGAATTATAAGCGGTGCAGCCACCCATAAAACAGAAGCAGGCATCCATCGTGAAAAATAACCGTCAAGCGATTCAATTTGATCAACCATAAGGCTGGATAGTATTCCACTCGATTGATGATGCAAAACGGAAGGGCCGATTTTCATAATGGAATGAATGAGGCTCATTCGTAATTGATGTTTTGCCTTAATACCTGCTTTTGTTGCTAATATTTCCTGAAAAAACAAAACAGCACTTCGCAAAATAGAAAGAATTACAAAACCAGCTAAATAAAATCCAACCATTTTCATGGATTTAGTGGTTATCAATATTCTGGCCAGTAATTCAGCAGCGCACCATGCTAACCCTACTGCAATAACCGAAGAAATAAGTCCTAAAATTATAATTGGAATAGAATATCGTCTCGCCAATCGTGTTTGTTGACGGGTCCATTGCTTTATCTGTGCTTTATGATCACGCATAAAAAATTTCGCATAATTTAATTGAGATTAAGCTTATAAAAGATAATCTAAAGATTGTCAGCTTACTTATTGTATTATGCGTTTAAATATCAAGCTTAAGATGAGGCTGCTTCCTTTTCCTCACCTAATTTTTAATTTTATAAATAATTGACGCTTAATGTGGAATTGATTTTTCTGCCAAAAGGATTTCAAGTTGCCTCCTTGCTCGGAAAACACGACTTTTTGCTGTTCCTACAGCACAATTTGTCATTTTGGCCAATTCTTCATAGCTAAGTCCATCCAGTGCAATCATCATTAAAGCCTCCCGCTGCTCTTCTGATAGAAAACCAGCTGCTTTTATTAATTCTTTTAAAACCAAGTAATCGTCATTATGCGATTGTGTAGAAAGATGTTGATCCGTTATAGAATCCAACGTAACTGTTTCTTTCTTTTTACGTAAATTTGAAATAAAACGGTTACGAACAATTCGATACATCCATGCAGGAAAATTAGTACCCATTGTAAAACTATGTCTCGCAATTAATGCGTTACAAATAGCTTCTTGTACCAAATCTTCAGCTTCAGACCAATTCCGGGTTAAAGCCATAGCCTGCATTTTTAATTGTGGGAGAATAGAAATAATTTGGCTATCAAAACTATCTTGCTGCATATTGCCATAAATCCTTTGAAATTAAATATTCTTATAATGTTACAACATGTAAATGAATATTCTGTTAACAAAGTTTCATTAAAAAATAAATTTGCTCTTTTTTTTCACTTTTATGCAAATTATCGAAAATATATTGCTTTGATGTTGCAAATATAATTCCATATTTCCTATTATTTTTAGTATAATTATTCAGTAAACAGGATGGAAATTAAAGATTTATAGCTTTCAATGCTTTTTTATTCATTGCGTTTAAATCAGGATATTTAAGACTTATGGTTATTTTATCGTATCATTTCATATGATCAGTGAAATTTAATTAACGCTAATATGTAGAAAATTAATTTGATGGATTGTAGCAATAATTTCTTTTTATTGATATCTTATGCGTAATCTATTTATACATTCACTTGTCATTGAGCCAATATGATTGATAATAAACGTATTACTGTTGTCCTGCCGGCATATAATGCTGCAAAAACACTGCATCAAACCTATCAAGAGATTCCTTTTGACATTGTTGATGACGTTATTTTAACCGATGATGCTAGCCGTGACAAAACTGTCGAAATTGCAAAAAAACTTGGTATTTTTACCATTCAGCATTCAAAAAATATGGGTTATGGGGGCAATCAAAAAACGTGCTATAAAGCGGCATTAGAACGTGGTGCTGACATTGTGATTATGTTACATCCCGATTATCAATATACACCGAAATTAATTCGGGCAATGGTCAGTATGTTGATTTCCGATCATTATGATGTTGTGATTGCCTCCAGAATTCTCGGCAAAGGTGCATTAAAAGGTGGGATGCCATATTATAAATATGTAGCTAATCGTTTTTTGACACTCTTCCAAAATATTTTGCTAAATGCCAAATTATCGGAATATCATACCGGTTATCGTGCATGGACAAAAAAAGTTCTTGAAACATTACCTTTAGATCAATGTTCTGATGATTTTGTTTTTGATAACCAAATGTTAGCACAAGCTATTGACCATGGGTTTCGGATTGGTGAAATTTCTTGTCCGACTAAATATTTTGAAGAAGCTTCATCCATTAACTTAAAACGAAGCATCATTTACGGTATTGGTGTGATTAAAACATCTTTTGAATACCGATTGCACCGTTTAGGTCTTTTAAGCAATAAGTTATTTCGGAAATAACTTTAATGTATCGCAAGTTTAGAAAAAAACCTCAGGTCGTTATATGGCTTGCAGGAATTTTAATTATTGCTTTAATCATTTGTGGTTTTATTATTGGACGTCATCCTGGCCTAATTAATTATCTATTAACATTATTAGAAGATTTCCGAAATAAATCTTATATCTGGGGTCTTGTTGTCAGTGAAGTTGCTCAGATTCTTATAACGCTTTGTGGCCTACTTCCGGCATCAACTGGTGCTATTGCTTCGGGCATGTTTTATGGGATCGGAACAGGTTTTTTGCTATCAGCTTCGGCGACTTTGATTGGCTCGCTTATTTCATTTTTTCTAAGTCGATCCATATTCCGCCCGTTAATTGAACGATGGATTTTACGTTCTCCACGTATGAATCAAATTGATCATTTGGTACAAGAAGACGGTTGGAAATTGGTTTGTCTACTCCGTATATCGCCAATCATGCCTTTTGCTTTGACAAGTTATGCCTTAGGTTTGACCTGTATATCCGTTCGATCCTATTTGATTGGCACCTTGGCTTCGATGCCTGCGTTATTTGGTTACGTCGTTATGGGGCATATTGCTGGAAGTGGTGCTACGGCCATTCACTCACATCAAATATCAACGCTTAAAACCGTATTGCTTATCATTGCTTTTATTGGAACCGCAATATTGGTTTGGCATGTTGGCCGTTTGATTCATAAAATGTTAAAACTACCTGAAAATGCCGTAATAAATAATCAAAAAGAATATTAAACGTGCAAATTCTACTCCAAAATCGTAAGTTGCAAACGGGTTTACTTCTTACGTTATTTGCACTTTCATTTTGTCTGCGATGTCCTAATGCATTGATTGAAGGACGTTTTGTAGCTGAAGAAGGTTGCACCTTTTTTCATAATGCTGCAACGCTTCCTCCACTTAAAGCACTTTTTATATCTTTTGGTGGATATCTTAATATTACGACGAATGCAGCGACTTTAATCGCTTATTGGTCTGTTCCTTTACGTTATGCACCTTATGTTACAACCTTTATTGGGCTTTTATTTCAATTATGCCCTTTATTTTTACTTTTGACAGCTAAAGATTCATGGTTAGATACTTTTAGGGTACGGATTTTAGCAACACTCGTGCTACTTTTAATACCACCATCATCGGAATTATCCTTACAAAGTTTACATATTCAATTTCAACTTGTCTTATCTTGCGCAATTATTGTAGCACTTGAAACGCAAAATAATTACCAACGTTGGTTCAGATTAGGAGTTCTTTTTTTATCACCTTTATCTGGTTTATTAGTTATTTCTTTACTGCCGGTTTTTGCACTGCGGGTTATAGTTGATAAAACGTGGTTACGTTTTGAACAATTTTTAACCTTAACCTTTGGCAGTTTTCTTCAATATTGTTTTTTCTATATTCATCTTGATGCTCGTAGTTACGAATTTTCTTTTGTTAATTTATTAACTATTCTTTTCTCTCGAAACATTCTTGTTCCTTTTATTGGTCTGCATCGCTTTAGTAATCGTATTACGAGAATGTTATATGATATCCGATTACATGAAAATATCCCTTATCTTGCTTGTGTTATCCCAATAATAATTCTGGCTTTTGCTATTTATCTTATTATTCAATATCCAAAAGCCAGATCTGCTTTTTGGTTTATTCTCTCAGGATTAATATTATTATCCGTCTGTATTTATGGAACCTTAGGTGGCAGTATAAATATAATTACGGCTTATGCTGGTGAACGATATATTTTTTGTAGTCAAGCATTATTTGGATTAGCTTTACTTTATTTTTCGGTGCAATTACCCTTTCCTAAGCAACGCAAAATCGCAAATATATTCCTTGGTTGGTTGTTAATTGTAGGGGTTTTTAATTTTTCTCATCCCCCTGATAATACAATCAAAGGTCGTAATTGGCCTCAAGAGGTTAAATCATGGCAACAGGACCATCTTCATGCCCTTGAAGTCTGGCCTTCGGGTTGGTTCATGATATTACCGTAAATCTTACATATCCAAAATCGAAACTGAAAAAGAGAACCTAGCTTTGTCAACGCTTCTGAAAACCCAAAAAAATCAAACGATATTTTTATTATCCGTTTTTGCAATTCTATTTTGCTTGAGACGGCCAGATATATGGATTGGTGGTCGATTCTGGGCAGAAGAAGGCACTTATTTTTATCATAACGCTTTGATTCAACCGCCTTATGAAGCATTAACCTACGTTTTTGGCGGTTATTTAAATCTAGCAGCAAATTTTTTTACTCTATTATCCACTTGGATAGTACCTATTGATTATGCACCTTATGTTACAATATTCGCCGGGTTACTTTTTGCATTATTGCCTTTGTTCTTATTATTCACAGCGCAAGACGCATGGTTACAAAATTTCAGAACTAAACTCATTATAACATTTCTTTTTCTTTTGGTTCCTGCTTCTTCTGAAATTTCTCTACAAAGTTTACATATCCAATTTTACCTTGCTTTATCTTGTGCAATTATTGCGGCATTAGAAACTCAAAATAATTACCAACGTTGGTTCAGACTTGCTGTTTTATTTTTTGCGCCTTTATGCGGATTAATGGTGATTCCACTAATTGCTGTGTTTGGATTGCGGTTTATTGTAGAAAGAAAATGGCTTCGTTTTGAACAGACTTTATCTCTTGCAATTGGTAGCGCAATTCAAATCTTTTTCTTTTATCAGCATATTAGTGGTTCAACACGCCATTATGGCTTTTCAGTTGTTGATTTTTTATCAGTTTGTTTCGCACGAGATTTATTAATTCCTTTCCTTGGAATGAATAGACTTAGTATACATTTTATCCACGGATTACACCAAGCGCTACAAAATCATCATATTCCTCTTCGCACTTGTCTCATCGCTTTAATTGCCATGATTCCTATTTTGTTTTGGTTACTACGCTATCCCAAAACACGTCCTGCTTTTTGGTTTTTATTATCTGCTCTTTTTTTACGTGCTATTTCAATCTATGGGGGAATTGGTGGTGCTCTTGATATGATTGATCCTTATTCATCAGAGCGTTACATTTTCTGTTCACAGGCATTATTTTGTCTGGCGTTGGTTTATTTTGCTGTCAGTTTAACAGGGTTGAACAAAAAGATTGTTGATTTTTTAATCTTATGGTTGATTTTTGTAGGTATGTTTAATTATCTATTTCCATTTCCTGCAACAGCCCATGGACCTTCTTGGCATAAAGAAATTAGTATATGGAAAAACGATCATAATTATAAACCAAAATGCTGGCCTGATAGTTGGGTTGTCGAAATTCCTAATAAATGAAACCCCAATTTGCAAAAACCAAATTTATCTTTAATTCATATATTATATGATAAAGGATTATAAGATTTAATATTAGGAATAAAAATGGCTTCCCCTATTGTCACACTTCAAGATATTTCATTTACCCTTGGTGGCAAACCGCTTCTAAATCAAATTGGCTTTAGTCTTACGGCTGGCGAAAGGATATCACTGGTTGGTCGAAACGGATCGGGGAAGTCCACTTTGCTCAAAATTATTTCAGGACAGCTTCATGCTGATTCTGGAACTATTTTTATGCAACCGGGAATATCGGTACAATATCTTAATCAAGAACCCGATTTATCGGGTTTTCCAACAACGATGGATTATGTCTGCTCCGTTCTTCCTAATCCTGAGGAACATTATCGTGCCCGTATTTACTTGACTGCATTGGGTTTGCAGGGAGATGAAAACCCAATGCATTTATCAGGCGGAGAAGCACGTCGTTGTGCTTTGGCTAGAGCAATGGCACCTCAGCCAGATTTACTCTTATTAGATGAACCTACCAATCACTTGGATCTACCTGCCATTGAGTGGTTGGAAAAAGAGTTACAAACATTACCATCTGCCATGATTATCATCAGCCATGATCGGCGTTTTCTTGAAAATCTTTCTCGAAGTATTTTATGGCTGGATCGAGGTGAAATACGACAACTTAATCAATGTTTTGCAGATTTTGAAACTTGGCGTGAAAATTTCTTTGAACAAGAAGCCATTGATCAACATAAATTAGATCGTCAAATCGCACGTGAGGAAGATTGGGTTCGTTATGGGGTTACGGCTCGACGAAAGCGTAATGTTCGTCGTATGACAGAATTATCCGAATTACGAAAAAAACGTCGTGAAATTCTGAAAAACCCTTCCATGGACCAACTACAAGCCAGCCAGGCAGATCCTTCTGGAAAACTTGTTGTAGTTGCAGAAAGTATTAGCAAAAGTTATAACGCACGAACCTTAATCAAAAATCTTGATTTGCGGATATTACGGGGTGACCGATTAGGAATTATCGGTGCCAACGGAACGGGCAAAACGACGCTTTTAAAACTGTTAACGGGGCAAGAAAACCCTGATGAAGGAAAAATTCAATTAGGCGCTAGTTTATCCATTAATATTTTGGATCAGCGACGCCAAAGCCTCGATCCGAATAAGACACTTGCTGAAACGCTAAGTGGTGGTCATGGTGACTTTATTCAAATTGGTGAAGAAAAACGTCATATCATTGGTTATATGAAAAGTTTTTTGTTCCATCCCAATCAAGCAAGAACGCCAGTTCATGCCCTATCGGGTGGTGAACGGGCTCGCTTGTTGCTTGCTTGTGCTTTAGCCAAACCATCGAATTTTCTTGTTCTTGACGAACCAACCAATGATTTGGATCTTGAAACACTTGATTTATTACAAGAACTATTAGCCTCCTATGTCGGTACGGTTCTGCTTGTTAGTCATGATCGTGATTTTCTGGATCGGGTTGCTACCTCTATTTTGGCTGCAGAAGGTAATGGCCAATGGATTGAATATGCTGGTGGTTATAGCGATATGCTTGCCCAACGAAAGCTTAATCGACCCGATGAAACAAAAAAAATTATTAATAAAAAAACGTCGGTAAGCGTTAGTTTACCTAAACAGAAAGCAAAAAAAATATCTTTTAAAGATCAATACGAACTTCAGCAATTGCCTGATAAAATGCAGAAACTAGAACAGAAAATTGAATTAATTCAACAAAAACTTACGGATCCTGATTTTTATCGTCTTAATCTTACGGAATATAACCGCTTTTCTGAACAATTACATCAGGCGCAAGCAACTTTAGAACAATATGAAGAACGTTGGTTAGAACTTGAAATGATACAAGAACAATTTAAAAATAATTCATGAACGATAATCGCTATCCATATCGAAAAATCTACAACGCAGAAATCTATATTTATTGTCATTCGGATTATAAAATTTAGTCTGTTAAATAATTTTTTCTTATTGAAAGCAATCCCGAATTTTCCATTTTTTCTTGCGTTTCATGCATGCTATTTATTACGGCTAACGCTGCAGCTAATGCACGTCGTCCGGCGATAGCATTAACCAAAACAGGTGCACCATCCAAGCAAGAAGCTACAAATGCATTATGCTCTGCTTCGAGAATATCGTAATCTTTCCACTTTACGACTTCGCGTCGGAAACCATTTGTGCCTGGTAAAGGTAAACCCTTTTCCCGACCAATCATCACCAATTGTTTTTCCATAAAATCTGCAGAAAGGTAACCTTCCTCTGAAAAAATCCGCATTTTACGTTCCGTTTTAAGCGAAATACGACTGGCCGTAATCGTTGCAACACAGCCATTGGAAAAATGTACACGTGCATTGGCAATATCTTCAAATTCCGATGTTACTGCAGCACCCAAAGCGTCAACACGATCAATAGGCGAATCAACAATAGCCAAAACCAAATCAAGGTCATGAATCATAAGATCCAAAACCACTGAAACATCGACACCACGGGATTTAAAAGGTGCAATACGTGTTGTTTCAATATAAAGGGGTTTTGTAATTCTTTGGCTAATTGCTTTTTGTTCAGCGGAATAGCGTAACAAGTGACCAACTTGCAACACCAATCCTGTTTCTTTTGCCAGTTTTACAAGCGCATCAGCTTGTTCCAAGGTTGAAGCAATTGGTTTTTCAATTAAAACATGCCGTCCTGCTTTTAACGCTTTAACCGCTAATTCAAAATGTGCTTCGGCAGGTGCTGCAATTACCAATGCATCACAACATTCCAACAAAGCATCCAGTTCCATTGCTGGTGCACCGACTTCTTTTCCTACTTTTTGTGCGTTTTCTAATACAGGGTCATATAATCCCACTAATTTTTCGCGCGAAGAAGCTGCAATTTTTAGCGCATGAAAGCGACCAAAATAACCCGCCCCTGCAATACCAACCCGTAAAATAGATTCTTTTGACATATCTTTTCTCTCTTTTTAGTTTTATGACTTTGCATTATTGGTTATAAGGCACATTAAATGATCTTTATTGAATTTTGATTTATCTTCTTTTGTGGTTTTATATCGTTCATACAATGACTAGCTTAATCTTACGCACGAAGGGTATAACATACTCTTTATCGAAAACGACAATGTTGTTGAATGATACAAGCTGCATTTTGTCCCTATAGGGCGTTTAATTAAGGATATAGCCGTTACACTATGATGTATTATAGTCGGACCAAATTAGCCCTGGTAATAGCAACCTGTTTTCTTGGGCTGTTATTATGCTTGCCGAATTTTATAACGAGCCCCTCATCCAAACTTCCTTGGCGCCAGGTACATTTGGGTCTGGATTTGCGTGGTGGATCTTATCTGCTCATGCAGATTGATCTTAATAGCCTCATCCATAACCGATTACAAAATCTTGGCGATAATATGCGCCAAACTTTGATTTCAGCGAATTTGGGTTATCGCAACATTACAACATCGGATAAAAATCGATCGATTACTTTTTTACCACGAAGCGATTCTGAAAAAAGTGATGCTATCAAGGCATTACGCCAAATGCCGCAAACGGTTCCGAATGAATTTGACGTAACATCCAATAATGATGGTTATATTGTTTTAACCTTATCCGAAGCCGCTATGCAAAAGCGTGCTCAAGAAGCTATTGCACAATCGATTGAAATTGTTCGTCGCCGTATTGATGCAACTGGGGCTGTTGATCCTTCTATTACCCGTCAAGGTGAAGACCGCATTATTGTGCAATTGCCTGGTATTAGCGATCCAAATCACGTAAAAGAATTATTAGGCACCACGGCAAAAATGACATTTCATCTATTAGATGAAAATGCAACAAATCCAGATTTACCTCCACCGGGGGTAACATTCATGGAATCAACCGAAGATCCTAAAATTCGATTACCAATTAAAGATCATGTCGAAGTTGATGGAGCTGATCTTACGAACGCATCGGCTGGCATTGATTCACAAAGCGGAGAATGGGCCGTTGATTTCAGCTTTGACGCTGCTGGAGCACAAGCCTTTGCCAATGTAACCCGTGCAAATGTTAATAAACGCTTTGCCATTGTTCTTGATAACAAAGTGATAGAAGCACCCGTTATACGGACACCAATTACAGGTGGTCGTGGCCAAATTACTGGTAATTTTGACGCACAAAAAGCAACGGATTTAGCGTTACTTTTAAAAGCTGGTGCCCTTCCCGCTCCGCTAAAAGTTGTTGAACAACGTTCAATTGGCCCATCATTAGGCGCGGATGCAATCAAAGCTGGTGGTATCAGCCTGGCGGTTGGTTTTGTTTTAGTCATTATTTTTATGCTTGTTTTTTATGGACGGTTTGGTTTTTATGCCGATGTTGCGCTGCTTGTTAATTTGGTATTAATGACCGCAATATTATCCCTTTTCCAAGCTACATTAACCTTGCCGGGTATGGCTGGTATGTTGTTAACACTTGGTATGGCCGTCGATGCAAACATCCTTATTAATGAGCGTATTCGCGAAGAAATACGCAATGGTCGTTCGCCATTAAATGCTTTGCAAACAGGTTTTGAACGTGCCCTTAGCACGATTATTGATAGTAACGTAACCGCCTTACTAGCACATGTTATGCTGTTTGTATTTGGAACCGGGCCTGTCCGAGGTTTTGCTTTGACCATTACGATTGGGATATTTACAACACTATTTACAACACTGTGCTTATCCTGGATGCTGATTATTCGTTGGTACGCTATTAAACGTCCCAAAGAACTTCCGATTTGAGAGAAATGTTCATGTTTGGTCGTCCTCTATTACATATTATTTCGCATAATACGCATATCCACTTTATGCGAGGCCGCTTTATTGGTTTGGCAACGTCGGCATTTCTTTCGATTGCATCTATAATTCTGTTTTTCCATCCAGGATTGACTTTAGGTCTCGATTTTCGCGGGGGTATTGTTGTTGAAGCAAAAACCCAAGGGCCTGCGGATATTCCAAAAATTCGCCATGCACTTATGCAAGAAAATATTCCAGCAGCGGGGCTCCAGAATTTTGGATCTGATAGTGATATTCTAATCCGCCTTGATGCACCTAAAGAAAATAATACAGAAGCGATGCAATCATTAGTTGATAGCGTTAAACATGTTGTTTCTACCGCTCAAGCAGGAACACAAATTGTTCGCGCTGATGCCGTTGGTGCATCCGTTTCTTCGGAACTATTCCGTAATGGATTATTGGCATTGGGCATTAGTTTGCTCATGATTATGCTTTATATCTGGTTTCGCTTCGAATGGGAATTTGCATTAAGTGCGATCATTACGCTCTTGCTTGATTTAACGAAAACCATCGGTTTTCTGGTAATTACGCGATTTGAATTTGATTTGGTTATGGTCGCCGCTTTGTTAACGATTCTCGGATATTCGACAAATGACAAGGTTGTTGTCTATGATCGTGTCAGAGAAAATTTACGCAAATATCGTTCCATGCCGATTCAAGAGCTTATTGATCTTTCAATTAATGAAACGCTAAGCCGTACGTTAGCAACATCTGCAACTGTTTTTCTTGCTTCACTACCATTAGCACTCTTTGGTGGCGTTTCGCTTTCAGGATTTGCCTGGGTAATGTTATTTGGTATTGTTGTTGGTACCTCGTCGTCTATCTTTATTGCTGCGCCACTTTTATTGTTTATGGAAGAAGGACGGTTAAGAAAGAAAACTAAGGTAACGCCTAAAAAGCTTTAACCATGATATGTAATTATACGGTTTTAATATGAACAAGATTTAAAACTGGTTTGATATAAAAGGGAAAGATTTAATATTTTTGTCCAATATTAAAGGCATTTTCCCTTTCATTAATAGCATTAATAAATTGCTGTAATGTTTTTTCGGCCAGTTTTACATTTTCTTTGCTGGGTTTTTGCAAAGAATTCATAACGCTAAGTTTAGCATCCCGATCCATAATAATTAATAATGCCGCATCTCTGATTGTCACGGGATAACTAAGAACGTGACCTAATAAAACACCATGACTTAGTAAATATACCGAAGCCAAGGTATATGGTGTTGGTTTGTTGACGTTTACCTGTAATTTTGGACCGGTTTGACAAGCACTTATCCCTAAAGATAATCCCAATATACATAGCCACGATTGATAACGTTTCATAAAATCGGTTTTCTTCGTATGCTCATATTAAAATTCAAATATAACCAATCGTACAAATCACGACCATTTTGATGTTTTAAATATGTATATCCTAATGCGTCGTGATATCTGTACAGTAAAATTGGGAAATTTATAACACATCTATAAAATTTAGATGGATATTTAAATTCAATTTTGAGGGGGAAGTCTTGTTGCTAAAAGATTTTTTATATCACCAAGGAGCTCTTGGTCTTTTGTAGGTGCATCGGGTTTATCCGATTTTTCAGATTCACCTGTTTTAAATAACCCTAGACTAGCTTTATTTACAAGCTTGATCGTCCAAAAAATAACTATTCCAACAATAAGAAACTGAATAATTGCATTAAGGAAAACCCCGACATTAATTGTTACAGCCCCCAATCTTTGCGCTTCTGCAAGGGTTTGGGCGTGTGGTCCTTTTAATGTTACAAAAAAATTACTAAAATCAACACCACCAATTAATAAACCAATCACGGGGTTAAAAATATCTTTAACCAAACTATTCACAACCGATGTAAAAGCAGCACCAATAATTACACCGACTGCCAAATCAATAGCATTACCACGCGCAATAAAATGGCGAAATTCACCAATCCATTTTGGCGTTTTTGGCAAAACATTTTTTAATTCTTCCATATTTTTCCCCTTTCTTTGCGATTTATATGACAGTGCATTGAATTTAACGTGTAAATAAGATCAAAGTTTAAAATCTTCTTTTAGCTGAACAGCAAAAGAAATAATTGATTTAGAAGCGCAAGATGATTATATTCACACATTCATACTTTCGCCTTTTCGCGGAGTTATTTCTGTAATCTGTATAAGAGCATACTAATGAAAGCCGATATTCATCCCGATTATCACGAAATTACAGTCGTCATGACAGACGGTACTGAATTCAAAACTCGTTCCTGCTACGGTGCTGCTGGTGACACCCTGCGTTTAGATGTTGATCCAAAATCACATCCCGCTTGGACTGGGGTTCAACGTATTAATGACAGCCGTGGTCAGGTTGCTAAATTTAATAAACGTTTTGCAGGGATTGGCCAGAAAAAGGTCTAATCTACCATTCAAACGTATTTGCTAAAAATTTTCTTGATAAAAGGGGTTTATCTGTTCAAAGATGCCCTTTTTTGATAGATTATGTAGAAAGCAAATCATAGGATTGCTTGGAGTACCATAGGATTCATGCGTTATTTTGGGCAGATAATATTTTGTCTATGGTAATATACAGCAACCTACATTTAATTTTGAACAATTAGGATTATTATGACTTTACCCCTTATGCCTAAGGCTACAGCAGTATGGTTGATTGAAAAAACTGCTTTAAGCTTTAACCAAATTGCAGAATTCTGTGGTATGCATCCTCTAGAAGTTCAGGCTATAGCAGACGGTGAAGTAGCACAGAGCATTATTGGTTATGATCCTGTTGCCAATGGGCAATTAACCAAAGAAGAAATTACACGTTGCGAAGCTGATCCTAATCGAAAGCTAAAACTTTCCCCTTCTCGCATGCAAATTGCCAAACGTTCTAAAGGTGCCCGTTATACTCCGGTCTCTAAAAGAAATGACCGTCCCGATGCGATTGCTTTTTTATTACGTAATTTCCCACAACTTTCTGAACAACAGATTGTAAAATTATTGGGGACAACAAAAGATACCATAGCTAAAGTACGTGATAAACAACACTGGAATTCTCCGAATATTAAACCTCGTGATCCCGTGATTTTAGGTCTTTGCAGTCAAATGGATCTTAATAGTGCTGTTGCTGCTGCCAATGAACGTATTGCTAAAGATCAATCCTATACGCCTATGCCTTCTTATGAACATTCTATGGATATCGGGGCAGAAGAAGATGATTCTACTGAAGTAGAAGTAACAGATACAATTCATCATTCTGAAGATCATCTGGGATGAATAAGGATACATCCTATGCAAATGCTTCCCACCCTGAAATTGGCATCATTATGGGTAGCCAATCAGATTGGGAAGTCATGGCTAATGCTTCGCATATTCTAACTTCGCTTCTCGTCGCTCATGAAACAAAAATTGTTTCTGCCCACCGGACGCCAGATCGGCTTCGAGAATATTCTACTTCCGCAGCGCAGCGTGGCATAAAAGTAATTATTGCAGGTGCTGGTGGTGCAGCACATTTGCCCGGTATGACAGCAGCCTGGACGCATTTGCCTGTTTTAGGCGTACCTATGCAAAATCACGCTTTACATGGGCAAGATAGTCTACTTTCAATCGTGCAAATGCCTGCTGGTATTCCAGTAGGTACATTAGCCATAGGTAAAGCTGGTGCTATTAATGCGGCATTATTAGCCGTATCTATATTAGCTCTTAATGACAAAGCGCTTCAATTACGCCTGATTGAATGGCGACAACAACAAACTGAAAATGTCGCTTTGATCCCTCATTCGAAATAAAAGAGTATTCTATGCTTCCTCCAAATTCTATAATTGGTATTGTTGGTGGAGGCCAATTAGGCCGTATGTCATCCCTAGCAGCAGCACAATTAGGATTTCGTGTTCATATTTTATCCGATAGTGCTGACGGCCCTGCCAGTCAGGTTTCAATGGCAACAACAATTGGACCCTATGACGATCCTGACACACTTGAAAGATTTGCAAAGCAAGTCGATGTTATTACCTTTGAATTTGAAAATATTAGTGCCAAAGGGATTGATCTGCTTAGTCAATTAAAGCCTGTTTATCCTTCTGGGAATATTTTGCGTATCAGTCAAGATCGTTTAAAAGAAAAACAATTCATGATTGACCATCATATACCGGTAGCCCCATGGGTTGCCATTCATAAGATGGAAGATCTTAAACAAGCAGCTGAATTACTGAACTTTCCTTTTATTTTAAAAACAACGCGTCTTGGATATGATGGCAAAGGTCAAGCCATTATTCGCTCTGCAGAAGACTTGCAACTGGCTTTTGATGCTTTAAAACCTCATCCTTTAATTGCTGAGAAATATGTTGATTTTTCATGTGAAATAAGTGTCATGGTTGTCCGTGGACAAGATAAAACCATTTGCACTTTTGATGTAACTGAAAATCAACATAAAAATGGCATTTTAAATCTCAGCTTCGCACCTGCACGTATTCCACCCGACCTGCAGGAAAAAGCTCGTTCTTGTGCAATACAAATTGCTGAGTCTCTTGAATTAATTGGTATTCTTGGCGTTGAAATGTTTGTTGATAAACAAGATAATATCTTGATCAATGAAATTGCTCCACGCCCCCATAATTCAGGGCATTGGACAATGAATGCTTGTTCGGTTAGTCAATTTGAAATGCATATTCGTGCCGTTGCTGGACTTCCTCTACCACCAGCAAAACGGCATTCTGATGCCGTGATGAAAAATCTAATCGGACCAGAAGGTATGGCAAAATGGAAAGATATCGTTGCTATACCAGGTTTGATCGGTCATTTATATGGAAAGGATCAGGCAAAACCAGGTCGGAAAATGGGGCATGTGAACATATTATTCCCATTTAACACGATGCCTGGAGATTTTGGTATTCAAGCAGCATTAGGACCTTTAAAAGATTAATAGCCTAATAAACCCTCTTCATAAAAAGAAAAATATTTACCATTTCCGATAATTAAATGATCAATTACTAAAATGTTGAAAAGCTCCATTGATTTAAGCATTTTATAAGTCATTTTCTTATCAGCGTCGGAAGGTTGGGGATTTCCTGCAGGGTGATTATGAACCATAATTATGGCGGAACCGTTTAATTGCAAAACCTTCCGCGTAATTTCGCGTAGATAAATTGAAGTTGTGTTGACGGTTCCATTACTTTGGAAGATTTCTTCGATAATCCGATTATTATGATCAAGAATAAATAACCCAAAATGCTCTATTGATTCACGGGACATGCGTGCAATCAAATAATTTATAAGACTTTTTTTATGATTAAGAACATTGTGTTCATCAATCCTACTTTTTAATAAACGCAATGCAATATTATGAAATAACTTTAATTCAGCGAGCTCTTTATTAGATAGCTTTAAAGCATTTTCTAGCTCTTGCACGGGTGCTGATAAAAAGGAGACAAAAGAACCGAACCGTTCCAAAATATTATCTGCCCACAGTGAATTACTTTGATCAATATGATCCATTGGGCCAAAAGTGATAATAATTGATAATCCTCTGTACGATTTTTATAAATATCAATATTTTGGATTCCACTTATAGTAAGTGGGATTTCTTTAATCTTCAAATGCCATGCCTTTTATTCGAATTAATTTTAAAATAATAAATTTTTCTATCATTTCCTTTTTGGTTTATAAGCTTAGATCAATAAATTGAATTCATCATTAATTAAGGAGCCATCAGCCCTTGAACTCTAGTGGAAAAAAATTAGCCAATCAACAATGGGGTGGACGTTTTGCCGAAGGGCCGGCAGCTATTATGGAGCAAATTAATGCTTCCATTGATTTTGATAAAAAATTGTGGAAGCAAGATATTGCTGGTTCAATCGCCCATTCGACAATGTTAGCCCATGTTGGAATTATCTCTGAACAAGATAAAAATTTAATTCACCAAGGTTTACAAAAAATCCGTTCGGCTATTGAAAATGGTCAGTTTGAATTTAGCCGTCAATTAGAAGATATTCATATGAATATCGAAGCACGCCTAGCTGAACAAATTGGTGAAGCGGGTAAAAGGTTACATACCGCAAGATCCAGAAATGATCAGGTCGCAACTGATTTTCGTTTATGGGTTCGTGATGCCATTGATGAATTATCAATAGCTATTAAAAACCTAATGAAGATTCTCACTTTGCGCGCCAAGGAATATTCTGCAACGCCTATGCCAGGCTTTACACATTTACAATCTGCGCAACCTGTAACTTTTGGTCATCATTTGCTTGCTTATGTCGAAATGCTATCCCGTGATTTGGGACGTATGATCGATACCCGCAAGCGTCTAAATGAATCTCCTTTAGGTGCTGCAGCTTTGGCAGGAACTTCTTTTCCCATAGACCGAAAGATGACAGCTTCTTTATTGGGATTTGACAAACCTATGGCAAATTCATTGGATGCGGTATCAGATCGTGATTTTGCATTGGAATATCTCTCTGCACTTTCGATTATAGCAATGCATTTATCCCGTATGGCGGAAGAAATCGTTATTTGGTGTTCGTCACCTTTTTCGTTTATCAAACTTTCAGATGCTTATACGACTGGCTCTTCTATCATGCCACAAAAACGTAATCCGGATGCTGCAGAATTGGTAAGGGCCAAAACTGGTCGAGTCAATGGTGCACTTATTGGATTGCTTACCGTTATGAAAGGGTTACCTCTTGCCTATGCAAAAGATATGCAAGAAGATAAAGAACAAGTTTTTGCAGCAACGGAAACCATAAGTCTTTGTTTGGCAGCCTGCGCTGGGATGATAGACGATTTACAAGCTAATAAAGAAAATATGTTACGCTTGGCAAGTTCTGGTTTTTCAACGGCTACAGATTTGGCAGACTGGTTGGTTCGTAATTTAAAATTACCTTTCCGCACAGCTCATCATGTTACGGGTAAAATTGTAGGTATGGCGGAAAAAAAGAATATTGCATTGGATCAACTTTCATTAGAAGAAATGCAATCGGTCGAACCAGCCATTACAAAAGATATATTTTCGGTGCTGAGCGTTGAAGCATCTTTGGCTTCACGGACAAGCGAAGGCGGAACAGCCCCTGTTAATGTTGAAAAAGCAGCGCAACTTTGGCTTGAACGTTTAAAGGATATGTCATGAAAAATTATGTTTCGCTTTTAATGCTTTTAGGATTCTTTGCCATGATCGCTTTACCTTTAACGGGTTGTGGTAAAAAAGGATCACCTAAGCCACCAGGACCACCCAGCAAAGTAACCTATCCACGTGCATATCCCGAAATAGAATAAATAAGAGCCGCTTTTTCAAGCGGCTTTTTTTTATTTAGAAGATTTTTGGCCAAAAGTCGCAACCGTTGCCCCTAACCCACCTGGTCTTTCAAAATGTGCAGCAACCTGCATACCAATAATTGACCATTTTCCCTGATCATCCTTGGCTAATATGGGTGCACCACTACTACCATAAGTCGCCTGACAATTATGGAGAAGAATATAATTATTCGAATAATCTTGGGAATATGCATTAATTGAACAGCTTTGATCAGCGTATAGAACTTCCATGCGATCCTGTTCATAGCCACCCAGCATAATTGGCGTCCCTACCAAAGGTAACTCTTTCACTATTGGTAAAAAACCACCTTTAGGTGTAACTGGACGATCCAATAAAAGATAAGCACGATCAACACCCGCATTAAGATAAGTCTTACGGTAATCTCTTAAAGGATTATAGCTTGGAGAAATAATAAAGCGTTTTACCCGGACATCCGTTACAAATTTTTCTTGATGATATTGTAATAAAAAGTGGATTGATGTGGGTTGGACAAAATTCCGTGTTTTATTTAACCACAGACAATGCGCAGCAGTTACAGCTACACGGGAATCAATTAAAAACCCTGTGCATTTTTCACCGAGTTCTGTTTGAACCCTTCCAATAATTTGCCAAGGATATTGTGTTGGATCAACAAGATGCCGATGTTCGTCCAGAAGATCAATACCAGGTAACTTTGGTAAATTACTTGCTTGAGCCCATACCTTATTTGGTATCGTGCTAAGCAATATTCCTAAAGTAAATACAAGAAATTTCCATTGGAATTGAAATAACACGCTTTTTCCTATTTCTTTTTGATATGAAGTGATCAACATTCTTATGAACTTACCATTGATAATCTTACTGGTTTAATAATAAATGATTATTGCAACGTAAATTTTTCTTTATTCTATTTTGGTAAAATATGTTTAGTCTTACTCAATTCGATGATTAACGCATTAGATTAATAAGTTATATTTCGATTTTATAATGCAGTCCTTATAAAAATAACTATTTAACCAAAGCGACACCTAAACAATGGTGCAAAAATATCACATATGTGATAATTCTATGCGGCTTGTTTTTATTGTTTAACCGAATAACAAAATTAATCATTTATTAATTGCTTGTTTTTTAATGATTCTGTTTTGTCATTAGAAACAAAACCTTTTATTTGAAAAAAAACGTAGAATTTAGACTGTTGCTTTTTTATCTTGAAATTGATAACGAATCTCATTCTTAATTAATATATGAGAATAATTATCATTACCAAAAAGGAAAGTGATGAAAAGTAACGGTATCAAAAGAACATTACAACCTGTTTCTATAGCAGCCGTAATGCTTAGTTTGCTTGGTAATTCAGCAATGGCTGAGTCTGCTTCAACTAAAAACTCGGTTGAAAGTGACAAAGTTAAATCAAATACAGCGCATTACGAAAAAGACAAGAATAATAACGATCATTCCAGAGCCGATGAACATATCTTAGTCCGTGGAAAGAAAACAGATAATATCCTAACCCATGATACAGGGGTAAATTTGATGCCCCAGGATATTATGCATACGCCTCAAAACATTAATGTGGTTCCTAGCAAAATCATGGAACAACAAAATGTTAAATCACTTGATGAAGCTTTAAAAAATGTTCCTGGCGTAACATCTTCCGTAGGGGAAGGTCGTGGCGGTATGTCTGGTAACCAGTTTCTAATCAGAGGTTTCCAAGCTCAGAACGATATTTACGAAGACGGCTTACGCGATTTTGGCGTTTATAGTCGCGATAGCTTCAATTACGATAGTGTTGTTGTTATTAAAGGTCCCTCTTCATCCGTATTTGGAAATGGCACAACCGGTGGCGCCATTAATGTAATTACCAAAAAACCTATGTTGAAAGATCAGTATAAAACTGAATTTTCTGGGGGAAATGGTGATTACTATCGTGGCGTTATTGATTTCAACAAACAAATTTCAAATTCAATTGCTGCACGAATAGTGGGCATGGCCAATAGTAATAACGTCATCGGACGTGATCATCTTTATTCACATCGATGGGGTCTTGCACCATCAATTGCTTTTGGCTTAGGTGAAAAAGTTAGTTACGTCATTCAATTTGTTCATCAACAAGATGATCGGCTTCCAGATTACGGCATTCCTGTTATTACGAAACCCGGTCATAAAATTGGAAAACCTGCAACCGAATATGGTATAAGGCGTGGCAACTGGTATGGAAATGCAATGGATAGCGACCAAACGCAAGATAACCAGTTAACAGGTCGGTTAACCTATAATGTTACTCCAGACATCGTTATTCATAACGATACACGCTATGGCAATTATCAACGTCAATTTTCAGTAACACGACCAAAATGTACACCAGCAGGTTGTAGCAATGCCTTTTTCGAAGGAAGACCAGACAAAGCGATAATCGAAACCGCTGGCCCGAATCCTTATGAACAAAGCACGTGGTCTTTCCAGAATGTTCTATCAACCGTTGCTAATTTCAATACTTCTTTTATTCGGCACCAATTAACTGCAGGTGTCGATATTGCATATGCCCATGAAAACCGTGCTTATGGAGAATATTCTGCCCCTTTACCCAAAAACAACCTTGTTCATCCGAATGCTTCGATTAATTATCCCATTTCCATTATACCGGGCGACCCAAATAGTACTTCGGGAGACCCTGCAAAACGTGGCGGACATTCAAGGGATGTAGGCGCATTTATTTATGACCAGATCTGGTTTACAAAAGCTTGGTCTATAAAGGGTGGTTTCCGTTACGATAACTGGGAATCTCATTATAATACACAAGGTGGGTCTATGTTTACGACCCATAACATGTCAACAAACGACAATGTTTTTAACCCGACCGTTAGTTTGCTTTTTAACCCCGACGAAAAACAATCTTACTATTTCACTTGGGCTTCTTCCACAACACCATTGGGAATGTATTTGACCAATTCTTATGCCCCTATGCAAGACAAGCAAAATGGTATGAAACCTGAAAAAAGTCATCTTTATGAAATTGGTGGAAAATGGAGTTTATTTGATCAAAGATTAGGATTAACAGCTTCTTTATTCCATCTTGATAAAAGTAACCAATTGGTCAGTGACCCATTGACGGGATCGATTACCAGCTCAGGTGATAAGGGATATAACGAAGGGATTGAACTGGGTGCTTCTGGTGAAATATTGCCTCATTGGGATGTTTACGGAAGTTTCGCAGCCTATCATAGCAAAATTACGGGTTCACAAACATCAGGGGTTAAGGGGAGTTATATGCAATATGTTCCTACACACCAAGGAAATTTGTGGACAACCTATGAAATCTTACCAAAATCTCCTTATAATTTAATGCTTGGTGGCGGTGTTACCTGGCGTGATTCCGTATGGTTAAATACAGCAAATACAGCAAAAGTTCCTGCGAATGTTACCATTGATGCCATGATGTCTCACCGATTTAATGACCATTGGAAAGCCTCATTTAATATTTATAATCTGACAAATCGACTGAACTATGATTCGCTTTTTTCTAATCGTGCGACCCCTTCCAATGGTCGTACCTTTATGTTCAGTCTAAATTTACTCGAATAAATTTTTTAATGTGCTCGAAAACATTTTAGACAGGAATTTTACAATGATTATTCATATCCCTCAGGTTTTAAATAAAGATGAGCTAAGCTACGTTCAATCTGTTTTCAGAACGGCACCCTTTGTCGACGGCAAAGTGAC
The DNA here is from genome assembly GCA_945266285.1 of uncultured Commensalibacter sp. GTDB lineage: Bacteria > Pseudomonadota > Alphaproteobacteria > Acetobacterales > Acetobacteraceae > Commensalibacter. The sequence continues at coordinate 32,638 of CALYOP010000001.1, forward strand.
AGCAGGTGAACAATCTGCACAAGTTAAAAAAAATATGCAAATTGACTTACAATCGCCAGAATGTAAGGAATTGCAGGAAATTGTCTTAAAAGCTTTAGGACGCAATCCTATTTTTAACTCTGCCGTTATGCCCTATCGGGTTGTACCGCCTTTATTTAACCGTTACGATGTTGGCATGGAATTCCCTGATCATGTTGATAATGCCCTACGTCCTATTCTCGAAGCGAATATGCGTATTCGGACGGATGTTTCTTCCACATTATTCTTAAATGACCCAGAAGAATATGATGGAGGCGAATTAATCATGCATGATTATAGTGGTTCTCAATCCATCAAATTACCGGCTGGAGATATAATCGTCTATCCCACCTATAATTTACATTCAGTTAGTAAAATTACGCGCGGAAGTCGTTGGGCATCTTTTTTCTGGACACAATCTATGATTAAGGAAGCCGATAAAAGACGTGTTTTATTCGATTTAGATATGACGATTATCAAATTAAGAACCCGAATGGATGATAATGATCCACAAATTCTTGAACTTACCAATGTTTATCATAATCTAATGCGGTTATGGTGTGTTTTGTAAGAATTCAAACCTCTAAAATGTAAGAAATAATTATAGAGAGCATATAACGCTATATGCTCTCTATTTAAAATTTAGCTTTAAAAATCTTTTAATACTTGAATTTTTGTAATTCTTTTTTCTATTTATTAAGATGATTTTTAGCATTATTTTGCTAAATTATTTTTGGTTATAATCACCATTATCGAAATCATTTTGTACCTATACGTCCTGTTTCTAATAATATTTCGTAAAAAATTTACCTGTTTTTCTCTTTTTTGCTCATTTTTAACGTTTCATTTAATAGAGAAATATCAAGATATTGAATAATAAACTGGCTATTCAATAATCTATCTAATTATATGAAGCAAAATTATGCTTGTATTTTTCATTTGTGTTAAATTATCAAAAGGACCAATATATTTATTTCATTGCTTGATTTTCTACTAAAGGCCTTTTTATATGAACGCGTTCAAAAACTCATTAGACAACCCTAGCCTGCAGACCCTTTTTAATGGTCATCCTGATTTGCAGGTAGATCAGAATAAGGGCCTTTTATTTAAAGAAGCCAATTTGACAGAAATTGCGAACCAGGTCGGAACACCAACATGGGTAATAAGTGCGGATATATTACAAACGCGTTATCGCCGTTTGGTTGAAGCTTTTATAAATGAACAGCTTAATGTTTCAATTCATTATGCCATAAAAGCCAATGGGCATTTAGCAGTTCTCGATCTGCTCGCTAAAGAAGGCGCTGGTGCCGATATCGTTAGCGGTGGTGAATTAAAACGGGCTCTAGCTGCAAATATTGCCCCTGCGAAAATATGCTTTTCTGGCGTTGGTAAAACTGAAGAAGAACTTCGTTTAGCACTTCAGGAACATGTTGGTCAGATCAACGTAGAAAGCCGTGAAGAATTACAAATGCTGTCACGTATTGCGCAGGATATGAATGAAATGGCTCCAATTTGCTTACGTATTAATCCAGATGTTGATGCAGGCACCCATCATAAAATTACAACAGGGCTTGCTGAAAACAAATTTGGGATTGCTTATCAGCAAGCTATCGAAATCTACACCGAAGCGCATCAACTTCCTAATCTGAAACCACTTGGCTATGCCGTTCATATCGGAAGCCAAATCACGACACAAACGCCTTACCGTAAAGCCTTTTCACGTATGGTTGAATTGATTACGCAAACGCGTGAAAAAGGACTTTCCGTTGAAGTGCTCGATTGTGGGGGCGGTTTTGGCATTACCTATTTCAATGAAAAAGAAAGCAATCCACAGCAAATTGCGAGCCTCATGAAAAGCAAATTGGGTTCCTTAAATATTCAACTTTATATTGAACCTGGCCGTTGGTTAGCTGGACCAGCAGGGATTTTATTAAGTCGTGTTATTTTGAGAAAAAATAACGGACAAGATGCCGCGCCTTTTATTATCATTGACGCAGCAATGAATGATTTAATTCGTCCTACACTTTATGAAGCATGGCATGGAATTTTACCAGTTGAAGCATCAACTTATAAAAATAATGTTGAAGAATGTCATATTGTTGGCCCCGTTTGTGAATCTGGCGATACATTCGCACGCTACCGTCAATTACCGATTTTACAACCTGGAAATATAATCGCTATTTTGGACACTGGTGCTTATGGTTCCGTAATGAGTTCTACCTATAATGCACGCCCATTTGCTGCGCAAGTTATGACTAAAGGGGATCAATACACTATTATTCAACAGCGGCAAAGCATTGAAGCTATGTGGGAAAATGAAATTATTCCCTTTCAGAAAACAAAATAATATATTTTGATGCTATGAATATTCCGCAGTCATCGCATTATCCCGCAATAAGCAAAGTGCTTAATAAAGCGCGAAAGGTTTTATGGCTTGAACAACGCTGGCCGGTTTTTTTGGGATTTGTCAGTATTTTTCTGGCTTATATTTGCTTAGGATTATGCGGTGTTCTGCAAAGTCTTCCAGATATGTTGCGCTGGATTCTTCTTTTAGGATTCATTTCCATCATTATCGGTTTTCTCTACATCAGTCTTCGTTCAATCCCTCCCATTAAGCCGATAAAAATCATACAACGCATAGAGCATGCTTCAGGGCTTAAAAATCAACCCTTACTTACGCTTGAAGATATTCCTGCCAATAAATCGTCAATCACATTATGGCAAATTCATATCCAACGTATTCTAAATGGCTTACCAAAATTAAAAACCGGTTTTCCCAGAATATTTCAACAGCAAAAATTTCTTAATTTAATCTGTTTTGGAATGGTTTTTCTCTTCACTTTACTGGTTTATATTAATGGGAATTATACGCCTTCGCGCTTAGTTTCCAGTTTTAGACCAGGTTATGACGACGCAACCATTCCCTTACCCAAAGTTGAAGCATGGATTGAACCCGCAGCTTATAGTAATGAACCCCCTATTTATCTGCAAAATAAACACGATAAAATTGAAGTTCCTCAAAACAGTCATATGCACATTACAATAACCGGTTTAGTCTCAAAGCCGCAAATATATGACAACACCAATGGAACTATTATCCCCTCGCCTCATATACAACAACTTGATAGAATCACATGGCAAATTGATGGATTAATTGTATCTTCAGGAAAATTATTTATTAAAAGTAGAGGTCGTCATATCGCACAATGGTTATTTGATGTCCCACCGAATAATCCTCCTAGCATATCCTGGACAGGTCCCATTACATTACAAAAAGAAACTTTGTATAATGTCTTTCCTTTTGCCGCTTCCCAACGTTATGGTATTGCTGAAGTACAGATAAAGCTTTACCGCTCTGTCTCATCACCTAAACATCTTGAAGCGATTGATCATCTCTCAATTCCACTTATTGGCCATCCACACCAGGTAAAACAATCTTTCAAAAAAAATCTAACGGATAGCATTTTGGTTGGCGAAACGATATTTGCAGTTTTGCAAGCAAAAGACATTTCTGGTCAACAAACGCAAAGTAATCCAGCCCCTTTTATTATCCCAAACCCAGCATTCATCACCAAAACAGCCAAATCAATTCAAAAAATTCGAATAGATTTAGGAAGAAATCAAGAAAATCATTTTAACGCGGCGTTACGTTTACAAGCCTTGACCAATCAATCCAACATTTTTGAAAGTCACGATTTATTTTTAAATCTTGTTACCCTGATTGCTTTACTGAATAACGATAATCTTTCCAAAAAAACAATTACCGCAGAAGCTGTTGATCGCCTTTGGCAAATGGCGCTTGATGTAGAGGAGCGTCAACAGGGCAATCCTGCTATGACTCGTATGTTTCAGAACTATCGGGCTGCGCAAGAAAACCTACGTAATCAGCTTGCTGTAATGCGTCAAAAAGGCAAAAACGTTACTTACGAAGATAAAGAAAAATTACAAAAAGCTTTGGACAACATCCAAGCGGTTATTGATAACAAAGTTCAGGATTTAATTACACAAGCAAAAAAACAAAATATCGCAATTCCGAATTCTACAAATTTAACAAACCTTAAAAACAATATTTTTAATAATACGTTAAAACGCCTTCGGAAAGCTGCGGAAAATGGTGATCAGGCAGAAACAGAGCGACAGCTTCAAAATTTGACAAATATGCTAAGCAAAATGAAAAATGCAACGCCTGAAGATATCAAACAATTAGAAGCACAGGCAAAGCAACGCCAAAAAGCAGATTATCTTGCCAAATCATTAGAAGCAATCATCCAAAAACAAATGACCTTATTGGATCACAGTCAAGCACGTCAAAAAGATATAGCAACAATTGATCAAAACGATCAGGGAACAGATAGTGATCAGGATGAAGATTTAACGAAACTTTCAACTCCAGAATTACTTAAACGATTAGGTGTCAAACATCCGCAATTATCTACAGATAATACAGATAATAACGAACAACAAAAATTGTTCACTGCGGAAGAAGATAACGTCATGCAGCAGATTCTAAAACATGCTTTAGCTGAATTACAAAAGCAGGCTAAAGAATTAACGGGAAAACAATATGATAATTTCCAAAAAGCACAACAGGATATGAGTGCTGCATCAAAGGCTTTGGACGCTAAACGCGATCGTCAGGCAGCTAAGATTCAACAGCAGATTCTCGTAGAGTTGCAAAAAGGAAACCAACAAATGCAACAATCTATGCAGCAATCCAGCAGCGAATCACCACTTATATTGATAATACCATCGACGTTACAGCCATCATCTGACGACAATCATGATTCGGAACTTGATGAAGATAATATGTCTTCTAAAAACAAAGATCTTTTAGGACGAGATATTGGAAAAGAAGAAAATAATCTTTCTTTATCTGGTGAACGTTCGAATGCCCATGCTATTGAGGAAGAACTACGCAAGCGTGCTGCGGATCCTGAACGTCCTGCAATAGAGTTAGATTATCTTAATCGTTTATTAAAACTATTTTAAAATATCGAGGTAAATATGGCTTATTGGTTAATCAAATCGGAGCCAGATTCCTTTTCATGGCAAGAACAATTGGCAAATATTGTTGAACCATGGACAGGGGTAAGAAATCACCAAGCCAAAAAGAATTTGGCAGCTATGCGTTTGGGCGATAAGGCCTTTTTTTATCATTCAAATACAGGACGCGAGATTGTCGGTATTGTTGAAATCGTCAAAGAAGCCTATCCTGACCCCACCGACGAAATGGGAAAGTGGGTTTGTATCGATGTGAAAGCATGTTCTTCATTACCACATCCTGTCACTCTCCAGCAGATCAAAGCCAATCCAGCGTTGTCAGAACTTGCTTTAATCCGACAATCACGGTTATCGGTCTCCCCCGTTTCAGATAAACATTGGGATATTCTGTGTAAAATGGGTGGGATTTAAAATTATCAATTAATCTGTATAGCTATTGAAACATTTTTCATATCGTATTTTAAAGTAATAAAACAGGTTTACGATGACAACAAATAAAGACATTCCCAATTATATTCATCTTTATCAAAATGATTTGCCTGATGATACTAATCTTGGAAATATCATCGCAATTGATACGGAAACAATGGGATTAAATCATCGAAGAGATCGTCTTTGTTTAGTACAATTATCATCAGGAAATGGTCAGGCACACCTGGTTCAGTTTATTCCTCAAGCCTTGGGTGGCAAAGGCTTTGAATCTTGCCCTAATTTAAAACGTCTATTAACAAATCCAGAAGTAACGAAATTAATGCATTTTGCACGTTTCGATGTTGGGATTTTGCAGTATTCTTTAGACATACGTATGACCTCCGTAAAATGTACCAAAATCGCCGCTAAACTTGTTCGTACATTTACGGATAAACATGGGCTTGCAAGTCTTTGTCGTGACTTGCTTAAAGTCGACCTTAGCAAACAGCAACAAACTTCTGATTGGGGAAATCCTCAACTTTCTCCTGATCAACTGGTTTATGCAGCTTCCGATGTATTATATCTTCATCAACTTTGGGACCAACTTAAAGCGATGTTGATCCGTGAAAATCGTTTGGCATTAGCTGAAGAATGTTTTGCTTTTTTGCCCAGCAGAGCCGAACTGGATTTATTAGGATTTGATGAACCAGACATTTTTGAACATCGAGGGTAAAATGTGTAATTTGTATGTTATAAAAGACAGGACTATAATATAGAATTATTTGGTTATTTTTTTAAACAGCAGAATTGATTTATGACGGTTCAGGAAAATATCTATTCCGATGTGGAAATCGCTTGCCAAGCTTTGACTATTGAACAAGCGGGAATTGCAGATTTGGTAGATGCTTTACGCAACCATCATGAGGGTTATAATCTATCAACAGCGTTTGAAAAAACCATAGCATTAATTTACAGTTTAAAAGGTCGTGTCGTTGTGACAGGAATTGGCAAGTCCGGTCATATAGGTCGAAAAATTCAAGCAACCCTTGCCTCTACTGGAACACCTTCTTTTTTTGTTCATCCTGCAGAAGCAGCGCATGGCGATTTAGGAATGATACAGCCTTCGGATGTCGTAATCGCTTTATCATCCTCTGGTGAAACGGTAGAACTTGCAAATATTATTAATCATGCAAGACGTTTTAATATCCCTTTGATTGCCATGACATCGCAAGCAAATTCAACGCTAGCCAAAGCCGCAGATATTGTTTTGCTGCTTCCCCAATCCAAAGAAGCCTGTCCTTTGGGGCTTGCTCCGACAACCAGTTCGGTTGCTCAACTAGCATTAGGAGATGCGCTTGCAATAACTTTGCTTCGGAAAAATCGTTTCACACCCAGTGATTTTGGCAAGTATCACCCCGGTGGACGCTTAGGAACAAAATTAAAATTTGTTCGCGATTTAATGCATATTAATGACGAAATCCCACTTGCTCCACCGCACATGCCTATGCATGATGCTTTAATGATCATGACAAAAAAAGCATTAGGTTGTATTGGCGTTATTTCTAATGATAAGAAGTTGATCGGTTTAATTACTGATGGGGATTTACGACGAACTTTGAATCAGGATATTAGAAAACTGCAAGTAAAAGACGTCATGAATACAAGTCCTTTAACCATTAATCCTGATTTATTGGCTGCCGAAGCACTTTGTTTAATGAATAATAGGGAAAAACCTATCACATGCTTGTTTGTTATCAATGAATTTCAAAACCCAGTAGGTGTTATTCACATACATGATCTTTTACGAATGGGGATAGCATGAGCAAAAAAGAACCACCTTCCACCGATTTACCTAAAAAGGTAGAACGGACGGATTTTAACGACAAAAAAAAACTTTACCTTTCACAGCGTTCTAATAATCCAATTGTTGCTCGTGAAGTTCCTAAACCTGAAGATCTAGAACGACGGCAAAACCTTTTGCGTTGGACTCGGTGGGGTTTGCCTGCGACTGCCTTAATTTTATTGGTTTCAATTGCTGCATGGCCTGAAATTGACCGGGCCATTAACAGCAATAAAGAGATTCTAAAACAACTTTCAAAAATCAAAGTCGAAAGTGGGACTATGCATGGTGCTTCTTTCCATGGTCTTGACTCACATAACCGACCTTATACGATAACTTCGAAACAAGTTCATCAAAACGCTGATGGTTTAATCCGACTTACCTATCCGAAGGCAGATATTTTATTTCAGAACAATTCATGGATGATGGTTACCTCAGATCAAGGTAATTTCTTACAACATTCACAAAATTTGAGTTTATCGAAAAATGTTGTCTTATATCGGGACGATGGCCTATTTATGTATAGCCCGATTGCAGATATTTCTATGAAATCTTCGGTTATTACAGCTAATGATTGGGTTCATGCGGAAGGAACATTTGGTGTATTGGACGCACAAGCTTATTTTCTTGATATGCATGCTGGAATTGCCCAATTCAAAGGACCAGGACGTCTAATTCTAAATGATGATAAAAAATCTTCTGCCTCTTCCACAACACGCAATGATTCTATACAGGGTCAAAATAAGCAACCCTCTTTCGTTAACCCTTCGACCTCATCGGAATCTTCCCCATGAAGCTTAGACGAGTTTTTTTATTGTCTGCACTTAGCCTGTTTTCTAAAGGCGTATTCTTTAATTCGCTTTATGCACAGAACATTGATCTTTCTCATGGTGGACAAATTACGGTTACGGCATTGGGTGGATTTGATTGGGATCAAAACCTTAAAACCGTCACTGCTTATGATAATGCCAAAGCCGTTCGTAATAATGTTACGGTCACTGCTGATCGCTTAGTTGCGCATTACCGCAAAAAAGCCAATACTGAAGCAGCATCTTCACAACCCGGTGCGACAGATACAAACGCAACGGGTCAAGTCCCTGCGCCAAATGGTGATAAAAATAAAGAAGGCGGACAAGACGATACAGGTGCTAATGAAATTTATCGTCTTTATGCTTATGGTCATGTTCATATCTATACCGATACCGACCAAGCGTGGGGTGATAAAGCCGTATATGATATGGATCAGGCCATATTAGTACTAACGGGTAAAAAGATGAAACTAACCACGCCACAAAATATTATGACCGCTCGTGATGCAATGGAGTATCATTCAAACACACGTATGTCTGTTGGTCGTGGCGATGCTACTGCTACAAATATTAAAGATGGTAATCAGATTAAAGCCGATGTGTTGGTGGGATATAGCTCCCCTTCTAACTCTAACCAACCTAATAATGTGCAAAATCCAAAGAATAACAATTCAGATAGTGCTACCCAATCCAGCAAGCTGGATAAAGTAAACGCTTTTGGCAATGTTGTTGTTCGAACTCAAAATGAAACTATTCGTGGTGATCGTGGTGTTTATGTTCCAAGCACAGGCATATCACGTATTGTTGGCAATGTTCACATTACACGTGGACAAAATCAGTTACATGGTTATGCTGCAATTATTAACATGCATACTGGAATTGCCCATATGACAGAAATGCCAGGAAGACGCGTACAAGGGCTTGTTGTTCCTAATGAAACGGGTCAAGGAAATCAACCTTCAAAACACTAACTTCAAATCCATATCAAAGCGATTTTTTAAGAAAGCCATATTTTTATGAAGGAAACTTCTATTACACCCGAAGCAATTATAGAACAAGAAGCAGCTACAAGCGGGCTCATTGCTGAAAATATTGGAAAAACTTATAAAAAACGCGCCGTTGTTCAAAATGTTTCCTTACGGGTTCATCGTGGCGAAGCAGTTGGTTTATTGGGTCCTAATGGAGCAGGAAAAACCACGAGCTTTTATATGATTGTAGGACTTATCCAACCGGATACAGGAACAATTAAACTTGATGGTGCCGATATTACAAAGCTTCCAATGTATCGTCGTGCTCGTCTTGGTATTGGTTATCTTCCTCAGGAAGCCAGTATTTTTCGTGGCCTAAATGTTGAACAAAATATTATGGCTGCTTTAGAGGTTGTTGAATCGGACGCACAAAAAAGAAGCATGATTCTGGATGGATTATTGGCTGAATTCGGTATTGCCCATCTACGACGTTCTCCTTCACTTTCATTATCAGGTGGTGAACGTCGCCGATTAGAAATTGCACGTGCTTTAGCCAGTGATCCCAATTATATCTTGCTTGATGAACCGCTTGCGGGGATTGATCCGATTGCAGTTGGAGAAATCCGTGATCTCGTTTCTCATCTGAAAGATAGAGGAATTGGTGTGTTAATTACCGATCATAACGTTCGAGAAACCTTAGAAATTATTGATCGCGCTTATATTATGAATAGTGGGCAATTATTAATGGAAGGTGAACCCGCAGAAGTCGTTGCCAATGAAGATGTTCGACGTGTATACTTAGGTGAAAAATTTTCTATGTAATACTTAATGGCACTTCAAGCTCGAATTTCACTTCAGCAACACCAGAAATTGGTGATGACGCCGCAAATGCGTCAGGCCATACATATTTTACAAATATCGACTCAAGAATTACATCATTTAATTGACCAAGAAATTGAGCAAAATCCTTTTTTAGAGAAGATTACCAAAAGTCAAATCCAAGGAAGTGTTCATTCTCAATTTGAAACGAATAATACGTCAGATAAAATCGAAGAGCATTCATATTCAATACAAAAAGATTGGCGCGATATTTCCGGAAATGATTACTCTCTGGAAACTAACAATAAAACGATAAAAAACTATTTTCCTCTTTGGGACAATATTCAAGAACCGCCCCCTTCGCTTCATATACATTTACAGCAACAATTGCGTTTGTCGCAATTATCATTAAAACAAAAAAAATTGGGGTTTGTTTTAATAGATATGTTGGATGACGCAGGAAGATTACCGGGAAATCCCGATTCTTTGGCTAAACAATTGCAAATTGATACCAAAACGCTTGAGACAATACGGCAGATATTGATCTTTTTTGATCCTCCTGGCCTTTTTTGCTTTACACTAATTGAATGTCTTAAAGCACAATTAATAGATAAAAAACTTTATAGTCCTTCTATGGAAAGACTGTTGAATCATCTTTCTCTTTACGAAAAAGGCAATTTTCAGAAGCTGGCACATCAATGTAAGGTGTCTTTAAATCAGCTAAAGACAATGATCTCTACAGTCCAGCGGTTAAACCCAAAACCAGGGAAAAATACGTATAATGATCCGCCTTTGATACGAATAGCTGATATTATTGTTGAACGTAATGAACAAGAGAATTGGATTATTAAACTTAACCCTAAAGTTGCTCCTTATTGCCGTTTTAATCATAGTTTTTTTCAAAGAATCAAACCAAAGCTAACGCAAAACGAAAATGATTTTATTAAACCACGTATATATTCTGCACGATGGCTTAGCAAAACAGTGCAACGCCGTAATAATGCCTTATTAAAGGTTTCTTCTGAAATTATACGACATCAATACAGCTTTCTCTTACAAGGTCAAAAGGAACTTAAACCTTTGGTTTTACGTGATATTGCAAAATCAGTAAAAATGCATGAAAGCAGTATTAGCCGGTTGATAAATCAGAAGTATATTTCTACACCGCAAGGAATTTTTGAACTTAAATTTTTCTTTTCATCATCAATAAAAAATCAAGAGGGAAAAAACCATAGTAGCGCAAGTATCCGTCATTACATCAAAAAATTAATTTTACAAGAAAATGATCAAGAATCGGCAATTTTATCCGATGAAATCATTGTTTCCATGTTAAAAAAAGAAGGTATCCATATTGCACGGAGAACAGTTGCTAAATATCGAAAAATTCTCAAAATTCCTTCTTCAGATCAACGAAGGCGCTTAAGGAATATTTCATCGTTCCATAATTGATAAAACGAAATTTTTTTTAATGGAGTTGAATATATGAAAATCTCAATTTTCGGAAAACGTATAGAAATACCAGACTGGTTTCATCAAAAAGTTGAAGATACCTTATTAAAAACGGTGAAAAAATATTTTGATCACACCGTTGATGCTTCTGTTACTTTTGGGAAAGCGCCATCGTTTTATACTTGCGATATCCATGTTCATGTCTCACGTGGCTTGTCCATACGCGGTGAAGGTGAAGCTCACGATGTGCAAAGTGCTTTTGAAGATGCAATGGAACACGTTACACGTCGTTTAAGTCGATATAAAGATCGTTTAAAAAGCCGTCGTAGTCGCAAAGCTTATCAGGAACATATTGAAGAAGGTCGTCAATATATTCTTAATCATCAATTGGTTGCTAATGATCTTGAGCAAGTCGCCGAAGAAGAAAAAAGCGAACAAGAAATCCAAAATCATATTATCACTGAAAAACCAACTGATATTGCGACACTTACGGTTTATGAAGCCATCATGCATCTTGATCTTTCTGAACGTCCCGTTTTAATGTTCCGCAATGCAGAAAATGAACGGATTAACGTTATTTACCGTCAAAATGATGGGCAGGTTGTCTGGCTTGATTCAGGGCTTCCCGGTTAAATTCAGTATAATTTTTGTTTAAATCATTTCAGAATAAAAAGAACAGGTTATTTCCTGTTCTTTTTATATATTCAATAAATAATAGAAGGTTAATGAACTAACGTAGGAAGCATTTCATGCTGAAGAATAGCTGCAAAAGCCGTATCCTTGTCTTCTGCAACCGCCATTGGTGTGCCATCAGCAGCATGAATAGCATAAACAGATTGACCATTAAGCTGAACAAATTTGACATAAGCCAACTGTGAGACACCAAGTGCTTTAAGCTGACTATTCGTTAGATTCCGAATATCAACAAACTTAGGTGCTTCTTTACCAGCTGTCAGTTTTGATCGATTGTCTAATATATTACTCATGTTCAATTTCCTTTATTCCTCGTGTCATAAGACACCGATTACATGAGATTCCGTAACAAACAGTTTAATAAATTGAGTTACAAATTTACGAAAAGTAACCCAATCATTTATTCATAGTCTTACACCATTTAGACTAATCTATTTTTCCTTCCCAATAACCTGAATGCTTCGTTGTTCAGAATTGTGCCTCTCAGAACGGGAAAAATCAGGTAAGTTATTTTTCTGTATCATTGGTTTACCTTGAGTCTTTTTCCGCGAATGTGTCGAACCTTGAGCAATTTCAATCCGCTTAATTCGCACTTCTGGTTTAGGTCTCGAAATCTCAATATGAAGTAAACCGTTATCTAACCACGCGCCTTCAACTTCTATCCCTTCGGCCAGAACAAATGCTCTTTGGAATTGGCGCGCAGCAATACCGCGATATAAAAAAATTCGTTCTTGCGAATCTTCTACCTGACGCCCGCGGATAACTAATTGATTATCTTCCTGCGTGATTTGTAAATCTTCCATAACAAAGCCAGCAACAGCCAAAGTAATCCTTAGACTTGATGACCCTGTTTGTTCGATATTATAAGGCGGATATCCATCCGAAGTTGTCTTGGCCGCACGTTCGAGAATTTGTTCTAAATGATCAAAACCCAGGAACATCGGCGATGTAAAAAGCCTTCCTGACATGAAAAGCCTCCTCCTTCATAATGAGCGAGACATAAACAGACCCTTACAGGCATCTATTTTGTTATCATATGGTTATTTATAAAAAAAATGCAAGATATTCCTAATTGATTTCAATTTAAGTTTTGAAACCTTAATGTAGAAAAATTATGTTAAATTGATTTTTATTCCGTTACCCTCTGGCAAATTCAATCAAAGATCGCTAAATCGCCTTATTATGAAAAACACAGACAACACAAACACAGTTTTACCTATTTTAATCGCAACCAATTCGTTTCTTCGCAAAAAGACACGTATCGTTCAACCTGAAGATATATCCGAAATTCGTAAGGTTGTTCCTACCATGTTTGAAACGATGTACCAAGCATCTGGTATTGGCCTGGCAGCTCCGCAAGTTGGCATTGGTTTACGATTTTTTATCGTTGATCTGATGAAAGACGATGTTTCAGATCCAATGGTTTTCATTAATCCTGAAATTTTTGAAAAATCGGATGAGCAATCTGGATATCGTGAAGGATGCCTCTCCTTTCCCGAACAATTTGCAGACGTAATTCGTTCTGAAAAAATCAAGGTTAAGTATATGGATCTTGAAGGGAAAATAAATGAAATAGAAGCTGATGGTTTGTTAGCACGATGTATACAACATGAAACCGATCATCTTGATGGTATTTTATTTGTTGATCATTTGTCATCTCTAAAGAAAAACATCATCATGCGTAAAATTATTAAAGAACAAAAACGCGAGCATTAATTCATTTCAATTAAAAGAGGACAATATGCGCCTGGCTTTTATGGGAACACCAGATTTTGCAGTCCCTGCACTTCATGCCTTACATCAAGCAGGTCATGAAATTGTAGCGGTATATTGTCAACCTCCTCGTCCTGCAGGCCGTGGACGTAATATTAGACCATGTGCGGTACATCAGGCAGCAATATCACTCAATCTTCCGGTATTTTGTCCTGAAAAGCTTAAAAATCAGGAAACAGAATATCAACGTTTTAAAGATTTAAATCTGGACGTAGTAGTCGTTGCCGCATATGGGTTAATTCTTCCCAAAGCTATGCTTTGTGCCCCGCGTCTAGGTTGCATCAATATTCATGCCAGTTTATTACCGCGTTGGCGCGGTGCCTCTCCGATTCAAAGTGCTATCTGGGTTGGAGATCACCAAAGTGGTGTAAGTATCATGCAAATGGAAGAAGGATTGGATACAGGACCGGTTTTTATGATGCGATCCGTAGCAATTTCTGACGATATGACCGCTTCGCGTTTACATGATGATTTAGCGCAGCAAGGCGCTGAATTAATTCTTGAAACCTTAGCAAGATTATCGAATGATCCGCATTTCACACCTGAACCACAATCGGATAAAGGCGTAACCTACGCACGTCAACTGACACGCAAAGATGGTTGTATTAATTGGACACAATCTGCAACGGATATTGATCGACAGATCCGCGCGCTTACACCATGGCCAGGAACCTATACTTTGCTTAATGGTCAACCAATCAAAATTTTGAATGCAAAAATAGTTAAATCTAATTCTTCATCTTCACCTGGTTCTCTTATTGATGAAGGACTTATTGTTGCTTGTGGTGAAGGAACAGCATTACAAATTTTACACCTTCAACCTGCTGGGAAAAAGGTCATGACGGCATCTGAATTTCTCAATGGTCATAAATTACCTAAAGAATTGATTCTAGGTCTGTAATTCTGATGATACAACGTTGGGCTGTAAAAATTGAATATGATGGTAAAGATTATAATGGTTGGCAAAAACAAAATAATGGAATTTCTATCCAACAACGCCTAGAAGAAGCAGCATCCCAATTAAGTGGTGGATTTCAAATCCCCAGTATAACAGCAGGTCGTACTGATACGGGCGTACATGCGATTGGTCAAGTTGCTCATCTTGATTTTCCAGCAGAACTTTCGCTATCCGCAAAAAAAATACGGGATGGGATCAACTATTATCTACAACCCGACGCAATTAGTATTTTGGCAGCTGTTCAAGTTGATCTATCATGGAATGCACGATTTTCAGCTATCCGGCGTCGCTATTTATACAAGATATTGAACCGTCCTAGCCCACCAGCAATTGAAGCAGGAAGGGCATGGCATGTTAAAAAAACCTTAGATGTCGATAAAATGCATGCTGCTGCTCAAACCTTGTTAGGTAAGCATGATTTCACATCTTATCGTGCTACTGCTTGTCAAGCATCATCACCCCTTCGAACCTTAGATCGTCTTGATGTTATCAAACAGCATGACCACATCCTTTTCGAAGTTGAAGCACGATCTTTTTTACACCATCAAGTCCGAAATATGGTTGGTACGTTAAAAATGATTGGCGAAGATCATTGGCCTATAGAAAAAGCTTCTTTGATCCTTAAAGGTAAGGACCGACGGCTTGCTGGCCCTACTGCTCCTGCTGCAGGTTTATATCTTAAAGCCGTGGATTATAAACTCGACATATTTGATCCAGAAATATTAGGAATTTCCGACATTAATTGAGGGTCATTTACAACAAAAAATACCCACATTAACAAAAACATTAATGTAACCCCGATATCGATTAAAATTAATGCCCACGCTTGATTATTTTCAATCTCCAAGCCAGTTTTTGCAACAAACCATGTCAACCAAAGCGTATAAACGGATTGAACCAGATTACATAGTAAAAATGTATTTCCATTATTCAAAGGAAGATGGGTTATATATATTCCACCAATTTTGATTATCGAAAATAATAAAAATGGAAACCAATTACACCACAAATCTGCACATGCGTAACGGTACCAATTTTCCTCTCTGCTCCAATTTATTGCAAGTTGCCGCGTAACCAACAATTTGGCCATGATTATACATATATAAATCAGAGCCAATGAAAATTGGAAAAAAGAAAATATACGCAGATCTGGAACAAGCAAATGGTTACCAATTATTATAAGGGCAACTAATAATATTTGACTACTTAATGCTAGAATAATATGACGGTTAGTACCAGAGAAATAGGTTATTCCATTCTTATTTCCCATAAATGCCAACAAAAATATGCCATATAAAATATTTGTTGATGGTCGTTTTTCTGATGCGTTCTGACACATTAAATTAAAAGAACCTATTTATGAGAGCGTTATATTCTAAAATGGAATATCTTTTACCACTTATAAACCAAGATAGCATTAAAAATTCTTAGTTATACGTCCAATCTTTAAATTAAAATAGCTTAGTATCCAAATTATAATCAAAAAGAATTTTGTTTGTACATAATCATATACGGGATTATTTTATTCAATATTTACCGATAAAACATAAATAATCACACGGTTAACAATAATTAAAAATTATGTATGGCTTTTTTTATAATGCTACAAAATAGCATCAATTCGGACATTATATTTAAAAATATCGTATCTAATACAGATTCAAATATTCAATTGAATAACAATCAAATATCCATTTGATTTATATTAAATAAAATTACGTAACTGATTAAAAATTTTATTTGATTATAAAAATCAATAATGAAAGCACTTAACAGCAATATACAAAAGATGGCTCCCCTTTCATTATTGACTTTAATCGAACCAAGTACTTAAAAATAATTTTTCAAAAATTCTAAATAAATTTGTGTAAGTTGTTCTAATTCTGAAATTGGAATTGACTCATTTGTTTTATGCATCGTCTGTCCAACTGGCCCAAATTCAGCTACTGGGCAGTAACGCGAAATAAAACGTGCATCAGATGTACCGCCGCCAGTATCCAAACGTGCTTTGACACCAGTAATTTGATTGATTGCTTTACGCAAAGCTTCAATTTCAGGCCCTTCTTCTGTGATAAATGCTTCTCCTGAAATAACGCTATTAATCTTATAGTCTGACGCGAATTTCTGGCACTGACTTTCAATCCATTTTTTAAGTTCATCACCTGTATGAAGGGCATTAAAACGGATATTCAATCTCGCCTTAGCTATTGCGGGAATTAAATTGCTTGTTTCATTTCCAACGTCAACGCTAGTTATCTGTACTGAAGAAGGTTGAAACCAAGCATTACCATTATCAAGCGGTTTTTCAATTAATGCTTGCAGGATTGCAAGTAAACGATGAACAGGATTATCAGCAAGATGTGGATAAGCTACATGACCTTGAGTGCCATGTATTTCAATCACACTATTTAAACTCCCCCGGCGGCCATTTTTGATAATATCCCCTAATATTTTAGCTGAACTGGGTTCTCCAACAATACAGAAATCTGGAATTTGCTGATGTTCCTGCATCCATTTCAATACTTTAGGAGTACCATTTATACCGCTTCCCTCTTCATCTCCTGTAATAAGGAAACTGATTGATCCCGTAAAATTTTGATTTTGAGAAAGAAAGCATTCAACTGCAACGATAAAAGCAGCAATGCCACCTTTCATATCACAGGCACCGCGCCCAAAAACCCGTCCATCTCTGATTTCAGCAGAAAAAGGATCAGATATCCAAGGCGCAACTCCCGCAGGCACAACATCTGTATGACCCGCAAAACAGAAATGAGGCCCCTGCTTTCCATAACGGGCAAAAAAGTTTTCGGTATGATTTGCGCCATCACCGAAAGGTAAATCAAAAATTTCAAATCCGCATTTTTGCAAACGTGTTTTTAATATCTGTTGAGCACCTTCATCCGAAGGTGTAACTGAAGGGCAGCGGATCAAAGCCTGCAATAAAGAAACGGTATCTGAAATTTCTGACACATTTAATCCTTTAGTTTCTTAGCAATTCATTAATTGAAGTTTTAGAGCGGGTTCGTTCATCTACGCGTTTAATAATCACAGCACAAGCAAGACTTGGTAATGGATTACCTTCATCGCTCATTGCTTTTTTAGGCGGTAGATTTCCTGGAACAACGACGGAATAAGCGGGAACTCTTCCCATAAATACCTCACCCGTATTGCGATCAATAATCTTGGTTGAGGCCCCTATAAATACACCCATAGATATGACACTACCGCGTTCGACAACAACGCCCTCGGCAATTTCACTACGGGCACCGATAAAACAATCATCCTCAATAATCACCGGAGAAGCTTGCAGAGGTTCCAAAACTCCACCGATTCCCACACCACCACTAATATGACAGTTACGACCCACCTGAGCACAACTACCAACGGTAACCCATGTATCAATCATTGTCCCGCTTTCAACACGGGCGCCTACATTCACAAAACTAGGCATTAATACAACATTTGGTGCGATATAGGCTGAACGGCGAACAATTGCACCTGGCACGGCACGAAAACCAGCCTTTGCAAAATCCGCATCTTTCCAACCGGCAAATTTCAACGGAACCTTGTCATAGGCAGCAACCCCAGCCGTATCTTTCATACAGACATTGTCATAAAGACGAAATGATAAAAGAATGGCTTTTTTTACCCATTCATTTACGCTCCATCCTTTATCGGTAGGATTGACAATGCGCAGTTCGCCCTTATCCATAAGCGATAAAATATTATTAACAACATCACGCGCAGATCCTTGAGTCTGAGTTGTGATGTTTTCTCGATTTTCCCATAAACGTTCTATTTCGTTCTGAAGATTATGCTGATCAGTCATTGACACATCCATTACGTTACAAATAAAATATTTTGGTTAAATTGATCAGAAAACCATCAACTGTCAATGATTGCCACGAATAAGTGTTCCAGAACCACCCTCAGTAAATAATTCTAACAAACAGGCATGCGGTATGCGACCATTCATAATTACAGCCGCCTGAGCACCTTCTTTTACAGCTTTTAGACAAGTTTCAATCTTCGGAATCATTCCACCGGTAATTACACCATCCGCAATTGCTTGATAGGCTTCCTCTTCAGTCAATTCAGAAATTAAATTACCCTCTTTATCCATAACACCTGCAACATCGGTTAACATAAACAACCGCGAAGCATGAACTGATCCGGCAATAGCACCCGCCATCGTATCGGCATTAATATTATAGGTCTGTCCGTCTTTACCCATTCCAATTGGTGCGATAACGGGAATTAACCCAGAACCGGATAATGCGTATAAAACCCGAGGATCAACTTTTGTTGGTTCACCAACCAAACCTAAATCAATCTGCTTTTTGCTACGTGTAGCTTCATCCCATACGCTTTTGATAAGTTTTTGCGCTTCGATTAAACCACCATCTTTACCCGATATACCTACAGCCAAAGCACCCGCTTGATTGATTAATGTTGCAACCTGTTTATTCACCGTACCGGCAAGAATCATTTCAATCACATCAATCGCAGCTTCGTCGGTATAGCGCAGCCCATCAACAAAGTGCGACTTTATCTGTAACCGATCCAACATTTGATTGATTTGTGGTCCACCACCATGAACAATAACCGGGTTGATCCCTACTTGCTTAAGCAAAGCAACATCATGACCAAAAGCATCAGAAAGATCATTGTCAGCCATTGCGTGACCACCATATTTAATAACAATGGTATCACCGGTATAACGACGTAAATAGGGTAACGCACGTGCCAAAATACGTGCCTGTTCATGAGCTTCTTCAGCTGCTTCTTTAATTGTATCTAAAGAATGATGTTTGGTTTTAGACATAAAACGAGACCCTAATCAATTAAAGCGTCAAACGTGCAAGGTCTGCACGGAGTTGTTCGATACCCAGATTGGCTTTGCTACTTGTTATACGTAAATAAGGATAAGCGGCGGTATGGGAACGAATTACTTGCATCATTTCTTGTTGTTTCTGCTTCAATCGTTCTGCAGATAAGCCATCGCATTTCGTCAAGACAATTTGAAACGTCACCGCTGCCCGATTCAGCATTTTCATCACATCACGATCAGCCTGCTTTAATTCGATATTCGCATCCATCAAAAGTAAAACACGTTGCAAAGAAGGACGCCCACGCAAAAAAGAAAACATCATTTTCTGCCAATCATCTTTGACCGATTTCGATGCTTTGGCGAACCCATAACCTGGCATATCAACCAAGACCAATTTACCACCAATATCAAAAAAATTAAGCTGCTTTGTACGTCCCGGTTCAGAAGACGCTCTTGCGAGCATTTTCCGACCTGTAATCGCATTAATCAAACTGGACTTTCCTACATTTGAACGTCCAGCCAAAGCTACTTCAGGCAAACTGGAAGGTTCCAGCTGATTTAGTCGCTGGACACCAAAGAAGAATTTAGCTTCTTTGGCAAATAATAGGCGACCTGCTTCCAGATTATGCTGTTCTTCTACCTCATCAGATGGGGAATTTAAGTATTCCTCTGTCACCGACTACCCTTTTCCCTCTTTTTTAAGCTTTGCTTTTTCCTTGATAGCAGCATGTTTTTGAATAATTGATTGCTGAATAGCTGTTAAAAGGTTGTTCCAACTATAATAAATAACCAATCCTGCTGGCTGTCCTGCTAATACCACGGTGAAAATAATGGGCATTAACTGAAACATCCGCTGTTGCATTGGGTCTAAAGGTGTTGGGTTTAACCTTTGTTGCAAATACATCGTCAGACCAAAAATCAATGGCCATATTCCCAATTGAAGCATAGGTGAAATTATCGTCGGATCCCATGGAATCAAACCAAATAAATTCAGCAAATTCGTTGGATCAGGAGCTGATAAATCTTGTATCCAGCCAAAGAAAGGTGCATGTCGCATTTCAATTGTGACATATAATACCTTATAAAGACACCAGAAAATCGGGATCTGAATCAACATCGGCAAACAACCACTTGCAGGATTTACACCCTCTTTTTTATAGAGTGCCATAATCTGCTGATTCATTGCCATCTGATCGTCTTTATAACGCTCTCTAACGGCCTGCATTTTAGGTTGCAAAGCCTTCATCTTACCCATGGAATGAAATTGTTTTGAAGCTAGCGGATAAAAGATTGCCTTGACGATTAATGTAAAGCTCATCAGTGCCAGACCAAAATTCCCCCAAAAAGTATTCAAACTATCCAATATATAAAAAATGGGGTGAGTCAGAATGGCAAACCAGCCAAAATCAACAGCCTTCCAAAAATCAGGTATATGATAAGATTTTTCGTATCTTTCTAAGAGATGAACTTCCTTAGCACCTGAGAAAATATTCGCTACAGTACCAACCGTTTCACCCGGCCCAATCGAAATCGGTTTTTGAGAAGAAAAACCAACTTGATAAACACCCTTTTCTTCCCCCGGTTTGATTCCTACAGGTTGATTAGCATCTGCTTCAAAACCATAGGTAACGGTAATATCTTTATCTTGCTGTGGAATAATCGCTGTTAACCAGTATTTATCGGTGATACCTGCCCATCCACCCTTACTGGCTTTACTCCATGCTACATGGTCTTGACCTTTGGCATCTTGTCTAAGGGTTTTGTAGGAATTCTGTTCTAACCTTTGATCAATAACCCCTATAGGACCTTCATGAACCAAATAACCATGCATTTCTACAGGAGTATAGGCACGGCTAACGCGACCATAGAAATACAACGAAACAGGTTGCGTAGAATTATTTTTAACGCGTTGTTCCATCGTAAACATAAAGTTTTTATCGATAGAAATAACTTTTTCAAAAACTAATCCCTGACCATTATCCCAAGTTAAGGTTATGGGATGATCTGGCGTAATTTTATCACCATTCGCTTTCCAAATCGAATTCTGATCAGGTGTTTTAACGGATCCGTCACCCGTATTTAACCATCCCCCCTCAACAAAATTCGGATGAGCATTTTTTATCGGTTCCAACACACGAACCAATGGTGAATCGGGTTTTACCGTTTCACGAAAATTCTTTAAAACCAAATCATCAAGAATCGCACCACGGAGATTAATTGATCCCTTCACAGCATCAGCATCAATCGGTATCCGCATCTCAGGACCAGATTCTTGTTTTACTTGTGGAATATGTCCCACCTGTCCCAAATCGGATGTTGGTTTTTCTTGAATCCTCTGACTTGTCTGTTCTGGTTTATTCACCGTTTGTTGTGTGTTAGGTCTTGGCATCAAATATTCAAATGCAAAGACGATTAAAACAGAAAGCAATGTTGCCAGAAATAAGCGCTTGTTATCCATTCAAGCCAGCCAATCAGTTAATTGAGTCATTGAAAAATTGAAAATAAATTTATTTTTGTTCTGGAACAGGATCGTATCCACCAGCATTCCATGGATTACAACGCAAAATTCGCCACACGCCTAATCCGATACCTTTTAAAGCACCATGTCGGGAAATCGCTTCTTTCGTGTATTCACTGCATGAAGGAATAAAGCGACAACTACCTCCAAATACAGGACGAAGAATCAATTGATAAGCGGAAATTAAAGCAATCAAAATTCTTCTCATTTACTTGTCCGATTTAATAATACCGGCTTTATTTAAAGCCCGATTAAAATCATTAAGGATATCTTTGAATGCGCGATGATAAGTTTTCTCTCTACCGATTAAAACCAGATCATAACCCTTAAAAGATATCATTTTAGCTGTTTCATGGAATACTGCTTTTAAACGACGGCGAACCCGATTACGTATTACCGAATTACCGACTTTTTTCGTAACCGTAAATCCTACCCTCCCTACATCTTCATCGCAACGATGCAATACTTGTAACACCAAACCCGGCATAGGAATTTTCCTGCCTTTTGCTGCAACGTTTAGAAATTGCGGTCGTTTTTTTAATCGTAAAGGTGATAAGTCCCGATTACTTGTCTCTAGTTCTCCGTCTAATTCATTCACAAAGAAATAAACTTCCCTGTTATTCGTAAATTCCTTAGGCGGATAAACGTTTACGACCTTTTGCACGACGATTTGCAATTACTTTGCGACCGCCGACAGTAGCCATACGTGCACGGAAACCGTGACGATGTTTACGAACAATTTTTGAAGGTTGATAAGTGCGCTTCACGAAAACTCTCCTTGAATTATAGTCTGCTAGTTTTTTGGTTGCTGATAGCGATTATCAAAACTTTGTCAGACACAGATTACATCCTCAAAAGCGTGCTTATAATACCTAAGACAAATTTCGTCAATCAAAGTCCATAGCCAGTATTAAGATTTTATGATAATTCAGCAAATGGAAATTCGGATAAATAATTTAATTTATAAAGACAAATTCATGCGTGATTTTAAAAATTACCTTCCTGTTTCTCCTTTTTTAACTACTTTTACAGCATTAATCCTTACATGGTTCCTTGATGGGCTAAGCTACTGGCTAACCGAATCAATATGGGTGATTGTTTTAATTTCTGGTCTCTGTGTAGTAACTACAATAGGTATAAGTTTTGTTCAGTTTCAGAATAATGTGATTAAACAACAAGAAGCATTACAAAAAAACTACGAACAATCTCTTTCTCGCATTAGACATGATGTTCGTGGAATTTTATCTCCAGCTTTATTAATGGCGGATCGTATTACACAAAGTAAAAATGTTGATGCTACAATCAGTCAAACCGCTGAAGCAATTACACAATCAATCGAACAGGTTTCAACCTATTTAACATCAACAAAAACAAAAAATCAGTCTTGAGCTATAAAAAATATTTATTTTAGATCTCAATCAATTCGATTTTATAACCGTCAGGATCTTCAATAAAAGCTATAAAAGTTGTGCCAAATTTTACAGGTCCGGGATCACGTGTAATCTTACCACCTGATTTACGAACATGTTCTACAACTTCTTTAACATTGGGAACACCAATCGCCAGATGTCCAAACCCGGTACCGATCTCATAGGGTTCATCGTGCCCCCAATTATAAGTTAACTCAATTTCTGCTTCACCTGTCTTGTTGTCTGCAAAACCAACATAGACCAATGTATATTTACCTTCAGCTACCTCTTTTCGACGAATCTCGTGCATACCTATTAATTTATAAAAAGCTAAACTTTTCTCAAGATTCTGCACCCGGATCATCGTATGTAAATAGGTACCCAACTTTGCTTCTCCTTAATTATGAATATATTCTTTTTCAAAAGTTTCTGGATTAAATCCCATTAAAAACAACCCTTTAAGATCAGCCAAACGAATCATCTCTAAGCGATTTGTTAATAAGGTCCCGCCTGCTTCAAAAGCTATTCCACGTAACGATGCTTCAAAAGCTGTCTCAACTGTTTTAGGGCCAATTGTTGGCATATCTGCTCGGCGCTCCTGACCAGGTTTAACCTGTTTAATAAGAACACCCCCTAGTCCAGATTGCTTATACATACCTGCACGTTTAAGCATAACATCGGTACCTTCTATAGCCTCCACAGCTAAGACGAGACCATTTTGAATAACACAACCTTGACCAATATCAAGCGATCCTAATGCGCGAACAACTTTAATACCTTGGGCAATATCTGATAGTGCCTGCTGATCAGGGCTTACTTTGCCCAGCACACCCGCTTCAACCGAATCTAAAAATTCGTGCGCTCCACGTACGTTAAATCCCTCTTCAGAAAGCACTTTTACTAAAGCAGCTAAAAGCCCATCATCACCAGAAAATAAAGCTTTACCTATTCTGGCAAGAATACGTGCCCCCTCGGCATCTGGTCTTAGATCTCTTAATGAAGGTCTCCGAACGGGACCAATTAATACGATATCTTTGCAATTATGTTCTCTAAGAAGGCCAAGGATACGGCTGGCAGCAGCAAGACGGACATATTCATGCGGCCAAGGAGCAATAATCTTGGCTTCGGCAAAATCTTGAAATGCAACAATAAATACTGACCTGCCCATTGCATGAACAGCAGCAGCGACTTGTCCAGGTAAAGGACCACCACCGGCTAATATACCTACCGTTCCTTGCATAATTTATACAGATTAAACTGTCGTTTCTTTATCTTCTTCTGTATCTGAAGAAGGTAAAGATCGACCTATGTTAACCAAACCGCGTCGACTAGGTGCTTCAATAAAATTCAAAATTTCTTTAACTTTGGCGATATGCGGATATTTTCTTTTAACAGTTTCCAGACGCTGATCAAAAACGTGATTTACACCAGCTTCACCTAGGAATAAAGTTCTATAAACATCTCTAAGGATATGCATTTCTTCGCTTTTAACGCCATTACGTTTAAGCCAAATCCAATGCATTCCTACCAAACGTGCACGATTACCGACAACACTACCATAAGGGATAACATCCGCTTCGACCCCTGTTACGCCGCCGACTAATGCACCACGACCTACACGTACGAATTGATGAATAGCAGCAGCCCCCATCACACGAGCATCATCTTCGATATGGACGTGACCCCCCAATACAACATTATTAACAATAATAACGCGATCACCAATGCAACAATCATGTGCAATATGTGCATTAACCATAATCAAGCAATCATTGCCGATACGCGTGATACCAGATCCTGATGCAGTCCCTCGATGAATAGTAACTTGTTCACGAACAACCGTTCGGCTACCTATTTCACAACGCGTTGGTTCTCCCCGATATTTAAGATCCTGTGGTGCCAATCCTATCGTCGTAAAAGGATAATATATTGAATGGTCTCCTAAAACCGTATTCCCTTCGACAACCACATTCGCTATCAAACGAACACCATCTTCAATAACAACCTCGGGGCCAATCAAACACCAAGGTCCTATATAGACCCCTTTTCCTATGCGCGCGCCGGGCTGCACTATCGCTGATGGATGAATTTCACTATCTTTATGAATGTGATCCATTGTTTGTGTTTGATCTATCAGAGTTTCCTCCATCTTTAATCCATCTTTAATTCAAATCAATAGGTTATATTTCTGATCGAATTGAAGACAAAAACATATCTAGAATTCATTAATTTTAATTATAATAGATTCCGAAATTTACGTTTTATTTAAACCTAATTAAAAAATATTTATCCCATAATCATAGCACTAAAAACAGCTTCGGCGACAGAAGTATCATCTACCTTAACTACACTACGAAATTTCCAAACATTTCCTCGGTTACGTTCTTTGATTACATGAATATGCAGTTGATCACCTGGAACCACAGGACGACGGAATTTAGCATTTTCAACCGTCATAAAATAAACAACTTTTCCTTCGAATTCTTTACCTAAAGTGCTAACGACCAAAACGGCTGCTGTTTGTGCCATCGCTTCAACAATCAGAACACCAGGCATCACAGGATGACCAGGAAAATGCCCCTGAAAAAACTGCTCGTTTACTGTAACATTTTTAATGCCCGTTGCAGATACACCCAACTGAACATCAACCATGCGATCAATCATCAAAAAAGGATAACGGTGTGGAATTGCACGCATTATCCCTTCAATATCGATAGTTGAAATATCAATCATTTTTGTCTCGTCTTCTGGTTGATTAACAGAAACATTAATTTATACCTCACATTATTCGCTATTATATTCTTTAGAATATTAACTCAAGGCTTAATCGTTTTATAATAAAAACTTCATGTCTCAGAACTATCTGATTTTGTAGCTTTTTTTTGCAATCTTACGCAATACCGCAACATTCCGAAAAAACTCACGAAATGGCATTGCAGGACTACCAATCACATCGGACTTGCTTTCTACATCTGACATAACACCACATTGAGCCCCGATGCGTGCATGATCTCCAATATGAATATGCCCTATCAAACCTGCTTGGGCTGCAATGGTTACAAAATCACCAAGTTGCGTTGATCCTGAAATACCAGCTTGCGAAACGACAATACAACAGCGCCCCATTTGAACATTATGTCCAATCTGCACCAGATTATCCAGGCGGGAACCTTCTCCAATAATCGTATCACGAATAGACCCACGATCTATCGTCGAATTCGCTCCCACTTCAACATCATTTTTAAGAATAACTCTGCCAACTTGTGGAACGGTTATAAATCCTGATTCGCTAATAGCAAATCCAAAACCATCCTGGCCAATCCGACAACCTGGATAAAGAACCACCCTATTACCTAAAAGAGCATGGCTAAGTGAAACGTGACTACCAATACAACAATAATCCCCAATTTCGACACCTTGCTCAATAACGGCATGAGCACCTATTATACTCCCCTTGCCAATTTTGACATGCGGCATAATGACAGCAAAAGGGCCAACCTCAACCGATGAATCAATATCAGCTGTTGGATCAATAAAAGCCGTTGGATGAATACCGGATTGTGCTTTTTGTTTTGGATAAAAAAGACTAGCAATTTTTGCCCATGCCAAATAAGGACGTGAAGTTACCAAAGCGATACTATCATCTGGCACTTTTTCTACAAAAGCAGGTGATATAATTACAATCCCTGCTTTTGTTTCGGCCAATAGTGGAAGATATCGTTTATTATCCAGGAAACTAATTTCACATTCTGTTGCTGCCTGTAATGGTGCTATCCCTGTAAACGAGGTTATTGATTTACCAGATCTTGCAGCAACAATTTTAGTATCCGAAACCGTGCTTAAATGCTCAAGATCAAATGGTCCAGAGCACTGAAAAAAACGTTTATCTCCAGGATGTTCATCTTTGGTCGACACGATATTAAACTTATTTACTGGGTTCTGCAGCAGTGTCATGTTTTTTAATCACAACACTATTTGCAGCAGAATTTGGTTTTTCTTGCATCGTCGGATTAGCAGTCGTGGGCATTTTACCACTTTTTGCTAATTCTTCTGGATCAACATCAGCTGGTGGAATGAAAACCGATGGTAAATTTGCATTCAAATGTTTAGCAACTTGTTCTGTAATATCCAGTTCGTTGACATTCAATGCAATTTGCTCTCTATGTAAAACGAGATTCATCCCATGACTAGCGGCAACTTGCTGAATAATCTGAACCAATTCACGTTCAATCTGACCAAATGCAACCTGTGCTGCCTGTTGTATGATTCGGTTACGATCGCGAAACGCACGTTGCGCTTTTAATACGCGCATTTGTAACTTTCGTTCACGAGATTGAATCTGGTCAGCAGTCATGGACTTCGCATTGGCTTGAATCTGTTGTTGTTCAAACCGCCAAGCTTTTTGTTCCTTTTGTACATCTTGTTGCAAAGCATCACGACGACTTAAAAGCGTTTTTTCAATCTCTTGTGCAGCAACCGATTGCCGCATCACATCAGGAACGCTAATTACTCCAACAACAACAGCCGGTGGTGGATTACCTTTGGGAACAGGCGTTGGCGTTGGAATCGGGGGCAATGGCAAAACTGGCTGAGCTTGGTTACCATCTGCAACATCAGAACCATCATCAGCTGGATCCATAGCATCAGGTTGTTGGGCTGGTGCAGAATTCTGCTTAACATGTCTACGTGGTGCAGGTGAAGTCGCAGTTTTCGTTGATTTGGTTTGACTGGCTTTTGGAACAAACCAGCCCCCACTATCGCCTTCACCAGCGGCCCATGCTGAAGATAACAAATGATCCGAGCATGGTAACAATAAAGAACCAGCAAAAAGAAGACAAATTCCAACTTTTCTAGCCATAACGACTCCCTTAGAATTGTTGACCAAAGCCAAAACGCATTAACATCATACGATCATGTTTTTGTTTCACAACAGGATAACCAAAGTCAACATTCAATAATCCAAACGGACTTTTCCATGAGAAACCAACACCCGTACTAACACGTGGTGTTAAAGTATTTCCATAAACACCTGTATGTTTTATCCAATCATTTTTATAGCTGGTATAACGACGTTTGACACGCAAACCATCTAATCCACCCATATCAACAAAATATCGACCCATTAGACCAAGATCACGTGCTGCTGGCATTGGAAATGTAACCTGAGCTGATCCAGTATATATAAAGCGACCACCCAAAAAGTCTTCCTGGGAATGCATGCGGTGACCAAGACCACCATAATTAGCCATTGAACGAGGACCCGCACCACCATCCATAAATCCACGAAGATTGCTTCCACCGAGATAGAAGTTATCAATGATTTTTGCGTTTCTGCTACTACCCCAATCCGCAATATAACCGGAACCAGCAGAAAAGCTTAATGTCCAGTCACGATTCCCTGTTAAATCATCAAGGGGAACATAATAAGATCCGTCAATCTTACCACGCACATATTTTGCATCACCACCAATACCAGCAAAGTCACCACCTAATCTGACGACAGCACCGCTATGTGGCATGACACGATTATCACGTGTATCAAACGTAATTGTTGTCCCTAATTGAGAAAGTAAAGACCACCCTTTTTGATCCAATACATAATAGGATGAATCATCCCAAA
Source organism: uncultured Commensalibacter sp. (assembly GCA_945266285.1). Taxonomy (GTDB): domain Bacteria; phylum Pseudomonadota; class Alphaproteobacteria; order Acetobacterales; family Acetobacteraceae; genus Commensalibacter. The sequence continues at coordinate 61,755 of CALYOP010000001.1, forward strand.
TGTTATGAATATGCCGATCAATCAAAGAGTAAGTCCAGGACTGAGACAATACATTGTTAAAAGCATAACCTAAACGTAGGCTGGCTCCCATACGATCTTCAGAATAGTTCTGATAGGTCTGATTGTTATTTTGGATATAAAACACGTCAAACCCAGTGACCATGTTTTTATCCATAAAGAATGGATTGGTAAAAGAAAGATCAATCTGCCGAGCATAATAGGCAAGGGTTGCAGAAATACCGGCATCTATACCTGTCCCAAGGAAGTTACGTTGCCTTAACCCAATATTTCCCAAAATACCAGAGTCAGTTGAATAACCACCCCCCAGAGAGAACTCACCCGTTGGTTTTTCAGTTAATGCGATATTAACAACCTTTTTATCTGGAGCCGTTCCATTCGATTTGTTCACATTAACTGTTTTAAAATAACCCAGATCCTCAACAGCCTGCTTCATATATTTTTCAGTTGTATTGGTATATGGATCATTTTCAGCAATCGGAAGTTCCCGACGTATTACATGATCTTCGGTAACGGTATTACCCGTAATGTCTATGCGTTCGACATAAACTCTCGGCCCATCCATTACGTCAAACAGAAGGTCAACGATCTTCTTTTCAGGGTTACGCGCAATCTCTGGCCTTACTACAGCAAATGGATGTCCTTTTGCTTGAAGCTCTTCTTGAAGATTTTTAGCTGTATCTTCAATTTCCTTACCGTCATAAATCTGGCCTTTACGCATTACGATTGAGTTAAGGACTTCTTTTGCTTCGACACCACGAATACTTGAACGGGCATCAACTTTACCCAAACGGTATTGTGGCCCCTCTTCCATCGTATAGGTAATATAAAAAGATTTATGATCTGGTGATAATTCACCGGTTGCGTTGACCATCTGAAAATCAACATAACCATTACGTAGATAGAATCGACGAATCAACTCAGCATCATATTTAACGCGTTCTGGATTATATTCATCGGAAGATGATAAAAACCGGTACCATGCTGTTTCACGTGATGATGTTACTTGACTTAACCGAGCTTCACTAAACGCATGGTTGCCAACAAAGGCCAGTTTTTCAATAAGCGTTTTTGGACCTTCGTTGATTTTAAAAACTACATCAATACGATTATGAGAAAGGTTGATAACCTGTGGCGTAACAGCGACAGAATAACGTCCTTTAGCAGCATACATTGCAAGAATTCGTTGACGGTCGGATGCAATCAAACCTTCGGAATAAATCGAACGGGCTCTTAACGCTGTGAATTTTTGAATATCGGCGTCTTTTACTTTTTTATTTCCTTCGTAAACGACCCGATTAACAATTGGATTCTCAACAACATTAATTTGCAACGTGTTGCCAGAACGACGAAGGTTGATATCCTTAAACAAACCTGTTGCGTAAAGTGTCTTTAACGAACGATCCAACAGATCTTTATTAAATGGATCTCCAGGCTGAGCCAGCATGTAAGACAAAATCGTCGGTGTTTCAACACGATCATTTCCGACAACCTGAATCGATTCGATAATACCGCCTCTGGCCGGTAATGGCTTATCTGCACCCCGTTTTCCAGTATGATGCCCCTTAACGGCCTTGGCATGACCAGAGGTTTTTGACGGTGTTGTTGTTTGTGCATGCAAACTTCCGCAAAAGAACGGAACCAAACATACAGAAGCAAACAATGCTGGACGTTTACTTAACAAATCAGTCACCCTTTTCCTAATGGGATATCAACAAGGAAATTAAAACTGAGACCATTTATAACGATCTGTAACAAATTTAAAAACAACTTATTCCCATTTCTTTGGCAGGTATCCGATTTTTATACCTTTTGGCAAGTCGTTGCTTGGATTTTCTATCATGTAAGTTAATGAGTGTGACCTGTAAGCCAACGAAATAATCCCATAGACGAAGCATCATTGAAGGTTACAATCAAAAATAAGAGAAATATCAGCACAAAACTGGCGGTAAAAACCCATTCCTGAACTTTGCGATTAACAGGGCGCCCTAAAACGGCTTCGATTCCATAAAAAAGTAACCGGCCACCATCAAGAACGGGAATCGGCAATAAATTTATTAATCCGAGATTAACGGATAACAACCCCATAAAGAATACAAGTTTTGAAAAACCACCTTGCGCCACTTCACCAGAAATCTGTGCAATACGCAAAGGCCCCCCAAGCTCCTTGGCAGAACGTTTGCCACTGATAACCTCACCAAGCCCTACCAATGTTTGAACACTAAGATTCCATGTTTCCTGAGTTGCAACGATGATTGATTTACCCAGTGGCAGTGGTTTGCTCATTGCAACTACGCCACCCATAGCAATACCTAACTGTCCAACCGCTTTCCCATTTTGCATGGTTTGTCCCACCGTAATCGGCAAAGTAATTTCTTTTTCCTGACGTTTGATAACAAGATTTGTACTATAGCCAGGATGCGTATGCGCAAAATCAATCACTTTTTGAACATCTGGATTATCAATATTATCCAGCTTAATAATTAAATCATTAGGCTTTAATCCCGCTTGTGCTGCAGCACTATTTGGAAGAGTATCTTGCACTAATGGTTTAACCAAGATACGCCCAGAAACAGCAAATAAACCTGTAAACAAGATTATAGCGAGTAAAAAGTTAAAAACTGGTCCGGCAACCGTAACAATCGCCCGGCTACTTACAGGCTTTTCATGAAAGGTTTTCCCTGGAATCCATGATGATTTTTGTTCAGGACTTGCTTCTTCTGGCCCTTCAAAACCATGGGGTTTGACATACCCCCCCAAAGGGATAGCACTGATGCGCCATTCAGTTCCCGTTTTATCATGCCACCGATACAATGGTTGACCAAAACCGATGGAAAATACATCAACGTAAATTCCACGCCAACGCGCAGCAAGATAATGTCCTAACTCATGAATAAATACGAGCACTCCAAGAACGAATACAAATGCTAAAATTGCTCGTAAAAATTCATACATAACTTTGTAAACCTTAGTTCATTATATCGTGTTAAAAATCTAATTTAGGATACGTGTTGACGCAACCATTCCGTTGCACATTCCCGTGCCTTTTGATCCCAATAAAGAACATCTTCTAAATTTTTTGCTTCAGGCGAACCCAATTTCTGCATAACAGCTTCAACCACCGCAGAAATATCTAGAAAACCAATCTTTTCCTGTAAAAAAGCATCAACGCCAATTTCATTTGCAGCCGAAAGAATAGTCGGAGCGCATTTTCCTGCCCGCAATGCTTCTCTGGCTAACCTTAATGCTGGAAAACGCATTTCATCCGGTTCTTCGAATTCAAGTGCTGCTTCAGCCAAATTTAAGCGTTTAACATTTGTATGCATCCGTTCTGGCCACGCAAGGGTATGTGCGATTGGAATACGCATATCAGGAGAGCCCAATTGTGCGATAAAACTTCCATCTTCGTATTGCACCATACTATGAACAATCGATTGCGGATGAATCAACACACCGATCTTATCTTCTGGCATAGAAAATAAGCGTGCGGCTTCAATAATCTCTAAACCTTTATTAAACATACTTGCTGAATCAATGGTTATTTTTGCACCCATTGACCATGTGGGATGTTTCAAAGCTTCACGCAAGCTTGCCTTTTTCATTTCTTCTAATGAAGATTTACGAAATGGGCCGCCCGATGCCGTCAGTATAATTTTTTCAACTGATTTATATTGCTTATCAGCCATAGATTGGAAAATAGCATTATGTTCCGAATCAACTGGTAATAGCGTTGCTCCAGCCTTTTGAACGGCCTGCAGCATTACATCACCAGCAGATACCAAAGCCTCTTTATTTGCCAAAGCAATATAATGACCATTCTTAACGGCAGCCATTGTCGGTTCTAATCCAATTGCTCCAGTTATAGCAGCCATTGTCCAATCGGCTTCTTCTGCTGCCGCTTGCAAAACTGCTTTACGCCCTCCGGCCACCTCAACAGAACTACCCGATAGCAACTGTTGCAATTCTGGTAAAAAATGCTCATGCGCTGTAACTGCAATTTTAGCGTTGAGTGCAATTGCTTGTTCAGCTAACTTTTTAACGTTCTTACCACCAATTAAAGCAATGACCTTAAAACGATCAGGTGCTTGCAACAAAAGATCAACCGTGGAACATCCAATACTACCGGTGCTACCTAAAATAGAAACGGTTTTCATTTTCAACGCTATCCTTTAATCATTATTATATTATTTTATAAGTATGGGCATTTGAGGCAGAAATTCAGTTCCATCAGGCTGAGTCGGCATCCATTTATTATCTTGCTGCCAAATCAGCATCCCTTGTGGAATAAAGATAGAAACTATTGCTACAAAAACCGACGCCATTAACAAAGCATCCAACCGATCAAGTAATCCACCATGACCTGGAATAATATTTCCTGAGTCCTTAACTCCCAACATGCGTTTTAGTTTACTTTCTAGCAAATCACCAATTTGAGAAAATATGCCTGTAAACAAACCTAAAACACCACTAATCATCAGATTATTTACATTATTACCTGACGCGATCCAGGCAATAATTATACCAGTACAGGTTGCCGCTATTAAACCACCTATAGCACCCGACCATGTTTTGCCAGGTGAAACAGAAGGAATTAATTTCGGACCACCAAAACACTTCCCAAATAAATAAGCAAAACTATCACTGGCAATCACAACAGCAACAACAAAAAGAATTGCCCACATACCTGATGCATTCATAAAACGTAACCATAACAATGCAAGACCAGGCAATCCAATAACCGCAGTACCCAACCATAAGGGTTGCCCAAAAAACATGGCAAGTCCCAAGATAACAATAGCGGAATACCATGCTCCCTTAAGCAAAACCGCATAGGCAGCCAGCGGCCATAAAACCCACAAAACCCCTAAAAAGCTTTTAATGTTCTTTTTAAATAAATTGGCCCATTCAATCATTAGGCCAATTGTCAGGCAGCAAAGTAAAACAACAAATGGAATCTCACCATCAATAATACAAAATGCTGCCAATGGTATAATAACGACAGCTGACGCTATTCTTAAGGGCAAATCTTGCCAAGAGGATTTTTTGTTTTCTTTTGTCAATTTTCTATCCTGGCCGAGCACCAAACCGACGTTCACGTCGAGTATAAATATCGATTGCTTTGGAAAAATGCTGTTCGTCGAAATCAGGCCACAAAGTCTCGAGGAAAACTAATTCAGCATATGCGGATTGCCATAAAAGAAAATTTGAAAGTCGGCATTCACCACTCGTTCTTAAAACCAAATCGGGATCAGGCATGTTCACCGTTTGCAAATATTTAGAAAACATAGTCTCCGTAACATTTTCCAATTTAATTTCATTTTCTTGGATAGCGGTTACCAGACGTTTCGCAGCCTGTAATATATCGTCTCTTCCACCATAAGAAAGCGCAAGCGTTAAAGTTAATTTACGATTATTTCTTGTAAGATATTCGGCATCACTTAAACTTTTTTGTAGTTTTTGATCAAAGCGGGATAAATCCCCTATAAATTGAATCCGAATGTCTTGATTATGCAATGCCTTGACTTCATGCTGCAGGTAGTAACGCAACAAATCAGTCAGCGCAAATACCTCTTCTGGAGTTCTACGCCAGTTTTCCGAAGAAAACGCGTATAAAGTTAACCACTGAATATTCCGCTTAACTGCAGCTTCAAGACACCGTTTTACAGCTTTAGCCCCCTCCCGATGACCAGCAATCCTTGGTAGGCCACGTGCTGCTGCCCAACGACTATTCCCATCCATAATAATCGCAACATGCTTCGGCATCCCGCCTTCTCCGGTAGAAAGCGGTGAACATTCCGAATTAATAGAAACAATCTTCGTAGATGGGTGAAGCGGCATAATGATACTCAAGTTAAAATAAATTAAACCTGCTTAATATCCCGTTCTTTTTCACTCAGAATATCATCAACTTTTTTGACGAATTCATCAGTAAGTTTTTGAATTTCATCCGACCAATTTTTTACTTCGTCTTTACCAATATCACCATTTTTTTCTGCGTTTTTAGCATGATCCATTCCGTCGCGACGTACCCCACGAATAGCCACTTTGGCATCTTCAGCGTAACGACCAGCAGCCTTAACTAATTCCAAGCGGCGTTCTTCTGTCAATTGGGGAATAGGAACACGAACCAATTGTCCATCAGGTATCGGATTTAACCCAAGGCCACTTTCACGAATGGCTTTATCTACAGCGCTTACCATACTTTTATCCCATACCTGCACAGCCAGCATTCTCGGCTCAGGTACTGAAATCGAAGCCACTTGTGTCAAAGGAGAAAGGCTACCATAGGCTTCAACGCGGATCGGCTCCAAAAGCGCGGGACTTGCTCGTCCAGAACGCAGACCGCTTAAATTATGACGGAATGCTTCCAAAGCGCCTTGCATCCGCCGAGTAAGATCTTGCTTTAAATTATTAATATCTTCACTCACTATGTAACTTCCTTTTTTATAACGATATTCACTTGATTATATAATTCCTATTTTAAGAGTCCGATACGACTCTTGTAAAGGTACCCTCATTTCGCAATACAGTGCGGAACGCATTTTTTTTGTGAATATCAAAAACAATGATTGGAAGCTTATTATCACGTGCCAAACTAATTGCCGTAGAGTCCATAACGTTCAAACCCTTAGCCAGAACCTCCGTATAAGTCAGCTTATCAAAACGTTTGGCATCTGGATTTTTACGCGGATCAGAGTCATAGACACCATCGACTTGTGTTCCTTTAAGCATTACATCGCAATTCATCTCAATCGCCCGTAAGGAAGCTGCTGTATCCGTAGTAAAATAAGGATTTCCTGTTCCAGCCGCAAAAATAACCACACGCCCCTTATTCATATGGTGTATGGCTCTTCCTTGAACATAAGGCTCAACAACAGGAGTTAATGGAATTGCTGATAAAACACGCGTTTCAATTCCAGAATTTTCCAGGACATTTCGCATAACAATTGCATTAATTACCGTTGCCAGCATACCCGCATAATCGCCTTGAACACGATCCATTCCTTTGGAAGCGGCATCCATACCACGATAGATATTACCGCCTCCAATAACTAAACATACCTCAACGCCACTTTCAATGACCTGTTTAATATCGGTAGCAATTGAAGAAGCAATATTTGCATCTATCCCAAAAGCGTTTCCGCCCAACAGTGCCTCTCCCGATAATTTCAGTAAAACGCGCTTTGGATTCATAGGGTCAGATGAAGGATTCATGGTTTATATTCAATTCTTAAAATTTGACACAACAATTATTATGTCAGAAGTAATGCATTTAAGCGCGCAGAATCAAGCTTAAAAATACACATAACCTTATCAATGATTTTTGTAAGGTTTTATGTAAGATCTAATCCGATAGCATGTAAACGTGCTTTTTCGCTATCCCAACCTTTTCGTTCCTTAACATTTAAAAATAAATGACAGGGGCGATCCAATAATCGGCATAATTCTTTTCTGGATTTTTCACCAATCGCACGAATTTTCTGACCTTTTTCACCGATAATAATTGCTTTGGTATTAGCCCGTCCAACATAAATAACGGCGTCAATACGAATTGATCCATCGGGACGTTCTTTAAAACTTTCGGTCTCTACCGTCGTTCCATAAGGAATTTCTTCATAAGTTTGCAAAAATATTTGTTCTCTAACTAATTCGGCTGCCAATAAACGATCAGGAAGATTGGTCAAATCATCTTCTGGATAAAGCCATGGACCTTCAGGTAATTTTTCTGCCAACTGATTTAATAAATCGGTAACACCATCACCCGTACGGGCACTAATCATAAAACTTTCTTCAAAAGGTAAAATATTGGCTATTTTTTCAGTTAGCGGTAATAATTTCTGTGCTGGTATTTTATCAATTTTGTTTAAAATCAACCAAATCCTTTTGGGGTTTTCTTTTAATTTCTCAATAATTTTTAACGTTTCATCCGTTAATCCGCTACTAACATCAATCAACAAAGCCGTAATATCGGCCTCTGCCGCTCCTAACCAAGCCGAAGCGACCATTGCTTCGTCTAATTTACGTTTCGGTTTAAAAATACCCGGTGTATCCATTAGCAAAATCTGCGTTTGATTTTGCATAACGATCCCCAAAATTCGCATCCGTGTCGTCTGAGCCTTCGGACTTACAATTGAAAGCTTAGCGCCAACCATCCGATTTAACAAAGTTGATTTCCCGGCATTTGGAGCACCAACCAGAGCAACAAAACCACAACGCATATTCAAAGACCTTATGATATATTTTTTAATTGATGCAACAAATCTGCAGCCGCTGCACTTTCAGCAATACGTTTACTTCTTCCTTCTCCTCGTCCTTCTTTATCCTTGGCTTTAACCTGAATAAGAAAATTAGGAGCGTGCGAAGGACCTTCTTGCTGAATGACCTCATAAACGGGTAACGGTAATCCTCGGGCTAATACCCATTCTTGCAAAGCTGTTTTTGAATCTTTAGGTGGAGAAGCCTGCAATGTAATGATATCTGCCCATACCTTACGAACTAATTGCCTGACGGGCTCCAACCCACCATCTAGATACATAGCTCCTAAAATGGCTTCCACGGCATCAGCCATAACACTTTCGGTTTGATTTACACCAATCCGTTCCTCGTGATATGCGACATGAATTGCATCAGAAAATTCTAGTTTTTGAGCCACTTTCCCTAAGGTCGTACGTGATACTAAATGCGCATGCCGAGAACCCAAATCCCCTTCTTGTTCATGAGGATAACGTTCCAATAGCCATTCGGCCATAATCAACCCTAATACGCGATCTCCAATAAATTCAAGACGTTCATTGGAACCTGCCCCTTTAACCTTTTGGTTTCCTTTTTTTTTACGCGGCAGTCGACGATCATAAAGTGCAGATCGATGCGTTAAGGCTTTTTGTAAAAGCGTTCGATCCTTAAAATGATAACCTATGCGCTTTTCTAATGCTTGTGCATTACGCGGTGCTTTTGTATGAATGGCTTCGATCATTTGATACCCTTAAATAATCTATTCCATCGAATTTGATCTGGCCAATGCCAAAATTGCCAAACTGAATATTGATGATCATAAGAATAAAAAATAAATTGAGCTTCCCCAACAAGATTTTCCATTGGAACAAACCCAAGATCAAGATCACCTTCATTAAAACGACTATCAGAGCTATTATCTCGATTATCTCCCATAGCGAAAAAATACCCTTGTGGGACAACATATTCAATGGTGTTATTCGCATATCCCCGCGTAGTCGTTTGTAAAATCTGATGCGGTGTTTCACCTGAACCATTTGTCGTTTCCGGGAAATATTCATCAAATCGATTGCCTATATTGGTTTCAGATGCCTGCCGTTCATAATTATAAACACTGATACTATAGCTACCTTGAGGAATACGTTTGATAGGCTGTTCATTAATATATAAAATACTATCTTTGACCTGAACATGATCGCCGGGCAAACCTACAACACGTTTAATGTAATCAATTGACGTATTTTTTGTAAAACGGAAAACGACGACGTCACCTCTTTTAGGGGTCGCAGACCATATCCTTCCTTCAAAAACATTAGGAGAAAATGGAAACGAATAATGAGAATAACCATAATTATATTTACTGACAAAAATATAATCACCATTAAGCAATGTCGGAATCATTGAACCTGAAGGTATATTAAAAGGTTCAAACAAAAACGTCCGAAATAATAGAACAATGACAACAGCCCAAAATACGGTTTTTATAATATCCAAAAATTCATTTTTTGATGTAGTTGGGTTTGATTGTTGATTTAAATTTTGCTGGTCATTACTCATTTAGTAAACAAGCCTCTGAAAATAAAACAATTTAATAGATATGCCCTTTCCTTTAAACCAAGCATTGAAATTACTGCCAGTTAACTCGAATTGCTTTAATTGGGTTCTCTACTAAGAAGCGTCTATTTGTATCATGACTTGCGCAAAAGCATAAGGGTATTCATCCGTCATGGTTAATAAAATTGATGGATTAGCTTCAATACCAGTAATTTTATGCAGCTGTTTTAACGCGCCATTAAATAATCGTAAGGTTGGTTGACCACTAGGCAGATTAACAACTTCAATATCGTGATAAAAAACACCTTCGGAAAATCCTGTACCCAGCGCCTTTGCACATGCTTCTTTTGCAGCCCATCTCTTGGCATAAGTACCTAAACGTGCATTCCCTCGCGATTTCTCCGCTTTGGCAATTTCTGTACCCGTGAAAATTCGTGTAATAAAACGTCTATCAAATTTTTGGATTGTTCGTTCAATCCGTCGTATATCACACAAATCAGCTCCAATACCAACAATCACATCTTCTTCCTTATCAAGATTGTGACCGTTCAACATGCAGGAAACCTTTGGCAATCTGCATTCCTAAAATCAATGAGGTGAGATGTTGAAGATCGCTAATTTCCACATCTAAAAGAATTTCTACAAAATCCAGATGCCGATTAACAATCTTTAAATTAACAATATTGCCTTCATATTGCGAAACGCAACTCGTTATCGATGTTAAAATATCCTTATTATTTTCCCCAACGATACGAACACGTCCTGTATAAGTTCGGCCGGTATCACCCCGATTCAGAATGTCGTAATCCCAATCAATTTCCAAAAACCGTTCTGGTGTAGAAGAGAAACTGTTTAATGTCGCGCAGGATTTGCGATGTATTGTAATCCCCTTACCCGTTGCAACAATACCAACAATTGCATCGCCCGGTAAAGGATGACAGCATCCCGCAAAATGTACCGATATTCCTTGTCCCATGCCACGTAATGGAACGGTTGAAACCCCTCTTTTTGCAACAGAGCGATTTTTTTCACTTAAACCTGGTACAAATCGTGGTGCACGTTTAATAGGCCGTAATTCAGGATAAGCTGTATAAACAACATCTTTAGCACCAATCGTATTGCTGCCTACAGCGACATAAAGTTCTTCGACATTGACTTGCTTTAACGTTTTCAGAACACCTTCAAGAACTTTTAACGAACCGTCAACACCTTCTTGTCGGAATGCTTTGGCTAATGCTACACGTCCTGCTTCAAGCTTAATTTCTTTCTGTTGTAGAGCAACATAACGGCGAATTCGCGCTCGTGCTTTGCCCGTGATAACAAAACGTTCCCATGAAGGTGAAGGGTTCCCTTCACGGGCAGTCATGATTTCAACTTGATCACCATTTTCCAGTACCTGTTTCAACGGTACTAATCGACCATTTACTTTAGCACCGACACAACTATCGCCAACCTGACTGTGAACAGCATAGGCAAAATCAACTGGCGTTGCCCCTCGTGGCAATTGAATTAATTCACCACGTGGCGTAAAACAAAAGACCTGATCTTGATATAATTCAAGTTTGGTATTTTCTAAAAATTCATCTGGAGCAGAAGAATCTTCTAGAATTTCAAGCAAATCCTGCACCCAGCGCAATTTCTTAAGACCAGGAACAATACCCGTCGCATCTTTGCTCGATTTATCTTGTCCCTTTTTGCCTATTGCCGGAAGTTGTTTGTAAATCCAATGAGAAGCAACCCCGTTTTCTGCAATATCATGCATCTGACGCGTGCGAATTTGAATTTCAATACGTTGATTACGCGGATGACGTAAAGTTACACCAGTATGCAGGCTTTGATAACCATTCGCTTTGGGTGCAGAAATATAATCTTTAAAACGCCCTGCAACAACAGGATAAGCACCATGGACCGCCCCTAAAGCCGTATAGCAATCCTCACGTGTTTTCACAATAATTCGGAAAGCCATAATATCGGAAAGCTGTTCAAAAGCGACCTGACGACGGCGCATTTTTTCCCATATGGAATAACATGATTTTTCACGTCCCGTTATTTCCACATCTTCTAAACCTGTATCTTTGCAAATTTTGGTAAGTTCAGTGCAAACTTCTTCTATAATATCAGCACCTTGACCCCGCAAATAATTCAGTCTGGCGCGGATAGAAGCTTCGGCTTCAGGTTCAAGAATAGAAAAAGACAAATTCTGAAGTTCAGTCTTTATTTTATCCATACCTATACGCTCGGCTAAAGGCGCATAGATATCCATCGTTTCACGGGCAATACGTTGTTTGCGATCAAGGCGATCAACATAATTTAACGTACGCATGTTATGTAAACGGTCTGCAAGCTTGACGATCAGAACACGGATGTCTTTAGACATTGCAAGAACAAGCTTACGAAAATTTTCTGCTTGTTTCGTACGATCAGATTGAAGTTCCAAACGGGTTAATTTGGTAACACCGTCAACCAATTCGACAACTGTTTTACCGAACTCAGTCTGAATATAATCCCGCGTAATATCCGTATCTTCGATTGTATCATGCAACAAACCTGTTGCAATAGAAGCAACATCGACTCGTAAACTAGCAAGGATATTTGCAACTGCCAGAGGATGGGTTACATAAGGTGCACCACTATCTCTGGTTTGGTTTTCATGAGCTTTAACAGCTACACGAAATGCTTTTTCAACAATAGCAACATCCGCATCTGGATCATAGGCACGAATACGTCGAACGAGTCCTTCACAATCAATTTGATCACTTTCACTCAAACCATCCAGATTCGTAATTTCTGCCACTTAATTCCTAATGATCATGGGTTAAACTAATGTTGAAAACGCTATTTCAATAAATTTTTAATAATTATTGTTGTTATTCCGATGTCGATCAAGTTCCGACATTATACTGTTGATATTCTCAAACGAATTCTGTGGAGCATTTTGTGCTTCTTCTTCAGCAGAAACATCTTGCAATCCAAAGATATTTTGTTCGGTTGGAATTAAGTCCATTACTTCTTCATCAACGGGTTCAGGCTCAGGGGCTCGGGTAAGAGAACGAACCAAATCATCTTTTAAATGATCAAGAGTCAGTTTTTCCTGTGCAATTTCACGCAAAGCAACAACTGGGTTTTTATCGTTATCACGATCAACCTTTAACTCTTCACCTCTCGATATATTTCTTGCCCTTTGTGACGCATAGAGTACCAACTCAAAACGATTAGGGACTTTTTCAATACAATCTTCAACGGTAACGCGTGCCATTAGGGCCTAATTCTCCAGAAAAAAACACTATTTTTTATTATTAAAAAATTATCAGGTAAAATTCAAGGTTTTGCTTTAATCTACATGAACTTTCTCTATTAATTGATCCACTGGCAAATCGGCTATTAATTGACTAACGGATTTTTTATAAACCGGATGAACCCAATCAGGAAACAAATCGCGTAAAGGATAGAGAACAAACCCCCGTTCATGTGCTCTGGGATGCGGAACCACTAATTGAGGGGTTTTCTGAATAATCTGATTATCAATAGCTATAATATCAAGATCCAACGCCCTCGCTGCATTAGGTTCGCTTCGCTTCCGCCCAGCTTCTGCCTCTAGCTGATTTAGCTTATGCAATAAATCAAAAGGATCAACGTTACCTTGGAAACTCATTACACCATTAATATAAAATGGTTGTGATGATGCTGGAATTGGACTTGTTTTATACAACGATGAGATCTTAGGTTGATAACAGTAAGGTAACAAAGAAATTTTATGAGTCGCTTCTAGGCACATTTTCAGAGGTGTATCCGCCCATTTTCCTGCCAGATTACTGCCTATGGCGATAATAATCATATTGGTTTTTCTTATCATTCATGAATCTGTTAATTGAAAGAGATGAAGTTTTTGGATTATAATAAAAGTGAAAACTTTTATAGATTTCAACCGTTAAAAAATATTATAAAAAGTAATTTTAAAATTCAACTTTAATGCTTTTTTATTTTTGGGAATATTTAGAATGCTATTTAGAGAAAATGAAAGAGTTTGCTTGTTTATTGACGGAGCAAATCTATATTCAGCTTCCCGTAATCTAGGGTTTGATGTTGATTATAGAAATTTGCTCGGTTTTTTTAGAAAGCATTGTAACATTATTCGTGCATATTATTACTCTGCCGTTTTAGATACCGAAGAATATTCACCTTTAAAGCCACTTACAGATTGGTTGGCATATAATGGTTTCTTCCTAGTAACTAAAAATGCGCGAGAATTTACCGATCAAAACGGACGCCGCAGAATCAAAGGTAGTATGGACATTGAATTAGCGGTCGATATGATGGAAATTGCACCCAAAATTGACCATGCCGTTCTTTTTAGTGGCGACGCAGATTTCCGCCGTTTAATTGAATCTGTTCAACGCCAAGGCGTTCGCGTTACCGTTGTTTCCTCAGTCAAAACGACGCCTCCAATGGTTGGTGATGAATTACGCCGTCAGGCTGATCAATTTCTTGAACTCGTTGATATTGCGCCAGAATTTACAAGACATCAATCTGAACCGCGTCCTCGACCACTTCCATCTGAAACTGATGTGAAGAATAGTGATCTTGCTTTAGAAGATGGAATGTAAGTTTGTGCATTCTGTTAGCCTGACTCCAAGCAATGACTGTTCGTTATGTCCACGATTAGTTGATTACCGCCATCGTAATAAAATCGAATTTCCTGATGGATGGAATGCACCGGTTCCAGTTTGGGGAAGTGTTGATTCTGAATTCTTAATTGTTGGACTTGCCCCCGGAGTTAAAGGAGCAAATCTTACAGGCCGCCCATTTACGGGAGATTTTGCTGGAACGCTTCTTTATGAAACACTGATTAAATATGGTTTTGCCAAAGGACAATATCGTGCGGATCCTAATGATGGTCTAACTTTACAAAATTGTCGCATTGTCAATGCTGTACGTTGTGTTCCACCTGCCAACAAACCCACTTCAGAAGAAGAAAAGAAGTGCCGGTCTTTTTTAAAATATACAATTGAACAAATGACTAATCTTAAGGTTATTTTATCACTTGGTGTAATCGCTCATAAAAATGTATTAACCTGTTTTGATCTTCCTATTTCCAAGAATAAATTTAAGCACGGACAAAGGATCGATTTATCCCATACAGTCACGTTAGTTGATAGTTATCACGTCTCACGTTACAATACGAATACAGGTGTTCTTACAACGCCTATGTTTGAAAATGTCATAAATTCTATAAAAAATACGATTAATCCGTAATAAATCTTATCGCCGTCTTCGGATTGTCATAATTATAGCAATAATACTCATCCCTATTATCAATAAGCAGTAAACGATAATAGGTGCAGCCACTAACACCCCTTCAACCGTCATTTCATTTTCCGTTTCTATAAGTGCCTAGCTATTCTTTTTATACAATTATGGATTATAAAACTGAAATAGGTTTTTGTAAGCACTTTATCATTTATAATTTACTGCCATAAGATGATTTATCATTCTATAAGAATTTAAGCCCTTATGAAAAATCACCTATCGAGCGAAATAAGTTTCATTTTCAATAAGTTACTAAAATTCATAATCATCAATTTTTTTTGATACCCCCCTCTTTTTATCCGAAAATGAATCACCATTATATATTCAGGATAAAGGAATAAGGGTTAACAATTTTAAAAACTATTTTGATTTATGAAGCGCTTACTTCAGCTAAGAAATCTATTTTTAAGAACGCATTAAAAACATTATTTATATTGTTTGGATTTTATAACAAAACGCAGAACCGATTTTAAATAGAAATTAGACTGAATGCACCTGAAAAACATTGGTTCAGGTGCAAATAGGGAGATTTGTCATGCCTTCTGACATACCAATTAACATGGATATTATTTCCGTTCCTGCCCATACAATTGAATGCGGGAACACCATTTTATATCTTGATCAGCTTTGGAAAATTACCAGAATTGAATATTCGGTTTATGATCCATTCATACGTTTTCAAGCGATTAGAGAAGTTAATAAACCAGATACGAGCATAACTGGATCGTTTCATTCCGAGCGAGATAATTTGAATTTTTCTCGCCTTCCAGAAGTGCCTATGACTATTGTTCAAGAATTATCGGCACCATCTTCTGATCAAGAATGATGTTATCATTAAGATAATTCATGAATAATAAGGGGCAAAAGAATTAAAACCACTCTTAAAGTAATGCCATAATTCTTTTGCCCACTATGAAGCATATATAATTATATTCATAGAATATCAAAAAAAAACATATAGTTTCAAACGCAATTGTTTTTTTATTTACTTTTATAAATAAAAAATTTTCCTATACAATTGAATATCTATTCATTTTGCAAATATATTTATTTTGCAAATGTATTTATTTTCTAAATTTATTAATTTATCTTGCAAATGTTCTTATTTTTCATGTAAAAAAAGTTAACGTTAAATTAATTTAGAAATAGTCTAATGGTTGAAATAGATTTAACATCTATTGAATATTCCATGTTTGGAATGAATAATAGAAAGCTTTATTTTCGTAAAAATAATAGTGACCCCGCAGTTATTAAACAAATATTTGAACGAAAAGACTACAATTTAGGTGCTCTTCTTCGAGCAAAAGATATTAATAACGAATATCTAACAATAATTAACAATCAACAAACACCTTTGATTATTGATTGTGGCGCGAATATTGGTGCTTCTAGTATATGGTTCCATTCTTTATTTCCCAAATCTAAAATCATCGCAATCGAGCCCGATAAAGATAGCTTTGAACTGCTCGTTAAAAATACTTTTGATCTTCCAATCACACCCATTCATGCGGCCATTTCAAATATATCTGGAAGAGGTATTCTGGTAGATGGTGGGAATGGAGCCTGGAGCAATTACATCGCCAATGAAAATCAACCAGATCTTAAGGGACAAGATACACAAATCCTCGATATGAAATCGATTTTAAAGCAAGAAGCAAATAACAAACCCTTTCTCGTAAAAATTGATATTGAGGGCGGAGAAAAACAGCTTTTTGAAAGTAATACAGAATGGTTTGATCAATTTTATCTCGCCATTATTGAACTGCATGACTGGTTATTTCCAAAGAAAAGAACCTCTCAAAATTTTCTTAAGACAATTGCGTCTTTAGACAGAGATTTTGTTTCTATTGAAGAAAATATTTTCTCTATTCAAAATAAGGATTAACCAGCAAAAATTAATTTATTAATGAAATATTTTGTTTAACTTCTTACGAAACTTATTTTCCAATCAAATTTTTCCCATAAAAATCATGCTTTTTGATATAAAGATAATGTAGTAATCACTTTACGGAATAGCCTGCTTCTTTTAAGCTAATCTACAATATCAAATTAATTATTGTAGGATTTTCATGCTTTCTTCCAATTCGAATGCTTTCATCCGTGCTACTGATCATACTGTAAAGGCTACAGAGACATCTGAAAAACTTCCTTCATGGGATTTATCTGACCTTTATCCATCTCCAGACAGTGAACTTTTACAAGATGATTTAAAAAAAGCACAAAATTTGGTTGAAAGGCTCTCTAAACAATGGCAAGGCCACTTGGCATCCGTTTCAGGAGATGAACTGGCAACAGCGATTGAATCCTATCAAACAATCAGCGAAATTCTAGGACGTATTGGATCTTATGCTCAATTAATTTTTGCAACTGATTCAAGCAGCTCAAAAAATGCACAATTTTATCAACAAATTACTGAACAAATAACCGCAATCAGTACCCAAGGATTGTTTTTCACTCTTGAAATTAATCGTATTGATGAAGATAAGCTTCGCGAGAAATTAAAAAGCGAGCGACTTTCCCATTGGAAACCATTCCTTGATAGTGTTCGTATTTTCAAACCTTACCAACTAGCGGATGATATCGAACGTTTTCTAAGCGAAAAATCGGTTACAGGGCCTGCTGCATGGTCAAGACTTTATGATGAGACACTGGCCGGTATGACGGTTTCTCTACAAGAAAATAAAGTCCCTTTAGGTGACGCATTAAATAAATTATCTTCATCTGACCGTAAGATACGCCAAGAAGCTGCTAATGGCCTAAGTAAAAGCTTTTCTGAAAATCTCCGCTTATTTTCTCTAATTACCAATACACTTGCCAAAGACAAACAAATTGTTGATGGATGGCGACATTTCCCAAGGCCTGATTCAGAACGCAACTGTGATAATATGGTTGAAGATAAAGTCGTTGATGCTTTGGTTCATGCTGTCACCAACGATTATAAACGTCTTTCCCATCGTTATTATCTATTAAAAGCCAGATGGTTAAATTTAGAAAAATTGCAGTACTGGGACCGTAATGCACCTTTACCGAGTGATGATGATCAACACATTTCTTGGAACAAAGCTAAACAAATTGTCCACACAGCATATCAGGAATTTGATCCCCGCTTGGGAACAATGATTGAAACCTTTTTAAACAATCCATGGATTGATGCAACTTTACGCCCTGGCAAAAATACAGGTGCCTTTGCGCATCCTACAGTACCGGCGGTTCACCCATATATTTTGTTAAATTACCATGGAAAAAGTCGTGATGTCATGACATTGGCTCATGAACTGGGTCATGGTATTCATCAAATATTAGCCGCAAAACAAGGTTATCTACAAGCAAACACCCCTTTAACACTTGCCGAAACTGCCAGTGTTTTTGGAGAAATGCTTACTTTCCAAAGTCTATTAAAAAACGCAAAGAACCCTCAACAACGTCGTATTATGCTTAGCCGTAAAGTTGAGGATATGCTGAATACCGTAGTTCGACAAATTGCGTTTTACCAATTTGAACGTAAAGTTCACGAAGCTCGAAAAAATGGGGAATTGCTTCCTGAAGAAATTGGTATCTTTTGGCGGGAAACTCAAAAAGAAAGCCTTGGGCCTGCTTTTGAATTTACACGTGATTATGATATGTATTGGACTTATATTCCCCATTTCATCCATACGCCATTTTATGTCTATGCTTATGCTTTTGGCGATTGTTTGGTGAATGCGCTTTATCAGATCTACCGTCAGGGTCATACTGGTTTTGAAGATAAATATATAAATATGTTAAAAGCGGGCGGAACAAAATTGCATAAAGATTTATTGGAACCTTTTGGTTTGGATGCATCCGATCCAGCATTCTGGCGAAAAGGGCTCGATATCATTTCTGAATTTATTGATGAACTTGAACAGGATTAATTTAATGGCACGTGACAATGATCTTGACCGCTCATCACTCTTTGGAAATATGCGCCGTATGATCCGCTCCACAGGTGCAGTAGGCGGTATCGCTGCACGTTTGGCAGGAGAGCGAATAGGTATTACGACCAATAAGGATGCGCATGCTGAAGAGTTAAAACGTGTTTTAGGAGGACTTAAAGGGCCAATGATGAAAGTGGCGCAACTGCTTTCAACAATCCCTGATGCCTTACCTGAAGAATATGCACGCGAATTGTCACAATTACAATCTAATGCACCGCCAATGGGGTGGTCTTTTGTCCGCCGTCGTATGCAAACAGAACTTGGCCCCGATTGGCAAAATCATTTTAAAGATTTTTCTCATGAAGCTGCAGCTGCAGCCAGCTTAGGCCAGGTTCATAAAGCGACCCTTCCCGATGATCGTCATGTTGCTTGTAAACTGCAATATCCTGATATGCGCAGCACCGTTGAATCCGATCTAAAACAATTGCGTCTGCTAATTAGCATTTATCATCGTTTAGACAATGCCATAAAACAAGATGAAGTTTATATGGAACTGGTCAATCGTTTAAAAGAAGAACTTGATTACGTCAGAGAAGCAGCAAATCTACGTCTTTTTGGTCTAATGCTTAATCCAACTCAAAAAGCTTTTGTTCCAAGTCCTATTGAACAACTTTCAACCAGCCGTCTTTTGACTATGGATTGGGTTGATGGCCGTAGCCTACGCGAAATGCTAGATACCGATATGGATCAAGGTCAACGTAACGAAATTGCGCGATCCTTGTTCTTTTCTTGGTACATACCTTTTTATCACTATGGTGTTATTCATGGTGATCCTCATATGGGTAATTTCTTAATCCGCTCTGATAACCGTTTATGCTTGCTTGATTTTGGTTCTATCCGTATTTTCAAGGCTTCATTTGTACAAGGTGTTATTGATCTTTGCCGAGCATTGGAAAACAATGATGAAGATCTTGCTCATCATGCTTATACTTCTTGGGGTTTCAAAGATATATCCAAAGAGGTTATGGAGATTCTTAATGAATGGGCACGTTTCCTTTACTCGCCTTTAATTCAAAACAAGGTACGTCTTATTCAAAATAGCGACGATCCTCAATTAGGACGTAAACTTGCCACCAAAGTTCATGAACGTTTACAAAAAGCCGGTGGCGTTACCCCTCCCCGCGAATTTGTTTTGGTAGATCGTTCAGCGATTGGTCTAGGAAGTTTATTCACAAGGCTTCAAGCAAAGCTTAATTGGTCGCATTTATTCCAAGAATTAATTGCTAATTTCGATCAACAAAAACTTGCCAACAACCAGAAATGTGCTTTGGAAACAGCTCGTGTGCCTGATCCACTAGAATAAATTCACTATAATCATTCTAACACATTATCTTATCGGTTATCATTATTTGTTTTGATAATCGATAAGAGATTTTTGTTATGAAATTTATAATTATTGAACAAATAGTTATAAAAACACGCATTATCTGCGTTTGTTTTATCTATAAATTCCATCCATTCCTTTTATAGCATTATTCAATTTTAAATTTTCATCATGACAAAAACCGGTTTAGGAATGATGTAAAATCAATTAGTTAACAAAAAATTAATATTTTCCTTTATTAATTACATTTCTATTTGTATAATACATTATATACGAAAAAAATATGTTATTATTTTTAATATGCTAAATTTTAATATATATAAAAAGCATATTGAAAAAATTATACATTTTAGTAAGAGATAATTATTACATCTCGATTTCATGACGCTGTTTTTGTCAGTGTCCAATCAGATGGATTTAATTAATGAGGGAACAATTTTAATCGGGATGGATTATCTTTTCTTTGCAAAATATGCACCCCTTTATTACGAAGGTGCCTTGCTTGCTCTCAATATCGCAGCAATTAGCGTTATACTTTCGATTATGGTCGGACTTTGTTGTGCCTGTATTCATTATTACAAAGTCCCATTACTTAAGCCTTCTGTTAGTATTTATATCGAACTTTCTCGTAATACGCCTTTACTCGTTCAGCTCTTTTTTCTTTATTTTGGACTACCAAAAATGGGAATCCGATTTGAATCAGAAAGTTGCGCCATTATTGCCCTTACCTTTTTGGGAGGAAGCTATATGAGCGAAGCTTTTCGCTCAGGACTTGAATCAATTGGAAAATTACAGCTTGAGTCTGGTTTAAGCATTGGTCTGAATAAAATTCAGTTAATGCGCTATGTAGTACTACCTCAGGCTTTTGCGATCGCTTTACCTGCAATTGGTGCCAATATCATTTTCCTGATTAAAGAAACTTCGATGCTCAGTGTTGTGGCTTTAGAAGACCCGATGTTTGTCGCCAAAGACTTAATTGGCATGAATTCCGACACCAAAGAAGCATTATTGCTTCTGGTAGTGACTTATATCGTAATGATCCTACCGCTATCCTTGATTTTAACATTTATTGAAAAGAAAGTACGTCATGCTGGATACGGGCATTAAAGTTCTTTTCGAAGGCAATAATATTACGCGATTGCTAGATGGGTTATGGGTGACAACCCGTATTGCACTAATATCGGTAATATTATCGGTATTCTTTGGTACTATTATTGGTATTGGTTGGTCATCGCGTTTTCGAATTATCCATGTTTTCGCAAGATTTTACCTAGAAATCATGCGTATCATGCCTATTCTGGTATTACTTTTTTTATTCTATTTTGGTCTAACTCGCATTGCACATATTAATCTGAATGCAGAAATGGCATCCATTATTGTTTTTACGCTTTGGGGTACAGCTGAAATGTCTGATTTGGTTCGAGGGGCATTAACTTCTTTACCCAAACATCAAAAAGAAAGTGGTTTAGCACTCGGTCTTAAATCATTTGATATTTATTTTTATATCCTGGTCCCACAAGCAATACGGCGTCTGCTACCCGCAACGATTAATCTAACAACCCGTATTATTAAATCGACATCTCTTGTTGTGTTAATCGGTGTTGTAGAATTGCTTAAAGTGGGTCAGCAAATTATCGAAACCGCTTCCTTACTCAGAAATCAAACTGCAGCATTTTGGGTTTATGCGGTTATTTTCCTTCTTTATTTCATCATTTGTTATCCTATTTCTCAACTTTCATTTCATCTTGAGAAAAAATGGCAAAGCTAATTATACGTATTTTTGGAGAGTTTTATGCACCCAACCGATGAAATCATCTTATCCCTGGATAAAATTAATAAATCTTACGATGATCGCATTGTGTTGCATGAAATATCCCTTGACGTAAAAAAGGGTGAAGTTGTTGTTGTAATTGGCCCTTCTGGTTGTGGGAAAAGTACCCTTCTACGCTGCATTAATGGATTGGAACCTATTCAAAATGGCCGTATCCGATTAAACGATCAAACGATTACGGATGTGGGAACCGATTGGACAAAAGTACGGCAACATATCGGCATGGTTTTTCAAAGCTATGACCTATTTCCTCATATGACCGTAATTGAAAATATCTTGTTGGGTCCAATTAAAGCTCAAAAACGATCTAAAAAAGAAGTAGAAGCTCAAGCAGAACTTTTATTGGAACGGGTTGGTCTTCTTGATCGAAAAACAGCCTATCCACGGCAGCTTTCTGGCGGTCAAAAACAGCGGGTCGCCATTATCAGAGCATTATGCATGAATCCTGATATCATGTTATTCGACGAAGTAACCGCTTCATTAGATCCCGAAATGGTTCGTGAGGTGTTAGATGTCATGTTACAACTTGCCAAGTCAGGTATGACCATGATTATCGTTACGCATGAAATGGCTTTTGCAAAAGCAGTCGCAGACCGTGTTCTGTTTATGGATAATGGATACATAGTCGAAAGCGGCAAACCCGAAGAATTCTTTAATGCTCCCCAAACACAACGTGCAAAGAAATTTCTCAACCAATTCAAATTTTCAGAAAATAGAGAGGATGAAGCCTGATGATCACTTTAAAAAAGAAAATACTATCCCTTGTTTTGTCTTTCATTGCTTCTGTTGGAATGGGATTTTCTCATCAAACCAATGCTGCTGGATTTAATACGTTAGATCAAATCAAGAAAAATGGTAAAATTCGGATTGGTGTTTTTAGTGACAAACCTCCTTTTGGTTATGTTGACAGTAATGGCAAAAATCAAGGCTATGACGTATATCTAGCAAAAAGACTTGGAAAAGATTTATTCGGTGATGAAAATAAAGTCGAGTTTGTATTGGTCGAAGCAGCAAGTCGTAGCGAATTTTTATTGTCTGACAAAGTTGATATTATTTTAGCAAACTTCACCAAAACACCAGAACGGGCTGAAAAAGTTGATTTTGCTAAACCTTATATGAAAGTATCTTTGGGTATTGTATCTCCCGACAACGCCAAAATTACATCAATTGATCAACTCAAAGGTAAAAAGTTAATCGTAAATAAAGGAACAACCGCTGAAATTTATTTCACCAAGAACTATCCAGATATTAAATTATTAAAATACGATCAAAATACTGAAACCTTCAATGCACTTCTGGATGGACGTGGTGCAGCCTTGGCTCATGATAATACTTTGGTCTTTGCTTGGGCTACACAAAATAAAGGCTTTACCGTAGGAATCAATTCAATCGGTGATCATGATATGATTGCTCCCGCAGTAGCAAAAGGAAACACGACCTTATTAAATTGGATCAATGATGAAATTACTAAATTAGATAAGGAACGTTTTTTCCATGCTGATTATGAAGCAACTTTAAAACCAATTTACGGGGATAAAGTTGATCCTGAATCAGTCGTAATTGAAGGGGATACCCATTAATTCTTGAATAAGTTTTAAGGTTCTTTCATCATTCAAGAACCTTAAATAACACTTATTTTTCGATATTTTCAGAAACTACCTGTGTTTCTAAACCCATCGCCTGCCCTAAACGAGAAAGTCTTCGCGTTACGGGGTCACCAATTACCATACCTAAATGATGCGAATAGAACAAAGTAAGCTTTTTCTTTCCGACTTTTAAACGTGTTCGTAAGAGTAAATCGGGTAAATTACCTGACAACGTATAAGCAAGTCGAAATGCCAAACCCAAAACCACAGCCTGTTCAAACTGTTTGCGATTTAATAGCTTACGGGATGCCATAAGAAATTTTTCATCCAAACCTGCTTCATAACGCATCGCTACCGTCAATGCGAAAAATGCACGCGTAGGATGATCAAAAGCCATACCGGCCATTCGCAAAATACGGAAATAGGCTTGTTGCATACGATAAGATGGATGATCCAAAGAACCCGCATCGGACATCTGACATGCATTCCAACGACGGCTTTTCATGGTTTTATCTTCATCTTTGAATAAAGGTGCTGTCCATTCCATAAGTGCCGCAGGAAACTGCTTAACGCGCCCCAACCGATCACATAATTCTTTAGCGGCGGCTTCTTGTGGATCCCGTTCGCGTTCAGTGTCAGAAACAACTTCACGCATATACCAACCTTCTCTAACGCCTTCAGCACAGAAAACAACCTTTGCTGGCCTCATTTTTGTTAAAAGCTGACTAAGAACAGTCGCAGCATAGGGAAGATCATTAGCACGTTTCGTAATAAAGATCGGTAAATCAACAAAACCTTCTTTGGTTTTTTCGATAGTCCAACTTGCCATTTGTCGTGCTTCATCAAATGAAAGCGTATAAAAATGAACGATCGATAAAGGATAAGATGTGGTCTCGATATATAATTGCGCTAGCGCACGGAAAGCACCCCCAACCAAATACAAGGTTTTCTTTTTACATTCTGGTAACCATGTAACGGTTTTTAATTGCTTATTTGCAATTTCCTTAGCTTTTGAAAGCTTTTTTTCCGATTTATCCATCAGTCGGATAATGCCCAAAGGCAAACTTTTGGCATCATATCGTTGATGATTGGACAAACGAACTAATTCTAATGATCCACCACCAATATCTGCAACGACACCATCTGCATTAGGAATACTGCATAACACACCTGCAGCAGAATAATCCGCTTCTTGTTCACCTGTTAGAACATGAATTGGAACATCAGGCATCCAAATTTTTATTTTTTCGATAAAAGACGCGCCGTCAACTGCATCTCTAACAGCTGCCGTTGCCAAAACTACAAAAGGGTTTGCTTGCATAGTTCTGGCAATTGCATAAAAGCGTGACAGAACATTTTCTGCCATTGCAACACCTTTAGGATTCAGATGCTTTGTCGTATCTAAACCACTTCCCAAACGCAGTGTCGCTTTTTCATTAAAAATAATTACCGGGTTGCGACCTCTCCCTTCAAAAACCACAAGCCTTACGGAATTAGACCCCAAGTCAACGATTGCGGAACGAACGGCAGAGTACGAAACCATATATTGTTTTCCTTATTTTATAATAGGGTCATCTTTAATTAATCTACTGAAAAAACGACGAAAGATTTAAAAACGTTTTGGTGCTAATGATGGGTTGCTCATAAAGTATTCATGCGCTGAAAAAGGTGAATGGGTTGCATCGGCACGTTGCCATTTTTTATCACTATTAAGATGCCATGATTGAAGATTGTCCTTGAGATTACCAACCATTAATTGATCAAGAATTTTCTCGTGAATATCTTCGGGAATAATTGGAATCATCGCTTCAATACGGCGATCCATGTTACGTTCCATCCAATCAGCAGAAGACATAAAAACTTTTGCTTGTTTAGAAGGAAGCGGATGACCATTTCCAAAAACAAAAACCCGTGCATGTTCAAGAAAACGACCGACAATCGATTTGACTGTGATATTTTCAGAAAGCCCTTTTACCCCAGGACGCAAACAACATATTCCTCTGACAATCACATTGATCTGGACACCCGCACAAGACGCTTCATATAATTTCTCAATTAATCTTGGATCAACCAAGGCATTCATTTTAATCCAAATTGAACCCGTTTTACCCGCTTTAACGAAATTGATTTCATCATCAATAAGCTGCATCAAGGTTTTACGGATCGTTAATGGAGAGAAAGCAATCGCTTGCATCTGTGCGGGTTTCGCATATCCCGTCATGTAATTAAATAAGCGTGCTGCATCCTGGGTTAATTTGGGATTACAAGTAAAATAAGATAGATCGGTATATATCTTTGCTGTAATCGGATGATAATTTCCCGTTCCAAAATGAGAATAGGAACGAATAAATTTACCTTCTCTTCTGACGACCAAACTTAATTTGGCATGTGTTTTCCAGTCAGCAAAGCCAAAAACGACCTGTACCCCCGCCGCTTCTAATTCACGAGAAAGCCGGATATTAGCTTCTTCATCAAATCGAGCCCGTAATTCCACTATGGCTGTAACCGATTTTCCACTTTCTGCAGCTTCAATTAAAGCACGAACGATTGGGCTATTGGGCGAAGTTCTATATAAAGTTTGCTTAATAGCCAATACTTGAGAATCTTGCGCAGCCTGTCTTAAAAACTGTACGACAACATCAAAACTTTCAAAAGGATGATAGACAAGCAAATCACTCGACCGAACTGCTGCAAAAATATCGCCTCCAAATTGTCGAATACGACTAGGAAAAGAAGGCGTATAAGAAGCAAAAAGTAAATCCAAACGATTATCAACAATAAGCTGTTTAAGATCGACCAGTCCTAGTATTCCTTTATGGACCATTACCTCACCAGGAGGAACCTCTAAAGCATGAGCAATATATTCCGCCATTTTTTCAGGCAGACGACTATCAACATCCAAATGAATGACAACACCACTCCGACGACGCTTTAAAGCCGTTTCATAAGAACGAACAAGATCTTCTGCTTCTTCTTCGAATTCGACATCGGTGTCTCTGATAACCCGAACAAGACCATATTCACTCGCTTTATAACCTGGGAAAATATAAGATATAAATTGAATGATCAGCTCTTCAAGCAAGATAAAACGTTGCTGATTAGGATGACAAAGTGTCGATGGCAAAGCTAAAAAACGAGCCAATTGTGCAGGAAGCAAAATCAAGATAGGACGTTCAATTTTTCCAGTCTTTTCATTCACCAACTTCAGCGCTAATGCTGAATTCAAATTCGGAATAAAGGGAATAGGATGGGCAGGATCCAAAGCAATCGGCGTAATAACTGGAAATATCCGTTCTATAAATAATTCTTTAAGCCATTCTAAATCTTTTGCGTTTAAATCATCACGATTACATACGACAATTCCCGCTGCAGATAACAATTTTTTAAGTTCATGATAGATACGTTGTTGATCAGCAAAAAGCGGTTTGACTCGCTTGCGAATAGCTTCTAATTGCTGTGATGGTGTTAATCCATCAGAAGATGGTGTCGCAAAGCCCTCTCTAACTTGTCCAGCAAGACCAGCAACACGCACTGAATAAAATTCATCCAAATTGCTGGCACTAATTGATAAAAATCTTAATCTTTCAAGTAACGGGTTACGCGGATTATCCGCTTCTTCAACGACGCGTTGATTAAATTCTAGCCATGACAATTCTCTATTAATAAAACGCTCGGAACTCTGTGTATTTTCTGCAGGATTATAATCGGTTTCCAAAGTTTGTTTTAATGGATGGGCCTCGTTTGGTTTTTTTTCTTTGGAAAACGAATCTTTAGTTTTAACTTGCTTATTGGTCATGACATTACGGCTTTTCTTTTGTTTCTTCGTTACTCTAACATAAACCTGTCTTTATTAAAAACGGTTGATTTTTTGCTATCATAACATAATTCAGCTGAGGGATCCGATAACAAATCATGTAAAGCTTCCGTAGCAAGTTCACGCGTTACCCCACCCCCGTCAGCTAATGCAGCATGATCTAAACGCTCAACAGCTTCGCGAATCGCTGCAGCACTACGTGGTAATCGCAACAGCAACCATTCTGCTACAGAAGAAGCGACCACCATTTGTCTTTCTGCCAATAATCTTAATAAAAGAATTCGCAATAGTGCTTCTTCAGCACGTTCGATTTTAATCGCCATAATAGCCCGCAAACGGCTTTTCAAATCGGCCAAATTAATATCCCACCGAGATGGCGGTAAACGGCCACTTAATATTAATGGCATCGCCAATTCTTGAGCCGTATTTAATACATGCAATAACGCCTGGGGATGCGTCACCATATCTGCGTCATCAATGACCAAAGCTTTCACCGTATTATTTCTTAACTGCTGCGACCAATACATAGGATTATTCTGACTTAAAACAGTACCAGGCAAAAGAAGCGCATCATGTTTTTCAGCCCAAATTTGTAAAAGATGCGTTTTGCCGGTTCCTGCTTCACCCCAAATTAAAAGGCGTCGGTCCGGCCAATCAGAAGCAGTAATACGCGTTGAATGAATTCCCAGCCAAGTACAAGCTATTGCGTTTGATTTTGCCCCCACAAATTCCGATTGAATAAACCGTGGTTGATAGGTGAAAGGCAAAGCAAGCTGTCTTGGAACAGCTGTTGGAGTATTTTCTTGTTTTTTTTTCTCCATAACCGCTTTGCCAGAAACCTTATCTGTCTTAAATAGTTCTTTCAATATGATATAGATTTATATCATAATCAATTAAAGATAACACTAATGGCAATTATATAGAGGCTGTTTAATAATGACTTCTGTTTCTCTTGACTCCCGAATCCCTCCATCATCGAACGAAGCAACCTATAAAGCTTCAGGAGTAGACATCGCCGCGGGGGACGCCTTGATTGAAGCAATTAAACCAGTTGTTTCCAAAACCAATCAGCAAGGAGTCATGGGTAGCCTTGGAGGATTCGGTGCTTTATTTGATCTCAAAGCCGCATGTTTCAAAGACCCAATTCTCGTCTCTGGAACGGATGGTGTTGGTACCAAACTGATGATCGCTATTGAAACGGGGTTATGTGAAAATATTGGTACTGACCTGGTTGCCATGTGCGTCAACGATTTAATCGTTCAAGGTGCAAAGCCCTTATTCTTTCTTGACTATTTCGCAACAGGAAAACTAGAAGTCAATCAAGCTGGAAAAGTTATCAAAAGCATTAGTGCTGCTTGCCAACGATCAGGCTGCGCCTTAATTGGTGGGGAAACAGCTGAAATGCCAGGCATGTATAAAGATGGCCATTATGATCTTGCCGGTTTTGCTGTTGGTGCTGTTGAACGGGATATGATTTTACCCAAAGCTATTCAACCTGGTGACAAAATTATCGGCCTTGCATCAAGTGGTGTGCATTCCAACGGTTTTTCGTTAGTTCGATCCATTGTCAAACAACAAAATCTTTCCTGGGACGATATCGCACCTTTTGATGAAGATAGTATGTTGGGTGAAGCATTACTTACGCCAACCACACTTTATGTAGAACCTGTTTTAGCTTTACAGAAAGCAGGTCTTCTTCATGGCGCTGCACATATTACAGGGGGTGGTATCGTTGGTAATTTACCACGTATTTTACCAAAAGGCATCATTGCCACCATTGATGGTGAAAGTTGGCCTATGCCACCCGTATTTTCATGGTTAGCCCAAGCAGGAAATATCCGGACGGAAGAAATGCTTAAAGTATTTAACTGTGGTGTTGGTATGATTTTGATCGTATCTGACATAGCAGCCGTAAATGCCGTTTTAAAAGACAGCGATATTCAGGCTTATATGATTGGTAGAATTGGTTCGAACCTCGATGCAGAAAGTCCTCCGCAAGTTCATTTTAGTGATTTGCCGGATTTTAGCTTTTCCCCTTCATCAGAGCTATAAGATTTAATTTCCATGTATTCCAAAAAACGCATAGCGGTTTTAATAAGCGGTCGAGGTAGCAACCTGAAATCTTTAATTGCGGCCTGCAAAGACCCTTCTTATCCTGCTGAAATCGAAGTTGTGATCAGTAATAATCCCGATGCCGGTGGTTTGGATATTGCAAGACATGAAAGAATTCATACTCATGTCATTGATCACCAACCCTTTGGTAACGATCGCAAGGCCCATGAACGACAGATTGATGCAACCCTTCAAGCACATAATGTCTCAACTGTTTGCCTTGCCGGTTATATGCGATTATTGACCCCTTTTCTGATTTCCAATTGGAAAGGGAAAATGCTGAACATTCATCCAAGTCTGTTACCGCTTTTTCCGGGATTGCACACCCATCGTAAGGCATTAAAAGCAGGAATGAAAGTTCATGGCTGCACTGTTCATTTGGTTACAGAGGAAGTCGATGCCGGTCCAATATTAGGACAAGCTGTTATACCAATATTACCAAATGATACTGAAGAAACGCTTGCTGATCGTTTACTTGAACAAGAGCATCTTCTTTATCCGCGCGTATTGAAAAATTTTATTGAACAAGAAAGCCCTAACCCTACGATTGATGCGCTAATCAATGGTTAGATGTCAGAAAAGAATTGCTATTAAAAAAAGCAATTCTTTTTTGTTAATTAGGGAAGAATTTCAATTCCAGCAAAGAAAAAGCTGATTTCTTGTTTTGCATTTTCTAAAGAATCTGAACCATGAACTGAATTTGCTTCGATCGATTCGGCAAATTGTGCACGAATAGTATGGGGTTCTGCTTTTTTGGGATCAGTTGCACCCATAATATCGCGGTTTTTCTGAACGGCATTTTCGCCTTCTAAAACTTGAACAACGACAGGGCCACTGATCATAAAATCAACCAATTCGCCAAAAAAAGGACGTTCTTTGTGAACTGCGTAAAAAGCTTCGGCCTGTTGTTTGCTAAGATGAAGGCGTTTTTGTGCAACAATCTTAAGTCCTGCACCTTCAATAAGGCTATTGATTTTTCCAGTAAGGTTACGTCGTGTTGCGTCAGGCTTTAAAATGGAAAGTGTTCTTTGTTGCGTCATATTATAATCATCCTTTCGAATAAGATAAGCCGAGGCTCCTCTAGAGCCCTTAAGCAAATATTGGTAAATAGAAGAACTTCCTTTATCTTGTCGACCATTTTTTAGTTAATATTATTGCGAGATTTGTTGTGAGTACTTTGGTTATCACAGATTTGACTTTGCGCATTGCAGGTCATCCTTTGTTAGAAAATGCCTCCTTAACGATTGAAAACAGCCAAAAAGTAGGACTGGTTGGACGTAATGGAGCTGGAAAATCAACACTTCTTGCTGCAATAGCCGGAGATATTTCTCCTGATAGTGGAACGATATTATTACCATCACGTATCCGAATGGCACGCGTTAAACAGGAAACACCTACTGGTAACCAATCATTACTCGATACTGTTTTAGCCGCTGATCAGGAACGTACTGAATTATTACAACAGGCTGATACGATCAAAGACGGTTTTCAACTTGCCGAAATTCATGAACGTTTAATTGCTATTTCTGCCGATAGTGCTCCTTCACGTGCGGCAACGATTCTTTCAGGTCTTGGATTTAGTGCTGAAGATCAACAACGCCCTGTCTCCGACTTTTCGGGGGGATGGCGTATGCGTGTTGCTTTAGCCAGCACATTATTTTTAAACCCGGATTTACTCTTACTTGATGAACCGACAAACCACCTTGATCTTGAAGCAACCTTATGGTTGGAAAGTTGGTTGGCTAATTTTTCTGGCAGTGCCTTAATCGTCAGTCATGATCGTAATTTATTAGATCATAGTGTCAATGCCATCGCTTATCTAAACCATCAAAAACTTTCCTTAACCCCTGGAGGATACGAAGAATTTGTTCGTATCCGAACAGAAAAAAAACTGCAACAAAGCCGTGAAGCCGAACGTATCGCAGCCAAACGGGCCCATATGCAGGCTTTTGTCGATCGTTTTCGTGCCAAAGCAACGAAGGCAAGACAGGCACAAGCACGTCTTAAAGCGCTAGAGAAACTCCCTCCTTTACAGAATGTTATCGAAGAAGCACCTGTCCAATTTGAATTTCCTAAACCGACTCCTCTCCCTCCCCCATTAATTACGCTTGATGATGTCAAAGCTGGTTATGACCAACATGTAGTGCTTTCCCATCTTTCTTTACGTATTGATCCCGAAGATCGCATTGCATTGTTAGGATCCAATGGAAATGGGAAATCGACTTTTATCAAGCTAATTGCTGGAAAATTAACACCTATGTCGGGTAAAATTCAAAAAAATTCCAAGCTTAGTGTCGGTTATTTTGCACAACATCAGTTAGAAGAATTAATCCCTGAGCAAACCCCTTTGCAACATATCGAAGCAGCATTACCCAAGGCAAGCCCAACAGAACTTCGCAGTCAATTGGCACGATTTGGTTTAGGTGCAAATCAGGCAGAAACGCTTGTTCGCTCCTTATCTGGAGGTGAAAAAGCTCGGCTGGTTTTATCATTAATTACCCGACATAACCCGCATATTTTATTATTGGACGAACCGACAAACCATCTTGATCTTGATGCGAGAGAAGCTTTAATTCATGCACTTTCAGAATTTGATGGGGCTGTCATTCTTATATCTCACGATCCTCGCTTGGTAGAACTGGTAGCGGATCGTTTATGGCTGGTACATGATGGGCGGGTTACACCTTTTGATGGAGATATGAATGATTACCGCCAATGGCTTGATAAACGGAAACAAGAAATAAACCAAATAGCAAATAAAAATCAGTCCGCTAGTCCTTCTCAACGTGATATTCGCAAAGAAAAAGCTGAAAAACGAAAAGCATTACAACCTTTACGAAAAAAAGCTAAAGCGCTTGAGCAATTGATTGATAAACTGACGCAACAATGTAACCTGTTGGAAACAAAATTAGGCGATGCTGATTTTTATCAATCAAGTAATGCAGAAGAAGTAACTAATATGCATACAAAACTAGCCGCATTAAAAAAACAACAGGAAACAGCAGAAGAAGACTGGTTAACGCTTCAAAGTGAAATTGAAGAAGCTGAAATTAATTAGATATAAATATGATTAGGCTGAATTTCCTCAATGGGAAGCAGATGCTTCCCTTTTATTAACCGTGTTGCATCCACAGCGATCATATTCGCATGATGTGCCGCTTCCATCCCTTCTGCACTATCTTCAAAAACCAAGCAATCGGATGGATGAACTCCAATACGTTTTGCAGATTCAATAAAGATATCAGGCGCAGGTTTAGGATGTTTGACCTCTTCAACAGTCACAAGGCAATCAAAATATTGAAAAAGTTCAACTCGTTGAAGAGAAGGAACCACGAAATGCCTTAAACCACTGGAAGCAACAGCCATTGGAATTTTTTTATAATATTGTCTAACAATCGTAGCGATTGCTGTTAATTCATCCAGATTTTTAAGCCCTTCGACAAAATTATCATGCAATGCTTTTAACATCTGCTGGATATCTAAATTCAATCCTTCTTCTTCGGCAAAGGATTGAATTGTCATCGCAGCTGAAATACCTTTTCGCGCTTCAAACCAATCTTCTGCTATAGATGATTTATAAGGAGCGAGTATCTTCCGGTAAGCTGAACGATAAATAGGCAATGTATCAACCAGCGTCCCATCACAATCAAAAATCAATCCTTTAACGGACACAAATCAATTCCTTATTTTATAATGAACAGGCTTATTTGTTTTATAGAAAAACACCCAACAAAGTAAAGCAAGTAAAGCAATAATCGACAATACGATAAAGCTGTCATTATAACCCCAATATTTGGCAATATAACCGGCTAGACCGTGACTTAAAGCGGCACCAATTCCTTGCATAGTTAAAATAAAAGAAAGACCTGCATTAAATCTTCCTGATCCAAACAAAAGACGTGCAGCGAGTCCCGGAACGGCCACTCCCATTAATCCTGCTCCAACTCCATCCAAAATCTGAACGGGTAAGAGAATGATGGGTATTTGCAATAATCCTGCCAATAAACCTCGAACGGGCAAAACGATAATAGCCAAAATAAAAACCAGATAATAACCATGGATCTTCGCATAACTGGTTGCTAATAAAGCAGCTGGAATCATTGTAACTTGTGCTACGATAATTGTTATTGCTGTATAAAGTCCAGGATTTGTAATCAAATGCTTCGCCATCATAGATTGTCCAAGCAACGGTAACATTGCAGCATTGGCCAAATGAAAAAGCGTTACAGTTATACAGAAAACCAACATATTCTGATTTTGGATAATATCCCAAAAACTTGCTGTTTTTATATCCGTATCTGTTGAAGCCCCTCGAGATTGTGCATAATTAATTTTACGAAACGGGATTAATAATGTGCATCCAATAGCAGCAATTGCCAAAAAGATATTTAATAAAAATACAGAAAACAATTTATAATATAGGCTTAACAAACCACTCAATACTGCAGCAAAACTATTTCCAAGATGGTTAAAAGCTTCATTGCGTCCTAATTGATAATCAAATCCTTTCTGCCCCACAATTCCAAGAGTGATTGCATTAATCGCTGGTGGTATAGCAGCAGCACCCAAAGCAATCATAATCTGAGCAAAAGCTGTTATCTTAAAAGTTGGGTTTAAGAAAATAAGTGCTATTGCCACAGCAATGAACATCGAAGCAATTATGATAATTAGGCGTTTACAACGCACAATATCAATCATAATCCCTATCGGAAAAGTTAGAAAAACCCCTGCTAATCCACCAATAGTCGTAACGGATCCTATTAATTCAACACTCCAATGATGTGATTGAAGAAAAACGCCTAAGAAAGGACCAAGTCCATCCCGGACATCTGCTAATAAAAAATTAAGTGCGTTTAAAATAATTTGAATATTCAACAGATTTTTCCAACGAAAAGCGCTATTTGACTATATAAAGCGATTTAATAATTTTATATGTGTAATAAAAAATTCCATATAAAACAATTACCTATTACGAATTTACATTGAATATTGTTTGTAAGTCCTTACCATAAGCGCATATGTATCAAAAACAGATATGGCAAATAGAATATGCAATTTAAAAATATGGTATTTTTTATTTTTCGAACTTCGATCCTGATGAGGGCGACTTTTTTTCTAATAATTTCAATGCTTAGTTTTACAGATGTTGCCAAAGCATCAACTTTTCCCAAAATCATGACAATTACCATTGGTCATGACAAAAAATTTAGTTTTTTCACTTCAGAAAAAAATAAGAATACACCTTATAAGCATCTATTAATTGGTATTAATGGTTATCCTCGCGATGCAAACTTGTTATTTAATGCGCTTTATAAAGCCACAACAGTTTCAAATAGAAATTCAGATACATTAATTATCATACCTATTTTTCAAGTCCCAGAAAAACAGGCTTTGGCATGTCGAACAACCAATATGCCCGTGGCAAAAGCAGACGATCTATTATGGCAATGCAAAAGCTGGTACCAAGGGGCCTTAGCTTCCAACCTTCCTGTCTCTTCTTTTACGGCTATGGATACCCTTACTCAGCAGCTTCTTAAACAAATGCCTACAATTAAAAACGTTACTGTTGCGGGATTTTCAGCAGGCGGTCAATTTGTTCAACGCTATGTAGGATTTGCTCATTTCCAAAATAGTTTTGATAAAATTCATTATATCGTAGCAGATCCAAGCTCTTTTTTATATTGGGATTCTTTTCGACCGGTTTCCTCTTCACAACCTTGTTCAAATGCGAATCAATGGAAATATGGACTAGAAAATCTGCCAGCTTATTTACTACAAGATCGATCAAAAGCACGCCAGAATTATATCAACGCTAATATTGATTATCTTGAAGGAGCGTTAGATCAAGGGACATCAATTAAAGCAGCCTATCATTCTTTAGATAAAAGTTGTGCTGCTCGTTTACAGGGAGAATATCGTTTAGATCGAGGAATGCATTATGCTAATTATGATAAAGATAAATTAGCACACGGAACACATAAATTAACAATAATTCCAGATTGTGCACACAGTGCTTATTGCGTTTTTACCTCTCAAAAAGGCAGAGCAATTTTATTCAAAGAAATTCAATAATTAAAGTCTATATGATTCATTAAAACCATATAGACTTCCATATTGATCATTTTTAAGGATAGGGTGAATTTTCATAAGGATATTGATCAACCAATGTCCTTAAAGGCTGAAAATCCCTATCAGAACAATTTTTAATAACCACTTGTGAAACATCACCATGGGGGATTTCATAAAAAATCTGATTATTCCAATCGGCTTCGTGAATGCCTAACCATAACGTAAGCATAAAGGGATAGGGTTTCTGACCTTCTGATTTATCGGCATAACTTGCTGGATCAATATGCTGATTAATACGCAACTCAGCATCCCCAGTTGAAGGTGGATTTTTATGAAGTGATGTCCATCCACCCTGATTATTTTTAATCCATTCGGCAACAATTTTCACTTCATCCGGAGTCAAAACACGCTTTATACGTTGTGGCCCTACATAAATTTCCGCTTCAATCACTGGCGGAAAAGTCACTGGACGTAAATTTGGTTTTGTTAGCACCCATATTCCAATTACAGTTGCTAAAATTAGAACACCTAATCCCAGGAAAATTGCTGTTTGTCGACGCATCTTATTGATGTACCTCTTGAATGGCCATAATCACCCTATTGACTTCTTCATCCGTTAAATCAGGATGGATAGGAAGCGCTAATATCCTTTCTGAGATATCTTCCGAAGTCATTAAAATACTACCATTATGGTATTTACGATAAGCTGGTTGTTTATGCAAAGGTAAAGGATAATAAATTGCTGTTGGGATATTTTGTGCTTTGAGATGTTCTTGAACTTTTTGACGATGTTCTGAATCCGATAACAATACAGAATAAATTGCCCAAGCACTTTGACTATTAGCTACCCTAGCAGGAATTTCTACAATTGAAGCCAAACCTTGATCATATTGCTGTGCAATCATTTCCCTTCGCTGTAATTCTTCATCAAAACAATCCAGCTTGGTTAATAAAACGGCTGCCTGCAATGTATCCAAACGGCCATTCATACCCGTCCGCAAAACCTGATAGCGTGTTTTCCCTTCTCCATGTGTACGTAAAGAGCGATATAATTCTGCTTTTTCAGGATCATTGGTAAAAATTGCGCCCCCATCCCCATAACCCCCCAATGGTTTGGAAGGAAAAAAAGAAGTAATTGTAGCGTCAGCTTCACAACCCAATTTTTTATAATGCAACGATGCTCCAAAAGATTGGGCACAATCATCTAATAAAAAAAGATTTTCCCGCGCTGCAATATCACGCAATTTATCCCAAGGTGCAGGCTGCCCAAATAAATCAACCCCGATTATAGCCTTAGGTCTTAAATTGTTTTCTTCTCGAATACGCGCAATAGAACTTTGTAGATGACATGGATCGATTTGAAAGGTTTTGGGATCAATATCGACAAAAATTGGCGTTGCTCCTAAAACCAAAGGAACTTCTGCTGTAGCCGTATAGGTAAAAGCAGGCAAAAATACCGCATCACCTGGACCAACTTCTTCAGCCATTAATGCAATTTGAATTGCATCAGTACCAGAAGATACACCGATACAATATTGGGCATTCACATAGCTTGCCAAACGTTCTTCAAGCTCTTGAACTTCTGGGCCAAGAATAAATTGACAATGATCAAATACACGATCAACACGTTGTTTTAAATTTTCACCCAATCGGCGTTGTTGTTTTTTTAAATCTAAAAATAAAATTGGATCATTCATATTAAATTCCTTTTGATAATCAATAAATTTTGATTATCAGCTTATCCCATATTCGATTTATGAGAAAATTCTGGTACTAAAATTTTTAAAATATTAATTGCCAACTCAACATCATTATTTAAGCAAGCCGTTTCAATTGTATCAATTAAATAGCTGACTTCTCTTAAATTAACAAAATGTGGGGTAGCAATCATTAATCCTACATTATCAGTCGGAATTGGTGCTTCGCGACCATAAAATAATTCTTCAAATAATTTTTCTCCTGGACGAAGACCTGTAAATTGTATGGCGATATCTTCATCAGGTTTCAAGCCAGCCAAGCGAATCATTTGTTTGGCTAGATCCAGGATTTTAACCGGCTTCCCCATATCCAAGACAAATATCCCACCATTCCGTAGCAATTCGTCCGTCTCTTTGCCATCGCCAATACGGATGGTTGCTCTGACACTTGCCTGTAATACTAGTCCCACTGCTTCTGAAACCGTCATAAAATAACGTTTCATATCAGGATGCGTAACGGTTAAAGGGCCACCATGTTTTAATTGCCTTTGGAACAAAGGCACCACCGAACCAGTTGAACCTAAAACATTTCCAAACCTTACCGTAACACAACGCATTTTATAATCTGAATTATGTATGATCCCTTGTAAAAGATGTTGCTGATCAGGATTATGCGCAACGATGTCTAAGGCTTGACAATACATCTCTGCAACGCGTTTTGATGCACCCATTAAGCTGGACGGATTAACAGCCTTATCGGTAGAAATCATAACTAAGGTTCGTGCTTTATTTTCAGCAGCTGCATTCGCAATAATACGTGTTCCTACAATATTTGTTAAAAAACCCTCCGTTGGATTAGCTTCCATCATAGGAACATGCTTTAAGGCAGCAGCATGAAAAACTAATTCAGGTTTATAAGCATTAAATATAGAACTAATCCGTGCACGATCCCGGATACTCGCCAATACGATTTGTCTCGCACCCTTAGGGAAACGTTCCGTTAATTCAACATTAATCTTCCACAAGGCATATTCACTATGATCCAGTAGAATTAATAACTTGGGTGACAAAGCAGAAATCTGTCTAACCAGTTCTGACCCAATGGATCCACCTGCACCGGTTACAAGAATTACTTTATCACGAATCATTTGCTCCATACCTTCGTGATCCAAAGGTACTTGAGGACGATTAAGCAATTCTTCAAGCGCAATTGGCTGTAGATCAATGACACTTGCTGGAGTCAAACTGGTTAAATTGGGTGTTCTTTTAACAGGAATCTTCCATACTTCAGCAATAGACAAAAGCTGCCGAAGTTGTTCACCCCTAAATTCTAATCCTGTGATAACAAGTTCAGAAGGTAAATTATTACGATCTTCAAGATCAATTAAAATCGATTCAATTTCTTTAATGCTGCCCAAAACAGGAGCATTATGAATTCGATATCCCTTACGGTTTTGTTCATGACAAACCAAACCAATAATTTGCAAGGGATGCGAAATTTCCCGTTTTGTTGCCCGTAAAAACAAATCGGCATCGACTTCATTTCCTAACAACAGAATGCGTTGTTTTACGGCATGGTTGTCTTTACGAATTTCCGAAAATATTAAACGATAAGCAACACGACCACCACCCATTAATACCAATAATACAAGCGCATAAATAATTGGAAACGTTATTGATGGAATAGGATAACCAGTTAACCATAATCCAAGCGTAAATAAAAAAGCACTAGCAATAGATGCACCGGCTATACTAAGCAAATCAGCAAGACCAGAAAAGCGCCAATATTGTTGCGGAACTCGAAAAGGTAATCCACTGACCAGGAGACTAACAATACCACCGGCCAGAAACCACAATGGATGAAGCCATCCCCCTTGTGGATCAGAAAGCCATCGCGCCAATGGTGCCGCAAAAGCAACCAATATGACATCCATGCCAATATTGATTAAAATACGCTTACAATTTTTAATTTGTTTTGATGTAATTGAAGAGGACTGTTGCAAGGTTTTGCTTCCGTCTTTATAGCCTACAAGATTGGACTAAAAGAAAAGTCTTGGTATGAAAACATTATGATCAAATCACCTAATCTTATTCTATTTATATGGCTGGTTGGCACATCCCTGCTTTCTGCCATTATTGTTAAACTCATGACTCGGATAGCAATATTGGATCAGCCTGTTCAACGAAGTTCTCATACTATACCAACCCCCAAAGGTGGCGGTATTGGGATTATTGGGGCTTTTACCATTGGTTTGGTGATTATATTTCCTCTGTTTCACATTACTTCCACTATCACAATCAAAGGAATCTTATTAGCTGTTATAATGTTGTCTGTTTTATCTTGGTTTGATGACATCAGGCAATGGCCTGCTTCAGTCAAACTGATCGGGCAAATTATTGCCGCAGCCATTGTCACAATTTCTGTTCCTTTACTCCCATTATTAAGTCAAACAAATTTTTTTCTAATAATCCTTATCATGATTTGGCTAGTCTATGTAACCAATGCTTTTAACTTTATGGATGGTTTAAATGGATTGGCGAGTGGTGTTGCAGCAATTTGTTGTATTTTTGTCTATTTCTATACCAATAATATTGAATTAAAATTAACAGCATTAGCACTGCTTTGTGGGTTAATGGGTTTTTTACCTTTTAATTATCCTTATGCACAAATTTTTATGGGAGACGTTGGGAGCCAAGCTTGTGGTCTGCTTTTAGGAAGTTTTGCACTATTTAATCCAACATCCTTTACTTTTTTCTCATTTAAAACACATCATAATGAAGCTTTGCTCGTTTTTTTTCTGCTATTCGGATTACTTTATGATGTCAGCTTTACCCTAATACGGCGCATCATCGTTAAAGCTCCAATTATGCAGGCGCATCGCAGCCATTTATATCAGATTGCGCATCGTTGCGGTATCAAAGCAGCATTCGTAACCCTCATTGAATGGTTCTTCTGTATTTGGGGAGGTGCGCTAATTTTTCTTCTTCCTCCAATTCATAATAAAACAATGATGCTTTCTATTGGGTTACTTTTACTTCCTCAACTTATATGGACAATTTTCGTTTTTAATCTGGCTAAAAGAAATAACTTAAAAAAATGGGAGTAAGCATTACACTTACCCCCAGCTAAAATAAATAATTTACTTAAAAGTAGCTATTTTTTCATTTTATCTAACTGTTCCTGATTTAGATCATCCGTAGTAGCATGCTCTTTACGGATTTTCTTATCGGCTTTCTTTGCTTTTTTCTGCGCCTCATTTCTGTTTTCAACAGCCTTTTGTAAAGCTTCATCTTTAAATTTGATAACAAAACCACCAGGTGCACCTGCTAAACGGCCGCCAGTACTTTTTGTATCTACTTTAATCACTACATTATTGCTATTTTGTAAGTTAGCACCGCCAATACCAACACCAGCGGTTGCTTCACCACTCGCCGCACCATATTTACCGGCAAAGTCATATAAATTAGTCAAATTATAGACATGACCTGTTGCTTGCGATTTTGAAAACCCTAACGCAACGACATCTCCGCCTTTAATTTCAAATCTATAGCTCTTTCCACGGAAATGAAGGGTTCCCTCACCCCAAGTATAACCAACTCCAAGATCAGCAGAATGAAAAACCATGGTTATCACACCATTTGGTTTATTCATATCAGGAACATGATAAGCTTTACTATGGTTTGAGTGCGATGCTTTATTTCCTTCAGCTAAACCAGTAGAAGATAAAGCGGGTATAGCAATCAATGTTGCTGCCATTAAAAACAGTTGTTTACGCATGTGAACCATCCTTTATAAATCGAGATCAATTATCTCATTTGGGCTAATTATTATATTAAACAAAAAAGATAGCAAACTAGTTTCTAAACAATAACTAACTTGATAATTACAACGAATGATTCAAACAAATCACAAAGCCTTCATAAGCTATTAAAGCATTATATGTTACTATAGTAATTATGAGGCTATGTGATTTTAATCATTAAGCTGCAGCTGTTTTTTGAAAATCGGTTTTTTCGTATTCACTTGCAACTTCTTCTTTTGTTGCTTCAACCATAATGTTTTGGATTTCGCTAAGATAAGCATTACCTTTTAATGTGCGTTGAACCAAAACAGAACGACGATCCATTGGATCAAATTTACGACGGATCAGGTCAAGTTCACCAAGACGATCTAATGCGCGTGTAATTGCAGGTTTTGAAACATTCAAAATCGCAGATAAACCACGTACAGTTTGAGATCCTTCATTCAAATAGCAGGTTAAAAATACAGCCATCTGCCGTGCTGATAAATCTGTTCCATCGCTACGAACCATTTCAACGACAGTGTAGCGTAATATATTAATCAATCGTTCAAAATCATTACTCATAATTTTAGTCCTTACCTATTAATCAAATTAAAACATGAGGTTTATAAAAAACATTTTGATATACTAAATTCCTAATAAATATCAGAGCTTAGGTATCCTTCATCCTGCGTTTCAACAAGATAGTTCGCTATATAAGACAATTCGTTTCAAAAACAAGAAGATAAATTTCAAAAAAATGATTAATTCATGAAAGTTTTATTGTTTGATTGAATTTTTTGTTAGATCATAAGCCCTTTAATCATTACCTATATTTACAACCCCTTGTTTTTCTTTTATTTTTTCAATTCGAATATTAAATGATTATCATTCTTTCTTGCTATGCGTTTAGTGCATAACAGACCCTATTAATTTGCAAAGATGAGTAACTAGTTTATTTTTGTCAATTTTAACGTTCTTTTAAAAAACCTTATATAGACACATTTATTATGTATTATCATACATAGAGAAAAACGATTAAATATAATGTTATTTCTATTCTAACTTTATATTTTACAAATAATATATATTTTAATTATGATTTAACAATTAAATATGAAAACGTCAACAATTTCTAATCATTCTACTAAAACTGTTCGAGCCATCCTAGGACCAACAAATACAGGCAAAACGCATTTGGCGCTTGAACGAATGCTTGCTTATTCGTCCGGTATCATTGGTTTTCCGCTACGTTTATTAGCAAGGGAAAACTACGAAAAAATGGTTTCACAAAAGGGTGAAAAATACGTTGCTTTAATCACAGGAGAAGAAAAAATCTATCCTCCTGAAGCACGATGGTTTGCTTGCACTGTTGAAGCAATGCCTATCGATATTTCTGTAGATTTTATTGCAATTGACGAAATACAGCTTTGTGCAGACCCTGATCGTGGACATATTTTTACCGATCGGTTACTTCACTGCCGAGGACAAAAAGAAACTATGTTTCTTGGTGCTGATACAATTAAAAATTTATTACGACAATTAGTGCCTGAAATTGAAATTGATACACGTCCACGTTTATCTGCTTTAACTTATGCTGGATTTAATAAATTAACCA
The DNA here is from genome assembly GCA_945266285.1 of uncultured Commensalibacter sp. Taxonomy (GTDB): domain Bacteria; phylum Pseudomonadota; class Alphaproteobacteria; order Acetobacterales; family Acetobacteraceae; genus Commensalibacter. Next base: position 104,655 of record CALYOP010000001.1, read on the forward strand.
AACTTCCTTCACGTACTGCAATTGTTACTTTTTCTGCTACAGAAGTCTACGCTATTGCCGAATTTATACGACAACGTAGTGGCGGTTGTGCCTTAATTATGGGCCGTCTTTCTCCAAGAACCCGCAATGCTCAGATGGCTTTATATCAAAATAAAGAAGTCGATTACCTTGTTGCGACGGATGCGATTGGAATGGGCCTTAACATGAATGTCGATCATGTGGCTTTTGCTGGACTTTCAAAATTTGATGGGCATCAATTTCGCCACCTTTCTTCTGCTGAACTGGCTCAAATTGCCGGACGTGCTGGAAGAGGTATGCATGATGGAACTTTTGGTACGACTGCAAATTGTTTATCACTTGATGAAAAAATGGTCGAAGCCATTGAAAATCACCATTTTAACCCAATTACTCACCTCTACTGGCGAAATAGAGCACTCGATTTTTCTACACCTTCTACCTTACTCAATAGTCTCAATCGTTCATCACCGATTAAAACGCTAACTATGGGACACGCTGCTTCAGATCTTCAAACTTTAACAACACTGATGCATGACCGGGAAATAATGGCAGCTTGTCAAAATACTCATAATACTCGTCTCTTGTGGGAAAACTGTCAAATACCTGACTTTCGCAAGCTTGGTATCGAAAATCATGCGGCAATCTGTCGACAGATTTTTTTCTTTTTACTAAAACAGGGCCATATTCCCGAAAACTGGTTTGAACAGCAAATTAAAAATTTTGCACATCCTCACGGGGATATTGACACTCTTATGCAACGCCTTGCCAGTATAAGAATTTACGCTTACATCGCGAATAAAAATAATTGGGTACCTGCTGCACCTTATTGGCAAAAACAAACTCGAGAAGTCGAAGATAGTTTATCCGACGCTTTGCATACGGCTCTGATGTCCCGTTTCGTCAACAAAAGAGCAACCTTTTTAATTCGTCACCTGAAAGAAAAAGAACAAAAAAATATTTTGGCTGCAGTAACAAATAACGGAGAAATCGTTATTGAAGGTCAAGCCATAGGAACACTCAAAGGTTTTACCTTAGAAATCAACCAAGATATTCCTAATCAAGAACGTGCTTTGCTTTATAAAGCTTCTCAAAGAGCTTTAAAGCATCAATTTTACTTACAATTCCAACGCCTTATAAAAGCATCCGATCAAGAATTTAGCATCGATTATAAGAATGCAACAATATTATGGGAAATGACCCCTATCGGCCGATTACGCAAAGGTCATGTACCGATTCATCCAGAAATCGGTCTTATCGATAATGATTTTATTGATCACTCTTATCGAAAAGCGATCTATAACCGGCTTAAACAATTTGTCCAAAATTATATTTCTCAACAGCTATATTCTCTTTGGAATGCTTATCAAAAAGAATATGATCATCCAGAAATACGCGGCATTTTGCATCAATTATGGGAAAATCTAGGTATTGTTTGGAACAAGCGTAATTTTGCTATTCCTTTTGATCGCAAAAAGCAATTGCACACAATGAATATAATTGTTGGACACCATGCAATTTTCTTTCCTGATCTACTAAAACCAAAGCCTTTCGCATTAAGAGCTTTTTTATGGAGTATTTTTTATAAAAATCCTTTCCCAAATTTCTTGCCGGATAGCCAATATATCATTCCTTTGCCGGACCCTTTAGATGCTGAATTATTTTCTAAGCTCGGATGGTTAACAGCAGGAAAACAAATGATACGTCTTGATATTGCAGAAAGAGTTACAACGACTTTATTAAAAAAAACGCGGCATTATTCTATTACATTTAAAAATTCACTTATTACACCTCTTCATACGACATCTGCTAACCGCGTTATGCTTTTAAAAGCTTTATTATTAAATAGACGTCTTCAACCCGCACAAATTCTTAGCAAAACACAATGGGGACCCACAGCTCCTTTGATGATATGTTCGATAGATCAACAAAAATTTTTACGAAGTAAGAAAAAAAATAACAAATTGAACGATAAAACAGATAAAAAGAAGCCAGATCAAAAAAATCATAAAAAACTATCTTATGATCCTGAACACCCTTTTTCAGAACTTGCAGTTTTAATAACGCGTTTTCAACATGACTGAAATTGATAACTTTGAAAGCCAACGCATTGATAGCTGGCTTTGGCATGCACGTTTTTTTAAAACGCGTAGCCTTTGTGCACGATTCGTTGAACAAGGACATATACGTCATAATGGAATAGCAACAAACAAACCATCCAAACGCTTGCATATTGGTGACGTGCTAACTATTCCCACTAATCAAACGGTTAGAGTAATAAAAATTACCGGTTTTGCTGAACACCGTGTATCAGCAAGCAAAGCAACGCAACTTTATAATGAAATTAATGAAAAATATTCCAGAAACAAAGAAATTTTATAATGAATTTTAGATTGATGCTGATCTTTGTCTTGCAAGAAAAGAAAAAACATTCCATATCCTAGGAAAAGATTTTAAGTATCTTTTCCCAATGATTTTTTTTGTGATAGTCAAATAACCTATCCCTAACAAATATGGATCGGAGAATGCAATGACCTATGTGGTCACCGAAAACTGCATCCGTTGCAAATATATGGATTGCGTAGAAGTCTGCCCTGTAGATTGTTTTTATGCCGGCGAAAACTTTTTGGTTATTAATCCAGAAGAATGCATTGATTGCGGCGTATGTGAACCTGAATGTCCTGCTGAAGCCATTTTTCCAGATAGCGATAGTCGGTCTAGTGATTGGGCCGAAATTAATGCTGATCTAGCAAAAAGCTGGCCTAATATGACAAGAAAAGGCAATACCCCTTCAGATGCTGATGAATGGAACGGCAAAGAAGGAAAGAAAGATATGCTTTCACGCGAACCGCATAAAGAATAGTTTGATAATTCTAGTTTTTATAGCGTTATAAAAAAAGCTCCTCTTTTTCGAGGAGCTTTTTTATTGAAATGCCCTTTTTGATAAAGGGCATCCCTTTTCCTTTTTATCTTGACATCATGTGATAGCTTGCATTGCTCATAACAAATAATGTACCGAAACAAATGACAATTACCACAAAAGCAGCAGATAATAATGTAATAAGATCCCAACGTTTTTCAGGCGCTGCACTTACATGCAGGAAGAAAACAACCTGCACGAATATTTGTATTACCGCTAGAATACCCAGTGCCCCACCTGTTGCTTCAGGTGAAAGACTGTGATTCATAACAATATAAAAAGCAGCTACCGTCAAAACGACTGATAAAATAAAACCGACAATGTAAGAAGTTACAGTGCCATGCCCGCCCCCTGTTGGGGCTACTGTATTGTGATTATCCATTAGACCATACTCAACAGGTAAACAAAGCTAAATACACAAATCCAGACGACATCCAAGAAATGCCAGAACAAACTTAAACAAGTTAATCTTGTTATCATTCTACTGGTCAAACCTTTGCTCGACATTTGAATCATTAAAACGATCATCCAAATAATACCTAGTGTCACATGAAGTCCATGTGTACTAACTAAGGTAAAGAATGCTGACCAGAATGCGCTGACATTAGGTGCAGCGCCAACAGAAACAAGATGGCAAAATTCCTCAATTTCGTAATAAAGGAACCCTGCACCTAACAGAGCAGTTATCACTAACCACCCCATTACTGCACCTTTGTTTTTCTTTCTGGCTTGCAACATTGCAAACCCATAAGTCAGCGAGCTAATTAACAGCAATGCCGTTTCAATAGCTACTCCATTCAGTTCAAAAACACTCTGTGCTGTTGGACCGCCAGCAAATTGATGGCGTAAAACTGCAAAGCTTGTGAATAGACATCCAAAGACAATACAGTCCGTCATCAAATAGACCCAGAACCCGAACACTGAGAGATCGCCATGATCTCCGTGATCGTGAGCTGTATCATTTGTCATTGTTGCATCTTGTGTCGTCATTACTCTGCCGCCTGTGTCATAAGATTACGGGAATGTTCTTTTTCAATACGTTCCACTTCTGCAGCAGGGATAACATATTCTGTATCATCAAGGAAACTATAGACGATCGCCGTAAGCATGACCCCAAGGACACCCAATACAGCCAACCACCAAATATGCCAAACCGCTGCAAAACCAAAGAAGAAAGAGAAGAAACCAATAAAGAATCCAGCCGAAGTATTTCTCGGCATCGTAATATCTGTATAGGGTTCTGAAGTACGACGTGTGTCGATCCCCATTTCTTTGTCATAAGCATAAGCATCACGAGCGTGAACAACAGGAATATGAGCAAAGTTATAAGCAGGAGCTGGTGAAGAAGTAGACCATTCCAGACTACGACCATTCCATGGATCACCTGTAACATCCCGAACTGCAGGATTTTTGATTTGGAACAGACCTAAGAAAAGCTGAGCTAATTGGAAAACAACACCAATAAGAATGACAACGGCACCAATAGCAGCAATGATCAACCATTTATGCCAATCGGGATTTTCGTAATGGTTCAAACGACGAACCATACCGTCCATACCGGTAACGTATAAAGGCATAAAAGACAGGTAGAAACCGATAAACCAACAAACAAATGCAGCTTTACCAAGTTTTGGATTCAGTTTAATTCCAAGAACTTTAGGAGCCCAGAAATTCATACCTGCAATGTAACCGAAATAAACACCGCCGATAATGGTGTTATGGAAGTGTGCGACCAAGAATTCACTGTTATGGAGAACAAAGTCACTAGCAGGAATAGCAAGCATAACACCTGTCATACCACCAATAACAAAGGTTACCATAAAACCAAGCGTCCAGAACATCGGTGCGGTAAATTCAACCCGACCTCGATACATTGTAAAGAGCCAGTTAAATAATTTCACACCCGTTGGGATCGCAATAACCATCGTTGCAATACCAAAGAACGTATTTACATTGGCACCTGCACCCATGGTGAAGAAGTGGTGAACCCAAACTAACAAGGACAGAACGGTAATTGCCAATGTTGCGTAAACCATCGTGGCATAACCGAAAAGCGGTTTACGAGAAAATACAGGAACAACTTCAGAGAAAACACCAAAAGCAGGAATAACCAGAATATAAACTTCAGGATGTCCCCATGCCCAAATCAAATTCAAGTACAACATTACGTTGCCACCAGCTTCATTGGTGAAGAAATGCATACCTAAATAACGATCAAGAGCAAGTTCAGCAACTGCAACCGTTAATGCAGGGAAAGTTGTCAGCATCATGATACAAGAACACAGAACCGTCCATGTAAAGACAGGCATCCGCATCAAACTCATACCCGGTGCACGCATTTTTAAAATCGTAACTGCGAAGTTTACGGCTGTTAATAACGAACCTACACCAGAAAGTTCAACGGCCCAGATGTAATAATCAACACCAACACTTGGGCTGAACTGAAGTTCTGATAATGGTGGATATGCTAACCAACCGCATGTTGAAAAGTCCCCAACAAAAAGGGAAATATTAACCAATACGGCACTGATTGCTGTCATCCAGAAACTTAAAGAGTTTACATATGGAAAAGCAAGATCCCGTGCACCAATTTGTAATGGAACAATCAGATTGAACAAGCCTTGCATAAATGCCATGGCCATGAAGAAAATCATGATCGTGCCATGTGCTGTAAAGATCTGGTCGTAATGGTGCGGTGGTAAATAACCAGGGCTATTAAAAGCAATTGCTTGCTGTGCACGCATCATTAATGCGTCTGCAAACCCACGGAACAACATCACCAACGCCAGCACGATATACATGATACCAATGCGTTTGTGATCAACAGAAGTTATCCAATTTCGCCATAAAACAGTCCATTTCCCATAATAGGTAATGGCAAGCAAAACGGCCAAACCAATAACGGCTACCGCAACAAAGGTCCCTACAAGAATAGGTTCCTGATACGGAATAGACGAAAGTGTTAATTTACCAAGCATAATGTCCTTATTCCTTTGTATGCATGCCGGACATGTTTGAATCCATATGTATCATCTTGCCAGAATCTTTATCTGCCACCATGCCATTATTGTATTTGGCAACAATGTTTTCAAAGAGACCATGATCAACTGCAGAGAAATATTCAACAGGATGCTTAATGCTTTTCACTGCTAATTTTGCATAAGATTCAGTGTCTAATACTTTAGATGATGCTTTTACCTTGTTGATCCATTCTTGATATGCATCCTGATTTAAGGCAAGAGCATGGAACTTCATATCTGAATAGCCTGCACCACTATAGTTGTTGGAAACACCAGCATAATTTCCAGCTTCTGAAGCCATCAGATGAAGTTGGGTTTGCATTCCAGCCATAACATAGATCTGTGAACCTAATTGCGGAATGTAAAAAGAATTCATGACTGCATCAGATGTTAAAACAAATTCTACAGGTGCATTAACTGGCATTGCCATTTCGTTAACGGTTGCAATTCCTTCATCAGGATAGATAAACAACCATTTCCAATCTAAAGCAACAACTTGAACCTTTACCGGTTTAACAGAAGCTTCTTTAACAACTAATGGTTTATATGGGTCTAATTCATGACATGAAACAAATGTATGATAAGCCAAAAACGCAATTAAGCAAATTGGGATACCCCAGATTAATGTTTCAATTTTAGCTGAAAAATCCCATTTAGGTGAATATGTAGCATTTTTGTTGGTGCTACGGTAACGTCTCGCAATCACTAAACTTGCAATAATTACTGGAATAACAATCAGTAACATTGCGCTTGCACACATTACAATTAGATCTTTTTCTGCCTGTCCAACAGGACCTTTTGGATCCAGAAGAACCAAATTACAACCCCCCAGCATTAAGCTGGACGATAGACCTGTCACCGACAAAACAATTTTCGGTAAGACTTTTTTCATTCTATGCCTCGTTGATTCCGACATTTCTCAACTCATCAGCCTGTTCATTTATCGAACTCTCTTTTTCTATAGATTCTTTAACGATTAAAATCTTCGCTCAATTTATAAAACTATGTCATTTTAAAGACAGCAAACCGACATAGTCATGATTTTTTATCGATACAGAATAATAATGAGAACTTCTCCCTACTATAATTTATAGTATGATACAACAAACAATCTAGTTTAAAATCTGTTTGTTAACCATTTCTGAATACGTAATAATCATAAAATATAGTTAGCAATTTACGCATCAAAAATGTGTGATGATGCTTTTGAAAACACACATCATATCTTTTTTTCCAAGTTATATACGCGTTTGCAAAGGTTGCAGCACAAAAAAAGCCTACTGGAAAACCCAGTAGGCTTCGTTCTTTTCTTAACCTTTTGTTAACTATTCATTACTGCCTTGTCTCATACCGACAAGCTGCAATAAAAAGTTAAACAAGTTTATAAAGTTCAAATAAAGTGAAAGCGCATCATAAACGCTACGTTTTGCTGCTTCGTCAACACCCATATATTGGGAAAACTGAATATATGAAACTTTGATACTTTGCGTATTGGTCGCGACAAGACCCGTAAAAATAATTACCCCAAGAACATTGATTACAAGGTTCAACATAAAATTGCTTCCTGGTGCAAAGATGCCCATTACGATACTGACAAGCATTGCCAAGAATATTCCGTAAATACCCATCCCTAGGATAGCACCGAACCCTGTTAAATCACGTCTTGTCGTATATCCGTAAAGTGACATTCCTGCAAACATCGCTGCAACGACGAAAAAAGTACTTGTGATCGAACTGGCCGTATAAATATAAAAAATATTTGCCATACTCACGCCCATTAAGGCACAGAAAACCCAAAACAATGTTTGGACTGTTTGCTTGGATAAACGATTAACGCCTAAAGACATGACCATAACAAAGGCTAACGGAGAAAGCATGGCAATAAAGCCTAACCCTGTTACTGCCATTCCACCGCCGGGAGTAAACTTATAAAATAATCCCCCTAAAGAGGTACTAACGACCAAGTAAGCAACAATACCGGTCAAGGCCACACCAGAAGCCATCCAGTTATAAACACGCAGCATATAGCTACGTAGTCCTTGATCAAATGCTACTTGCTCATTAATATTAGCAGAACTATTATACGAATTCGAACCAAATGCCATTGAAGTTACTCATTGTAGTTTCAGATTGATTTACAATTATATGGCAACATTTACCTTTTTTATCAAGTACCGGATAGAATTGATTAAAGATTTTATTTTTTGAATATCTTATTTGGCCGATTTAAATGAGACTTTTTACTGCCATAGCGTTACCCACCCCGATTATTAGTGCACTTTCTACCTTGCAAGGTAGTCTTGCTGGAGTAACGTGGAACCGTCCCAATAGTTATCATTTAACATTACGATTCATTGGTGAAGTTAGAAATTACGCTTTGATGAACGATATTGATTTAGCATTACGCCGGATTAACGCTTCTGCTTTTGATATCACCGTTCAAAATGTCGGTATATTTGACCAAGCAAATCAACATAAAATACTATGGGCTGGCGTTGCGCCTTGCAAAGCATTAGAGCATTTAAACCGTAAAGTTGAACAAGCTCTGCGCAACCTTGATCTTCCTATGCCAAGAAAGCGTTTTTACCCGCATATTACTTTGGCACGTACACAAAATATTCATAATGATAAACTCGCACAATGGGTTCAGACTTATAATCTTTTTAGCCTGCCTCCAATAAGGATTACGCAATTTTCCCTATTCAGTTCGCATTCACTCGAAGATAATCCTTATTATATCCCCGAAGTTGATTATTTATTACATTAAATATTAATCTGCTTTGTTGCTTCTACTGTTGATCAAATTCAAAATATAAACAACATTGTTGGGCTCACAACAGATATATTTATCTTGTTCCGTTGGAATTGGAATGCTGGTTAATCCCATATCCTGATAAAATGGTAACAACTGCGGACTGATATGCGTTACTGCCAAAGAACATCCTTCTTGCGTTGCAAGATCACGAAATAACCAAAGCGTGTTTATTAATCCTTCCCGTTTTCCCGCAGGGTCACCCAATCCAATCATAAGACCATATCGTTTTATAAATGGCAAAGCGGTGCCTTCATTAGGACAAAGGAAAATACCACTGGGTTTAATTCTATGAACCAGTGTTTCTTGAGCATTATTCAAAGATTGGTATAGCTGATTCATCGTTTCTGACCAGGGGAAATATTTTACTTTTGCTGGACGCATCATTTGATAGATAATTGCACTTCCAAGTAAAAGCGAAAGAAAAATGATCCATTTGCTTTCAGTTGGAACACCCACACCAAACAGAACCTGTACCAATCCTTCATCAATGCCGTGTTGTGGACTAAGCCAAATAACAATGTAGATAATTGCCAGTAATAACGTAATTTCAAGGGCTGTATTGAGAGAAAAAGGTCTTTGTGTAATACTGGCCGAGCGATAATAACAGCTGCTGAATGGTGCGATAAAAAAAGCAACAAGCGCCAAAACAACCGGTATATAAATGGAAAACCCACGCAATACGGTAAGTATAACGCATAAAACCAATAAACTCAGGCTGATAACCCAAGCAATTTTAATACGGCGTGATAATGCAAATACCAAAGACAGCATCATGATACCACACAAGGAAAGCAAACCATCCCCAATCATTTTAATATAAGCCAAAAATGGATCGGTATTATCCCACATCGATGGATCAAGGATTGGTAATAACAGCACCATAACCCCACATAAGGAAATAGCCGTCGTTGCAACCACAACCGAAAATGCGGCATCGCTTTCTCTAAGCAATGCACTGGGACGTGATGGTAATTTACGACGGATATTGGGATTTTTAGAATCTTTTTCTCTAAGCGCTTTATCACCCCGCAGAAAGATTTCATGTCCTGCAAACATAGCCCCTGCAAAAAAGAGCGGGATTATGTAATAAAACAACCTGAAAAATAAGATAATACTTACGATATCTGACTGAGAAATTTGATATTGCTCCAATGTCAAGCTCATACCCAGCTCGAAGACCCCTAGCCCCCCTGGAACATTAGAAATCAAACCGGCTGTATAAGAAGCAATATAAATTCCAAGGAACACGAAAAAACTAAGACCATGCCCCGGTGGAATAAGACAATAAGCAATAGCAGAAGTAGCAGCAACTTCAGCCATAGATACAATAATCTGCGCAATAGCCATACCCGGTCTTGGTAAGGTTAACCTATGGCCTCTAAAATTTAATTCCTTATAAAAAAATGAAACAACCACATAGGCAATAACGCCAAGCCAAGCAAGAATACCGAATAAAATGAAAATAGCTGGAGAAAACCGATCGCCAATCAGTGGTAAATTGTTTGGCTGAACAATAAACAAGCTACCAATTAATACGGCTGCCCCAAGAACATAGGTAACCGAACAAAAACCAATTACCTGAACAATATCTAAAGGCTTTAATCCCCATTTACTATAGAGACGAAAACGGACAGCTGCCCCTGAAATCGCTGAAAACCCAAGATTATGCGATAACACATAAGAGCAAAATGCGGCAAAGGCTGTTTTCAGAAAGTTAATTCGATAACCAGCCTGAATAACAGCCAATTTGTCATAAAACGACAAAATAAAATAAGAAAGAAATGTGCATCCTGCCGCTGCGCATAAGGCAATCGGCGAAACATTATGCAAAGATTCATTGATCTTAGTTAAACTAAGGCCTCTAAATTCTTTCTGAATAATATACACAGCCGCAATCAGCAGTACAATTCCCAATAAATGAGAACCATAACGCAAATATTTTCTTCGACCGGTAACTTTCTTACTATCAAAACCAGTATTTTTATCTGATTTTTTACGAGATAAATAATGATTATGTTCTAAGTTATCCGGTTTCATATGCTCGACTGTGGTTAATACAAAATAATGATTTGGATTTAGGTTTTTGAACGATTTATTGCCTTGTTAATTAACTGTATTGTTTCCTCAATACCATATAATGCAATGAACATGCCGAAACGTGGCCCTTCTTTCTGACCCAAAAGCACTTCATATAAACAACCGAACCAAGCTCTTAATGGTTCAAATTCATATTTCTTTCCGATTGAAAAAACTAAATTCTGTAATTCATCAGCATGCACTTCCTTATTTTTTAAGGAACTTATTTCTTGAGCCAAATCCTGCAATGCGGCTTTTTCATGTTCATCAGGCGCACGATATTCCTTCTTAGGACGGATAAAATCAGCATAATAAGCCAATGCATAATCTACAAGTTTTGCCAGCATTGGATTATTTTCAGCAGATACCTTAGCATCATAACGTTTTAAGAAACCCCAAAGTACTTCTGCACGTTCAGCATTCGCAACGCTTGCAAGATTAAGCAACATCGCAAATGAAATAGGGCTTCCTACCTTTTCAGGTAAGTGCTGTTTATGAATAAACCAAGCGGGATTAGAAAAAATCTTATCCTTCTTCGCATCTTCTTCGATCGTTATATCTTTTTCCAAAGCCTGCAGGTCGGATACATTTTTCAGATATTCATCAGTTGCTTTAGGAATAACATCAAAGAATAAACGTTTTGCCCGCTTTGGTGCGTTAAACATATATTGGGCTAAACTTTCTTCGGGTGCATAACGAAGCCATTCTTCAATAGATAAACCATTCCCTTTGGATTTGGAAATCTTCTGTCCTTTGTCATCCAGGAATAATTCATATGTCAGATTAACGGGGGGTCTTCCTCCTAAAATTCGGCAGATTTTTGATGATAACTTGACGCTATCAATTAAATCTTTACCTGACATTTCATAATCAACACCCAAGGCATACCAACGCATTGCCCAATCTGCTTTCCATTGAAGCTTAACTTGTCCACCTTTGACCTGAGTTTCAAAAGCTTTGCCATTTTCATCACGCCATTGAACGGTACCATTTACCGGATCAATTTTATCCATGGCAACCTGCATCACAATACCTGTTTCAGGGTGAATAGGTAAAATGGGAGAATAACTCGCCCGCCGTTCTTCTCTTAAAGTTGCACCAACAACAGATACGATTTCATCATGAACTTCAAGAACGCGTTTTAAAGCAGCATCAAAACGTCCTTTGTTATAATAATCTGTTGCAGAGGCGAATTCATATTTAAATCCAAAACGATCCAAAAAAGAACAAAGCTGAGCGTTATTATGTGCTCCAAAAGAATCATGCGTTCCAAAGGGATCGGGTATTCGTGACAGCGGTTTGCCTAGATGTTGGCGCAACATCTCCTGATTAGGAACATTATCAGGAACCTTGCGCAATCCATCCATATCATCAGAAAAAGCAAGGATATAAGCCTGTTTACTTGTTAAAACCTGATAAGCCTGCAATACCCAGGATGTTCTGGCCACTTCACCAAAAGTTCCGATATGTGGTAATCCAGACGGTCCGTATCCTGTTTCTAACAAAGCAGGTTTGTCAGATTTATCCTGTTTACCGTCAAGATGTTCTATAAGCCGTACAGCCTCTTCAAAAGGCCAAGCCTTTGGGACAGAAGAAAGAGAAGAAAAATTACTTTTAGACATCATTTTACAGACACTATAAACAGGCCTGTCCTCCAAAATGGTTGGTGATAAATATAACCCTCTGTTACTAACCAAGAGTCGATAAGACAAACAAGTCATTTGTCACTATAATTTTTAAAATGTTGGAAAAATCGTCTATTTTATCAAATAATCCTGCCTTAATTGCCCACCGAGGTCGCGGTTCTCTCCTTACACCTGATGGAGAATTGCTGGATCTGGATTCGGCAGAACTTTTAGAAGCGCTCAGACAACTCCCGCCTCCTGTGGTCGTTCATGCCCCTTTAACTCGACGTTTATTGGGCTTCAACAAAGCTCAACAAACCGAAGACTGGCTTGATTTGTTAGAACTTGCAGCTTTTGTTTTTCCGGCAACTGCTTTTGGGCCAACGCCTCGTGGTTTAGCAATGGGCATGAATATACCGATACCTGATAACCCAGAAGCTGACTTCTTACCCATTATTAGTCAAAAATTATGCGCGTGTTTATCTAACCAACATCAACAAAATCCTTCAGAAACCGTAAATGCATTAGCTGCAACTCTTTATTATGCGCATTGGAACTGGGCGCCCCTTGTTCTTAAGCTTTTAGGCATAACGTTGCCGCTTAGTGCGGATGTTCTTCAACCAATTGATGCTTTGAAAATATGGTATAGATTACCAAAATGGGAAGAATATCCACCGCGTCCACAACCTAAAAGCCTATCGGTTCATCATTCCGAAGCCCGCAACCGACTCTCAGAAATGCTTGGAACCGATGCCGAAATCCGATCAGGCCAAACCGATTTTGTCGATATAGCGTGTTTTGCTTTTGAACCACGTGATCAAATTGGTCATCCTAATGTCGTATTAGCCGAAGCGGGAACGGGAACCGGTAAAACTTTGGCTTACATCGCACCAGCCAGTATATGGGCCGAAAAAAATGATGGTTCGGTATGGATTAACACCTACACACGACACCTACAACGGCAAATTGAAAACGAATTCCGTCGTCTATATCCAGATAAACAAGAACGGCACCAACATATCGTCGTCCGTAAAGGACGTGAAAACTATTTATGCCTTCTTAATATGGAAGACATGATTCGCTCTTTTCCGAAAAATTTGCAGAACAATACACCTCATCGACAACGTATCGCTTTTTCCCTAATCAGTCTTTGGGCAGAGTACACCGATGATGGTGATTTATTTGGTGGCGATTTGCCCAGTTGGTTCAACGAGTTATTTGGCCATCATTTACTTTCTTCTTTGGCGCAACGACGTGGTGAATGTATCCATGGTGCTTGCCCGCATTATCAAAGATGTTTCGTAGAAACTTCGATCCGACGTGCACAACAAGCGGATATTGTGATTGCCAATCATGCACTCGTCATAAACCAAATATCACGAATGCAACCACAAGAAGAAGCAACTGATCAACCGCTACCTACACGTTACATTTTTGATGAAGGTCATCATTTACTTGATGCCGCCGATAAGGCTTATTCTGTTGCACTTTCTGGTATTGAAGGTTATGAGCTGCGCCGTTGGTTATTGGGTGCTGAAGGTGCGAAATCACGATCTAAAGGACTACGTCGACGAATTGAAGATTTAATTGTTGGCAATCCTTCGCTGGAAAATCCTTTAGAAGAAGCATTACTGGCTGCTCATATTTTGCCAAATGTAAACTGGCTTACGAAAATTGTTGAACCGCCATCTGATAATGTGGTTAAAGACGAAAACCCTTACGAAGCATTCATTTCCTCTGTATATAAGCAAATATTAGCGCGTTCTGCACATAGTGAAAAAACAAATGGTTGGTTATGGCATAAGGAATGTGACTTATTTCCACCCTTATCAGAGCTAACGGATGCTGCCAAAAATTTAGTAATCGCGATCGATAAAATTATAATTCCGTTACGAAAATTTATAAATCAGCTTGAAAAAACGCTTGAAAAAGAAAGCACCCATCTTGATAAACTAACACAAGACCGCATTGAAACGCTGATTGCATCAATTCAACATCGTGCTTTAAATCCATTAATTAATTGGTTGAATTTGTTACATTTAATCATTCAACCCTTACAAGAAGAATCCTCTACTTATATTGATTTTCTCAGCGTAACCCGTCACCTAAACGGCAAGATTGAGGATATAGGATTATATCATCATTGGATCGACCCAACATTGCCCTTAATGTCAGTACTTGGATATCAAGCCCATGGAATGCTCATTACTTCGGCTACTCTCCGCGATGAGGGAAATAACAATACAGAAGATTCATGGAATACAGCCGAATGCCGCGTTGGAACCGTTCATCTCAATACCTCTCCCATCCGTGCAGCTTTAGGAAGTCCCTTTGATTACGCTGAACAGGCAAGAGTTTATATCATTACCGATGTTAATCAGAACTCCCTCTTAAGCCTTGCTTCTGCCTATCGAACATTATTCATGGCATCCAAAGGGGGTGGACTTGGGTTATTTACAGCTATCCATCGATTAAGAGCTGTTTATCAGGAAATATCCAAACCTTTAGAACAAGCAGGCATTCCCTTATTTGCGCAACATATTGATTTAATGAATAATGCCAGTCTTGTGGACCTTTTTCGTATCGAACGCCATTCATGTCTTTTAGGAACGGATGCTATGCGCGATGGTATTGATATTCCTGGAGAAGCATTACGATTAGTCGTTTTTGAACGGGTACCTTGGCCAAGACCTGATATTTTACATCGTGAACGTCGTCGATATTTTTCAGCCTCTTCACCACGTTCTTATGATGAACAAATAGCCAGACTTAAATTAAGGCAAGCTTTTGGACGGCTTATTCGTAGTAAAAAAGATCATGGTGTTTTTGTAATACTGGATCGACGCACCCCGACACGACTTTTATCCGCTTTTCCAAAAGAGGTTCCAATTGAAAGGTTACCTTTAGAAGAAGCAGTTTTGGGTATTCAAGCATTTTATGATGTTGAATCTAACAATCCATAACATATAAAAAACAAAACCGGTCCATATTGAACCGGTTTGCTTACGGTAAAAAGATAACTCTTATACCAGTAATTTAAAGCGTAATCTTACAAAGGCTTTAAATTGGCTGCAGCAGCCTTGCCCCGTTCTGTTACGATTTCGTAGCTGACGCGTTGATTTTCTTTCAACTCACGCAATCCAGCTGCTTGAACAGCAGTGATATGAACGAAAACGTCCTTACCACCTTCTTCGGGAACAATAAAACCAAATCCTTTTGTAGGATTAAACCACTTCACGGTTCCAGTATGCATTAACCGCGTATCCTTATTAATAGCATACCAAGCTTTAATAATAAGCCTGATATAGAGTTACATTATCAAAACGAACGAGTCCGTTTTACTTATTTTACAAAAAGATAACACTTTCTGTAACCTTGATTCAGTCATAAAAAACAAAGTATGTCAAACGAAATATAGTTACTACTTTATTAAAAAAACCGGCGCCTTACAAAAGACGCCGGTTTCTTAAAAGAAAACTATTTTCTTTTTAATTTAGCATAGCGGCTTGGATTAGAAATCCATATCACCCATTCCGCCCATACCACCCATTCCGCCAGGAGCTGGTGAAGCTTTCTTTTCAGGACGTTCAGCAACCATAGCTTCTGTAGTAACCAAGAGACCTGCAACAGAAGCAGCATCCTGAAGCGCACTACGGACAACTTTGGTTGGGTCAATAATACCAGCCTGAACTAAATCTTTATATTCACCAGCCTGAGCATCAAACCCGAAGCTGTAAGAAGAATTTTCCAGAACCTTACCAGCAACGACAGCACCGTCTTCACCAGCATTTTCTACGATTTGACGTAATGGCGTATGCAACGCACGACGAACGATTTCTACACCAACGCGTTGATCATCATTTTCATGAGACAAAGATTCAAGTTTCAAAGATGCACGAGCAAGTGCAGTACCACCACCAGGAACGATACCTTCTTCAACTGCAGCACGCGTTGCATGAAGCGCATCGTCAACACGGTCACGACGTTCTTTCACTTCAACTTCGGTAGAACCACCGACGCGGATTACAGCAACACCACCGGCAAGTTTAGCCAGACGTTCTTGCAATTTTTCACGATCGTAATCTGAAGTGGTTTCTTCGATTTGTGCACGAATTTGGTTGCAACGACCTTTAATTTGTTCACCATCACCAGCACCTTCAACAATGGTGGTGTTTTCTTTATCAATGTGAACTTTCTTAGCAGTACCAAGCATTTTAATGGTAACAGTTTCCAGCTTAATACCTAAGTCTTCGCTGATAACCTGACCACCAGTTAGAATAGCAATATCTTCCAACATAGCTTTACGACGGTCACCAAATCCAGGAGCCTTAACAGCTGCAACTTTTAAACCACCACGAAGCTTGTTAACAACCAATGTTGCTAATGCTTCACCATCAACATCTTCAGCAATGATCAATAATGGACGACCACTTTGAACAACGCTTTCCAGTAATGGAAGCATTGGTTGTAAAGAAGAAAGCTTTTTCTCGTGAATCAAGATCATTGGGTTATCGAGATCAGCGGTCATCTTCTCAGCGTTTGTGATGAAGTATGGAGAAATGTACCCCCGGTCAAACTGCATACCTTCAACGACATCGAGTTCGGTCTGAAGCCCTTTAGCTTCTTCAACTGTGATAACGCCTTCTTTGCCAACTTTTTCCATGGCTTTGCTGATCATATCACCGATTTCGCTTTCACCATTTGCAGAAATGGTTCCAACCTGAGCAATTTCAGACTGGGTTGAAATCTTTTTGGTGTTGCTTTTCAGTTCATCAACAACGATAGAAACAGCTTTATCAATGCCGCGTTTCAAATCCATTGGATTCATGCCAGCAGCAACCGCTTTCATACCTTCACGAACGATAGCTTGAGCAAGAACCGTTGCAGTTGTTGTTCCGTCACCAGCGATGTCGTTGGTTTTAGAAGCAACTTCACGCACCATTTGTGCGCCCATATTTTCGAACTTATCAGCAAGTTCGATTTCTTTTGCTACAGAAACACCGTCTTTGGTAATCCGGGGTGCACCAAAACTTTTATCAAGAACAACATTGCGTCCTTTAGGACCCAAGGTTACTTTTACTGCATCTGCTAAAATATCGACACCACGCAGCATACGCTGACGTGCATCACCACCAAATCTTACTTCTTTGGCTGCCATAATAATTAAACTCCTACAAGAAAATTAGGTCAAATAACGTTTAAGGATTAACCAACAATCCCCATAATGTCGCTTTCTTTCATGATCAAAAGCTCTTCACCATCGAGTTTGACCTCTGTTCCAGACCATTTGCCAAACAGAACTTTATCCCCTTCTTTCACTTCAAGAGGAACGACTTGGCCCTGTTCATTACGTGCACCTGGTCCAACAGCGATGACTTCACCTTCTTGAGGTTTTTCTTTTGCTGTGTCAGGAATAATGATACCACCAGCGGTCTTTTCTTCGCTATTTAGCCGACGAACGACCACACGGTCGTGTAAAGGACGAAATTTCGCCATTTGGATTGCTCCATCTCTGTTAATAATGCCCTCGTAAAGCAGCATTATGGGTTAACTACGCGCGTTTTGCCGCGTTATCTGTAATGATTTAGCAATCTCGTATTGTGAGTGCTAACCGTTTCAACTTATGACTTATTATATTCTCTGTCAAGTATTTTTAGCACTCTCATCGTTAAAGTGCTAATCCTAGAATACTAGCAATTTTACTCAATTTTCCATAATTTTTATTTTTAGCCTTTAACTTCTATGGCAAAATACTTACGATATTATTCTTAAATTTCTGGAAGGCAAAAACACATGGGGCAAAATATTTCTTTAACTGCTTCAGACGGACATCATCTTTCAGCTTACGAAGCTGGTAAAGCCGACGATCGTTACGCGCTGGTAGTACTACAAGAAATTTTCGGTGTTAATCATCATATTCGCAGTGTCTGTGATCGATTTTCTGCTCAAGGTTATCATGTGATTGCACCTGCGCTATTTGACAGGGTCAAAGGCAATGTTCAACTTGATTATGATAAAGAAGGTATCAAAACAGGCATTGAAATTCGTTCCCTTATCGAATCGGAAAAAACCTTGCTTGATATTATTGCCGCAGCCAAATTCCTTAAGGCAAAAAAAGTTGGCATCGTGGGTTATTGCTGGGGCGGTTCATTAAGCTGGCGTGCAGCAACACAAACCGATATTTTTTCAGCAGCAAGTTGCTGGTATGGTGCGCAAATTCCTCAATTAAAAGATGTGAAGGCTAATTGCCCCGTGCAGATGCATTTTGGTGGACGTGATGAAAGCATTCCGCTTAAGGAAGTCGAAAAGATCCGTGCCAGTCAACCCAATGCAGAAATTTATATCTACGAAAACGCCAATCATGGTTTTGGTTGTGCTGAACGTTCTGATTATAATGAAATCGCTTATAAACTGGCCCAACATCGAACCTTGGATTTTTTTAAAAAATACTTATAACAAATAAGAAAGGCGAATTTACACGCCCTTCTTATTTTCCGCTATAGTATCTTCATGTCGCTGAATTACGATCAAAAAAAATTACATCTTCTTAAAACAGGAGAAGAAGTCCTAGCCAAATATGGATTTACTGGGCTGGGACTTTCGAAATTGCTGCAAATTTCTGGTATTCCAAAAGGTTCTTTTTATTATTATTTTTCTTCTAAAGAAGAATATGGTGTTGCTGTGATTGAGTATTATATTGCTCAGCAATTAGCATATATGAAGTCCCTCTTTTCCAATACCAATTTTACAATGCGGGAAAAATTAATATGTTATTGGAAAAACTGGTATACCAGTCAATGTCTTGATGAGTGTAAAGGGCGATGCTTGATCGTTAAACTCAGCTGCGAAGTCGCTGATTTTTCAACATCCATGCGTATAGCGTTTTGCAAAGGAATTGATCAAATTATCGTATTACTTTGTGATGCAATTACACAGGGGCAACAAGATGGAACAATTTCCGAAACGTTGAACGCTCAGCAAACAGCAAAGCAACTTTATCAACAATGGTTAGGGGCTAGCCTGGTCGTTAAGTTACAACATCGAGAAGAATCCTTCGCAATAGCAATGGAGCTGACGGAATCCATCCTTTAAGTTTTTAGTTGCTCTGTTGACACGATTTAGGATTCTGTTTATTAATTATAGACGACCGGTCTACTAAAATAAATAACATATTAATAAAAAAGGATTCCCCTCTATGCCAACACTTTTTGATCCGATTACGTTAGGTGATATTCGGGCTTCAAACCGTATTTTGATGGCCCCTTTAACACGTGCTCGTGCTACCCGACATCACGTTCCCACTGCTATGATGATTGATTATTATCATCTTAGAGCTTCAGCAGGATTAATCATTTCCGAAGGAACTGGTATTTCACAAGAGGGTATGGGATGGCCTTATGCACCAGGTATCTGGAACCAAGAACAAATCGCCGCATGGAAACCAATCACGCAAGCAGTACATGATAAAGGCGGAAAAATAATCTGTCAGTTATGGCATATGGGTCGTCTCGTACATCCGTCTTTTTATCCCTCGCCCATTTCTGCTTCAGCAACAACCGCACCACATTATGCGTATACTTATGACGGAAAGAAACCCTATGCCCAAGCACGTGCTTTACCTATTAAGGAAATTCCACGTGTATTAAATGATTTTGCACAAGCAGCTTCAAACGCAATCAAAGCAGGGTTTGACGGAGTACAAATTCATGCAGCAAATGGCTATTTAATTGATGAATTTTTACGTAATGGCACTAATTTGCGTCAAGACGAATATGGGGGCAGCATTGAAAATCGTATCCGTTTATTAGTAGAAGTTACCCGCGCTGTCTGTCAAACGATTGGTAGTGGAAAAACATCCGTTCGGTTATCACCTAATGAACCAGCACAAGGCGTTTTTGATACAAATCCCGTTCCATTATTTACGGCTGCAGCTCGTGCTTTGGCTGAAGAAAAAATTGCTTTTCTAGAAGTTCGTGAACCTATTAAGCACACAAATTATTTTGCCATGAAAGATGTGACCGATGAAACGCTATATCCACCCATTTCACCAGCAATGCGCAAAGCATTTTCTGGCGCATTTGTCATGAATTCTGCTTATAATGGTAAAACAGCGCAAGAGGCTGTCAAACGAGGAGACGCCGATGCGATTGCCTTTGGACGTCCTTATATTTCTAATCCTGATTTAGTAGAGAAAATCAAAGCAGGAATACCATTTGCAAAAGATGACCAAAAAACTTGGTATACTCAAGGCATTGAGGGATATTTGGATTATCCCTTAATGAATGAAAAATAATCTTTATAAAACCCGACTGGCAATAAATTTTAACCGGTTTATTAATTCAGGATAGCGCTTTTCAGGTGCTGTAATAAATGCATTTTCCAAAGCGTGATCACAACCCATTTGACATGAATGGCGTTTTTTTCCTAATTGCGGAATAACTTTACCCAAAAGCTGTTTTGCGTGCTCTGAATTTTTCTGCATGATTTTAATTACAGCTTCAACATTGACATCGTCATGATCTGAATGCCAACAATCATAATCGGTTACCATAGCAACAGTTGCGTAACACATTTCGGCTTCTCTTGCCAAACTGGCTTCTGGCATATTGGTCATACCAATAACCGATGCTCCCCATGAACGATAAAGATTGCTTTCGGCCCGCGTTGAAAATTGTGGACCTTCCATAACCAAATAAATACCATTTTTTACAACAGAAATACCAAGCGCTTTCGCTTCATTATAAAGCACCGCTCCCATACGGGTGCAAAAAGGGTCAGCCATAGATACGTGTGCTACAAAACCATTATCAAAAAAGCTTTTTTCGCGTTTATAGGTACGATCAATTGTTTGGTCGACGATTACAAAGGTACCTGGAGGCAATTCTTCTTTAAGCGAACCTACCGCAGAAACAGAGATAATATCCGTAACCCCTAATTTTTTCATCGCTGCAATATTCGCACGATAGTTTACACGTGAAGGTGGTTTTGTATGACCTCTACCATGTCTTGGCAAAAATACGCAGGAAACACCATTCAATTTACCGGTTAACAATTGATCTGATGGCTTTCCCCAAGGGGTATCAATTTCTTGCCACGCCTGATCAATAAGACCTGGAATATGATAAAGACCTGATCCTCCAATAATACCAATAACCGGCTCTATATTTTGTTGTGATGCTTTATTTTCGCACATTAAACCATACTTTCCGTTTTACAAGATAGACAAGAATGACCATAAACAGACTATAAAATAAAATTCTTACTCCAATACGATGTCGCTCTATCAAATGTGGCTGCGCAGTCCAACTTAAAAAAGTTGTTACGTCTCTTGCTTCCTGTTCAATCGTAGCTTTGGTGCCATCCATATAGCGAACTTGATTTGCTTGAAGGGGGGGCTTCATACCGATTTGTTTGTCTTTTGCGTAAAGATTGTAATAATGATTCATATGATCAAAGTGAAACCCAGCAGGTTTTTCACGATATCCCAGCAAAATTGCCATAATGTAATCGGCGCCACCAGGAACCGTCAAAGTTAATCGTGAAAAATCTAGCGGAACATGTCCCATATTCGCCGCTTTGGCCGCAGCATCATTCATATAGGGTGCAGGGAAATGATCACTAAGACGTGCTTTACGATAGATTGTCTTTCCTTGTGCATCCTGACCATCGGGGACTTGGTCCTGTTCTGCGATATCTTGCACTTGTTCAGCATTAAGCCCCATTCCCATCAGATCGCCATAGGTCATATGTTGTATAGTATGACAAGAAGAACAAACCTGACGATAAACGGCATAACCGCGCTGAACGCTCGCTAAATCATACGTCCCGAAAGGACCAGAAAAACGCCATTGATATTTTGGATAATCCTGTGATTTTCCATCCTGATTTCCTGCATCATTATGGGCATAAGCAAGTGGTTGAATTCCAATTAAGCCAGAAAAAGCACCAAATAGTAACCACTTAATCCGTTTCTCTTTTCGCGCCATGACTTAATCCTTTTCCGCCACATTGGTCAAAGCCTGAGGAACCGACCGATGTAATTCAAAACGATTGGAAAAAGGTAAGATCACTAAAAAATGCAAATAATAATAGAATAACGCAAAACGTCCCGCCCAAATTAATATAATTTGTGAATGATATTTGCCAACAAAACCCAATGTCACAAATGCCAATACCAATAAAAATAGGGAAATACGATAAAGCGGTCTATAACGCGATGATCGTATTGGAGAACGATCCAACCATGGAACTAAGAAAAGCAACAATAAAGAACCTGCTGCAAAAAGCAAACCGCCAAATTTAAATGGAATAACTTGTAACATGCCGTAAAAAGGAAGAAAATACCATTCTGGAGCAATGTTTTCCGGCGTTTCCAAAGGGTTAGCTGGCATATAGTTTTCAGGACTTGTTAACCAATCCTGAAAGAAAAATACAAGCAGGATCATGATCACCGCCACTATTGCCAAAACAAATCCATCTTTCGCCGTATAATAAGGATGGAAATGAATCGTTTCTTCTTTTTTTGGTTCTACACCGGTAGGATTTCCAGATTTTACATGATGTAAGAACAAAATATGAGCAAACACAACCCCAATAATTGTAAAAGCCATTACGAAATGCAGAACAAAATAACGATGTAATGTAATTGCATTTGGCGCATCACCACCCATTATCCAACGTGTTAACCCTTCTCCAACCCAAGGGATAGCTGCAATGGCTTGTCCACCTACATTCGCAGCCCAATATGACATCTGTCCCCATGGCAAAACATAGCCTGCAAACGCAGTAACCATGATCATGAGCAGCAAAATTAATCCAGAAAACCATAACAATTCACGAGGAGCTTTATAAGACCCGTAATAAAGTCCACGAAATAAATGCAAATATAGAAATGCCAAAAAAAGATTTGAACCCGCCATATGCATTGAACGAATTAACCAACCACTTGGCATTTGACGATCAATGACTTCAACAGATGAAAAAGCTTGTTCAACTGTAGGAATATATCCAAGCGATAAAAATATTCCTGTAATCAACATCAAAATTAAAATGACGGATAAAACTGCCCCAAAAGTCCACCAAACGTTCACATTCCGTGGCATAGGAAATTTCTGATATTGTTGTGTAAGCGTTGAAAAAAGAGGATAACGATATTCTATCCAGTTTTTTAAATTTTTCGCCGATGAATTTTGTTGAGCTGGAGCCTGTTCAGCCTCTGATTCAGAAGGATGCTTTTTAAGCCACATCATTTAAACGCTTAATGAAAATTGTTTGAGAACATATCAGATCTGTCTCTTTTTAAAAGGAAACTCTAAAATAAACAAATAAAAACTCAATTATAATTTTTAAGCCGTAGATTTTCAAATCGGTGTAGAATTTTTCCTATTCGTTTAATATCTACATTTCGTCATATTTTTATCAAAATTTGCTTTTTCCCAAAGATGCAGTATTTAAAATATGAAATAGGTTTTTAAAACTAGGATTTGTTGTTGAATCCTCTTATCGAATCCAAAAATATATAAAAAAGAGAAAATTGTTCTTATGCCATTTTCGATAACGCGTCGTAATCTTCTTCATATTTTAGCACTTTCAGGCGTTACATCGCGATACGTTTCTAACGCATATGGTGAAGAACAAACGTTATCCTCCCCTATTCCAACAAGTCACGATTTGATTGGTAACAAGCCACATCCTGTAAATATTCAAA
Source organism: uncultured Commensalibacter sp. (assembly GCA_945266285.1). Taxonomy (GTDB): domain Bacteria; phylum Pseudomonadota; class Alphaproteobacteria; order Acetobacterales; family Acetobacteraceae; genus Commensalibacter. Next base: position 128,833 of record CALYOP010000001.1, read on the forward strand.
ATCAACCCACAAATTTACTCGTCGCTGGAACCGAAAATAGTCCGATTGGTTTATGGGCAAAAGAACTTTCGCCCTCACTTGCAAGTGGCTTTCAAAGCGAGAACGATAAACTCGCTACTCAATTTACAACGGGTTATGATGGCGTAACAGGAGCCAACCTCTTTGATGCGCGTTACGCACCTGACGATAATACCGCACTTCTTGCTACTGGTACCGTTGCTATTGCTTCTTTAGCAGGCGATAAGCGTGTTCATTTTGATTATGAACGTTGGATACCTATTTTTACGGCATTGTCTCCCGCTATAACGATTGCGCGGCAACCTTTTCATAATTCGATACCTGATCGATTGCGAAATCGTAAACTGCGTGTTGCTGTTTCTACCCACCGTGGATTAGAATTACCAACATTGTTGGGAATCGAATTATTAAAAATCAATGTTAGCCCTGTAATTGGATTAGCCGATTATCCCTCAGCTGTAACAGCGTTACGCAATCAACAAGTGGATGTTATACAAATTAACACTGCTCAAGGTTTAGAAGAACTGCCTACCCTTATAAAAGAGGGTTTCCATGTTTTCTTTTCGCTGGATAGCAATGATAAAACATATGGTCCAAGCTTTACAGATCTCTATAATAACTTACCCCATAACCGGAACAATATTGCTTTATATGAAGCATGGAATGCAATCGCTACTGCTGCACGGTTAAAGATGATTATGATGTTACCGATGTTAACACCTTCTGCCCTGGTTGCAAAATGGCGTCATGTTGGCAATAAAATTATACAAACTCCGGAAATTATCCAATTTAGCCAACAGCATAAAACCTTACTTCAAGAATCGCCTACTTGCCTTGATACCTATTCAAAACTTATTCCATCTTTTACCGCTACCCTAGCTTTACGGAGATGGTTATTCTCTAAAATACCAACCTGGCAAAACAACCCAATTCCTAATTAGAGCGATTGCGTTTTAACAATATTCGAATAGCACCATCATTGTTGTGGCTTGAATAAACGATTCCTAAAATTAAACGCCGTAAATTTGGACGATTAAGCCAGAAAGGAAGTTCCCTTTTCAGTATTCCGCCCTCGTTTTTTCGAGAGCCAATCCCTGTGATCACTTCAATACAACGAATATTTTGTTGTATTGAACTAAGCACAAAATTTTCTAATGCTATAAAAGCCGATTGTGCTGTATAGCCATGTAAATCCAAACGACGCTCTACACGTAATGTTCCACTAGAAAGTTTTTTCCAACTTCTATTATCAAGACCCGGTTGCCGGTTACCAATAGGATAATGATCCGGTTGTGGTGGATTTTTCTCCCATAAAAGCCCTTTTTTTAAAGGTCGAAATTGAGTTGGTATATATAATTCACGAGAAGAATAAGCCTTTGTCGTTGTCTCAACCGAAGAGACTATAGGTTTTTCAGCAGAAATTTTTGCTGCCGGCATTTCAACTAAGCGTTTTTCTTTTTGCTTGAATGTTTTAATTTGGCGAGAAAATTTTTCCCATAAAATCTTTTCATTCTCTCGTAATATTCTTCCTTTCCTTGGCAATGGATAATCCTTTTTTAAACAATAAAATACCTTCCACCTTTAAGATGGAAGGTTAAAACATATCACAAGTTATGATTAATGTGATGGCGTTGCTTTTTTAAGATTATGTCCCTCATATTTACCAGTGAGACTTTTTAAGAAAGCTACAATATCATCCACATCTTGTTTTGATAATTTATGATACGGAGTTTGGAATTTCAGCATGTCTTTTACTGCATCTTCCAATGTCGTCGTACTACCATCATGGAAATAAGGTCCAGTTAACTCAATATTTCTGAGCTGTGGTATTTTGAAACGATGCCGGTCAGATTCAAGGTGTGTAACATTAAATCGTCCCATATCTGCATCAGTCATTTTACGGCTACGCGCAAGGAAATAATCAGTCTGGAGTCCAAGCTTTTCATAATCTCCACCTCCTAAAGTTATTCCATTGTGACAACTAGCACAGCCATTATCTTTGAAGAGTTTATAACCATGTTTTTCCTGGTCGGTTAATGCACTATCAATTCCTTTAAGATATTGATCAAAACGACTATCAGGCGTTATCAACGTTTTTTCATATTCCGCAATTGCTTCCGTAATTGTTTTCTGATCAATTTCCGGACTTCCAAAAGCTTTAATGAAATCAGGTTCATAAGAAGGTTCCTGTCGCAATTTATCTGCAACCTCTTCCCAATTTGATGATCCCATTTCAAGCGGATTCATTACTGGGCCACCTGCTTGTGCAGCAAGATCAGCAGCACGACCATCCCAGAACTGCATTTTATTAAAAACGGCATTAAATACAGTAGGTGCATTGATCGGACCGATTTTTCCATGAATACCTAAAGAGGTTACACGATTATCGGTACCACCTTTTTGAAAATCGTGACAAGAAGCACAATTTAAAGTGTTATCCCCAGAAAGACGTTTTTCAAAATAAAGTTTTTTACCTAATTCTACTTTTTTAGGGTCAACATTCATAATTTCTGGAATAGGTTGAACCGGTTCTCCAGCAAATTTTTCAGCAACACCTTGCGTTGCGTAAAATTCTTTGCGTTGTTGTTGTACCCATTTAATCACGGTATTACGCTGCTCGGTTGATAAGTGAGCATGCCAATGCATAATCAAATAAAGCCCTGGCGGCATCAGATCCCGCTGCATAACAAATTCAATACGTGATAATGACACCACGTCAACTGGCTTTCCTTGATTAATTGCTTCCATAACCGGTTCAAAACGGAAATTAGCCAATCCTTTAAGCCGATCCTGTTCCATTAATTGATTTGCAACAGGCAACTTGAAGTAAAAAGGTAAATTAACTTTTTCCGCATGACAATAGTCGCAGCGTGCTTCCTTAAGAACATCAAAAGCCGCAACCGTTAACGGATCATGCTTTGCTGGTGAACTATCCACAATAGAAGGGGCAGTCTTATGATCATAGGTATTCAAATAAAATACCACTCCGCCATAAGTAATAATTGCAACAGCAATCATTCCTAAAATGATTTTTTTCATCTTACGGCCTTTTATGAAAATGATTAAAAATGACTAGTTAGCAATAAACCCAAAAAATTAAAGGGTCAAAATATTAATTTGTTACAAAATATTTTTAAGATGTTGCATCTATATCTAAACATCTTTGTAACCTATCTCGCGATATTCTTATATAATTTTTATCAATATCAATCCCAATACCCTTTCCACCCTCCTGTTGTGCAGCAAGCAATGTTGTTCCTGTTCCAAGAAAAGGATCAAGTACTGTTGGATTTTCCAATCCTGTCAAACGCAGACACATTTTTGGCAACATTATAGGAAACGTACCAGGGTGATTAAATTTTTGTGCTTTTGCTCGCACAGTATCATAAGGAATAAACCAAACATCACCTCTACACCGTCGATCCTGAAGATGTTTACGGCGAGTTATATTCGATTTATCTTTATACGGCACCCCTATATTTAATCGTGAAAGTTTTACGCAACCACTTTTGGTTAGATGAAATATATATTCATGATTTCGATGTAAAAATCTTTCGCTTGATACAGGTTTAAAGTGTCCGTAGCTTTCATCACCAATAGATATCGATTTTATCCAATCAATGTGATTTTGAAGATGAAATATCTTACGCAGACGTAAAATTAATTCAAAAGGCAGCCAAGGATTGGATGAAGAACCTGCAATATTTAGAAAAAAAGAGCCATGATCTTTCATCACCCGTTTAATTTCTAAACAAATCGCTTCTAACCAATCAAGGTAATCCTCTTCTTTTTTACGATCTTTGTAAGCACTGTAATTAATCCCCAGGTTATAAGGGGGTGAAGTGATGATAACATCAACAGAGCTTGCCTTCATTTTTTTTAAAACAGATAGGCAATCCCCACGGATGATCTTATGCGGTCCAATCTTATAGCTATAAGCGCGGCTATCGCTATTCTCATCCGTTTCTTTAACAGCCGGTTTTAATTTTCGTGATACCACGATTATGCTCTATTAATGGGCGGGTGGCAAAACCAACGCGTCAGTTTTCCCTGTAGAATTTACAGGTTGCCGCGGTAATAAGATATAAATCTTACCTTTTTCCTTCATTAACCCGGCATACCATTCAGCAATTTGTCCCCAGCCCGTAAACAGATCAAGACGATTTACCCCTTGGATGTCCCCTCCTAGATCTTGTGCAAAAACCATATGCTGCCATGGACGTCGCAATCCATTAGGTTGTGTTGGTAAGGTCGTTTCAACCCAAAGTGGTATTCCTAATGGGATCCATTTTTTATCAACAGCAACGGATCTACCTGCTGTTAAGGGTATCCCTAAAGCTCCGACAGGTCCTTGATTATTGTTACTTTCTTCTAGATGACGAAAAAAAACATAATTAGGATTTTGATCCATTAAATTCTTGGCTTGTTGTGGATGTTTTTGCAACCATGCTCTCATCGTGTAAAGATTAACATCATGTGGAGCAATCAAGCCTTGTTGAACCATAATACGTCCCAAAGGTACGTAAGGCTGTCCATTCTTTCCTGCATATGCAAGCCGAATCATACGACCATCAGGAAGAATAATCCGCCCTGATCCTTGAATTTGCATGATAAATAAATCTACAGGATTAGTCAGCCACGCAAGTTCTAAACCTTTTCCTGACAATATACCTGCGTTAATTTGTGCACGTGTATAATAAGGTGTAATGCGACCAGCATTCCAAAATCCGCTTACAACTTTTCCATCATTTGTTGGTTGTGACACAAGATCAGATGGACGTGCATAAACAGGCGTTTGATAAGGCCCCCAACGCTTTTCCGACCCTTGGAATTCAGGTTCATAATAACCCGTAATTTTTCCATAACTTGTAGAAACAGAATATTGATAAGGTTGGAACCAAGTTTCAAAAAATTGTTTAATTACTAATGGTTGGTTTTGTGGAATCCGTTGTGCTATCTGACAACTATTATACCAATCTTGTACTTTCCCACCGAAAATACCAGCCTCACCCCCTAAATTCGTATTACGGGGTAATTTCATAAGATACTGACAGTTTTGAGAAAAAATCGATATTAATTGTGGAAAATTCTCCTGTTTCCAACCTGAAAAAATTTCATAAGAAACAGGATATAATTGCGCTACTTTTTCTTGATTTGCTGTTGTACAAGCTGCAACGATCCCCATTAAGGAAATAGTTAACACACGTAATATCGATTTCATCAAAATTTAACTTTTAAAAATATAATAATAATTAACAGAAAAAATTATGCTGCACTGCGTGCCGATTTTAACCGCCATGAAGCTCCTTGAGTATTAACACCCAACAAACGCTCAAAAGTCCAGAAATCGACAAATTCAGTAACAGATTCCGTTCCTACAACAGGATTATTATCCTTCCCCATTGTCACGTTAATTTGATCAGAGATAAATTTCACTTCTATTAATGCCCGCTTCATAGATTGGTCTTCAAAAAGTTTAGCATTCGTTATTGTTTCGGAATAGATATGCTTAACTTCAATCTTTTGCGTTTCTTTTGCATCCTGACGCGCTGTAATAGCCGATTCAAAAGAATGATAGGCATCACTAACCAAGAAATTCTGAAGTGTTTGCTTGTCTCCATTCGCAAAGGCTTCTAACACTTTACGAAAAACAATTTCTGCGCCTTCTAGAAATTGGTTAGGGTTAAAACTTGGTTCAATCTGTGTAATCCGAGTCAAACATTGACCAACTTCTGTTTCTGAACCAGGAATTTCACGAATGACTTTTGGAGGTTGAACAGGTGTTCCCACACCCTCAATAACAGGAGAATTTTGCAAAGCTGATACGGGAACAGATTTTTCTGGTTTACGTTCAAAACCTGTTCGATTACCCAATACACTACGCAATCTTAAAACTAGAAATGCCGTAACCAAAACCAAGAAAATAATGCTTATTGGTAAATCCACCGAAAAATTCATCCCTTTTACTATAGTACAATATATTACGTTGCCAAAATATACTACGTTCTATTGTTTATAAAAGAATATAAACCCCCTGAAAGCAATATATTTATTCAATATGTCATGTTTGACAAAAACGTAACGCATTGATGATCTCTTTGCATACAGGCAAATTTAGCACAATCGCAAAAAAACCTTCATTAACGTTTAATTTAAGTCTAATAGATATAATCCTCAAGCATTTAATTTAAGGTTTATCATGACTGAATCAAATCCAAACATTCCAGAAGATGTTCCCGCAATGGAAGATGCACCTTCCCATGCTTTGCCAGTAGCTTTAAATATCCAATATACAAAAGATTTATCTTTTGAAGTTCCTAATGGTCCATCAATTTTCTCATCTTTAGATGATGCACCACGGGTTTCGGTCAATATTGATGTTGAAGCTAATCGTCTTCAAGAAAATAATCATGTTTACGAAGTAACACTTTCCATCAAAGTAGACGCTGTAGAAGCAGAAAAGAAAGATCAATCCCCCCCTCGAACCGTTTTTATTGTTGAACTCGCTTATGCGGCAGTTGTAACACTCGTTGATCCGACTGATGATATCATTGAGCCAATATTGTTAATCGAAGTTCCAAGATTAATTTTCCCATTTGCCAGAAATATTATCTGCGACACCACTCGGGATGGAGGATTCCCACCGGTTGTTTTACAACCTATTGATTTTGTTGCTCTGTGGCAACGGAAAAAAGGGCAACAAATGGCACAAACTCATACCGAAGCGGGTCATGCCTAATCATTAATCATTTGCTTTTAATAATAAAAGCATTGATTGAAAATCGGGTTGCTTTGCAATTTCGATACTTTTCCAAAAATGAGTCTGAAAAACCGTTGCTATTTTCAGACTCATAACAATAGCGCGAATAGATTTAAAATAAGGTTTAAATTCGGGTAGCGACAATTGAAGAAATAAATCTGCTGTTTTTTCTGAAAAAAACAAAATTGCATTAACCTGATCCTGTTGAATCGAAGCAATAACCTGATCCGATAAACTGGAATAAGAATGGATGCTATAGACTTCTCGACGGAAAACATGAAAACCATGATTCTGTAACTGATTAGTCAGAATACCCCCCATTCCTTTGCCACATGGCAGCAGAATATTTTTTTGTTTTTCCTTATGCTTCTGAATAATCAATTCCGCCAAGGCAATTGCATCCCCATGCGCACTGATAACGTTTTTAAACCCTGCTGCGGAAGCTTTTACAGCTGTATTATCCCCCACAGTAAACACAGGTATGGTAAATAATACCTTATGATAACAAGAATTATAATTCTGAATTGTAGGGATAATTGCTTGAGCACTCGTAAAAGCAAGCAAATCAACTGCTTGAATATCTGGCAAAGAAGCGCTTTCGGATTGGATGGAAAATAAAGGAGATGAAACTGCCTTCCATCCTAATGCATTGACTGCCTTGATTGTTTTTGCAAGGCCTGGTTCCGGCCTTGTAATAATGACTTGATCACGCTTTAGTCGCAAAGGTTAAGACTCAAAAATATCACTGGGACTATCGACTCTTAAACTGCGTCCTAATTCACGCCCAAGACGTTCGGCATCTTCTGGAGCACCGCTAATTGAACGTTTTAATAAAAATGTGCCATCACCTCTGGCAACCAATCCTGTCAAATGTAATTCGGCTTTACCCCCTGCAACAATAGGCAATAATCGAGCATATCCACCAATTGGCGTCCGACAGGAACCATCCAGTTCATCCAATAATGCGCGTTCAGCTGTTGCAACGGATTTTGCTTCGTAATCTTCAATTGCTGATAATAACTCTCTTAATTCCGTGTCACTTTCGCGAACGGTAACGCCAACAATACCTTGACCTGCTGCAGGAACAATAATCGACGGGTCTAATGCGACATCAATGCGGTCTTGTATTCCCAGCCGTTCCATTCCAGCGACAGCTAAAAAAGTAGCGTCAAATTCCCGCGATGCAATTTTATCTAATCTTGTTTGAACATTTCCGCGCAACAAACCAAATTGTAAATCAGGTCGGATATGTAAAAGCTGCGCTTGTCTGCGAATGGATGAAGTACCAATTCGCGCATGAGGTGGTAATACATTAAACGGATAATCAGTATCAATTTTCCGATAATCAGGACCAACAATCAAAGCATCACGTGCATCGTGACGTTTTAAGGTGCAGGCCAAAACAAGACCAGGCGGTAACTTTGTTTCAAGATCTTTTAAACTATGGACTGCAAAATCAATTTGACCTGCTAAAAGTGTTTCATGAATCTCTTTGGCAAACAGCCCTTTTCCTCCAATCTCCGCCAATGAACGATCTTGAACAATGTCGCCAGTAGTACGAATTTGGAATTCCTGAAATGCGCCAATTTCTCTTAATAATGGGCAAAACCTTGTCAGCAATGTCAAAAAATCACGTGTCTGCACCAAAGCTAAGGGAGAACCTCGGGTTCCGACCCGTAAAGGCAAGCCCCTTTTCTTAGGATTACGATAAGTTGTTGACATCTGGCGTTCGGCTGCCTTAGCAGCAGCATGTTGTAATGCAATGTTGGACGCAATATTTGATAATTCTGTAAGGCCCATGAGATTATTATTGACCATCATTCTGAAAAAGAAAGAAATAGAATGCCATCTTTATACCAAAATCCGATAAAAAAAAATAATAGTTATACAATTTTAGCTATTGAATCTTCGTGTGATGATACTGCTTGTGCGCTGGTAAGCTCGGATGGAACTATTCTTTCTGAACATATTCACTCTCAAAAAGAACATATCACATATGGCGGAGTAGTACCAGAAATTGCCGCTCGCGCGCATTTGACTTATCTACCCGAACTTGTTCAAAAAACGCTTGAACAATCTGGACGGTCTTGGAAAGATATTGATGCAATTGCTGCAAGTTGTGGTCCTGGATTAATTGGTGGTCTAATTGTTGGTAGTAGTTTTGCCAAAGGGCTGGCAATTGCAAAAGAAAAACCTTTTATTGCAATTAATCATATCGAAGCACATGCATTAACTGTGCGTTTACCAAATATAACGGATCATAAAGTTCAATTTCCTTATTTATTATTGTTAACCTCTGGAGGACATTGTCAATGCATTGCTGTTAAAGACGTTGGGCAATATCAATTGCTTGGCACTACAATGGATGATGCAGCAGGAGAAGCCTTTGACAAAGTCGCAAAAATGCTTGGCCTTCCTTGGCCTGGTGGCCCTGCTTTAGAAGCCTTGGCTCAAGAAGGCGATGAAAACGCATTTACACTTCCGCGACCACTTTATGGACGTGAAAATTGTGATTTTTCATTTTCTGGTTTGAAAACTGCGGTAGCTCATTATTTACAACCTTATGAATCCGATGTGATTCCGCGTAAAATTGCAGCAGATCTGGCTGCCAGTTTCCAGAAAACCATTACTGAAGCCATAATCAATCGACTTGAATATGCTTTAACACTCGTGCCGCAAATGCGTCTATTGGCTGCAGCAGGAGGTGTGGCGGCAAACCAATATTTACGGAAATCTTTGCAACAACTTGCCCATAACCATCAAATTCCTTTTATTGCTCCGCCTATCCGTTATTGTACGGATAATGCGGTAATGGTCGGTTGGGCAGCCATTGAAATATTGCAGCAAGCTAACCAGAAAGTTATGATGATCGATGATATCGGCACACTTCCCAGACCGCGATGGCCCTTATCACAAATGCAAGAACGTTTTACATTAGGTAGTTAGGTTATGAGCGCAAATATTGCTGTTATTGGTGCAGGTGCATGGGGAATTGCTTTGGCAATACAGGCTTCTCGAACAGGTGCCAATGTATTTTTATGGAGCCGACGCGAACTTCCAGATCCCAAAAAACGGACTTTATCAAGACTTCCTTGTGTTCCACTACCTTCTTCCATCCAAGTTTGTAATCAAATGCCAGATAAAGCTGATTTGGTTCTATTATGCGTTCCAATGCAGTATTTACGTTCTGTTCTTCCTGATGTACCTCAAAAAGCCCCGTTGATTATCTGCTGTAAAGGCGTCGAACAAGATACGCTTAACTTTCCTATGGAAATATTACAAGAAATTCGGCCATCTCAAATTCACGCCGTATTATCTGGCCCTAATTTTGCTAATGAAGTTGCTATCGGTTTACCAGCAGCTAGCGTTCTAGCTTCTAAGGATGCGACTCAAGCACGAGAAATTGCAGATTTACTTACAACTTCACAATTTCGCCTTTATACAAATACAGATCCCATTGGGGTACAAATTGGGGGTGCAGCAAAAAATGTTTTCGCTATCGCGGCGGGTGCCGTTATGGGAGCTGGATTAGGCGAAAATGCAAGAGCAGCACTCATCACTCGAGGAATTACAGAACTAGCAAGACTCAGTAATGGTTTAGGCGGTATGACGGAAACACTTTCAGGTCTTGCAGGTCTCGGAGATCTTATATTGACTTGTACTGGGGAGGGCTCAAGAAATTATAGCTTGGGCCTGGAACTGGGCCGCGGAATGACCCTTGATGAAATTCTTAAAAAACGAACTACCGTTGCTGAAGGTGTTGCAACAGCACCTGCATTATTAAAACGGGCACAAAAACATCATGTAAATACCCCTATTATTCAAATGGTATCTGCTTTACTTTCTAATCAAATCACAATTAAGGAAGCGGCAAAAGCGCTTTTATCACGCCCAGTCGGCATGGAATAAGTCTTTTCAATTAAATACAAGCACACAAAACATGAACAGATTCCATTGATAATTTTAATTTTACTTTCAAAATTATGGTTAAATAAAAATTATGATTGCTTCGAAAAGAATTTTAGTGAAAGACTGTTATAATTTCAAAAAATATGAAAGTTAGTGCTTACCCAAAAGAAAGAAATACCAATGAGTAACCAAACTGCTTATGATTTTAAATTAACTTCCTGCACGGGTAAGCCCATTGATTTAGATATGTTTCGTGGTAAGCCACTCATGATCGTTAATACAGCTTCCAAATGCAAATTTACCTCTCAATATGAAGGTTTACAGGATCTGTGGGTCAATTATCGCAGTTGGGGTTTTATGGTCATCGGTATCCCTAGCGGAGATTTCGGAAATCAGGAATATAAAACCGATGATGAAATCCAGAATGAATGCATTTATCAATATGGAGTTAATTTTCCCGTAGCGCAGAAAAGTCATGTCAAAGGCAAAAATGCGATCCCGCTTTTCAATTGGTTAGCCCAAGAGGGCGGTACACTTGCAAGACCACGATGGAATTTTTATAAATACATTATAAACCGGCAAGGCAGATTATCCAACTGGTTTACTTCCATCACACAACCAACATCACATCGATTAATCAATGCTATTGAACGCGTTTCTTTTGATATTTAACCACCAATTATTTTATAAAAATTATTTGAATAAATTAAAATTTTTCACAGCCGTACATACAAATAACAAGTTTCTCCAATGCTAAAGAATCTTTTAACTGTTGGCGGCTGGACAATGATCAGCCGTGTTTTAGGTCTCGTCCGCGACCAGCTTTTGGCTGCTTTTCTTGGTGCCTCACCTTTACAAGATGCTTATCAGGTTGCTTTTCGCCTACCAAACATGTTTCGAAATCTGTTTGGAGAAGGTGCTTTTAATGCTGCTTTTGTGCCGATGTTTACAACAATCCTAACCCAAAAGGATAAACCAACGGCTCAACGTTTTGCCAATGAAGCTTTTAGCATTCTCATTACCATTTTATTCATTATCACTATTTTGGGCGAGATTTTTATGCCCCAACTCTTGCATATTATTGCCCCTGGTTTTTTAAATCACGGCAATCGCTATGCAGAAGCTGTTATTTTTAGCCGGATTACTTTTCCATATATGATCTTGATCTGTGCTGCAGCATTAGTTGCGGGTGTTTTAAACAGTCTCCATCAATTTGGGATAGCCGCCGCCGCTTATGTTAGCTTCAATGTTGTTGGCATTGCTGCATTATTATGGTTAACACCTTTTATGCCTAATGCTGCCTGGGCAGCATCTTGGGGCATTACAATATCCGGGGTTGTACAGTTTGGTATTCTTTGGTTTGCAGCTGTACGTTCAGGAATCTTTATTACACTTCATCGCCCCAAATTCACGGTGGATATCCGTAATTTATTTCGAAAAATGGCACCTGGAATTTTAGGAAGCGGAATTACGCAAATCAATTTAACTATTGATACGATTATTGCAACGCTTTTACCTACAGGTAGCGTATCTTTAATGTATTTTGCGGATCGTATTAATCAATTACCGCTAGGGGTATTAGGAGCAGCAGCAGGAACGACTCTGCTTCCGCTATTAACCAAAAATATTGCTTCGGGTGATATTCAGGCGGCTTATGCCACGCAGAACCGCGCGATGGAATATACCATGCTTTTTACCATTCCTGCTGCTTTTGGCATTTTTACTTTGGCTCCCCCTATTCTTTCAACCTTGTTTGGTCATGGTGCTTTTACCGCAAAAGACGTTTACATGTCTGCCCAATCCTTACATGCCTTTGCTATCGGACTACCTGCTTTTGTAATGGTAAAGGTTTTAATGCCGGGTTTCTTTGCACGCGGAGATACAACAACACCGGTAAAAATTGGGATGACAACACTGACATTAAATTTAATCTTGAATTTAATTTTAATGAAACCACTTGCTCATATGGGTCCTCCTTTAGCAAGCAGTTTAGCAGCAATGATGAATGTTATCATTTCAGGAACCATTTTATGTCGTCGCCAAGCATTGTATCTACCTAAAATATTGATCCTACGCCTGGGCGGAATGATCATTAGCTCCATCATTATGAGCCTCTGTATCTATAGTGTAGAAATATTTTGTTTTCCTGATATTCCTCTTCAAAATGTTTTATTTCGTATTTTAGCGATTAGTGTTTTAATAATATTAGGATTTTTTATATATGGTTTCAGTCTGCATCTCTTAGGAATTATCAAAATCCAACAATTTCTTGGAAAATTGCAAAAGCGATTTAATCGCAAATAAGTGATTGATAAACAGATTTGACGAATCTATTTTCATCCTATTTTAATACCCTTAAAGAACTTTCAATTAACTGTCAGATCGCTAATGAATTTACCCTCGCCTGAAGGTGCTACGCCCGTAATGGCTCAATGGTTTGCTTTGAAAAAAGAGCAACCAGAAGCATTACTTTTTTTTCGTATGGGCGATTTCTACGAACTTTTTTTTACCGATGCCGAAGTTGCCGCTAATGCGCTTGATATTGCTTTAACTTCACGTGGCACTCATACTGGTTCCCCTATACCAATGTGTGGTGTTCCAGTTGGCGCGGCATCGCCATATTTAGCACGTTTGATTAAACAAGGTTTTCGTGTTGCTATTGCCGAACAGATGAAAATTCCATCCAAAACGAAAAAAAGTTCAAAAGGGCCTTTATCACGTTCTATTATCCGTCTGGTAACACCCGGAACCTTAACCGAAGATGAATTACTGGAAGCTGGCCAACAAAATTATCTTCTTTGTGCAATTCCTGATAGTTTTGCTTCGGCGAAGAGTTCTTTCTCAATTGGCGCGGCATGGATTGATATTTCCACAGGTTTTTTTGAAACAACAACCTTAAAGAATCATCAATTTAATGACCTTTTAGGGCGAATAAACCCTTCGGAAATTTTAACCACATCTTCTCTTGCTTTGGGCAATTACGAGAACAAACGTACTGACATTACCGCTCCTCAATCTTTTACAGTAGCGCAGAAAAAACTTTCAAATCTTTTCCATGTCAAAAGTCTGGAGGCATTAGGAGATTTCTCCGACTACGAAATTATCGCTGCTTCGATGTTGGTTGATTATATCCAGTCAACACAAAATGGAAAAACACCCCGTCTATCACGTCCCCGTTCTCAACGTTATGAAGCTATCTTAGCGATTGATTCGGCCACAAGAAGCAACTTGGAAATTCTGCGCAGTCGTGATGGTGGTACACAATACACCTTACTTTCAAGTGTCTGCAAAACATTAACTGCTTCAGGTGCAAGGATGCTTTCAGAATGGTTGGCTTCTCCTTTAACGGAAGTCAAACGCATTGAACGCCGACAAGAAGGATGGGTATATCTTAATCAAGATGTTGCACTTCTGAATGATTTACGTTCAACTTTACGCGGCATTGCTGATATTGCTCGTGCATTAGGTCGTCTATCACTAGGGCGTGGGCAACCACGGGATCTCGCAGCTATTCGTGATGGTTTACAAAGAGCACAAGCGATTGCCGAAATTATAGATCGCTTTACGCAGAAACTTGGTTCTTGTCCGCCCATCATCCAGCAAGCGAGAAGTTATCTTTTTGAAGGAAGTGACCTACTTCAGAAACTCAGTGCAGCTTTAGTAAAAAATCCACCACTTAAAATGGAAGATGGCGGTTTTATTGCCGAAGGCTTCGACGAACAACTCGATAATTATCGTAAATTGCGCGATCATAGCCGACAAATCATTGTCTCTTTACAAAATGAATATGTTCAACAATTCGGCGTTAACAATCTCAAAATACGCCATCATAGTCAGCTAGGCTATATCATAGAAGTTACAGCAAATGCGTCGGCAAAATTGCGGGACCGACCAGAACTTATTCTGCGTCAGGGAACAGCAAATCTGGCGCGTTTTACAACGAATGAACTTGTCGCTTTGAACCAAAAAATCCTAGAAGCGGCAGAACTTGCTGACCAGCAAGAAAAAATGATTTTTGAAACACTGGTCAATGAAACCATGCAGGAAAGTCACCTTCCTGCAATCGCACAAGCTTTGGCTTTGATTGACGTATTACAATCATGCACAGCTTTTTTTGCAACGGGCCGGTGGTGCAGACCAAAAGTACATGAGGAAGCAAAATATTTTAAACTAGTTGCTGCCCGACATCCCGTTGTTGAAGCCGCTTTGGATAAAAAGGGGCAATTCACTCCAAATGATTGTGATTTATCGAATAATAAGAAAGTGATGTTATTGACCGGACCAAATATGGCTGGGAAATCGACTTTTTTACGACAAGTTGCAATAGCTGTTATCTTAGCACAAAGTGGTTTACCGGTTCCTGCAGAAAAAGCTGAAATCGGCATTGTTGACCGTTTATTCTCTCGCGTTGGCGCATCTGATGATCTTGCACAAGGAAGATCAACCTTTATGGTCGAAATGATTGAAGCTGCTGCTATTTTAAATCAGGCAGGACCTCGGTCTTTGGTTGTCATTGACGAAATTGGGCGCGGAACTTCGACCCTTGATGGGCTTGCAATTGCTTGGGCAATGTTAGAAGCCTTACACACAACCATTCAATGTCGTACAATATTCGCAACACATTTCCATGAATTGGTTCATTCAACACAGCATCTCCATCATCTGCAACCTTTCACGATGAAAGTGCAAGAATGGAAAGGGACAATCATATTTCAATATGAGGTAATTGCTGGTGCAGCAGAGCATAGTTGGGGAATTCACGTTGCACAACTAGCTGGTGTTCCTAATACGATGATTATACGTGCCCAACAGATTTTAAATCATCTTGAAACTGAACGTCCTGGAACCCAGACAAGTTTACCCTTTGAGATTCAACCGACAATATCACCACCATCCGAATCCAATGAAATTTCCATGCTTAAGCAAAAACTTAAAGAAGTTCATCCTGATCAAATTTCGCCAAGAGAAGCATTGGATATTCTTTACGAATTAAAAAAACACGTATCAGAATAATCGTATCTTTTCAAACTACAGGTTCCACTCTATCATTACTATTTTTAAGCAAGCGGTCTACGAAATATATGAACTCATCCTCCTCACTTCCGTCAGATACAAATACCGCTGCTGAAAAGCTCCGCAAAGCCTTAAAAGCAGTTACAGAAAACAATCAATCCCCTTCTCGAGAAGCGATTCTTTCTGTTTTTCGTCGTCACCTTGGACGCTTTCAAACATTTGTTCGTGAGGAATTTGAGCAGAATAAGCTATCTGGTGTCAAAGCTGCCCGACAACTCGCTAATTTTACCGATGGTCTGATTACTGTATTATTTGAATATGTTTATCAGGACTTGCTTAATTCAAAAAAGAAAACCGATTATTTAGCCTTGGTTGCCACAGGAGGATATGGTCGAAGAATACTTGCCCCTTTTAGTGATATTGACCTTTTATTTTTAACATCTGAAAAACCATCACCGGTATTATTAAAAGCGATTGAATATAATCTTTATTTTTTATGGGATCTGGGATTAAAAGTTGGACATGCTACGCGTTCTGTTTCGGAATGTCTTAAAGCAGCAAAAGAAGATTTAACGATATTAACCGCTTTGCTGGATGCACGGTTTATCGTTGGAAGCGAACCCCTATTCGACAATTTTGAAAGTTCTTTTAAGAAAACTTGCCAAGAAATTACCGCTTATCGTTTCATAATGGCTAAGTTCAAAGAACGTTCCGCACGACATAAACGCTTTGGTGAGACTCCATATATGGTTGAACCTAATATTAAGGAAGGCCGTGGAGGATTACGTGATTTACAAACGCTTTACTGGGAATATCGTTTTGCTTTAGGGGTTAAGCATTTTGCAGATTTTGCACAACCGACAATCGCTGCATTCAATTTTCTGACTGATCAAGAAATTCACCGTATTCGCCGCGTTCGCAATTTTTTATGGTCCGTAAGATTTCACCTCCATTATATTACCGGTAGGTCTGAAGATCGTTTGACATTTGACATGCAACCCGTTGTTGGCGGTCGCATGGGATATACTAAACATGGTCGACAGGTAGGTGTTGAACGCTTCATGCGACATTATTTTTTGATGGCACGTGAGGTATTAAGACTTACTTATGTTATGGAATCGGTTCTAACCCGTTATGTGCAACATCCACATATTACTTATTCTGATTATGAATATGACAAAACATTGGATGAAGCTGGTTTCACTATTTTAGAAGATCAAATTTTACCAACACCGCAAACATCTTTTGATCAGGAACCAATTGCTATGATGCGGTTGCTTAGTCTGGCAAAGTCAGAGAAACGCCGTATTCATCCGCTTGCTTTACATGAAATGATACGATGGGAACGTCGTGCCGCTACATTGCGTGATAATCAAGAAGCCGCCGATATATTTCTTGATTTGCTCTGCGATATTCCTAATCCATTATCACAACGAAATCGGCATAAACTACTGAACAAGACAAAAGAAAAAAACCATAACATTTCTCTCCAACCACCCGAAGACGAACAATATAATACAACATGGCTTCATACATTAAATGAAACGGGTATCTTAGGGCAGTTTATGCCCGAATGGCGTCGTATGGTTGGACAGATGCAGTTTGATACCTATCATGTCTACACGGTTGATGAACATAGTATTGAAGCGGTTCGTTTATTAGCGTTACTCGACGCAGGTTATTATCAAGAAGATTTGCAATTTGCCTATGATCTGCTTCAAGGGGTGCAGTCCAGACGTGCATTATATATGGCAACCTTGTTACATGATATGGGAAAGGGTCATGGCGCTGATCATTCCGAACTAGGATCGCAAATGGCCCTTGAAATTTGTTCACGTTTGGGGATGTCTGCTGAAGAAACCGATACGATTTCATGGTTAATATTGCATCATCTTCTATTAAGTCATACCGCTTTTCAACGGGATATTGATGATCCAAAAACTATTCTAGACTTGGTCGATACCATTCAATCTCCTGAACGCTTACGACTTTTGTTTTTATTAACAATTTCGGATATGCGCGCTGTAAATCCAAAAGTATGGAATGCTTGGAAAGCTACGCTTCTAAGCGAACTTTACACACGCGTTGCTGAAGTTCTTGAAGGAAGCTTGGCCACTGCTGAACGTGATACACGCGTAATTCAAACAAAGGCTAATATTACAAAACAGCTTCAAAATTGCGATTTAGTAACTTCAGAAATTGAATATTTTCTGGGCCTTGGTTATGCAAGCTATTGGTTATCTTTTGATGAAGAGACCCATATACGCCATGCGCGTCTGATAACCCTTGCCAATAATGATCAATCTCCTATCACGATTGCTACGCATCCTTTGCCGGTTCGTGGTGTAACCGAAATTACGGTTTATGCCGCTGATCATGCAGGACTATTTTCAAAAATAGCAGGAGCACTTGCAATTTCAGGAGCATCCATCGTTGATGCCCGGATTCATACTTTAACGAATGCGATGGCATTAGATACTTTTTGGGTGCAAGATGCATCAGAAGAAGCCTTTGATGAACCTCATCGGCTCAATCGCATGTCAAATTTGATCGAACAAGCTTTGACGAATAATGATTT
This sequence comes from uncultured Commensalibacter sp., assembly GCA_945266285.1. Taxonomy (GTDB): domain Bacteria; phylum Pseudomonadota; class Alphaproteobacteria; order Acetobacterales; family Acetobacteraceae; genus Commensalibacter. Next base: position 147,111 of record CALYOP010000001.1, read on the forward strand.
CCTAGATAAACGCATTCAGGAATGTAGCAAACATGTTTTATATGGCCGCCGTATGCGTGCCATTCATGTTCCACCTCGCGTTGTTATCGATAACCACGCATCAAACAGTTTTACCGTTATTGAAGTCAATGGCCGGGATCGATTAGGTTTACTTTATGATGTAACCAAAGCGATTAAAGAACAAAAGTTACAAATTAGTTCTGCACATATAACCACATATGGTATACGAGCCGTAGACGTGTTCTATGTCAAAGACGCGTTTGGCCTTAAAATTCAAGATAAAAATCGGTTAAATAAAATTCGGGAAGCAATCTTAGAAGTTTTGAAAAAAGCCGAAGAATCATTAACAGGTAATTCTATTAAAACAATAATGAATGGATAAAAGTCAATTTCAGTGATAACGCATTCATTGATCATTCACTTTATTTTCTGATTCAGTTTTTGATCCTTCCATTGTTTTAATGCATTCTGTACTTCACTAATGACTGGCGACCAAGCTTCTTCTGGTGATAACGCCGTATGTTGCTGGAATATACGCATTTGTGGATACCAAAGATTTTTCCCCGTTTTTTGATCGGTAAAACCTTTACTCCACCGCCAATCACCACCATAACGATTTAACAACCATACTTCTTTTCCTAAAGCACCTGCCAGATGTGCAATCAAAGTATCAACTGTAATAACCAAATCCAGCTGATCAATTAACGTAGCAGTACAGAGCAAATCACCAGCAGGCAAAGAAGAATGAATAAACTTCGGCATTAATTCAAGCGGCACACCTTTTTGTAGGGATTGAAATTCAATATCCTCAAAATCAGAAAAACCTTGTAACCACATTGGATCAATAGAACGTCGGCGATCAAATCGATATTCTGGATTACCAGCCCAACAAATGCCTATTTTTAATTTTGATGATGATTTAGCAATATCAGATTGATGTTCTCCAACGAAAAGATAAGGTTCAAATTTAGGGACTTCAAATTTTTTGAGTATATAAGGCAAGCTCATTAACGCACATTGTGCTTCTACATCCTCGGGTATTTTTTTCCCTTTTCCTACAATTCGCCAATTTGTTTGCGAACGCTCTCTTCGCAATAAAAGCATTTCAAATAAACGAATAGCAGATTGAGGAACTTCGATAACCAGCCGTATATTCCAAGGAATTAAAAAAAGATAACGAATGAACTGGATCATATCCCCTAACCCTTGCTCAACACGAATTAGGAGTGCGCCATCCAGTAATTCACCGTTCCATTGAGGCACATCTATCTGATGGGACAAATTATCAAGAAGATAATTTCTATTTTCAAAACAAGCCCATCCTTCGCGATAGTTACCTTTACTAAGCAATATCGTTCCTAAATTGTATTGGACTCTATGGCGATCCAAATCATTCAATATTGATGGATGACGTTGCGCTTTATCCAAAAGATCACGATAAAGTTTCTCTGCCTCATCAAGTCGAACCAATTCAAAAAGAATAGTTCCCAAATTCAAAGCAATACGACCATCATCAGGTTGTAATAAATAAGCTTTATGCATAGCTTTTTCTGCTTCAAGCAAATAGCCACGCGCCATTAATACCAACCCCAGATTGGTCTGTGTCGCTGCAACATCAGGTGCCAAATCGGCTGATATTTTCAAATGCTGAAAAGCTTCATCATATTGGTTTAAATGGAATAGAACCGCACCTAAATTAGACTGAGCCGCTGCTTCTTGAGGGCATAATTGAACAATCTTTTTAAATAAATCACAAGTTTCCTGCAATTTGCCCATAGCATGAAATAAAAATGCTAATTCCTGCAAAAATTCTATACGTTCTGGAAAAAGTGAGACCCCTTTTTGAGCCAGATCAATTGCTTTATCCATATGATGTTGACGAATCCAAAAACGTGATAAATCAACGCGAAAACCAATATTATCAGGTTGTAATTTGACAGCTTGTTTAAATCCTTGTTCTGCCTTTTCTACATTGCCTAATTGATCGTAAACTATCCCCAAAGCATTATGTGCTCTTGGATCATGAGGGGTTAACAGTAAACAGCTCCTCAATGCAGCTTCTGCTTCGATGAGGTGCCCTTTCTCTCGCAAAGCATGCCCCAATGTAATATAATAATGCGGCTGAGGATTGATTTGGATAGCCTGCCCTGCCCAACCAATGGCAATTGCTGGCTGTCCTATTGCACGCGCGATACAAGCTCGTCCATGAAGTGCTCCGGCATGATTAGGTGTTTTTTTCAAAACTGAAAGAAACAAACGATCTGCTTGTTCAGCATCTCCTGCTGAAAGCAATGAAAGCCCTTCTTCAACTTGTTCTTCGTTATTCATTCGAACTTTTCTTTGATAGCGATACATGCGTAACGATTCTGGATTTATACAAAAACAAAAAATCAATCAATTCTTAATAACTATATCGGAACATTATTTAGATCTCTGAATTTAACATATAATTGCCTATCTTCTTTTATATCGTTATCTTATAAATAATTTGCTTTTAATTTGAATATTGGTACCAGAAGCCCAAAAATGACCTTTTCAAAATTATGTTCTTATTCAATTGTTCTTGCAGCCACATTAATGTGCAACAACATTCCTATCAATCACGCATGGGCTGGGTCGCCTCTTGATCAACCCCCCATTTTAACCGCATCAGCGCTTCACGATGTCGCAAAATTTAATAAGGAAATTCCTGACCATATTGCGATCAGTAAAGATGGACGTATGTTTGTTTTGTTTCCACATTACGTAGAAAACACAACCTTATCCTTGGCTATTCGCAATAGTGATAATAGCTTACAACCTTATCCAGATGCGACATGGAACCAACAAAATTCAAATAAAACCGATAAGAAAAATTATTTCTTTGCACCAACCAGTATGACCATAACATCAGATGAATTTTTATGGGTTCTTGATAGTGGTGTAAAACAATTAGGCAGTTCAGCAAATTATGATCATGTCAAACTCATTAAAATTGATTTAAAGACCAATCAGGTTGCTAAAATATTTAACATTGACCGAACGGTTTTAACTTCCAAAAGTCTTTTAACAGCGATAAGCATTCATGGAAACCATGCTTATATTGCTGATGCTGGTGCTCCTGCCTTGATTGTGATGAACCTAGAAACCGGCAGTGGAAGACGCGTTCTAGAAAATTCGGCAACATTATATGCGCGTCAAGCCGTCATTGTTGACGGAAAAATCATTAAACCTGCTTCTGATAATTCCGTTCTGCCTAACGCAACACAAGAAGCACTTTTCTCATTATTAAATGTAAATCAATTAGCAATTTCTCCAGATGGAAGATGGCTTTACTATCAGACTGCAAGTGGCCCGCTTTATCGAATTGATACCTATTTGCTTAATGATGCTTCATTAACCCCCGTTGAACTCAGCGAAGGGATGACATTATGGTATAAAACCCGTTCAGCTGGAGGAATAGCCTGCGGACCGGATGGTAGTCTTTATATTACCGATATTGCGACAAATAGTATTTATCGTTTTACAACGGGACGTATTCTAACCAAACTGATTACGGATAAACGCTTACAATGGCCTTCACATCCATTTGTCAGCAACAAGAATATATTATATATTCCTGCAACCCAACTCGACAAAGCTCTTTATACAACTAAACCAGTAATTACTGATCAATCCCATCATGCGGTTCAATGGCCTGTTGAAATTTTTTCATTAAACATACCCAATGCTAACCCGTAAAACCTAAGATTTTTACTGTTCATTTTTGTTTTTCATAAGGTTGTCATGCGTTACGTTTCTACTCGAGGACAAGCACCTGTCTTAGATTTCTCACATGTTCTTCTCGCTGGAATGGCAGAAGATGGAGGGCTCTATATTCCTGAAACCTGGCCATCGCTTTCGGCTGATGAACTGCGTAATATGCGCGGTCTTTCCTATCCTGAACTTGCTGCAAAAATTGTCAGCCTTTTTGTGGGAAACAATATTTCAGATTCTGTATTGCTTGAATTATGCAAGCAATCCTATAGCGGATTTAATCACCCCGCGATTGTGCCCTTGGTTCAACTCGATCATAATCTGTATATTCAGGAATTATTCCATGGCCCAACCCTTGCTTTTAAAGACATGGCCATGCAATTACTGGGTCGTCTTTTTGATTACACCCTTAGCCAGCGCGAAGAATATATCAATATCGTTGGCGCTACATCAGGCGATACAGGTTCAGCGGCTATTGAAGCATTTAAGGGCAGTAAATATTTAACTGTAACCATATTGCATCCCCATGAACGCACTTCAGAAGTGCAACGTCGGCAAATGACTACGGTCATGGATCCAAATATCAACAATATCGCAATCAAAGGCTCATTTGACGATTGTCAGGATCTGGTCAAAGCCATGTTTGCCGATATTCCTTTCCGCAAGGAAGTTCATTTATCAGCGGTAAACTCCATCAATTGGGGTAGAATTGCAGCACAAATTCCCTATTATATCTATGCTGCATTGGCCTTGGGCGCGCCAGATCGTGAAGTCAGCTTTACAGTACCAACCGGTAATTTTGGAAATATCCTTGCCGCATGGAGTGCGCGTAAAATGGGTCTTCCTATTCGTATGCTTTGCGTTGCATCAAATCATAACGATATATTGACGCGGTTTTTGCTGAATAATGACATGAGCTTGCAAACAGTTAAACCCAGTTTGTCACCATCCATGGATATTCAGGTTTCATCTAATTTTGAACGACTATTGTTTGAATTACTCGACCGTGATGCTCAACAGTGTGCCTCAATAATGCGCGATTTCCGTAAACAAGGATGTATGAATATTCCAGATACTGTTTGGCATAAAGCAACAAGCCTATTTTCAGGAATGGCACTAAGTGACCAGGAAACCAAACAAACAATCCAGAAAACCTATCAGAAAAGTCAGTATCTTGCTGATCCACATTCAGCCATTGGTATTGCCACCGCCTATAAATTCCGTCAGGCAGATATACCAATGATTACAGAAGCTACGGCTCATCCGGCTAAATTTCCTGATGCAATGCAACAAGCTACTGGGATTAGACCTGTATTACCGCTTGCAATGAAAGATCTATATGAACGGCAAGAACGTTGTGAGGTACTACCCAACAGCCTGGAAAAAGTACAAGAAGCTGTTCGCAGTATTGCCAAGAAAAATAATACTTTTTAACCTTAACCTGGGAATAATATGACTGATCCCGTTAAAATTACACGCTTACCTTCTGGATTACTCGTAGCAACCGAATATATGGATCGCGTAGAAACGATATCCATGGGTGCCTATGTCGCTGCTGGAACACGTCATGAAACCGAAATAGAAAACGGTGCATCACATTTTTTGGAGCATATGGCGTTTAAAGGAACGCAAACACGCTCTGCAATTAATATTGCTGAAGAAGTCGAGAATGTTGGTGGACATATCAACGCTTATACAGCACGTGAGCTTACTGCCTATTACATTAAATTGCTCAAAGAAGATCATGAGCTGGGTGTTGATATTTTAGGCGATATTTTAACGCATAGCATATTTGATCCACAAGAAATGGAAAGAGAACGCGGCGTCATCCTTCAAGAAATTGGACAGGCCAATGATTCACCGGATGATATCGTATTTGATCATTTTCAAGCCACAGCCTATCCCAATCAACCAATGGGACGTCCAACTTTGGGTTCCGAAGCGCATATTCGTAATATGACACGGGAAATACTGCAAAACTACATGCATAATAATTATGCAGCGAATAATACGATTTTTGCAGCGGCAGGAAACTTGCAGCATGATCAAATCGTAGCTTTGGTCGAAAAATATTTTAAAGATTTACCAATCAATGGAAGAACCTCAACCGTTCCAGCCCATTATCAAGGGGGTGAATTCCGTGAAGAACGGGAGCTGGATCAGGCAAATATCGTATTAGGTTTCCCATCGGTTCATCATGAACATCCCGATTATTATGCAGTTATTTTATTATCCACTATTCTTGGCGGTGGCATGTCTTCACGTCTCTTTCAAGAAATCCGCGAAAAACGGGGGCTGGTTTACTCTGTATATGCTTATAATATTACACATCAGGACGACGGTTTATTTGGAATATATGTTGGCACAGGAGAAGAACAAACCAAGGAACTTTTCCCTGTATTAATTGAAGAGATCAAAAAAATACAGCAACAGGTTATGCCTGATGAATTAAAGCGCACTCGGGCACAGTTAAAATCGTCATTATTAATGTCACTTGAAAGCACAGCCAATCGCTGTGAACAAATTGCACGTCAATTGCAAATTTATAAACGCATTCTTCCAACACAAGAAGTCATCGAAAAAATCAATGCTATCACCACCGAAGATATTTGTCGCGTTGCACGACAGATTTTTCATGGAAAACCTACATTAGCCAGTCTTGGGCCTATTCGTAATGTACCTTCTATCAACAACCTAACTGAAAGTCTGATTGCATGACTCAAGCCACGGACTTGTTAAACCGTTTAATTACACGTGCTAAACACGAAGGCGCCACGGATGCGGATGCTATTTCTATTGCTTCTACTTCCATAGGAGTACAGGTCCGCAACGGCAAATCTGAAGAACTGGAACGTTCAGAAAGTAGAATTGTTGGTTTGCGCGTGTTTTTGGATAAACGTTCTGCAATTGTTTCTACAACAGACCTTAATGCGGATAATATTGATCGCCTTGCTCAACAGGCTTTGGCTATGGCAAAGGTATTACCCGAAGACCGGTTTGCAGGCTTAGCTCCAATTTCTAATACATCTAATATTGATCAGGATTTAATCCAACAGCTCGATTTAGAGGATTCTTACGAACCTTCTGTAATGGAGATGTTAGAAAAAGCACAGCAAGCTGAAAGCGCAGCGTTAGCCGTTAAAGGTGTTACCAATAGTATTGGAGGAAGCTGCTCATACGGTAAATCAGAGGTTATTCTCGTAAATAGCCATGGTTTTTTGGGATCTTATGCCCGAACTTCACATTCGATTTCTGCTTGTGTATTGGCTGGTGATGGTACAGCTATGCAACGAGATTATGATTATCATACTGCTGTTCATCATACTGATCTTGAAGATGCCGCTTTGATTGGACGACGTGCAGGCGAAAAAGTCGTCACAAAGTTAAATCCATCAAAACCAAAAACGGGTGTTTTTCCTGTTGTTTTTGATCCACGTGTCGCCAATAGCATTTTGTCTCATTTAGCTTCTGCCTTAAATGGTGCTGTTGTTGCACGTGGTACTTCTTTTCTAAAAGATCATATGGGTGATCTTATATTTCCAGAAGCAATTACCATTATTGATCAACCTTTTATTCATCGGGGTTTAGGTTCATGCCCATTTGATGGTGAAGGATTAATTCCTGAAGCAATAAAATTGGTTGATCAAGGTAAAATCAGCAATTGGGTGCTTGATGCACGTAGCGCAAGACAATTAGGTTTAAAAAGTAACGGTCATGCAACAAGAGGTAGCTCTAGCCCACCTTCACCCTCTACAACCAATTTATTTATACAGCCAGGAACCATAACCCCTGATGCGTTAATGAACGATATTAAAGAAGGTATTTATATTACTGAAATGCTTGGTTCTTCTGTAAATATTGTCACCGGGGATTATAGTCGTGGGGCCAGTGGATTTATGATCCGTGATGGAAAAATTGCAGAACCAATTATGGAATTTACTTTAGCTTCAAATCTCAAGGAAATGTTTGCGCAGCTTTCCGTAGCTAATGATTTGGAATTCCGTCATGCAACTAACAGCCCTACTTTGCGTATTAATAATATGAGCATTGCTGGTTCTTAAAATATTATTTTTGGATAAAAAACATGAATCTGATACCTAAACGACACCGAACACTTCTTTATTTCTTGAGCTTTTCTCTGATTGCTGCTCCGCTTTATACAAATTTTATCCAGCAAGCTGAAGCGCGTGCTGGGCGTGGTGGTTCAATGGGAAGTAGAGGGAGCCGAACTTATCAAGTACCAGGTTTTACCCGCTCTGCCCCCCAAGGTGCTCAACCTTTTGGTCGTACAATGACTTCGCCGTCTTATACACCGCGTCCTAATAATGGGTTTAATCCAAATATGAATGCCCCTCGTATGGCCCCACCTATGAGAGCTCCTTCTGCTCCAGCACGTCCAGCAATGACTCCTTCAACAGGATCTTCATTCCTGAGAGGATTGGTAGGCGGTGTGATCGGAATGAGTGCCTATAATATGCTTTTTGGCCACCGTTCCAGCCAAGCTGCTGCACCTGGACAACAACCAAACGCAACCGATCAACAGCAAACAAACGTAGCTGATCAACAACAAACACAACAACATAATACCGCTGGTTCAGGCATTTGGTCTGTCATTAAATTCGCCCTTATTGCACTAGCCGTTTGGTTAATAGCGGGTATGGGAATTTTTAAACTGGCGTTACTTGCTTTAGTAATATGGTTGGTAATACGTTGGTTCCGTCGCAGAAATTCACAAAACAATATGACGGGTTCATCGTCTGCTAGAAACACTCCAAAATACGCAAACCCTATAAATACTTATACGCAACAATCGAATATTCAATTAAGTGATGCTGATTATACCACTTTCCAACAGCGTTTAGTACAAATACAAGACGCTTGGACACGCCAAGATTTAGCCGGTTTACAAAAGATAACAACACCTGAAATGTTATCTTATTTCAATGAACAGTTAACAGATTTGGCAAGCAAAGGTTTACACAATACGGTATCTGATGTTCGTTTTGAGCAAGGTGATTTATCAGAAGCATGGACAGAAGGTAACCGAGAATACGCAACGGTTTCAATTCGTTATTCTCTAATTGATGTTACAACCGATAATACCGGTCGCGTTGTTGATGGAAATCCAAATCAAAGACAAGTTGTAACCGAATTTTGGACTTTTGTTCGTGCCGCGAATAATAATTGGTGGCTTTTGTCAGGTATTCAACAGCCCAATTAATTTACAATCGAATCAATGCAAGCAGGTATATAACTCCACATAAGAGAACAAGAGAAAAAAGAAGTGCAATGTTACGCCGTTTTTTACGGCGTATAAATTCTTCTTTTTCTTGTGGGGTTAATACTTGAGAATTATTTTCTAAAAAATCATTCATTTTAATTTCCAGAATTTATAAAAAATAATCTACGATTAAAGCCGAAAATAAAAAGAATAAATAAGCTAAAGAATAGAAAAATGACTTTCTAGCTGCTTTATCTCCGACCAGACTCAAACCTGTCTTATCTTGCTTTTCAAGTAAAACACCAGTAGCCCGATAAATAAAACCAGCATTCAATAATAAGGCGACTATGGTGTAAAACTTACCCGTATATCCCATATAAGAAGGGAGCAATGAAATAAACGTTAATGCTAATGTATAAAATAAAATCTGCCAACGCGTATATCTTGCACCTTTAACAACAGGCAACATAGGGATGCCAGCTCTTCCATAATCTTTGCAAGCATATAAAGAAAGTGACCAAAAATGCGGTGGCGTCCACAGAAAAATAATCATGAATAAAATTACAGGAAACAAATCTAATGTCCCTGTAACGGATGTCCAACCAATCAAAGGTGGAAATGCGCCTGCTGCGCCGCCGATAACAATGTTTTGGGGGGTCGAACGTTTCAACCACATTGTATAAATAACCGTATAAAAAAAGATCGAAAAAGCAAGAATAAAAGCACTCAATAAATTCGTTGCCATATCCATCAATATTACGGAAAGAACAGAAACAGCGATCCCATAAATCAAAGCATCCGATTCATGAAGACGACCAGACGGAAGCGGTCGCGTTATTGTTCTATGCATGATGCGATCAATATCGCGATCATACCACATGTTAATCGCCCCTGCTCCCCCTGATGCCATGCAAATACAAAGAATACTAACGCAGGCAATCCAAAGGTTGATCGTTTTTGGCGCAAGAATAATACCGACAATACCTGTAAAAACAACCAGGGAAATCACCCGAGGTTTTAATAATGCGATCCAATCTTTAAGTTCACTACCTACTAAAGTAGCATTAAATCGAATGCGATTTGATCCTACCTCTTCTGAAGAAACGGGATGATTCAATGCTTATTTCCTATAATGAACGAACAGAAATTGGTGATGATAAACGCCATTCTCTGGTTACTGCGCCCTCTCCCCAATAATTGTCGGGTAATATTGACCTGCTCTTCCACGCTTGAAAGAGAATGATTACAAAAATAAAAATCGATATCCCAAAGAAAGCCGATCCTATAGCACTCGAAGCAATACCTATAGGGAGTAAATTCAGAAAAAACAAAACGCCAATACAGGTTACCAGGAAATGTAATTTTCCTAAAATTTCAGAATAAAAACACCCGGATATCTTCCCCATCCAAAAGTAAAACCCTGCAAAAGCTGCATATAAAGCAGCGTAAGCAACGCATGAATGAATATGATTTAGACCTTTCACAATACCTTCAACTGGCCACCCAATACCCAATAATGCAATAAATCCCATTACCCACCATAAGGGTAGATAATAAACGCGCTTTTCCTGAAATAAATATCGTAAGCACATAATTAGCAGCCCAGCAACTAAACTAAATAATCCTACAGGAATAAAGGGGTTAGTTAAATCTGACTGAAAGTAATTTAAAAGATGATTATTAAAAAGCGTATGATCCCACATCAGGAAAACAACGGCACTCGCTAGGACCATTACTGCTGAAATATTCCGGGAAAGATGAATAGATGTATTGGTTAATGTTCCGATGATATGGAAAATGATACCAAATGCAGGAATCAACAATAATAGAACCATCGGATAAGATAAAATTTGGGTCGTATGTTGGATTGCTAAGGCTAAACTTTCTGTCTTTCCCCATTGAGCTTTGGTTAACATTGCCAAAAGAATTGATGCAATTGGTAACATTAATACTGCACAAAGCCCCTGCGCCCATACAAATACCGGCCAATCAACAAATCGAACCGATTTTGATCTTTCATTTAAAAGGGTAATGATGACATTAATCGAATAGCATAATGCTGATATTCCCCAACAAGTCAGACTCATCCATATAAGATTTGCAGCATCGGGTTGGAAAAAGGTCGCAAAATTAAAACAAAAACCAACGATTAAGAATATTAACGCAAAACTGTTTAACCTTGGTATTGCCATATCTTTAGCATCAACCAAAATAGGCAAAAACCATGCTCCAAGGCCCATCGTTAAAGCGGGTTGAAGAGAAAAGAAAACCATCATCCGAGAATGTGTTACCGGCAAATTGGCAAACATATCTGGTGAAATAATTCGTTTTAACGAAGGGATTATGTCACTTAGCTGAGAAAAAGTAGCAGCAATTCCACCACTAATACCAGCCAGAATAGCCAAAATTAGAATGACAGTACCTAATTTACGATGATTAATCATCTTTTAATCTACCATTTTTGCATTAAATTTCTTTTATTTTTAATGAACCCTTTCTATCGGAAATTAATTTATTTGCAAAATAAAATTATCGGGACAACATAACTAAGGTAAATATGCCTATAGGTGGGATTGATAGAATTTTTGCTCTTTGTATATCTTCTGGTGGTAAAAGTGAATTCATTGGAAAATCAGGATGCCAACCTAAGGCATGTGAAGCGCCAGCCATTTTCTTTTCGATAAATGCACGAATGCCTTTTTCAGCAGAAAAATGATTAACAAAGAGAATATAACCACCCGGTTTTACCACGCGTTTCAATTCGTTATATAATCGGTCTGGATGTGGGACAACCGATGCGACAAACATACCCACAGCAATATCAAAAGAACCATCTTCAAAACTTGTTGATTCTGCATCCATTTCCACGAGGTTTTCGATATTGGTTAACTGATCACGCTTTACACGTTGACGGGCGCGCTTAAGCATATCGGTAGACAGATCAATACCTGTAATCCGTTTATCGGAATGATAGTACGGCAAAGCAAGCCCTGTTCCAACCCCAACTTCAAGCACTTTTGATCCAGGTAATTGATTTGCCGCAGCCACTGCGCGACGCCGACCAATAGTAGAAACACTCCCAAAAACAGCATCATATACAGCTGCCCATCGACGATAAGCTGTTTTAACAGCATCTACATTTAAAGCGGTATGAGAAGAGGAAGACACCGATCTTACTCCTGAGGAATTAACATAGAGAGTTGAAAGAAAATTGATGTAATATAGCGCGTGCATCAATCTTTATTTTGTTTTACAAAAAAAGTTATAATAAGCAAGCTATTCTATATTATGCTACTAAATTAATAAAAAGATATAAATTTGTCTATGTTCCCATTTCAGTAGACATATTAATATTTTTTACCTACTAATTAAGAAGTTTCGGACTAATTGAGAGATCTATTATGATAATGACGCTTATAGTATGGCTTATTGCCATTGCGGGTATTGTGATGTGGATAATTACCTTTACCTATTTATATCGCGATAAAATTTATGCGTGGTTTGATAATAGATATGGCAAAGACGATCCAATGCCGCCTATGCCTGCAACGCCACCACCACCTCTGCAATCAACTGAAAAATCTGAAAATAAGAATTAACGGGTTGTAATATTGGCAGGATTTCTTATCAGCTCAAATGTGATTCAATCGCATCCCAGATTAAACCCGCTGAGTTGATATGATCAAAGCGATCCAATTCCTGAAGACCTGTTGGCGATGTTACATTAATTTCTGTAAGCCATTCGCCAAGCACATCAATACCAACAAATAACAATCCTTCTTTTTTAAGGGTCGGACCAATTGCTTGGCAAATTTCTAAATCCCTTGGTGTAAGTCCAATACGTTCTGCAACGCCACCAACATGCATATTTGAACGTAAATCACCCTTTTGAGGAACACGATTAATTGCCCCAATCGGTTCACCATCTACCAATATGATCCGTTTATCTCCTTTTACAACCGCCGGTTCGTAGCGCTGTATCATCAAGGGTTCACTTGAAGAAGCGAACTGCAGTTCAAGAAGTGAATTTAAGTTTTCGTCATCTTCTTTTAAACGAAAAACGCCTAAACCCCCATTACCAAAAAGTGGTTTAATAATAATATCTTTATATTCCTCACGAAATGCTTTGATCGCTTTAACATCACGAGAAATTAACGTCGGCGGCATAATATAAGGCCATAAAGTCGCAAATAACTTTTCAGGTGCGTTGCGGACGGAACATGGATTATTCACAACAAATGCTTTATTCGAACCCACACCATGAATATGTTCTAATATATGTGTCGCAGTTATATAACCCATGTCAAAAGGTGGATCTTGGCGCATAAGAATAACGTCAAAATCACTAAGTTGGACTTTACGCTCTTTTTGGAAATATGCGTGATTCCCCTCTTCTCTTTGCACTGTTACATCACGACCATAAGCTGTAACCTGTTTTTCTTTAGTATCGATTTGCAAACTCAGCCTATTCACATCATAAACAAACAAACGATGTCCACGTTGTTGTGCTTCAAGCATTAATGCAAAAGTTGAATCACCATTAATGTTTATTTTCTCTAAGGGATCCATCTGTACAGCAACTTTTAACATGCCATTACTCTTTCTTTATATATAATGTAATATTTGGATGGTTTTTCAAACATCAGGATAAGAGATACTGAGTATTTCAAGGATTTGCTCTCCTTTAGGCGAAATAAATTTTACCTCATCACCTATTTTCGCTCGCATTAATGCTTTTGCGATGGGGGAAGCCAAACTAATTTGCCCATCCTCCAATCTTGCTTCATCAACTCCAACAATAGTAATCTGATTTTCAATGTCATCTTCGGTTACATAGGTTACCGTTGCACCAAAAAAGACTTGATCGCGTTTATGCTGTTCTGCAGGATTCACCACCACGGCGTTTTCCAACCTTTTGGATAAAAATCTTACACGACGATCAATTTCCCGTAACCGTTTCTTACCATAAAGATAATCACCATTTTCAGAACGGTCTCCGTTACCTGCCGCCCAGGAAACAATTTCAACAATACGTGGCCGTTCTTCATGAAGAAGCGCCTCTAGTTCCTGTTTCAGACGTGCATAACCATTAGGCGTAATATAAGGCGAACGGGTAGAAGCAATTTCAGACACAATATCTCCAAAATTTATATTGCTGATAAAGAGTAAAAAATATGACCTTTAATCGATTCATTTGGCTTTAAAAGATAAAGACCGCGATCCGATATTTCAGGCATATTAATTGCATTATTCATATTAGTCGCCGGTTCAGCCGTAAAATAAGGGTAATCAGTTGGCGTATAAATCACGAGATGATCAAAATTATTGCTAGCCGTAACCGTCAAATTCATTCCAATATTTTTCCATCGAATAAAAAGAATTCTTTGCCATCCTGCATAACAATTATCCAGTTTTTCTTTATGGTTGACTTCTCGCATATGATCAAACGACCATCGTCCGTCAATAAACATCCTTCCTTCTGGAAGATGATCAGAACCGTTATTCCATATACTTTGCGCAGAAAAACCTAATTCAACTTTGTTATAACGGGGAATATAAGGATGAAAACCCATTCCTACGGGTTGGATTTTATCATCTTTATTCGTAATCTGCATATATACAGCCAATCCGTCACCACTAACTTCGTAAGTAATATAAGCCTTGTAAGCAAATGGCCATTGATCAGCGGGATCTGTGGGTGGATTGTGATGTAAAACAAATGTTGCCTTATGCTCTTCTAATAATTCTAATTTCCAAGGACGTTCCCAACCATTGCCATGAATTGTATTTTCTTCACCTTCAAAATTAGGTTTTAGCTGATAATCACACCCCTTAAAATTGAATTTTCCACCAGCGATCCGATTGGAATAAGGAACAAGTGGATAAGCCGAAATCATCTTATTATCTTGCGCAATTAAACGCGAATCGGTAACAGGATAGAAAACTGCCATATCACCACGAAACCAATAGGCAATACTTCCACCATATTCTGGATAAAGGCCTAGTCTATTCTCTCCTGACTTAATTTCCAGCATGTTTCATTCCTTTATGCTTTTTGATAGCGCCCTTTTTTGCGTTTCTTTGGATCATAACCACCACCACCAGGCCCCATTGGTTCTGGTAAAAATCCTTTTGGTCTCGCCTTCTTATCACGTAATCCTTTTTTCATTGTTATTGATGATTCTTCATCAAAATTGCCTAACCCCAATTCAAGGTCTTCTAATCGTCTGATTTCATCACGTAATCTTGCTGCTTCTTCAAATTCTAACTCCGCTGCCGCAGCTTTCATACGACTTTCCAGCGTGGCAATGCTCGATTTAAGGTCTTTGCCAACAAATTCACTGGCTATGCTTTCTTTAACCGGAGCAATAGTGACATAGTCCTGTTCATAAACTGAAGCAATGATTTCACCGATTTTCTTTTTAACTGATGCTGGCGTAATGTGGTGTTCTTCGTTCCATCGCGTTTGTTTTGCACGCCTACGCGCTGTTTCTTCAATTGCAAAACGTAAACTTTCTGTCATTTTATCTGCATAAAGAATGACACGACCTTCAACATTACGCGCTGCTCTACCAATTGTTTGTACTAAGGACGTTTTTGAACGTAAGAAACCTTCTTTATCAGCATCCAAAATCGCCACCAATTCACATTCTGGAATATCTAATCCTTCTCGTAACAAGTTAATACCAATCAGAACATCAAAAACACCCAATCGTAAATCACGGATAATTTCCAGTCGTTCTAAGGTATCAATATCCGAATGTAAGTAACGAACTTTGATCCCATATTCGTTCATATAATCCGTAAGCTTTTCGGCCATTTTCTTGGTTAATGTTGTCACCAAAACCCGTCCACCTTTTTCAATAGTAGCACGACTTTCTGCTAACAAATCATCGACCTGACGTTCAACCGGTCTTACATCTGTTACGGGATCAATCAAACCTGTGGGTCGAATTAATTGTTCAACGAAAACCCCACCGGTTTGTTCCATTTCCCAAAGTCCCGGTGTTGCACTTACAAAAATGGTCTGTGGTCGATATGCGTTCCATTCAGCAAATTTTAATGGTCGGTTATCTAAACAAGACGGAAGCCGAAATCCGAAATCCGATAAGGTTTTCTTTCGGGCATGGTCACCACGTTCCATACCTCCAATTTGCGGTACGCTGACATGGCTTTCATCAACAATCAAAAGTGCATCTTCAGGTAAATATTCAAACAAAGTTGGCGGTGGTTCACCAGGTTTACGACCTGACAAATAACGCGAATAGTTTTCGATCCCTTTACAAACACCCGTTGTATGAATCATTTCCAAATCAAAAGCGGTACGCTGTTGTAAACGCTCAGCCTCTAATAATTTTCCTTCTTTAACAAAGTAATCCAGCCGATCTTTTAGTTCGTGCTTAATGGACTTAACTGCTTGCTGTAAAGTTGGACGTGGTGTCACAAAATGGCTATTGGCATAAATATTCACCGCATTTAGATCCGCGGTTTTTTCGCCAGTCAATGGATCAAATTCAATAATCGATTCAATTTCATCGCCAAATAAAGTTAAACGCCATGCGCGATCAGCATTCTGAACAGGGAAAATATCAATGACTTCGCCGCGAATACGAAAGGTCCCTCTTTGAAAAGCAGCATCATTTCTACGATATTGTTGTTCAACCAATGCCTTGACCAAATCATCACGACTGATTTCCCCACCGACTTCTGCATGTACAACCATGCGCGAATAGGTTTCAGGTGATCCGATACCATATAAACAGGAGACAGAACCAACAATAATCACATCATTTCGTTCAAGAAGCGCCTGCGTTGCCGCATGACGCATACGATCAATCTGTTCATTGATCTGGCTATCTTTTTCAATATAGGTATCTGATCGAGGAACATAGGCTTCGGGCTGATAATAGTCATAATAACTGACAAAATATTCAACCGCATTATTCGGGAAAAATGTTTTCATTTCTCCATAAAGTTGTGCTGCCAGCGTTTTATTAGGTGCTAGGATCAATGTCGGCTTTTGCACCGCTTCAATGACCTTAGCCATAGTAAACGTTTTTCCTGATCCCGTAACCCCCATTAAAACCTGATCGCGTTCACCAGCTTTGATCCCATCAGTAAGCGCTTGAATTGCTTCTGGTTGATCGCCTGCGGGTTCGTATTCTGAAACAACTTCGAGTGTTTTAAGTCTGGATTTTGCAGGAATTTTTTCAGGATGAAAAATGACATCACTTGCCGAGGCAGAAGCCCAGGCTGAGCGTATTTTTTTATTGGTTTTTATCATTGGCTGATTTTGCGTACCCCGTTATTGTGCGCAAGGTCATAGCATACGGGAAAAATTTCCAGTATCTTAGAACTGTTCTTTCGCAAAGCTAAAGTTATAACAAAACAAGGCGTGAACGTATTTTATTACAATTTTTAATTTATATCCACCTTAATAAGTATCTATAATATGGTTCTTTTTTCCCAAAAACCAAGTCCTCCCCAAAAACCGTGGGCATTAATTATTGCAGGTCCTACCTGCTCCGGAAAATCAGCTTTGGCTTTGCATCTTGCTCATCATCTTGATGGTATCATCATTAATGCAGATGCTATGCAATGCTACAAAGATTTACGGATTATTACTGCCCGTCCATCCATTTCTGATGAACAGCAAATTCCTCATCGTCTTTATGGTATTTTAGCAGGAAATCAAATCGGAAATACCGCTTGGTGGCGAGAACAGGCATTACAAATGCTTGAATTCTGTTGGAAAGAAAAAAAATTGCCTATTCTTTGTGGTGGAACAGGAATGTATTTTCATGCACTTATTCATGGAATTGCAATTATCCCAGAACCTTCCACAGAAGCACGTGAAGAAGCACGTAGTCGCGTGGCACATGAAGGTCCTGAAATCTTGTATCAAGCACTACGAAAACATGACCCCGAAACAGCCATTAGAATCAACCCCACAGATTCTCAAAGAATCGCCCGTGCATGGGAAGTATGGCGATCAACCGGTCATGGTCTTCGTTATTGGCAACAACAACCTGCATTACCTGGTGCAGATTGTCAGTTTACAGCTTTACGTTTGGATCCACCACGACCTTTATTACATCAGGCAATTACAGATCGCTTTAAACAAATGATCGCATTGGGTGCTTGTGAAGAAGTTAAACAATTTTTGGAACGTGATCCACCTTTGGAAAGCCCCCTTCATCGTGCACATGGGGTTCCAGAAATCAGTCATTATCTAAAACAGGAAATCACACTTGATGAAGCTATTGATCAAGCGATTACAAATACAAAACGTTACGTAAAGCGTCAATCAACATGGTTTAAACATCATAAATTAGCTTCTGACCTTTATAATTATATTTTTAATTCAAAATTCGATAATTCCACGCAATATTCGAAAAGTTTTCTTGAAAAATATTTACCATTTATTCGCAATTTGATTGACGGAAGATAAATTTTTATTTAACGTTACGCTTACTTTAAAGTTACTCTTAAAGATTAATAAATTTAATCAAGGACTCATTCGCTATGACATCGCATCGTAAAAAGGATTTCAAAACGGCCAATAATACATATCCCACGAATGGAGCCGAAGTCCTTCTCAATGTTCTTAGCGATCTAGGCGTTGATCTCATTTTTGGTTACCCTGGTGGTGCAGTGTTACCAATTTATGATGCTTTATTTAAACAAAAAAGAATTTGTCATATTTTAACGCGCCATGAACAAGCAGCTGTTCATGCAGCAGAAGCCTATGCTCGATCTACAGGAAAAGTCGGCGTCGTTTTGGTAACAAGTGGCCCGGGTGCTACAAATATTGTTACTGGTCTGGTTGATGCTTTGATGGATTCCGTTCCCATTATATGTTTAACAGGACAAGTATTCAGCAATTTAATTGGTAATGATGCTTTTCAAGAAGCAGATACAACTGGTATTACGCGTGCTGCTACGAAATTCAATTATTTGATCAAAAATAATTTGGAATTATCCAAAACAATCCATGAAGCTTTTTATATTGCCAAAAGTGGCCGCCCAGGTCCTGTTTTGCTTGATATTCCAAAAGATGTTATGCTTGCTCCAACGCCTTATGAATCTGAAAAAGTTTGTAGCCACCCCTCTTATCGTCCACCTGTAGAACCCGATCGTAAAGCTGTAGCACGGGCAGTTGAAGCCATGCGGCAAGCTAAACGACCTCTGTTCTATACAGGAGGGGGTATTATTAATTCTGGTGTCAAAGCATCCGAAGATTTACAAAAACTGGTAAAACGAACTGGATTTCCTTGCACTTCTACTTTGATGGGACTTGGGGCCTACCCTGCCAGTGATCCTCAGTTCTTAGGTATGCTGGGCATGCATGGAACTTATGAAGCCAATCTTGCAACACATGGTTGCGATGTATTAATCGCTTTAGGCGCCCGCTTTGACGATCGTGTTACCGGTACAATTGATGGTTTCTCGCCAAATTCTTTGAAAATTCATGCCGATATTGATCCTTCTCAAATCAATAAAATCATATTGGTGGATATTCCTATTATTGGAGACGTTGGTTTAACCATTGAATTAATGCTTAAAGAATGGGAAAAATCGCCCATTAAACCCAACGAAGAATCACTAAAACTATGGTGGAAACAGATTGATGAATGGCGCAGTATAAAATGTCTGCGTTATAAACAAGAAACAGCAAATGGCAGTGTTATCAAACCACAACATGCTATTCGTCGCTTATATGAATTAAGCAAAGATCGGGACAAAGACGTTTATGTTACGACCGAAGTCGGTCAACACCAAATGTGGGCAGCACAATATTTCCCCTTTGATAAGCCTAATCATTGGATGACTTCTGGAGGCCTAGGCACAATGGGTTATGGGCTCCCTGCAGCAGTTGGCACGCAGCTTGCTCATCCCGATAGCTTTGTATTTGACATCGCTGGTGAAGGTTCCACCATGATGAATATTCAGGAACTGGCAACGATTAAGCAATATCATTTGCCCGTTAAAATATTTATTCTCAATAACCACTATTTGGGAATGGTTCGACAGTGGCAGGAATTAGTTCATGGTGGACGCTACTCTGAAAGCTATAGTGCAAGTCTTCCTGATTTTGTAAAATTAGCGGAAAGTTTCGGAATCAAAGGATTAAGAGCAAATACAATCGAAGAATTAGATCCCGTTATCACAGAAATGTTGGATCACGAAGGACCGGTTCTGGTTGATGTATGTGTCGAAATGGTTGAAAATTGTTTCCCTATGATCCCTGCTGGATCACCGCATAATCATATATTGCTTGGCCCCCTTATAGAGAATGAAGTCAAAACCAAAACCACTTCAAAACCGTAAGCTGCGATCAGATAGGAATGAAATTTATGGACTGGGTTGACATTAAATCGCTTAAGGCTAATCAATTAAAAGATACTTTCGTAACTGCTGTTTTTTCTTTAATTGTTGAAAATGAAAGCGGCGTTCTTGCTCGCGTTATTGGCTTATTTTCGGGACGTGGTTATAATATTGAAAGCTTAACCGTAGCACCAATTGAAAAAGATGGCCGTAAGTCACGAATTAATATTTTGACTTCTGGCACAGCCATGGTGATTAATCAGATCAAGGAACAACTTAATCGTCAGGTTCCTGTCTATCAAGTGATTAATCTGGATGAACAGGGCCCTTATGTTGCGCGAGAACTTGCTTTAATTAAAGTCGTTTCTACGGGCCCAGAACGAACAGAAGCACTTAATCTTGCTGATGCTTTTCGAGCTCAGGTTGTCGATGCTAGTGTGTCTTCTCTGGTTTTTGAGTTAACTGGAAAGACCGAAAAAATTGATGCCTTTGTTGATCTATTGCGGCCACTTGGCTTGGTAGAGCTTTCCCGCACAGGGATTGCAGCTATCAGTCGCGGTGTGCAAACAATTTAATGTATCAATCAACTGTAATATTTATATTATAAGGACTTAAAATAATGCGCGTTTATTACGATCGCGATGCAGATGTAAACTTGATAAAAACGAAAAAAGTTGCTGTTCTTGGCTATGGTAGCCAAGGTCATGCTCATGCGAATAACATGAAAGATAGCGGCGTTAAAGAAATCGTTATTGGTCTGCGTTCTGGTTCCGAAGGTGCCAAAAAGGCAGAGGCTGCTGGCTTTAAAGTTATGTCCGTTGCCGAAGCTGCTGCTTGGGCTGATGTGGTTATGATTTTAACCCCTGATGAAATTCAAGGTGATCTATATCGCGAAGCATTATTGCCTAATTTGAAACATGGGGCCGCAATTGCTTTTGCACATGGTTTAGCCATTCATTTCAAAATTATTGAACCAAGACCCGATCTTGATGTTTTCATGATTGCTCCTAAAGGACCAGGTCATACTGTACGTTCTGAATATCAACGTGGCGGTGGTGTTCCTTGCTTAGTAGCTGTTCATCAAAACCCATCCGGTAATGCTCTTGAAATTGCACTATCTTACGCAGCAGCAATTGGCGGTGGTCGTGCAGGTGTTATTGAAACCACTTTCCGTGAAGAATGTGAAACCGATTTATTTGGTGAGCAAGCTGTTCTTTGTGGTGGTTTGGTTGATTTAATCCGTTGTGGTTTTGAAACACTGGTTGAAGCAGGCTATGCACCGGAAATGGCTTATTTTGAGTGCTTGCATGAAGTGAAATTGATTGTTGATCTGATTTATGAAGGTGGCTTTGCCAACATGAATTATTCGATCTCCAATACTGCTGAATTCGGTGAATATGCTTCTGGTCCACGTGTTATTACCGAAGAAACCAAAATGGCTATGCATGATATTTTGGCAGATATTCAAAATGGAAATTTTGTAAGTGACTTTATGACCGACAATAAAGTAGGACAAATAAGACTTAAAGCACGTCGTAAATTGCTAAATGAACATCCTATTGAACAAGTCGGTGAAAAATTACGTGGCATGATGCCATGGTTGGTTAAAAACCGTTTGGTTGATAAAACCAAAAACTAAAATTAATTCGATAATTTTAAACAAAGCTCTGTATTAAAAATACAGAGCTTTTTATATTTTTACCATGTGATTGTTGAACTAAGCTGTTTCTTTAATTGTTCGGTTTGATCCAAAATTTTGTTAATTTCCGGATCGTTACGATCATTTCCATAATATTCGAATAACCGTTTTATAGTACCAATTGCCGTGTAACCACGATTATGTTCGAACAATCCTTTTGCATGAAGATACATACCCGTCGCAACCAACCTTTTTATTGAAATATCTTGATCGTCTTTGTAAAAATCAACCAATTGTTCATAGGCTTGGCCAATTTCTTCACCACGTTTTAATAAACGCAAAATATCAGCCTTTTTTAAAATCGCTAAGGCACCACTATAACGTATCTCTACGGAATTTTTAAAATGTGCGGCCGTAATTAAACTCGTATAAGTCGATAATGCCTGTTCAAATTCCCTCTTTTCCGTTAGCAGGTCAGCTTTTTTCAGATAAGCTTCCGAAATTTTCTTGTAAATTGTATTTCCTGAATCATTTTGAAATATATGAATACTTTTTGTTAAGGTATCGAGTGCCTGTTGCTTTTGATTCAAATTAATTAAAATATCACATGTATTCAAATAAGTTTGCATGATGACAAGACGCATTGAAGATGTTTGTAAAACGCCTGCTTGAGAACGGATTTGTTCGTAAACAGTCAACGCATCTTGATAATGCTTCAAAGCTTCCAAAACCTCTCCCTTTGTTAAAAAGGCCCAAAGAACGCTTTGTTGAAGATCAATATTATCCGTTCGAGAGAACTCACTGATGATTTGATTAGAAACCTTCAAAGCTTGTTGAAGCTGATTTTGTTCTCTTAATATTTGTGCTTTGCCTAATAAAGCTTGTGCATAGTATCGTAAGTAATTATTCGCTTTTTGATTCTGAATTTGAGCAATCAATTGATCATAAACTTTTAAAGCTTCATCTTGTGGATTCTTGTCACCCAAAAGTTTTTTGTAATTTGCATCAATATGCTTTACCCGATGAAGAATATTCGCCTTATATAACAAAGATTGTGCAAGGAATTCCTGAATTGCTGGATTTTTATCTTCGTTAGAAAATGAGATAAATATATTGATGTTATTTAACGCATTTGGCCAATCCTTACCATTTACACGGTAATTAATTTTATCCATGATTGCAGTGGCCGTATAAATTCTTATCTCTGGATCTTTATTGGTAATAAACCTTTCTAATAATTGTGTATTAATATTTAATGCTGGTTCGATTTGTTTTATCTTAAACAGTACCTGTGTTTCGTAGTACATGGCCTGAACAACCATACGTTTTACAAGTATGTTTGGATCATCAATAAATGAAGAAACAAGATGTGCCAATGTAATCATGGCATTATCATATTGTTCTTGCTGCATAAGCAGCTCACCTCTTTTAAATAGGGCTATAGCTACATAATATCGAAGTTTTTTATCCTTGGTATCTTGATAACGGTTACTAAGCTGTTCCCAAATGACAAGCGCGTCGTCCGTATCCTTAATACTCATAAGGATATCGGCTTTTTTTAGCATCCCTGACGCAACAATACGGCCAACATTATCATTATTTTTCTCTATAAACCGGCTTGTCAGATAGCTAAAATCGCCCATGGCATCATATTTTTTCCCCTGATTGAGATGCATAATGCCAGATTGAAGGGCTTCTTCAGCTTTTTGCTGATCTCTAATTTGAGAACGATAATGAATGAGCAAACCCAATAATAAAAGAAATCCAAAAATTAAAAGAGATATTTTTTTGTACATAAAGAATATTCCTTTAATCTCATCTTTCTTGTTTTCAGGTTATTCAGAGAATAGCAGAAGTTTACATACGTTCTCCAAATATTTGAACCTGGTCAAGACATAAAACTCTCCGCGCACCAGGAAGTTCAATTCTGATCCACCGTGCTTGAAAACCCTCAGTATTTACCCAACAATAAGGTGATCCATCAGCACCACCAAAAACCATCTCATCTTTCTTTTCGTGTCGAGCGATCCAGAATGCATTATCTTCTGAACTTTTTATAACAAAATTGCTCATTAGATTTAATGTGGTATCAAGGCGATTAAATAATCTGACTTCGTGGATACGATATGTATCTTGAAGATCAATTTCCCACCATGGATCATGCTGTGGTTCGGTTTGACTTTGAGCGATTGCGTATAATCTACCAGAAACCAAAAAACCAGCTGCTTTGCGCGTAGAACATTTCTGATTTGTAGAACTTTGATTAGCAGGTTTTCCTTCTGAAATCAAAGGCCATCTTGTGGGAGGTAAAATTGAATAATCCCAAGCATAAGATAAATATTTTTTCCAATAATCCCGTAAAAAATAATCTTCTTCACGATTGGTTAAACGACCATGTTCTGCACGTGCTTCATCACTCATTGCAGCCCAACTTTTTTGTGTAACAAAAACACCAACGGCAGAGCGTTTTGCTCGCAAATCGTAATCTTCTTTGGACTTCATTGTAAAATGCGCAATATAGGCAACCGAAAGCATTTTGATCCACCGATCATCCGCTTTCATATAATTCCATGCACTATCTGGAAAATTATTGTAGTAATCGGTAACCTCTTCATTAAGAACCGTACGCATTTTTAACTTTGGATTAACCCCTTCCAGGGTATGCATAATCGGTGCTTCGTGATTATTAAAGAATTCACAATATGGAAAAGAACGCGTTTTCACCATAATTTTGGTAAAAACCCCAACATATGGTTCTCGACGCGTATACTGGCTTAAAACATCTCCATCTGGACGTTTTTCGAAATTATTATGCCCATATAAAAGCCAGTTGAAATAAACGACATCCATATCCCGTGGAAACCGTTTCATAAATTCAGGCAATGAATTCGCATCTTTGATGCAAAGGAATTCATCAATATCCAAAGCCATGTACCACTGTGTTTCATGAGAATGATTACGCAAAAAGTGAAAATACATTTGCGTTTGCAATCCAACAAAACCAAAATGATAAAATGTTACAAAAGGTTGGTCCCCTTCTAGGAAAGGAAGGATTTCACGATAAAGTTCGGTTGGGTCATCATCATTGCAATAAAGATAAACATGATCCACACCCAATTGGCGATGATAATTTAGCCATTCAGCAATATAACGCGTTTCCCACCGCGCACATGCGACTAAACTATAACGATATTTTGGAAATGGCCATCTTCCCTGATTATGCAATACCCCGATAGGAGCATACGGGTAAAACATTAGCTCATGTTCATAGACTAATTGTTCTACATATTCGTCTGTCATAAAAACCTCGTTATTGACCGTCATTTTCCGGTATAGGCAGACCAAAAATTTGTACTTGATCCAAACCCAATGCTTTTTCTTTTCCAGGGAATACTAATCGTAACCATCGTGCCGTAAACCCTTCGATAGAATTCCAACGAAATGGCGATCCGTCCAATCCTCCGAAAACAGACATATCTTTTTTCTGAAGTTTTGTTTTCCATTCAATTCCATTCTCTGAAATACAAATTTCGAAATTACTTGCGGTATCCAGCTCCTGATCTAACCGATTGTAAATCTGGATTTC
The DNA here is from genome assembly GCA_945266285.1 of uncultured Commensalibacter sp. Lineage (GTDB taxonomy): Bacteria > Pseudomonadota > Alphaproteobacteria > Acetobacterales > Acetobacteraceae > Commensalibacter. The sequence goes on from CALYOP010000001.1 coordinate 172,620, forward strand.
ATGAATCGTATAATGTTTGCCAAGATCAATCTGCCACCAAGGGTTTTCTTCAACGGTTGTCAGATTTTGAGCCTTACCAATTAACCGTCCATTGGTAAGACGCTTTGCATCTTTTTCTACGGTATGATTTTGAACGGTAGAACTTTGCGTAACTTTCTTCCCTCTTGAAATCAGCGGCCAATTTGTAATGGGGAAAATGCTGCTTCTCCAAGCTTTCAAAATATAATTTCGCCAATAGTTCCGTAAAAAATCATCTTCAACTTCATTGGCCTGATTTTTAAAGTCTGACCATTCCATTCCAGAATATTTTAATTGATCCAAAGGATACATTTGGAAACGAGCATCTTGCGATTCTGTTTCTTCAAAAGGATAATCTTCAGATGGAATTGCAAAATGCGCAACATAACCAATGTCTAAAGCCTTTTCACCTCGATGATCATTTGAAATAAAATCTTTAGCTTTTTGAGGAAAATCAACAAAATACCAGCTATCCATAGCATTACCAAAGACATTCATGGTTTTCAGCCCTGCATTTAAATAAGTACAGTCCTGCATAATTTTAAAATCATTATCATAAAATATCTTTTGATAAGGTAATGACTGGCTTTTAACCATTAATTTTGTTGATACGTTAATGGTAGGCGAACGTCGCGTATAGTTTAATAAAATATCACCTTCAGGTGCTGTATTATGACCATTCGTTCCATAGGTGCAACGGTTAAAATAAAACGCATCAATCATTGCAAATCGTGAATCAATAAATTTAGCAATTGACGCAAATCTTTTCAGACAAAGAAATTCATCAATATTGAGACACATAAGCCATTCTGTCTCATGTGAATGATTGCGTAAAAAGTGGAAATAGGCATTACGGTTATTAGCCGGTTTTGGAAAATGATAGAATGTTACGTATGGCTTTACATCTTGCAAATATGGCAAAAGCTTACTGTATAAGGGCGTTGGATCGTCATCGTAACTATAAATATAAACATGATCGAACCCTAAAGATCGATGATATGTAAGCCATTCAACAATACGTTTTTCTGCATGATGCGTATATAACACCAACGAAAATCGAAATTGAGGATCAGGCCATTTCCCAGAATTACGAAAAACACCTAAAGGAAGATAGGAATAAAGCCATAACTCCCGTCCAATCACAATATTACGTAAGTCTACCATCTTATCCTTATCAACGATATCCTATGATTCAGCAATTTTTAACCAATAAAACAGAATAGATAATCTTTCCGAAATAACCAAAAGTATAAGGCAATAATTAAAATTATATATTCCTCATTTATCGGATATGTTATGAGCATGTATCATATAATATTTGAAAACCAAAGAAAACAAAATCCATAACCCAACGATAATATTGACTATCTAATTTGAGTTATAATTACTCAACAACAAAATATTGTTCTGATTTAGTCTCTGTAATGCAACACAAGCAAAAAAATATACAAAGTGTAACTTTTACACTTTCTTATTTGAATGCAAATTATAAGATATCTTGAATAAATTGATACAAAACAGATTTATAAAATTTATAAAGAGGTTTCGATGGCAGATTTTTCATATATTCCAGTAACTGGTATTAATAAAACAAAAATTTATTTAATACAAAGCGGAACGAATGCCTCTTCTGTTGCAAAGAATATCATCAATACAATAAACTATCTCGGTGATTTTAATAAGGTTAGTCTTGACGATAACGCTTCACCAACTATCCCTGCACGTCCTGCCGTTGGTTATATTACCAAATTAGGAATTTATGATATTGGATCTGGTTATACCTATCTTGTTGTCGGTGAAAAAGACCAAGATGCCAATAATACTGGTTATAACAACCGTGTCATTATCAACAGCAAAATGAAAGCTGGTGATTCTATTGAGGTTGTTAGTGGCCGCAATGCAGGTTTGAACTATAACGCCAATGGTGAAAATGGTACGATTTATTTCACAGGTGGTTATAAAACTGAAAATGGTGATGATGCAGGTAAAAGCATTTTTAAAGGGACCAATCAAACTGGAAACTGGACGATCTTTTCAGGCGATCAAAACGGTATTTTCTATACAACGAATGGTAATAATACCCTTTCTATTGGAAACGGTGATAATCTAATCATCACTGGAACTGGAAATAACAAAATTACTTTAGGAACTGGTAAGAATAATATTACTTCCAACGGTCATGACACAATTAAATCTGCCGGTGTTGGACAAGCAATAAAGCTTTCTGGTGGTTCTTCGACAATTAATTTCGGCGAAGAAAGTAATGTCAATTCTAACAGTGCGAATAATATTATCACCGTTGGTAATAAAAGTACGGTTACCGGTGGAGAGCAAGATAAAATTTATTCAGCCAAAGATGACGATAATATCACCTTAATAAAAGGGAAAAGCCAGACTGTTAACATTAAAAAAGAATTAACCTTTTTAAATGGAACCGGTGATTCACAAATCAATGTTGGTCATGCGACATTATTTGGCGCAAATAATTTAAACATGAACCTGAATGCAAACAAGGCAGACAAAGAGACTTTATATGTTGCAAGTTCTGGCAATGAAACACTTGATGGTTCAAAATCTAGCGTAGCACTTCATATTTTTGCAAATAACGATACAAAAGGAAATGGAAAGATTACCGTAACCGGCGGGAACGGAAATGATACCATTGTTGGTGGTAGTGGTGTAGCGACCTTTACAGGAAATAAAGGAAATAACCTTTTTGGATTTATTAAAGGATCTTCAACAGGCCAGACAACTATTACAGATTTTAGTGCTTCAGCTGGAAATAAAATTGGCCTTTATAATTATGGACTAAATAGTGATTCCATGAAAAAAGTTTTAGATGCTGCAACCTACGCTAATGGCGATACAACATTAATGGTAGATACAACAAAAATTGTATTACAGCATGTTGATGTAAAATCTTTAAACGTTGCTCAATTCGAATATTCTTAATATTTGTAGCTCCATTATAAAATAAGTATTAACTTTAAGTAAAATGCTTATTTTATAAGGATGCAAAATGAAAAAAAGAGTTTTAGGAAAAACAGGTTTCGAAATTGTCCCTTTGGTTTTTGGAGGGAATGTTTTCGGTTGGACTATTGATGAAAATCGAAGTTTTCAGATACTTGATGCGATTGTCGATCTTGGATTAAATGCCATTGATACGGCGGATGTTTATTCCCGTTGGGTACCAAGTAATCAAGGGGGTGAATCTGAAACCATTATCGGAAAATGGTTAAAAGCGAATCCTTCTAAACGTGATAAAATTCTGATTTTCTCAAAAGTCGGCGCTGATATGGGTGGCGATCATAAAGGTCTTTCCAAGCGTTGGATTATACAAGCTGTAGAAGATTCACTTCGTCGCCTCCAAATTGATGTTATTGATCTTTATCAATCACATTGGCCAGATCCCCAAACTTCTTATGAAGAAACGCTCTCCGCTTATGATCAACTTCTTAAAGAAGGAAAAATCCGCGCTATCGGTGCTTCTAATTTAAATACACAGCAGCTTTCTGATTCATTAACAGTAGCAAAAAATAATAATTTACCCGCATATCAAACCTTACAACCCGAATATAATCTTTATGATCATGAGCAATTCGATGAAAATTTAAGAAATCTTGTTCTTAAGGAAAATATCGGTGTTATCACTTATTACAGCCTGGCTTCTGGTTTCCTGAGTGGTAAATACCGCAGCAAAGACGATCTTAATCAAAGCAAACGTGGAGAAAAAGTCGCAAGTTATCTCAATAAACGTGGCATGAATATTTTAAATGCTTTGGATAAAATATCCGAGAAACACCATGCAACACAGGCAGAAATTGCGCTGGCATGGTTAATGGCAAGAAAAGAGGTAACGGCACCAATTGCGAGTGCAACGACTATTCCCCAATTAAAAAGCCTTGTGCATGCGCTTCAGATTAATTTAACATCGGACGATATGGCTGTCTTAGATCAAGTAAGTCACTAATTTATATTTGCTCTGAATCATTATCGATAAAGGCTGTTTTATAACAGCCTTATCTTCAGAAAATTATTGCTTTTAATTTGTTGATTTTGGTCTTTCTTGATAAATTTGATGTAATTTATTTAACAAAAACTGTGCCCGTTGAATACGTTTGGCAATAGGAGTATCTCGAGAGTAAACCAGTTTATTATCTGGGCGTATTCTGACAAAATCTCCATCTAAACTGGTAATCCATTGAACTAATCCTTCAAGGTTTTTAAAGAGATTACCATGAAATTGTACGACAACCCCTTTAGGGCCAGCTTCCAATCTTTGTACCCCTATTTCTTTACAAATACGTTTCATCTTTACCACAGCCAATAAGTTCACAACGGCTTCTGGTACTGGACCAAAACGGTCGATCATTTCTGCGCGCATTGCCTCAATTTCGGCCTCGTTATTTAATGATCCAATACGTCTATAAAGCGTTAATCTTACCGGTAGGTCAGCAACGTAGTCATCAGGAATCATAACGGGCAACCCTAATACGATATTAGGTATCCAATCCTGATCTTCTAATGGCTGGTTCGCTTTTTCTTGCCGAAGGCTAGCAATCGTATCCTCTAGCATTTGTTGATAAAGTTCGATGCCGACTTCACGAATATGACCTGATTGTTCTTCACCAAGCAGATTACCTGCTCCACGCAAATCAAGATCATGAGATGCTAATGTGAAACCTGCACCTAAACTATCCAAGGACTGCATAATTTCCAGACGCTTTTCCGAAGAAGAAGAAAGATATTGATTCGGTGCCCAGGTTAGATAAGCATATCCTCTTTGTTTTCCACGCCCTACTCGACCACGCAACTGATAAAGCTGTCCTAATCCAAAACGATCAGCACGATAGATAATCAAGGTATTAACCGATGGCATATCAAGACCGCTTTCAACAATATTGGTTGAAAGCAATATGTCATATTTACCTTCGCTGAATTGCGTCATGACGCCTTCCAGTTGTTTCGGTGGTAGACGACCATGCGCTTGGACAAGACGCGCATCTGGAACAATTTCCTGTAATTGTTCCTGTAATGGTTGTAAATCCTCTATTCGAGGCACAACACAAAATGCCTGTCCACCCCGAAAGCGTTCACGTTGCAAAGCTTCTCGAATAATGATTCGGTCAAAGGGCATAATAAACGTACGAACAGCCAATCGATCAACAGGTGGTGTAGCAATGAGGCTCATTTCTCTCACACCTGTTAACGCAAGCTGTAACGTTCTGGGCAATGGGGTTGCTGATAGCATCAGCACATGCACGTCTTCACGTAAAGCTTTGAGCTTTTCTTTATGTGCAACTCCAAAATGCTGTTCTTCATCAATAATCAATAAACCCAGATTAGCGAACTCAATTCCCTTAGCAAGCAAAGCATGCGTACCAATCACAATATTTAAGGTACCATCGGCAAGCTCTTTTTTCACTTGGGCTGCTTCTTTACTCGTAACCATACGAGATAATTGGCCTATTTTGATGGGAAAACCCTGAAAACGATTTTCGAAAGTCCGATAATGTTGACGTGCCAATAAAGTCGTTGGAACAATAACTGCGACCTGTAATCCGCCCATTGCTGCGATAAATGCAGCCCTAAGTGCCACTTCAGTTTTTCCAAAACCGACATCACCACATACAAGGCGATCCATTGGTTTTCCTGAAGATAAATCTTCAAGAATATCAGCAATAGCACGCGATTGATCATCCGTTTCTACAAAGGGAAAACGTGCGCAGAATTCTTCCCACAAACCTTCTGGTGGTGTTTCAACAGGTGCTTCACGCAATAAACGACTTGCCGCAGTCTTTAAAAGAACACTAGCCATATCACGGATGCGTTGCTTCATTTTAGACTTGCGTTTTTGCCATGCAGGACTACCAAGTTTATCCAAAGCTACATGCGCTTCATCCGAACCGAAACGGCTTAATAATTCAATATTTTCAACAGGAAGAAATAATTTTTCGTCTCCATCGTAAATTAACCGAAGACAATCATGAGGGGCACCCCCTACTTGCAGCACTTCCAATCCTTGATAACGGCCAATGCCATATTCCTGATGGACAACAAGATCACCCTCGGCAATTTCGCTGGCAGCAGAAATAAATTGCTCAGCTTTTCTTCTTTGCCTATGTGGTCTGGAAATCCTTTCCCCTAAAAGATCCTGTTCAGAAACCAATGCAAAATTATCGGCAATAAAACCACGATCCAACCCTAAGGTCAGCAAACCAACCGTGCCAGGTTTTATATTCTGTGCGCTTTCCCAATCATTATAAGATTGGACGGATAATTTGTTTTCACGTAATAAAGTCGCAATTCTTTCCCTGGAACCACGACTCCAAGCGGCAATAAAGCTTTTTCTTCCAACGGCAGCCCAATCCTTGATCTGATTATGGAAGGTTGCAAAAACATTTTCTTTTTCACCAACAGGAAGATTTTTAGCAAAAAGAACACCGGGACGCCCACCCATATCAACACCCTGTGCGTCATCAGGTTTTGCAAAAGAAAAAAACGCCACGATATTATAGGATACTAGAATTTTATCTAAATCCTTCTGATTTAAATAAAGCAATTCAGGCGGCAAAGGACGATAAGGAACCTCTCCAGCACGTGTTGGTAATTGACGGGCTTCATAATGGTCTGCAATCATTTCCAGGCATGAATGGATAACTTCTTCAGCCTGATGCGCGAAAGAAATTACTACATTAGGAAGATAATCAAAAAGGGTTGACATTTTTTCGTAAAATAATGGCACCCAATGTTCTATGCCTATATGCCTACGACCTTCCGATATGTTTTGATAGATTGGATCTTCGGTAGCCGCTTGTCCAAAAAGATCACGCCAAGCAGTACGAAATCGGGATATACTTTCTGCATCCAATATAAACCCAACGGATGGTCGCAATACCAATTGGTCGATTTTATTGGTTGAACGTTGCGTTAATGGATCAAAATGACGAATATTTTCAACTTCATCACCGAATAAATCCAATCTTACAGGCTCATCTTCGCCCGCAAGAAAAATATCAAATAAGTTCCCTCGCAAAGCAAATTCACCAGCCTCCATAACCGTATCAGTACGGTTGTATCCTTGGGAGATAAGCAGTTCGATTAAAAATTCTTGATCTAAAGCATCGCCCGTTTTAAGCGTCAAAGATTGCCCGTCGAAGACAGAACGTGGCGGAACTTTTTGTAATAAAGCGGCTACGGTCGTTAAAACAACGCGTGGTGTTTCGGTTTCATCTAAAAGGCGCGTTAATGTTGCCATTCTTTCGGAAACAACAACACGATTAGGGGATACCCTATCGTAAGGCAGACAATCCCATGCAGGAAAACGCAATATTTCTAAATTGGGGTCAATATAAGTCAAAATTTCAACCAATCGAGCCATATCTGCATCATTACGCAAGACATGTAAAACTGTCTTTTTCCCTTTATAGAAACGCTCCTGTGCGTGACGTTGAAGCAAAAATGCATCAAATCCTTCTGGAACGCCCCAAATTGGCAAAAATCTAGTCGCTTGATTTGAGGTAGAAGACCCCATAAAATTCTCCATTAATAAAAGCGTAACCCTTTTAAGATCTTTCCCGATGCGCATAGGCAATCATCGCTTGGAAAAGCCTATGATTAATTTTATCAGGTACGGGTGCTTGTCCTGTAAGCCACATAGCCAAATCTGCATCAGCAATATCCAATATTTGCTCAAACAAGCGCATATCGCTTTCACTCATGCTGGGCAAATATTCTTTTGCAAATTCACCAATAAGAATATCGGTTTCAAAAGTGCCACGATGACTGGCACGATAAAGCAATCGACGACGATGAATAGCAATTTTATCTAGTTCTTCATTTTGATCCATATCTAAGATATCCTATAGTGACTTCCAACCCTTTTTTACAAAATTTATTTCTGACAACCAATGGTCAAACAAACTGATTCCTATTCTATCCCGATCGCCTTGACACCTTTATTATCACCTTTGCCCAAATTGTCCGGGATTGGTCCAAAAATCAGCCAACTGATTTGTCGTGCTGTCGGCGGTGACCGAGTCATTGACCTGTTGTTTCATTTGCCTGAAAGTTTGATAGATCGACGTTACCGCCCTCAGATAAAGGATGCTATTCCTGGCAAAATAGCAACTTTAAAGATTCAAGTTACCCGTGTTGAAAAACCAAAACGTCCAAAACAAGCTTGGCGTATTCGAGTAAATGATAACACGGGTTGTATGGAATTAGTTTTCTTTTCTCCTTGGCAAGCACGTAAAATGATACCTGGTTCACAATTAGTTATTTCAGGTATGTTGGAAGAATTTAATGGTCAACTCACCATGGCGCATCCTCATTATATTGAACCTGTTGAAAATGCCGATGCCATTCCTTTAATTGAGCCTGTTTGGCCATTAACAGCGGGTCTTTTCCCTAAAAATCTTGCCAAAGCAATGCGTGCTGCCATTCATTTTATTCCAGATTTACCGGAATGGCTTGATCCAGAAATCGTAAAAAAATATCAATGGCCAACCTTTGCTGAAGCATTACGGCTGTTGCATTTTCCAGGCGATTTTCCTGAATTATTCGCTAATCAGTCATATGAAGCTGCTGAAAGTCGTGCGCGCTCAAGACTTGCTTTTGATGAATTATTTGCAGATCAGATGGCGCTTTGTCTTGCACGACAAAATAATCGTATTCAACCCGGTCGTGCACTTATTGCGCAAGACAATCTTCGTCAAGAAGCTCTCAAACGTTTTGGGTATGAATTAACGAATGCTCAGAAACAGGCTTTGGCAGAAATCGACGATGATCTGAATCGCCCCTATCGTATGATGCGTCTTTTGCAAGGCGATGTTGGATCGGGAAAAACAATCGTTGCGCTACTTGCGATGTTAAAAGCTGTTGAAGCAGGTTTCCAGGCCGTGATTATGGCACCTACAGAGATCCTGGCACGTCAACATTATGATGCATTTTTGAAATTAGCACCTACTGAAGTTGTATTTCTAAGTAGTTCGGTCAAATGCGTTGCCCGGCGAGAAATTCTTGCAAAGCTTCAAGATGGACGTGCGAAAATTGCAGTTGGAACCCATGCTTTATTTCAAGAAGGCGTTACCTTTAACAATCTCGCTTTAGCTATCATTGATGAACAACACCGATTTGGAGTGGAACAACGCATCAAATTAGGGGATAAAGGTGAAAATACCGATATATTGGTTATGGCAGCCACCCCAATTCCCCGCACCTTGCTATTAACGCGATGGGGAGAAATGCAGGTTAGTCGAATTAAAGAAAAACCAGCGGGTCGCAAGCCAATACATACCACACTTCATAGCCTAGCCCACATGGAAAATATTATCAAAGGAATAGAACGTGCTTTAAAAGCAGGATCACAAATATTTTGGGTTTGTCCACTTATCGCAGAAAGCGAAATTTTAGATCTAGCAGCAACACAAGATCGATATTTCTCACTTTGTAATTACTTTGGTGAAGATAAAATCGGTATTGCGCATGGACAACAAGAAACCAATGTGCGGGAACAAGCTCTTGATGATTTTATACAAGGAAAGACCCGTATTTTAGTAGCTACTACCGTTATTGAAGTGGGCGTTGATGTTCCAAATGCCAGCATTATGGTCGTCGAACATGCAGAACGATTTGGTTTAGCACAACTGCACCAACTTCGCGGACGCGTTGGTCGTGGACAAAAACAATCCTTTTGTCTATTACTTCATGAAGACAAATTAAATTATACCGCCAAACAGCGATTATCAATTTTGCGAAATACAGAAGATGGTTTTCTCATTGCTGATGAAGATTTTCGTTTGCGTGGAGGAGGTGAAATAACTGGCCACCGTCAATCAGGGCTTCCAGATTTTAAACTCGTTGATGACATACGCCTTGAACAATTACTTTTACCCGCTTCGCAATCAGCAAAAGCTGCGTTAGAAATAATGGCTACAAATACTGAAAAACATATAGCGATTAACAGCTTACTCGTTCTTTTCAAGAAATATAATGTGCAAAAATTGCTACAGTCTTGTTAATAATTTTGCTTGATATACAAGAAAATTTACAAAAAATATTTACTTATTCTGTTTTTAATTAATAATTTTAGAATAAGTATATTGCTATTTTCTTAATAAGAATCGATTTGGAAAGTATAATTTTACAAAGGTTTTGCCTTATGATAGACACCTCACGAAAATATAGAATTAAAAGAAAGCTCCGTTGATTTAAAAATAAGCTTATGTAATGCGTTCGGAAAATTTTTGGATTGTTATTACCCTTTTCTAATTTTGAATGGTACTAATTTTGACAGTAAGTATAAAGGTTACGTAAATGGTTATCTATGAAGGCAAAGATATTGTTCTTCATTATATTGAAGGCGATACCGATTATATCGTTATTACTTTTGCTGATACCTTTCCGCATATTGCGCATGAACGTTTTTATGCTCAATCCGTTATGGAAAAGAAAAAAATTAGTGCTATTGGTTTCGCTTCAAAGCTAGAGAGTTGGTATCACAGTCCAGAAATGGAAGTGGCGAATAAATTATGTAATGATATCACTCAAAAATATAAAAAACGCATTCTTATTGGTGCTTCTAAAGGATCTTATGGAGCATTAAAACATTCGGTTAATCTTAATGCAGATGCGGTGTTTGTTATGGGGCCGCGATTTTATATTAATCCTACAGAAGGTCAGGCTATTATAAGTTTATTTCACGAATATATTGAATTTATAAAAACCATGGCCGGGGTTAGTATTGATAAGGAAGAAATCGGGGGTAAAGTTTATGTTGATTACGACCCCTATGATCTTAAAGATCGCTATCAATATGAGTGCATTAAAAGAGTTTATCCATCTACAATAACACTTTATAGCTATTTTACAGGACATATCGTCGCTGGTTCTTTATCAGGAACCGAGAATTTTAGTCGTATCATTGAAGCATTGGCAAGCGGCAACACGAACAAAGTATTACAGGTTGTCAGTCACGTCCGACGGCATCATATTAATAACTTCTTGAAAATATTTGAATTGCCTCAAGCGTATACCAGACATCCTTTATTAATGTATCGTATTCTAATATCCGAGAAATTCAAAAAAATCCCTTATTATGAACGAATTTTTGACTCTGAAAATCTTATCTTACGGGTATGTCATCATCTTATAAGTAAAAATTACAAATCAGAAGCAACATCATTGTTCAATTTTTACATTAAGAATTATACCATTCCAAAACGTTTTGATTTAAAAGGTGAATCTTTTACAATTTCAAATATTGTTTCTTTACCATATTTATTATCCGCACATGGAAATTATTTATGTTATAATGCATCTAGTAAAAATTTAGTTAACTGTCACTTCTTTAATGGAAATATTGCTGATATCCCTCTACGGATTTATCAACGCAATAATTTTTGTAAATTAATCGGTATATGGAATGAAATATGGATCGAACTGATATATAAATCAGAAAAGATAACCTTTCGTCCTTTATCCAATCAAACGGATACAAATATCGAAATTGTTTCTCACGGAAATATGATTACTCTCAAAACTCCAGAAGGCTTTGTAACGGCAGAACCCAATATGAAAGTTCGTATTGATACATCTAAAGTTTTAGAATGGGAGGTTTTTGCACCAATTTCATTATCTTAGATATTTAAAATAGAGGCAAATATCTAAAATTTCTTAATTTATTTATGAACATATAGTTAATTTTTGTTAAGGTGTTTATTATAAAAAAGCAAGAAATCGTTTTCAATTTCAAGAAACATTATTTTAAGAAAGCCATAAATAACGATTTTGATTTTGATTTTGATTTTGATTTTGATTACCTATTGTAGAATTTTTCATTATAATTTATTATTACTTTTAACATTTAAGTTAACTATGTCTTCTTTGTAGTAAATACATATATAAGGTTACATAAATGATTATTTATGAAGGTAAAGATATTTTTCTTCATTATTACGATGGCGATACAGATTACGTTGTTATTACTTTTGATACAGAACCTTTTGAAGCACACGAACGTTTTTATGGCCAGAAAGTTTTTGAAAAAAGAAATATTAGCGCTTTAGGTTTTACTTCCCGACTGTCTAGCTGGTACCACAGCACAGAAATGGAAGAAGCAGCAAAACTGTGTAATGATATTTCAAAAAAATATAAAAAACGTATTTTAATCGGTCCATCAAAAGGATCATACGGGGCTCAAAAACATTCCAAACGGCTAAATGCAGACAGTGTGTTTCTTATGGGCCCTCGTTCTTATATTCATGCTGGCCAAGGACAACCTGTTCCAGAATTATTTCGGGAATATGCAGAATTTGCTCAGACATTAAATAATGCCCCAATTCTTCCGGAAGAATTGGCAGGAACCTTCTTTGTTGCATATGATCCACTGGACCATCAAGAAGTAATCAATTTTGATCTTGTTCGTAAAAACTACCCATCAGCTTACGCTATTCCAACTTTTTATACAGGACATTATGTCGCCTATTCATTAGCGGGTACCGATAATTTCCAAGATACAATTGAGGCACTTGAAACCCAAGATGTAAACGTTGTCAGGAAAGTTATAAGTCGTATCCGACGTAGACATGGAAATACATTTGCTAAGATTCTTGAAAAATATGAAGCTTACGGAAAGCATCCACTTTTAGTTTATCGATTAATCACTTCAGAAGCGTTCAAAAAAGTTAAAAACTACGAACAAGTCTTTGATTCATCTGATAAAATTGTAATGCTTTGTTATCATTTAATAAGAAAGGGTTATAAGTCAGAAGCTTCATCTTTATTTAATTTTTATCTTCAAAAATACCTTCTCAAAAAACGTTTTGAAATTGAAGATAACAAATTTATTGTTTCCGATGTTGTTGATCTTCCTTATCTTATATCATTCCATGGCTATAATTTGTGTTATAGCGCTCAAGGCAAAAAACTTGTGAACTGCCGTTTTTGGCATGAAAATATTATCGATATTCCTCTACGACTTTATCAACAAAATGGTCATTACAAACTGATTGGTCTTTGGAATCAGATCTGGGTCGAACTTATCAGTAAGGATGATCAAATTAAAATTCGTCCGCTTACTAATCAAAGTGATACGAATATTGAAATTATCTTTCATGACGATATGATAGCAATTAAAAACCCAAAAGGATTTGTAACTGCAGATCCCGATTCAGAAACCAGAATTAACACATCTCACGTTCAAGAATGGGAACTTTTTGCACCGCTATCATTGAATTATCCTGTTGATCTTACTGAAAAACTTCCCGGTGCAGAACAGATTGATAAGTAAATATTAAAAAAGATTTATTTTAATCGGGATTTGAAAATATTTATTTCATCCCGATTAATCAATTTGTTAAATATTTTTGTAAAATTACTAAGCTGTAAAACGATATTTTATGTTATTGTATGAGATAAAAAACTTCTAACGATCGAACTATATATATTTTTATTCTATTAATTCTAACCTAATAAATTTATTTACACGATATATTAAAAATCAACAGAACGATTTCTTCAAAAGCAGATAAAACAAACAATATTTAACAGAAAGCACAGTAAAAATTTACTGTGCTTCTGCATTATTAAAAAACAAATTTAGCGATCAATTTTCAAAGCTGCCAAAAATGCTGATTGTGGTATTTCCACTTTACCAAACTGGCGCATCCGTTTTTTCCCTTCTTTTTGCTTTTCCAACAATTTACGTTTACGGGAAATATCACCACCATAACACTTGGCCGTAACATCTTTTGAAAGTGCGCCCAAAGTTTCACGAGCAATAACTCGACCGCCAATTGCTGCTTGAATAGCAACTTTGAAAAGCTGCCGAGGAATAAGTTCTTTAAGTTTAGCACAAATGGCACGTCCACGACTTTCTGCCACTGAACGATGTGCAACAAAGGATAATGCATCAACCGGTTCTTGATTAACAAGAATACTAATCTTTACAAGATCACTTTCGGCATAACCATCCATCTGGTAATCAAAACTAGCATAACCACGCGTCGCCGATTTTAGACGATCATAAAAATCAAATACAACTTCGTTTAAAGGCAACCGATACACAACCATTGCACGCGAGCCTACATAAGTTAGATCAACCTGTTGCCCACGCCGTTCAGTACATAATCCAAGAACAGCACCTAAATATTCATCAGGAACCATAATTGATGCTTTAATCCAAGGTTCTTCAATCCGTTCGATTAATGATGGATCTGGCATATCCGCAGGGTTATGAAGTTCTTCCATATCACCACGTGTACGGTACAAATGATAGACAACCGAAGGAGCCGTTGCGATTAAATCAAGATTAAATTCGCGACTAAGTCGTTCCTGAATAATTTCCAAATGGAGCAACCCAAGAAAACCACAACGGAACCCAAAACCCAAAGCCGCAGAAGTTTCAGGTTCATAATGGAAAGATGCGTCATTTAACCGAAGCTTTCCAAGGCTTTCCCGAAGTTTTTCAAAATCATCCGCATCCATGGGATAAAGCCCACACCATACCACAGGAATAGAAGGCTTAAATCCAGGCAAAGGTTCGGCAGCTGGACGACGGTCATCTGTTATCGTGTCTCCGATATGACAATCTGCTACTGTTTTAATCGCTGCATTAATAAAACCTAATTCTCCAGCACCAAGCGATTCAACTTCTTGCATATGAGGCGTAAATACCCCTACTTGCTCGACAATATAGGTTCGTCCATTTGACATCATGCGAAGACGCGTGCCCTTTTTAATGCTCCCTTCTTTTACACGCACAAGGATAATCACGCCTAAATAGGAATCATACCAACTATCAACGAGCAAAGCTTGCAAAGGTGCATCAACATCACCTTTTGGTGGTGGCAAACGCGTAACTAATGCTTCAAGAACAGCTTCAATATTTAAACCGGTTTTCGCTGAAACTTCGACAGCATCATCTGCAGGAATACCAATAATTTCTTCAATCTGTGCTTTTACTTTTTCTACATCTGCAGCTGGAAGGTCTACTTTGTTTAAAACAGGTACGATTTCATGATTAGCATCAATAGCTTGATAAACATTCGCTAAAGTTTGCGCTTCCACCCCTTGAGACGCGTCTACAACAAGTAAAGATCCTTCACAAGCAGCAAGCGATCGGCTTACTTCATAAGCAAAGTCAACATGACCAGGTGTGTCCATTAAATTGAGAATATAAATCTTGCCATCTTTTGCTTTATATTGCAGACGGACAGTTTGAGCTTTGATCGTAATGCCACGTTCACGTTCCAGCTCCATATTATCCAGAACTTGTTCATGCATTTCACGTTGCGTCAATGCACCGCAAGCTTGAATAAGACGATCCGCCAAGGTGGATTTTCCATGATCAATATGGGCAATAATGGAAAAGTTACGTATAGATTGCAAAGAGGTATTGGTCATAATGCTTTAATAAGACAGATTTCACCGAAAGTCAGTTTTTATAACATGTTTTTGTATTTTAATAGATTATGTTTTTCTATTTATAGGAATAGTTGCAATAGCTGCCCCCCCTACAATTAGAAAGACGGCTGCAACCAACCCCCAACTTGCTAGCGTCACACCCCCTAGAACTAACCATAATGTTGAAAGCATCGGCGCCAGATACGATAAAGATCCCAATAATGATAAATTGGCATATTTAGAAGCGTAATCCCAAAATAAAAAGGCTGTTCCCGTAGGTCCTATTCCAAGAAAACATATAACTGCAATCTCTGGAAAAGTAGGCATTACTGTTTTTTCAACACAAATATGGATTAAAAACGTTACTATAGAAATAGCACCACAAACCCCAACAAGCATTTCGCTAGGAATGTTCGTATAACGTCGATTTGCAATAGAGTAAGCTGTCCAAGTAACGGCACAAATAAAAGCGGAAATATAACCCCACCAAATTAAACTATTTCCTCTTATACTTACATCTCCAGACATCAATAAAAGCGTTCCACCAAAACCCATAATAGCGCCAATTAAATAGGTAATGCGGAATTGTTTACGTTCAACAAAAGCAGACGCAACCACTAACATCATCGGCCACAAATAAGATATCAAAGTAACTTTTGCTGGGGGTGCTAATGCAATTCCAATAAAATAAAATAGATGAAATAAAAATATGCCAAAAAATCCAATTACCCACGGCACAAATGGTTGCACCATGTTGTGTAGCTGACCCCGGATCGTCAAAATTACAGTGCCAATTAAAAACGCCACACCAAAACTGAGCCATAAAAGTTCAAATCGTGGTAAACGATGAACAAAATTAGATGCTACAGCCAAAGAAGACCACATTAATATAGCAACCAAACCTGATAAGGTCGCTAGAAAAGGTTTCGAAGCGCTGAAATTAGATAAAATAGTTTTTTTGGAATTCATTCCGTTACCTTATAAAAAGCTTAATGGTAACAGAAAATTCACATGAGATAAATCGTAAAAAAAGGAGGTTTCCCTCCTCATTTTAGATATTCAGATTATATTAAATTTATTTAAACAAGCCTTTTTCAGTAATCAGTTTGACAACACTCTGAATTCGATGGCGATAAGTATGTTCAGCTAGCGTACGTGCTTGCGCTTTTTTAGCCGTTTCCAAAATCAATTCTGGATTCCCCAGATATTTATGAAGTAACTGTTCAAAATCCCGTCTTGTAGAAAACACTGGCATTTCATCGGGTTTGTAAAATTCATGAATTTCATAGGTATCTTCATGAAAAACCTGCATAGCACCAGCAATAGCAGCTTCAAATGTTCTTGGGCCAGGCGTAGAAGGTGTAATCATGAAACGCTTATTTTCAAAATGCAAACTGCGTCCCAGATTAAGAACGATTTTAGAATATTGGTAAAGTTCAATCAGTTGATGTTTTTCAATACGGGAATCTGAAAAACCAATACCAAATTCTCCCCAGCCTGGTCCAACTATCTTAATATTCAGATCAGAAAAGGCAGGCCGCATGCTACGAATTAAATCTTTACGGCTACCAAAAGCAACACCACAGAAAAGAATATCTATTGTTTTTTCAATAGATTCATCAATTGGTCGGTAATGCAATTTTTCACAAGCAGCCAAAGGTAAATGATAAACATTTGGACGGTTATAGAAATTTGTTCCCCACCGATCACAAGAAAAAATCACATCAAAATCATCAGTAATATGATAATTTGCATCTTGTTCATAAGGATCTTCTGTCGCCCAAAAAATAGATACAGCCCCTATATCACGCGCTCTCTGACAGACTTCTCCGAAATAGGTACTTTCAGGCAAATAAGAACCTAATGCAAAAACAATTTTGGGTTTAATATATTCAATTGCAGCAGCAGCTCCCGCAATATTGGTTGCGATAACATTGCCTTCGCCAAAAATAGCTTCCCATCCTGACATAACGGCTTCGCGAACCTGAGCATTAGCTTGGGATTCATAACGCCCACCGCTACAAACCATTACCCGACCCTGTTGAACAAAATGTTCAGGTTTAACAGGAGCAATTGGCATAGCATCTGTCGTTGTTTTTCTTTTACTAAGGGTGGATACCTCTGATACATCCGCGACATCGGCATTATTTTCTGAAATTACTTTTTTTGCCGAAGGTTTTACCTTAGATTTTCGCTTCTTTAATACTTCTGTCATTACTTTTGCCTGCTTAACATTCTATTAATGAATCTTATTTAGAATCTTTTGTAGGTTTGATAAAAATTTCTCTTCGTTACAATCAACTCCAACACGCTGAACAGCATTTTTTCGAATTGTGTTCCATAACTTTTCCTCCGTATAAAGCCTAATGATTTGTGAAACAAAGTAGATTGGATCATCAATGGATGCTGATAAAATATCTTCTTCATCCTTCCAGCCAAGTTCATCAACCAATATCTGACTGGCCACTACTGGTATGCCAAAAGAAGCAGCCTCATGCACTTTGTATGGAATCCCTCCTGCGAAACGTGTGGGAGCAATATAAACGCGGTGATCGTTATATAAATCCGTCAAATCATCCACAGGTCCCACTAGTTCAACCTGCGGGAATTGCGCAAAAAATGACATATCAACTTGGGGATGTACATAACCCGCTATTGTTATTTTAAATGGTGTTTCAATAAATTCGATCAAATAAGGCAAAACCGTTTTCATAAACCAGGTCAAACTGTCATAATTTGGCGAAAGACTGTCATGAATCGCACCAACAAAAAGAAAGTCTTTTCGCTCTGACCAAGTCTTAGGTGTCATTCGAATAGGCACAGAATGCCCAAGAATATTAATCGCATCTCCGAAGCCAGTTTGTCTGGCATAATTGGCATCAATTTCATTAACAACAACGATTTCCTGACAGTGTCTTGCACATGCCAATTCAATTTCCAAAGCCTTTTGTAAAGGTTCATTATTTTCCAAACCAAGAACCTCATTACGCAATTGCGTCCTAGGTGCGGCAACAACCTCAGTATCAAGAATCAATCCATCTTGAGGTAAATAACGATTAGCCTCACCTAGTAATGGCAATAAACGATTCAAATTATGTGTCCGCCCAATCCAAACAATATCGTAATACCCTGCTCTTTCTTCAAAGAATTCTGCTATCTTATCTATATCTCTATCATAAAGTACTTCGACTGTTTCAGGAAATTCGTTATAAATTTCAAATAATTTAGGATAATGATTGTTAACGGGGAAAACCGTCACTTCATATCCTAAATCGACCATGTTATGCACAATATCGCTGGAACGAACATAACCTGATCCTAATCGACGTAAAGGAACACGATCTTCGATGAATAAAATACGTCTGGCTTTTCCTCGTCTTTGACGCGCCATTAAAATATTTTTTGAATGACGTGGATGTTGGTGACGTAAAAAAGCCGCATGCTCATTAACGAAAAGCTTATGATTACGAACAATCAACCCACTTGATGTGATAGGATCACTAGAAGCATATTCCATGTGATAAACAACCGCATCAGGTTCGTAAACAATACGATAGCCTTCCTTAATGATACGCACACATAAATCCGTATCTTCAAAATAGGCTGGATAATAAACAGACGAAAAACCATTTAATTCTTTGAGCAATACGGTTCTAATCGCCATCATGGCTGTTGAACAATAATCCACGTCCCGAACAAAACAGGATTCAGGTATTAAAGGATCTTCACCTCTTAAATATCCTGTTGTTGTGCCATCCCGCCAGATAATAGAACCAGCTTCTTGGAGTTTTCCATCTGGATGAATAATTTTCCCACCAACAGCGCCTATTGTATTATCCGATAGCAATCTTTGGCACAAACTATTAATCGCGCCGTGGCAAAGCTGAATATCATTATTCAAAAAAACAACGACTGGAGCTTTAACCCGCTTAATTAGAATATTACATGCTTTGCCATATCCAAAATTATACGGAAAACGTGCAATCTCCGCCCCTAATATGGCATCTTCAATATGACATGTATCATCCGTTGAATGATTATCTCCTAATAAAAGCTGAATCTTTCCTGAATAATTATCTCTTAAGGATGCAAGCGCTGACAATGTAATTGACAATTGATTACGTACCAGCATGATCACACTGATGTCAGGCGTTCCATCATAGGAAAAATCCAATTTTTTCCGCGCAATCCGGGGCGTTAAATGCGTGGAATGTATTCGAAAATTTTTCCGAGAATATTTGGTTTCTTCGCTTAACCGATAAGATGAATCATCAGGTTGATCATCAATCCATTGTTCAACCGTTTTATGAAAAACCCAATGCGCAAAGGCATCTCTAAAAATACCATTTTCAATATCGTCTCTGACATGGTCAGATAGAAAATATTTCTTCAAATCGATATCTGGATGCGGCTGTCGACATTCAAGCGCGCCATGTAAAATAAAATGATGGTAAGCATTCCGAAACATCCCCTGCCCATTTGGTGATATAGCCCCTGTTATATCAGGATAAGTTTTGGCGTAGAATTCTTCTTGGAACCATGGCGATGGGTTAAAATCAACTGGTGTATGATTGGATAAATAATGTGCCAATGCACAACGATACTCATTGCGCTTGATTGCTTCGCCAACTTGCGGATAAGTTTCCAAATACCATTTTGGATCAAAGTAAAGCGAAACGGGAACATCTTTGTCCCGGTCATTTAAATCATAAAGATAACTACGAAATAAATGCTTTGTCTTTTCAACATTTCCCTGTTGATAACAAACGCGCAAATAAGTATCGGGATCGAACATCAATGATCCTGAACAGCGCAATCCGTCACCTTTTTTCAAGTAATGATCATACGCATTTACGTAATTATCTGATCCTGTAATCTCTCTACCAAATTCAGGATTTTGTTGAAGATAATAAGTCTGAGAAAACAACCAGTGCGGAGAATGAGTCCGATAGCCTGTTGCGCAATAATGTTCAAAACCCGACTTAAACAAGCCCCGAGAAATCGATTTTCTTACATCTGAATAATTACTTAAATACCATACTTCATCAAAATAAGGATTTGGTGAATGTCCAAGCAAAGCCCCTACTTCGATATAAAAACCTTGAACCTCCTTCATTTTGCAGGCTTGCATTTTTTCCGAAATATCAGGATAGTTTTCGAGATACCATGTTTCATCAAAATGTGCCCAAACAGCACTTTGAATATCAATTTCAGCTACCGATATTGTATTTAATTCCGATGCTATGTCGTCAATCGCATCATCCAATATTTCTTGATCAGTAGGGATATTTTCATGATGCTGTACCCAATGAATAAAAACATTCTGAAAAGGATTTGTTTCAATATCTTTTATAACTTCTGGGAGACGCGCATAGCTTTCAAGGTCAACATCACTACGAGGTTGTAGCAACATTTCGATACCTTCACGAATGAAATGATCATAACCATTCCGATAATGCTTAACCATTTCCTGGTGTTCAACCATATCTTTATAGTAACGATTATAAAACCCTTCATCAAACCAGAACTGCGGCGAATATTGATGTGGTTCTTTATTGATCAGATAATGTTGAAGTGGGGTATAAATTTCCCCTTTTTCTATTAACGCATTTACTTCAGGATATGTTTTCACATACCATTCGGCATCAAAGTACCATGATAAACGGATTAACGGATCAATTTGATCAATGTAATATACATAATGACCAAAAGGCCCCATTCCTGCTTTAATCGGTTGCCGTAAATGAGCAAGCAGCAAATAGGGATCAAAAAATGGACTGCCACTTGTTCCGTCTTTATCACCACATTTGAGGTAATGATCATACCCATTCACAAAACCATTACAAGACAGTGCCTCATCAGTCAGATGTGGATTTCTCTCGCGATAATAGTTTTCCGAAAAAAGCCAATGCGGTGAAAAACGTTGATACCCATCTTTGCAATAATGCTCAAATCCAGATCTGAAGTTTTTGTCTTTAACAAGATTTTTTACCTCAGGATAATTCTCCAGATACCATTTTTCATCAAAAAAAGGATTAGGCGAATGCCCTTCATAACATCCAAAAGCACGATAATATTCTTCAACACTATCTAATTCTAGTGCTTTCATTTCGGAGGTTGTTTGCGGATAATGCTGAATATACCACATCTCATCAAAGATACGCCATATAGGTTCAACCATATGATGTTTCTCTTGTGAAACCGGGATTTCTACAGCAGGTTCTTCTTCTGCATGACTTTGATCTGAATTTTCTTCGTTAGAGGATTCTTGTTTTTTAGATGAAGTGATAAACTTTACCAAATCTTCTTCATTGGGTGTTGTATTTACATCCCCCAATGCTTCGGCTTCATCATCCTGATTAACTATTTCTGGTTGATCAACAGTTTCAGAAATTACTTCGTTTTCTGAAGTTTCATTTGAAGAAATATCCTCCTTTGCATCAGCAGCTTGGATTGCCGCATTGCTCTGCTCCGTTGGTGGTTCCGTTATGGATTGCGGGATATCTTCAGTTTTTATTTTTTCTGCATCGGCTATTTCATTGTGTTCAGAAGAAGTATCTTTTTCTTGAACAGAAACCGTTTCTTCGGGCTGATTAGTTGGCTCTTCTTTTGTATCAGCTTGGGGCGTTTCTTCTGATGAAATTACAACTTTTTCATCGGCTACAGGCATAACTGGGATCAAATTACGATCAAGATTTGGCGTATTAAAAGCAACCCAATGTTCAAAAGCATTCTGAAACAATCCTTGTTGGATCATTTCCTGAACTTCTTGCTTTTCAGCATATGCCTTTATATCTAAAGATGAACAGGGCTGACGTTTTTCATTCAAACCATATAATAAGAAATGTTCGTACCCATTACGAAACATGTCTGGATTTCTTAAGGCCTGTGAAATGTCTTCGTTATTTTCAATATAAAAAGTTTCTGAAAACCATTCCAAAGGTGAAAAAGATAATGGGACTGTATTGGCAAGATAATGATTTAGTAGGTTCTGGAATTTATTGAATTTAAAGTCTTTTTCAACATCGGTATAAGTATTTTTATACCATATAGGATCGAAATACCAAGAAAGACGTAACTGATCCATACTGCTTTGATCATATTTCAACAAATAATGATAAGGACCCTCTTTAAGAATAGAATCTTTATCTTCTTTTTGCTTTAAATAAAGATTAGGATCGAAAAACCAACTTCCAGAATATAATTGCTTATCACCAATTTTCAGGTAATGATCATAACCATTAATATAATCTTTGATCACATCGTTATTTTGGACAAAATCAGGATGGGTATTTCGGTATTTTTGTTCAGAGAACAACCAATGGGGAGAATAATCAACGGATTTACACCCTTCTTTGCAGTAGTGATCAAATCCAGATTTAAAGATACCTTTTCTTACTTTTTCAGCAATTTTTTGATACCGATTTAAATACCAATATTCGTCAAAAAAAGGATTGGGAGAATGCCCTAATTGATAACCCTTTTTTTGATAATATGTCTTAGTCTGCCCTGCATAAATATCTTCGATAATTGCAACAGAAGCTCGATATCGGTGGCGATACCATTCTTCATCAAATGATTGCCATAATGATAAAGATAATTTCTGCGCTGTCATTATATGCCTTTTATTAATCAAAGGTTATCTAAACATACCGCTAGACTTTAAAAAAATTATAACAACCCAACAAGATCAAGATATCTACTATCTCATGATCTTGTTGTATTTATCAATTTTTAATAAAATATAGCGATGAATTATTAAATCTATTACTTATGCATAAGCTTTAATTGATTCTTTCCAAATTGTACCTTGTGCTGCTTTTTGGTCAATAATAGCATGACAATGAGAGGTTATTTTATCACCTAATGGTACTTCTTCTGTTTCTATATTGCCATTTTCATCAATACTGACTCTGATATTGGTTACCCCAACTTTATAATCTTTCTGTGTAACATTTACCAAACAGACATGATATTCCCCGTTCAGATGAACATGATATCCTTCTTGAAGGCATAATTTTCCTTTAAATCCATTACATAAAGGAGCCCCCTGATATACAGACAAAGTTTCAAGTCTTACAAAGCGTGATGTGCCAAAAAGAAATGTTTCATCAACGGTACTACTTACAAAAGCTACATAAATTTGCCCAGCTAACGCTTGAGCACGATTATATGCCCAACCACTAATACTAATGACGTCTTGGCTTTCCTCAAACTCATCACTATCATCGTCAATGATACCGCTAAAGCGATCTAAATAAAATTCCAACTCACCAGAACGCTGTGGATATAATTCTTTTTCAATAAAAGAATTCAACCGAATACCGCGTAACAAACCATCTTTTTCTGTGATACGAGCAAAATCATCCAAAATAACTTGATTTTCGTGATTTACGGTTCGGATACTAACAACCCGACTGTCTTTAATTTCAATTTCGTTATTCGTTAATTGAAAAGCTCCAGAGCTATGAACAATATTGATTAATCCAACCCTGAATATACCTTCACACCATTTCCCTCGTAATGCAGACTGCCCTGCAAAACCATTACGCATCGGCGCATTTGCAAAACTTTTTGCAACATCTTCACGATTTTCTCGATCACATTCAAGGAAAATAGTCAGATTGCTATCTTGATGAATCAAAACTGTATAAAGCGTTCCCGCACCTGAAACTTCAGGAAAAACAAACCAACCACGAATATGGAATTCATCTGCACCATTAAAGTTTGCTTCATCATCGACATTTAAAATGTGATAACAGATATCATCAACATAACAACTTGCACCCTGAATATTGATCCAACTATCAACACGCTGGGGTAACTCAACATGCAATTTGTTTTCTAGCGGTGCATCAAAAATATGCCTTGGAGGCGCTTGCTTTTTCCACGAATCATGCGGCAAATAATGTAAACGACCAACATCCCATTGCAAATTGCTCTGTCCCATTTCACGACGTGGTGCAACCTGTTTATAGATATCTAATAGTTTTTCTACATATTCGTCATTATTTACCCATAAATCAGGTGTGATATTTTCCATTATTTGCTGGCGTAATTTTTCATCTGACCGAATCAATTCTAACCGCTCAATAACATTACTCGCTTCACCAACGGGTAATTTAAAGCCGTTAACACCATCAACTATTCTATCTCCTAAAGCACCGATATCAGTCGCAACAGGTATAAGACCACTTTGCCAAACTTCTGAAAGCGAAATACAATACGTCTCGGGCCAAATAGATAATATCAATACGGCATCAGCGACACTTAAAGATGAAATTTCCCCTGGTTCATAAGAACCATGAAGAATAACGTTATCTTGTCCAAGATTTTTCAATACATCTTCATATTCAGGCTGCATATATCCAAAAATATGAAATTCATATAATTGTGGGTTTGCTGATTGGATAATACAGATAATTGAATCCGCACCTTTTGATCGAATAAAATTACCCACCGTAGCAACACGCAAAGGCCGACCATTTAAAGGTTCATATTGTTTTTTCTTGATCGGTAGTCCACTTTCCAATGAAGGAATACCAATAACATAATTATCTTTTTGTTTTAATAATGGATAAATTTTGTGGTTAACCTGTTGTGAGTGGTCGGAACCAAACAAACAGACATCTACGGATTTTAACGTACTTGCTATAAAAGATCGTCGTGTTTCTTGAACACCAAATTCCAAGTTTTCAGAAATCTTTAAACAAATATCACAAGTACTAACAGTTTTATCTTCGATATGACAATAACGTTGTTCATAATTCAATAAATTATAATGAGAACATACAGTTATGAAATCATGGAACGAGTAAACAACGCCTACTCCACAAGCTTTAGCAATAGCAGGCAATGATAAAGTATGATGTCCCAAATGCTGAATATGCACAACATCAATATCATATTGGCAAATAATGCTTGAGAATGCACTTTCTTCCTGCGCATCATTCATGGAATCAAGCCATCCAACATTTGGCATGTCAAAGTGTTCTATCTCATTTCCGTTATTATCGGTTAGAGTACAAGCACCACGCCGACGCAGCCAATAATAAAACTCTACATGACGTCCCAAAGAAGCACATAAGATCTGTTGATAAACTTCAACCCCCCCCCAAACATGTTCATGAATGGTTGAATGCGTAACAAATAAAACACGCAATTTCCCAGCACGAGCAGGAGGCAAAATTTCTCCACCACTAGTGATTTTTTGATTTTTCTTGAAATTAGCTTTGGTAATTTCTTCAATCTTTTGAAGGCGATTTTTGTAAAGATGGCCTTCCATAACTGACGTTTGTGCAGCTGAAGCTAATCGCTTTCTAAGTAATTTATCATCTAGAATAGTTGCAATTTGATGAGCGATTTCTTCCGCACTCCGTGCAATACCAATACCATTTAGCTCTTTAAGATAACGCTCATCCATTTCAGAGGGAAGTTCAACAACTTGTGCTGTGCCGGCCAAAGCCAATTCATATAAACGTGGCCCTGGTGCTG
Organism: uncultured Commensalibacter sp.; assembly: GCA_945266285.1. Taxonomy (GTDB): domain Bacteria; phylum Pseudomonadota; class Alphaproteobacteria; order Acetobacterales; family Acetobacteraceae; genus Commensalibacter. The sequence goes on from CALYOP010000001.1 coordinate 198,537, forward strand.
TAGCCTGCCCAACCGTTCCATGACTTGCGTAATTACGAAACAGCGTCAGCGTAACTGCACTTGCATTCGCAAAATCTACAAAAGCTTCCATACTAATTGGACGACGGATCACATGTTCCAATAAATCATTAGGTAAAGGTGGCAAATATTCATTACATGGACAAATTAATTTCATCCGTGCATGGGGGAAAGAGGCAATAATACGTCGTAATACGCCTACCCGATTAGGCCACATGGTCCCAGCAAAGAAAATATCATAATCAAGATTGTCACTTTCTTTGACTTCCCGGTAATGAATAGATTCGCTACCCCCCAAAGGAAGATAATGAGAATTCGTTTTATAAAAAGGAACACAAGCTGGATCGTTAGTAAATACGTGATCGAAATAAATTGAAATATTAATATCAAATTCAAGCAAAAACGGATCTTCAAATGTCCAAAGAATCATAGTTTTAAAACTAGGTCTTAAGCGTTTAAGCAATTCGACATCGCTTCTTTGTCCATCAATACAAATTAAAACTTCATGTTCGCCGCTGGCTGCAATCGGTAGTAAATTCATGTTATCAGCCACGACAACATTTTCTTCACCCCATAACGCTTTCGCAGCGCGTCCAACAGAAAGTGTAAGATAGGCATTTGGATTATGTGTATAATTTGTATTGTAAATAACCGTCATGATGCGTTCTATCGTTCAATATTGTTGCGAATAACTTCTACATTAGCCATTTAAGTTCAAAGAGTTTTATATTTTTAGTTACGCTTACATAATATATAATTCATAATATATTAACAAACTATTAGCAAAAACTATAATTTTATTCTATTAACATTCTTATAAAATAACCAATAAAAAAGGCTAAGCAAAAGCTTAGCCTTTCGGAAGAAGTATAATTAATTTATTCTTCTTCGTTATCTGCATTCCGTCGACGGATAGCAGCGCCTAGGATATCCCCTAGTGAAGCCCCACTATCAGACGAACCATAATCAGAAATCGCCTGTTTGTCTTCTTCAAGCTCACGACCTTTAATCGTTAGGGATAAACGACGTGCTGCCCGATCTACAGAAACAACTTTTGCGTCAACACGTTCACCAACAGCAAAACTTTCTGAACGTTGCTTTGCCTTGTCACGAGACAATTCAGCACGACGGATAAAGCCGCTTAAAACATCATTGACAGAAACTTCAATTCCGTTTGGTTGAATAGCCGTTACTGTGCAGGTTACGACACTTCCTTTGTTAACCTTAGAAAGTACGTCGGCAGCAGGATCTTCATGAAGTTGTTTAATACCCAAAGAAATCCGTTCTTTTTCGACATCAACGTCCAGAACCTTGGCTTTAACAACATCGCCCTTTTTGTACTGAGCCATAGCTGCTTCACCAGTTTCGTCCCAAGATAGATCAGACATATGAACCATGCCATCAATATCAGCAGACAAACCAATAAACAGGCCGAATTCCGTAATATTCCGAATCTCACCTTCGATTTCAGAACCAACCTTATGCGTTTCAGCAAATTGTTCCCAAGGATTAGGTTGAACCTGTTTCAAGCCTAAAGAAATACGACGTTTTGAACTATCAACATCCAAAACAACAACATCGACTTCCTGAGAGGTTGAAACGATTTTACCAGGATGGACGTTCTTCTTTGTCCAAGACATTTCTGAAACGTGAACCAAACCTTCAACACCGGGTTCCAGCTCAACAAAAGCACCGTAATCCGTAATATTGGTAACACGACCGCTATAACGAGCACCGGGGGGATACTTAACCGCTACATTTTCCCATGGATCTGTTTCTAGCTGTTTCATACCCAGAGAAATTCTATGTGTTTCTGGATTGAAACGAATCACCTGAACACGAACAGGCTGGCCAATTTGTAAAGCTTCAGATGGATGATTAACACGTTTCCAAGCAATATCGGTCACATGTAACAGACCATCAACACCACCCAAATCGACAAATGCACCATAATCGGTAATATTCTTGACAACACCGTCAAGAATCATACCTTCTTTAAGTCCTTGGATCAGTTCACTGCGTTGTTCTGCACGGGTTTCTTCTAAAACAGCACGACGAGAAACAACAATGTTTCCACGTGCACGATCCATTTTTAAAATCTGGAATGGTTGAGCAACCCCAATCATAGGGTTAATGTCACGAACAGGACGAATATCAACCTGTGAACCTGGTAAGAACGCCATAGCGCCCCCAAGGTCAACCGTAAACCCACCTTTAACACGACCGGAAATGGTTCCGTTAATCCGTTGATTATTTTCAAAAGCTTTTTCTAATGTAGACCAAGCTTCTTCACGGCGTGCTTTTTCACGGGAAAGCAAAATGCTACCATCGCGATCTTCGTAACGTTCAATATAAATTTCAACCATATCACCAGGTTGAACAGTAACCTTGGAACGAACAGGCGCAAATTCTTTAAGTGGAACGCGTCCTTCGCTTTTTAAACCAACATCAACAATAGCATAATCATCGGTCAAGCGGATAATTTTACCAGTAATAACGGACCCTTCAAATCCTGTGTCCTGACCCAATGTTTCATCAAGAAGGGTTGCAAAATCTTCACCGCCAAAGTGATCCTTCGGAGTGTTTGTAGTGGCTGAAGCCATTTAATTTCCTGTTAACATTGCAAACATCATGAAAACCTTCAGCGTTTGCAAGCTGTCTTGCGCCATCGTAACTCGCAACGAATTAACAATTACGACTTCCTTTTAAAAAGGCATATTAAACAAAAATAAAACTTCAATATTTATAAATATTGAAGTTTTCTGATAGCGTGAATAAAATTGATTTTCAACCATAACTTTGTCAAAGTTATGGCGTTACAACGACATTTAATTATATTCGTTAATGTTTTTTTAATATTATTTTAAACGTTTCTTGATAATTGTCAGTGCCTCCTCCAAAACAGCTTCTGCAGAAAGCTTATCCGTCTGTAAAATAATTGCATCTTCTGCCGGACGTAAAGGCGCAACAGCTCTTTTCGAATCCGCTTCGTCACGCGCGATAAGATCCGATTCAATTTTATCAATCTGATCTTCACGCGTAGGATCTTGTGGATTATCGGTATATTGTAACCAACGACGTTCTGCACGGATTCGTGATGAAGCTGTAATAAATAACTTTACCTGAGCTGAAGGAAAAATAACGGTTCCAATATCGCGTCCATCCATAACAGCCCCTTTTTTTGCAGCAAAACGACGTTGCATATCCAATAATGCACGACGAATAGGGATTTGAGCAGCTACTTGACTGACAGCGCGATCAACCTTTGGAGTCCGCAAATCAGACCGTTGCCAGTCTTTTTCATCCAGATTTTCAGCGATCTTAATTGTATCAGCATCATCAGGCTTTAAACCAGAATCCAGCATTTTACGTGTAACGACACGATAGAGAATGCCAGTATCTAAATAAGGTAAACCAAGCCTATCCGCCAAACTCCGGGCTAGTGTTCCTTTTCCCACACCAGAAAGACCATCAATAGCAATAATCAAAGGTTTATTTATCATTGATTAAATCCTGCACCTAATTGGTTCATCAGAGCAAAATAATTCGGAAAACTGGTTTTAATAAAGCGGATATCATCAACCGTAACACTTTTCTGAGCAACCAATCCTAAAATAGAAGCACTCATTGCTAAACGATGATCCATATGAGTCGAAACTTTTCCCCCTCCAGGAATAAGGCCATTTGTTCCTGTGATAATAATATCGTCCTGTTCAACCTGAACCGAAACACCGTTTCCACGAAGCATTTCAACAATATTGGTAAAACGGTCACTTTCTTTCACCCGAAGCTCTTCCAAACCACAAAAACGGCTAGTCCCATCAGCATAAGCGGCAGCGACCGACAAAACTGGGAATTCATCAATCATAGATGGTGCAACATGAGCGGGAATTTCAATTCCTTTTAAATGACTCGCTTTAACAAGGATATCACCCAAAGGTTCTCCCCCCTCAATTCGCCTATTTTCAATTTTCAGATCAATACCCATCTTTTGCAACATGTCAAAAGACCCTGTCCTTAAGGGGTTTAATCCAACAGCCTCGATGCAAACTTCTGAACCAGAAACCAACGCACAAGCGACCAAAATAAATGCTGCTGAGGAAGGATCGCCAGGAACGATAATATCTTTGGCTTGAAGCGTTACAGGCCCAGTAATCTCAATGCGTTTCCCACCTTCCGGTAAAGGTTTAACTTCGACGTCCACACCAAAATGACGTAACATATTTTCAGTATGATCACGCGTTGCAATCGGTTCTTCAACCCAAGTCGTGCCACAAGCATTTAATCCCGCTAACAAGATTGCTGATTTAACTTGCGCAGAAGCAACTGGCAGTCGATAGCCTAGTGGTTTCGCCCGATCCGTTCCCATAATAGCCATAGGAAGACGTTGACCTTCACGACAGAAGAATTGTGCTCCAGTTTCAGATAAAGGTTTAATTATCCGTGCCATAGGCCTTTTACGTAAACTGTCATCACCGGTTATCACACTAAAAAAGCCGTGGCTTGCCAATATACCACTCAAAAGGCGCGCAGATGTGCCCGAATTACCCATATTCAATATATCAGTAGGTTCCTGTAAATGGCCTATCCCTTTACCTTTAATATGCCATTCCCCCTCAGAAATCTTTTGTAAATCGGCCCCCATCGCGCGCATAGCAGCAGCCGTTTGAAGAACATCTTCTCCTTCTAGCAATCCTGTTATATGACTTTCCCCAGTTGCCAATGCAGCAAACATCAAAGAACGGTGGCTAATTGATTTATCGCCTGGAACTTTTATACGTCCTTTTAAAGGATGTTTCGCTGGTTTTGCAATTAATGGTTGTGCTGAAGAAGAATTTGTCATATTTCTGCTTTCTGATTATTTTGAATTTTAAAGATTGGATAAGACGCATAAGCCCTTATCAGAAATCTATAAAATGTCATTTTAAAGTTTGACAGAACAAAGATAAACTGGCACAGCCCATTTAATCCAAAATTTTTTTTGATTTGTAACAGGATTGATTCATGGTCAAAGCAGAGCTGGGTACAAAACGGGTATGTTGTTCCTGTGGTATCCGTTTTTATGATCTCAACAAAATGCCACCCGTATGTCCAAAATGCGGAACCGAACAACCTATAGAACTTCCCCGTGGACGGCCTCCGGAAGAAGAAGATAATTCTATGAACAATAATCAACTGAATCCTAAAATCATGGATGATGATCTGGATACTGATCTGGTTGAAGATGACGATGTTGATGCCGCAATCGAAGATGCTTCTGATCTTGAAGATGACGATACCATCGATTCAGAAATCGAAGTCATTAAAACAAAAGATGACGATAACGATTCCTAAAAATATCCTGATGGATGATTATTTTCATCCATCAGGGTCTTTTTGACGATTCTAACGAAATATATCCGTTAAGAATTTTCTTCTTTAATCTTCTTCAAAAAATAAGCCATTATACGGTTATCTTCGGTTAATTCTGGATGGAATGAACTAACAAGAACGGAACCGTGTTCGGCCATAACGATTCTATTATCGATTTTGGCAAGAATTTTTACCCCTTCTCCAACATGATCAATATATGGAGCACGGATAAAAACCGCCGGTATTTGTTGCCCAATAGAATCTATATCTAATGGTGTTTCGAAACTATCAACCTGTCGTCCAAAGCCATTACGTGTCACCGCAATATCAATTAACTTTAGCGGTTTTAGTTTCTCCCCCCCATCTGTAATGGAAGAACCGCATAATATCAGGCCGGCACAAGTTCCAAAAACAGGATGATTCTTGGCAAATTGCTGTATAGGCTCATAAAAACCGATTTGTTGAATCAGACGACTGATTGCTGTCGATTCTCCACCAGGAATAATCAAAGCTTGAACTTGCGCAAGATCGGTTGGAGTTTTAACCGCAATACCCTCAGCACCAAGTTGCTTCAACTGATTTATATGTTCGGTTATTGCACCTTGCAGGCCTAAAACCCCTACCCGTTTTACCATATTACCAACCTCTTTCCTGCATACGGTCTTGTTGTGACAAGTTACTGATCTCGATACCTTTCATTGGTGTTCCTAACCCTTTGGATAGTTCAACCAGCATTCCATAATCTTCATAATGGGTTGTTGCTTGAACAATAGCACGGGCAAATTTTTCTGGATTTTCAGATTTGAAAATACCTGAACCAACAAAAACACCATCGGCCCCCAAAGACATCATCAAAGCAGCATCAGCAGGCGTTGCAACACCGCCCGCGGCAAAATTAACAACGGGTAAGCGACCAAGCTTTTTGACTTCTTTGACTAATTCATAAGGTGCTCCAATATCACGAGCAAAAGCCATTAATTCATCATCATTCTTACCCATAACCAAATGGATCTGTCCATTGACTTTGCGCATATGACGAACAGCTTCGACAATATTACCTGTTCCTGGTTCACCTTTGGTACGCAGCATGGAAGCACCTTCCCCAATACGACGTAAACCTTCGCCAAGATCACGACAACCGCATACAAAAGGAACCGTATAATCGCTTTTCAAGATATGAAATTCTTCATCAGCCGGTGTGAGAACTTCACTTTCATCAATATAGTCAACACCCATATCTTCCAAAATACGTGCTTCGCTAATATGACCAATCCGGGCTTTGGCCATAACAGGAATCGTAACCGCTTTCATAACGGTTTCGACAATGGTTGGATCAGCCATACGTGCAACACCACCGGCAGCACGAATATCAGAAGGAACACGTTCAAGAGCCATAACAGCTACAGCACCTGCGGCCTCAGCAATTTTAGCTTGTTCAGCATTGACGACATCCATAATAACGCCGCCTTTTTGCATCTGAGCCATGCCACGTTTGACTGTTTCGGAACCAACTTGTTTATTCATCAATATTCTCCATTTCTAAAGGCAAGTATAATGAACAATTTCCTTGTAAAAATAAACAGCCAATTGGACTGTTTTTTTCCCATCCAATTTGATAAGTTATCTTTTTGTACCTTGGCTATAAAATGATATGGCATTTATCACCTGAAGATTCGCGACCATTATATCGACAATTATTTCATTTGATTGAAACTGCGATACAAAATGGAGCGCTATCACCAGGACAGCGTTTACCCTCTGAAAGACAACTTAGTTCATTGCTTAAGGTTAATCGCTCTACGATTACGCATGCGCTGAATGAACTCACGGATTGCGGTGTATTGATTCGAAAAATTGGTCATGGAACTTTTGTAAACCCAGAAAAATGGGGACAACAAAGTCGGCCTTTAATGAATTGGCATCCCTTTCATTCGGTTTTATTACAACCCAAACAAGATCATTATCAATTACAGCTTACGGCCCTAAGAAATCAAAGCCATACGCTGAAAAAACCCTTAATTGATCTAGCAAGTGGTGATATAGCCGTTGATCTATTGCCGCATCAGGATTTTACGCAAATTTCATGGCATCAACTTTTATCACTTGAACAAGATAATGAAACTGCACGTTTAGGGCTTTCTTCCTTTCGCAAAGCTGTCATTCATCATCTACAAAAACATTATCATCTGAACGTTGATCCTGAAGAAATTCTTATTACTTCCGGCACTCAGCAGGCACTTTTTTTGATTTCTCAAACTTTGTTAAAACCTGGGGACAGTATTGGTGTTGAATCGCCCTCTTCTTTTTATCGCTTACCAATCTTTCAAGCAGCAGGTCTGCGAGTCTGCGCATTACCCATGGATGACGAAGGTGTAACTTTGGATGGGTTTCGTAGCCTGGTTGAAAAATCACGTATTAAAATGATTTTTCTTAATCCGATTTTTCAAAATCCCACTGGTCTACGAATGCACCAAGAACGAAAAAAAACTTTGCTTAAAGAATGTGTGCGTTATCAAATACCATTAGTGGAAGATGATACAAGCAGTCTGCTTTATTTCAACAATGATACCGATATTCAACCCATCAAATTCTATGATGAGCAAAATCAAGTTATTTATCTGGGTTCATTATCCAAATATATTGGCAATAATATTCGAGCAGGTTGGATTGTTGCACCACGCAATGTTATTACACGACTTGCCGATACACGACAGCAGATAGATGGAGGATTAAGCGTTTTACCTCAACTTTTGGCTGAGCATTATTTAATAAAACAAATAAATAATCATTGTCATTTTCTAAGAAAGAAGCTGCTTAATAAAGCAAATACCTTAGAACACTGGTTATCCAAGCAGGCACCATTCCCCATTCAATTTCGTAAACCTGAAGGTGGATTATATCTTTATGCATATTTTGATCCTTACCAAGAACGAGATATTACGCATCTTTTAGATCTGTGGCTTAAAGAAAATATTACCGCTGCAAAAGGCGAATATTTTGGCGATAAGATCGGCAAATTACGTCTTAATATTTCTCAATGGCCTGACCATGCAATAGGTCATATACCTACCAAAGAAAACTAATGAAAACCGATATTTTAGTTCGCCGCCTTTATGAACACGCATTTGCATTAGGTTTTGATCAAATCGGGATTTGTAAAGCAAATTTACCAAATCATTATGCACGTCAGTTACGTGAATTCGTCCACCAAAAACGTTATGGCGATATGAATTGGATGAAAGAAAAACTCGATATTCGCGAACATCCAAAAAATCTATGGCCTGACGTTCGTAGTGTTATTGTTGTCGCTGTAAATTATGGACCGGAAAATAACCCCATGATTAATCTTGAGCACAACGATATTGGAAATATTTCGGTTTATGCACGTCACCGCGATTACCATGATATTATCAAAGGCTGGTTAAAACATCTTGCTCAATTTCTAATTAAAGAAGCAAAAGCGATCTATCCAGATATTCAGGTAAAAGTCTTTGTTGATACGGCGCCGATTATGGAAAAACCCTTGGCTATGCAAGCAGGAATTGGTTGGCAGGGTAAACACACCAATATTGTTTCTCGTCAATTTGGCAGCTGGTTGTTTTTAGGCGAAATTTTTACAACGTTGGAATTACCTGCTGTTGAATCTTCAACAATGCATTGTGGTCAATGTACGCGATGTTTAGATATTTGCCCAACCCAAGCTTTTATAGCCCCTTATCAATTAGATGCACGACGCTGTATTTCTTATCTAACAATAGAACATGAAGGATCTATTCCTATAGAATACCGGCAAAAAATTGGTAATCGTATCTATGGTTGCGATGATTGTTTAGCTATTTGTCCATGGAACCGTTTTGCAAAAAACTGTCGCCATATAAAATTACAACCCAGAACGGAGCTAAATAACCCCCTGCTAGCAGAACTTGCACAATTAAATGAGGAGGAATTCCGACGTTTCTTTTCTGGATCCCCCATTAAAAGAATTGGGCATACCCGTTTCATTCGGAATACCTTAATTGCATTAGGTAATTCCAAAAATATTACACTCTTACCTTCTATTAAACGATGGCTTAATCATCTAGATCCCATTATTCAGGAAACCGCCAATTGGGCAGAAAAAACGATACAAATATGACTTTATCCTATCTTCAAAAGCATAGCCTTACACTATCAGGACATCGAACCAGTGTCGCTCTAGAACCGGATTTTTGGGAAGTTCTCGAAGAAATAGCTTCTTCTCAACAACAAACATTGGCAAGTTTTATTGCGGAACTTGATTCTCAACGTGATTCGCAACAGCCATTATCTTCAGTACTTCGTTTAGAAGCATTACGATTCCTTCGGAAAAACCAGAAAAATAATCTTTAGTCCTAACAAACGTTCATATTATATATTATATTGTCAGTTAGATTTTCTGTTCTCATCAAACGGTCAATATAAGAAAATATGGCAATTTTTGGAAAAATTTTTGGTACTGTTGCTGGATTTGTAAGTGGTGGTCCTGTTGGAGCTTTATTAGGCGCTGCATTAGGACACGCAGCAGATCAAAAGAAGCTTTTGAATCCACCGCCCGGTGGTTGGGAAGAAAATTGGAAAAATAGACTTTCTCCAGATTTCAGCAGTGCTGCAACTTATATTGCCGTTAAAATGGCTGCTGCTAGCCGTAACAAAGATCAGCTTTTTGGAATCTGCTTAATCATCCTATCAGCCAAACTTGCTAAATGCGATGGTGCCGTTAACCGTGCAGAAATCAATAGTTTTAAACGATTTTTCTTTATCCCAGAGCAACAGCAAAAACAAGTTGGTTTGTTATTTGATCAAGCACGACAAAGAACCGACGATTATGAAAAATTTGCACAAGAATTATCACGCACTTTTGCTAATGATAAGTCGAAACTAGAAAATGCATTGGCTTTACTTTTTATTGTTGCGCGTTCTGACGCCACAAAACCAGATCAATTACATCCAGAAGAAGAAAAGTTCTTAAGAAATGTCCATCGGATTTTTGGACTTCCGAATGCCGCATGGGATCATATTTCACGCGGAGGTATCCCACGAAATACTTCGCCAAATTTCGATGCTTATGTCGTTTTAGGTATCACACGACATGCAACCGATGAAGAAGTTCGAACTACATGGCGCCAATTGGTTAGGAAATATCATCCCGATAGCATGATTTCGCGTGGTGCAAATCAAGCTGAAATTGATCGGGCAGCTCAAAAAGTGGCACAAATTAACGCTGCATGGGATCAAATTAAACGCGATCGCAATCTGTAAATAATCTTTACGATTAATTATTTGAGATTTTTAAGGCGTCCATCGGGATAAAATTCATCCGATTCAGCATAAGGAACGACATCATAGGATTCCGTCGCAGGCCAAGAATGCAAATGGTAACGTGAATCCTTACGCCATTTTTTAACTTCTTTTGCCCAAGATGGACCATGAGCGACATAAGAAGGCGGATTAAAATAATCCTTTACACCAATAAAGATAATCAAAAAACAAAACACATATCCGATATAATAGAACTTGTTTTTAAAATTTTGGGAAAAATGTTGTAATAAAGCTAATATACCTAGATATAATAAAGCTTGTGGAACAAAAGTATAATGACCACCACCAGTGGTATAAATAAATGGCATACCATATAATTGGCCACGATAGGCTATAGGAGCTAAACTAAAAAATGCTAAAAAACTCCAAATTGCAGGCCAGCATATTTTTTTGATTAAACTCAACCAAAAAATAACGCCTCCACAAATAACCAAGAAAATATAAGACAGCCATAAATACCCATTATCATTGCAAATTTTAAACCAACTCTTGATATGATCATTATAAAAATCTGCACCAATCACAGGTAAAAGAAAGTTTTTGAGAATAATTGTACTTGTAACATACTCACCCGTCATAACATTTTGATAATTACGCACAAAGAAGTCAAAGAAGAACATAAATTGAATAATAATCCCAAAACCCATACAAAAAGCTTGTAGGGTCCGTTTTCTATCTTTGTCGATCCATGCCCTTAAACAAAACAACGGAAAAAAAGCAATACATCCTGCATTACTAAGCGATGCGAAAATAATGATAACACGTTGAAAAATCTCCTCTTTTCCTGAACGACAAGGAGAAATCAAAATTATCTCACAACAAAGCAAAAGCTGAACCGCAATATGTAAAGATTGCAGCCACACTTCTTCAGTTGCCGGCGCAAATAAAACCATAAGAACGGCAAGTATACGTATATACCAATTAGACAACCAGTTTTTTGCTGTTAAAATCAAATAAAAAGGCAATAATTGAAAAATCAATCCTAATGTAATTGTTACATAAGGTGCATATTGCAGTGGAACCAAATAAAATGCGCTGAAAATGCTTAATATTTCAGCTAAGTTCCAATAACCACCAAAATTATTTAATAAAAACTTTAAAGATGGTTGTAACCATACATAATGAAAAAAATTATGACCTTCTTCTGCCCAAAAACGTCCTTTAAGGATAATCTCAGGCATACGAACAAGAATAAAAAATGCTATTAATATTAAAATAACAGTAGTTGCAACAACAGGTGTAAATTGTAATTTCCGCCTCGAGAACACTGCTATTTTACTCTTTTGAAATCTTTTTCTCAGTCTGCTATAAAACTTATTACAACAAACTGATTCAAAAAACCATTTAATAGAAAATGTTATAGATAATCAAAAGATTATAATCCGAAGCAATATATAAGCAAAGAATTCATCACTAAATATTGCTTCGATATTTTACTTTGATAATTCGATGTTAAAAACGGCAAAATAAATTGCCGCCGCATGATTTCTAAACGGTAAAATTAATCTTGTCAGGTTTAGGGCCATACTGATTATCGTTACCACTATCTTGACAATAATAAATAAATAACGCAATAGGCCCTGCCAAAGGAAGAAAGTTGAAAAAAATCCACCATCCACTTCGATTAATATCATGTAACCGCCTTACAGTTGATGACAAAGAAGGTATAAATGTTAATAAAAGAAAGAAAAATATTATACAATTTACCCAAATAAATGTCGTTGTGTATTCTGGATTTTCTATGTGTGCATCAGGATTATGCGGTAACCCACAAAACAAACCCAAAATAAATAAAATTGAGATAATAAATCCATTAATTATATGCGGAACCCAATAACCGGCCCTTCTTGTTCTACCTGAAAAATTGAAGTAATTTCGGAAAAAGCTTATATAATACTTCATAAGTATTCCTTATATTTAGTAAGTATAAAAGTATAAAATATGTTCTAGCTTATACCTTATAATTTTATACAAAATTTTATTTGATGATTTATTACGATTAAAAACAATCATGTTCTATAAACATTATTTATGTGTTCTGTCAAATAAATATAAACAATATATTTATTGTACAAAAACAAAATCAGGGATCACCAATTTCTCTTTATGATTTTTCGAACATTCTGCTAAGCTTCGTATGTTCGTAATTACCCATTTTTCAAAAAGCAAAATAAAAGGTTTTTTCTAAATTATGAAAAAATATCTCTGCGTTACGGCTCTAAGTTTGTCTTTCCTTTCGCTTCCTCTAATACCTTTGTCAACGAATTGGATTACCGCTGCACAAGCAGAAGAAGCAAAAAAACCTCAAGTTACTGGGGTTGTAAGAGAGACCTTAAACAACGGCCTAAAAGTTGTAATTGTCCCTAATAAACTCGCCCCCGTTGTTACAGCCCGCATTAGCTATCTTGTAGGCTCCAATCAAGCACCCGATGGTTTCCCTGGAACTGCGCATGCACTAGAACATATGATGTTTAGAGGAAGCAATGGCTTGGACAAAGACCAACTCGCAGTCATAGGGGCACAATTAGGAGGAAGCTATAATGCGTTTACAACAGAAACCGTAACACAGTACTATTATACTGCTCCTGCTGATGACCTTGGCGTAATGTTGAAAATAGAAGCTTTACGCATGAACGGACTTAGCCTAAATGCTGCTGACTGGGAAAAAGAACGCGGAGCTATTGAACAAGAAGTATCCCGTGATTTATCTAATCCTATTTACAAATATGTTTCACAACTTCAGCATATTTTATTTGAAAACACACCTTATGAGCATGATGCTTTAGGAACACGGCCTTCTTTTGAAAAAACGGATGTTAAATTACTACGTGATTTTTATGAGAAATACTATGCACCCAATAATGCAATTCTCATTATCGTTGGTAATATTAACCCACAAAAAGCTATGTCACAGGTTAAAGAAGCTTTTGGTAATATTCCACGTAAAGCAGTACCTCAACGTAAATCTTTCAAACTAAAACCAGTGAAAGCAGCCACACTAAATATTCCAACTGATTTTCCAACTGGGTTAGTAACCATGGCTTGGAGAATGCCAGGAGCCAAAGCCAAAGATTTTGCTGTTGCCAATATTTTAAGTGATGTTCTATCCAGCCAACGCGGTGCTTTATATGACCTTGTTCCACAAGGAAAAGCATTAATGGCAGATTTTGAATATGAAACCAAAGCCGATGTCGGATTTGGTGTTGCGCTCGCAGCTTTTCCCAAAGGAAAGTCACATGAGCCTTTATTAAAGGAAATGCAACAGATTCTAGAAAACATCCGCGAACACGGTGTTCCACCCGAAATGGTTGAAGCTGCAAAGCGTAAAGAATTAGCACAATTGGGATTTAACGCTAATAGTATCAGTGGCCTTGCCGATGCATGGTCAAGTGCTTTAGCTTTTCAAGATTTAAATGATCCTAATGATATCGCAGCTGCTTATAAAGCGGTAACACCCGAAGCCGTTAATGCCATGGCTAAACGTATTCTTACCCAAAGCGAAGCGGTTACCGCTATTTTAACACCAGAAAATTCTGGAAAACCACTGGCAAGCAAAGGTTTTGGGGGTGCAGAATCATTTGCGTCAGTACCAGAAAAACCGGTGCAATTACCTGATTGGGCCAACGCAGCTTTAAAAAAACTTTCTTTGCCTGCTTCTGCACCAGCGCCTACGGATATGATGCTTAACAATGGTATCCGTTTGATTGTTCAACCTATTCATGTCAGCAATACAATAAATGTTTATGGGCATTTACGCCAAGAACCCTCTTTACAAGAAGAAAAAGATAAAGAAGGTATCGCTGATATTACCAATGAAATGTTCAAATACGGCACGCAGTCATTAAATCGTATAGCTTTCCGCAAAGCCGTTGATGATATTGCCGCTGATCTTACTGCGGGTAGTGACTTTTCGTTAGCCGTATTATCCCCTGAATTCGATCAGGGTATGAAACTTTTAGCTGACAATATGTTGCACCCATCTTTTGAAGATAAATATTTTCAAATTGTCCGGGAACAAGAAGCACAGTCGCTCATCGGTTTATATCAATCACCGGGTTATCATTTCAGTCGTGCGATTAAAAAGGCGGTTAACCCATCAAATGATCCTTCTTTGCGCCAAGCAGAACCTGCTAAAGTTATGCAGCTTAAGCTAGAGGATCTGAAAAATTTCTATACAAAATCTTATCGCCCTGATTTAACAACAATTGTTGTTGCAGGAAATATTACTCCCGAACAAGCTAAAAATGTTGTCGAAAAATATTTCGGCGCATGGAAAGCAAAAGGTCCAAAACCTAATCTAGATTTGCCTACGCGTCCAAATAACAAAACATCCTATGTTCATGTTCCCGACAAAACATCCCTTCAGGACAGCGTTGCTTTGGTTGAAAGCATTAATCTTAATGTCCATCACTCCGATCATTTCCTTCTAAATTTAGGAAATGAAGTCCTAAGTGGTGGTTTTGCCGGACGTTTTTATCGCGATCTTCGGGTCAAGACCGGTTATGTTTATAATGTAAATAGTGATTTTACATGGAATCGTACCCGTGCGGGTTATAGCATTACCTTTGGAGCCGACCCCGATAAAATCGCACTAGCTCGTCAAGCAGCGTTAAAAAACCTGCAGGCTATGCAAACGACCCCAGTAACGCAGCATGAACTTGATCTTGCCAAAGCTTCATTATTACGCAGTATTCCTTTGCAACAAGCCAGCATCGATAAAATTGCAGATATGTATCTTACGTTATCTGATCTCAACTTGCCTTTAAATAATTCTGATATCGCTGCTAAAGCTTATTACAAAGCCACTGCTGCCGATATTCAAAAAGCTTTTAAAACTTGGGTAAGACCTGACGATCTCGCAGAGATTGTTAAAGGTCCTGTTCCTCCAAAACCTTAATTAATCATAAATAAATCCCCATCAGCAATCATTCTGATGGGGGTTTAAAAAGCTATAAATCAAAAATCTTAAAGTGCTGCGGCTTCTGTTAGACGTTTTACTACTCTGTCACGTCCAATTAAAGGCAAGAGCCCTTTCATTTCTGGCCCTTTCTCTTCACGCGTTAAAGCCAAACGTAATGGATGAAAAAGGTCTTTTCCTTTCCGTCCAGTTTTGTCTTTTAATGCTGAAGTCCACATCCCCCACGTTTCTTCATTCCATGGTAAATCAGGAAGCAATTCCAAGGCCTGTTTCAAATAGGGTTTGTCTGCTTCTTCAGCAATAGGAATAATATCTTCATGAACAAGATCCCACCAATAACGTACTTCACTAAGAATATCGATATTGGGTCTTACAGCTAACCAAAAAGCTTCTGTAATCTCATGTGGAAGACGATTTTTAATTGCATCAAAAGGTAAGGTATGCAGACATTTTTTATTCAGCACCATTAATTGCTGCATATCAAAACGTGCTGCTGATTTGGAAAAGTGAGAAAGATCAAAATTCTTGGTCAACTCATCCATTTCCATAAGTTGTGGATCTTTGGAACTTCCTAAACTTGCTAAATAACAAACAATCGCTTTGGGTTCCAAACCATCTTCACGTAAGGTACGCAAAGAAACGCTATCAAAGCGTTTAGAAAGTTTTCCGCCCGATTCATCTAATAATAAGGGTAAATGTGCAAAAGTAATTTTTTCTGCATTTCCACCCAAAGCACGGATTAAATCAATCTGAACGCCAGTATTGGTTATATGGTCTTCACCACGAATAATATGTGTAATCCCGGTATCCAGATCATCAACAACCGAAGCCAGCGTATAAAGTACAGAACCATCCGCTTTGATCATAACAGGATCAGAAATCGACGGAAGTTTCACCCGACAACGCCCCATTACCTTATCGTCCCAATTAATTTCCTGATCCGATAAAAGGAAACGCCAATGCGGTTTTTTACCGCTAGCTTCAGCAGCTGCACGCTGCTCTGCAGTCATTTTCAACATGGCCCGATCATAAACGGGTGGTTTGTTTTGCCGCCGGCGCAATTCGCGTTTGAAATCCAGCTCCTGTTTAGTTTCGTAACAAGGATATAAACGTCCCGATTGCTTTAATTGCTCAATCGCTTGATTATAACGGTCAAACCGATCCGATTGAAGCATAAATTCGTCCCAGGACAAACCTAACCACTGAAGACTTTTTTCGATTTCCCGAACGTATTCTTCTTTGGAACGCTCTGCATCCGTATCATCAATACGTAGCAGAAAGGTTCCTCCAAAACGACGAGCATATAAAGCATTAGCAACGGCTAATCGCGCATTACCAACATGCATAAGACCTGTTGGACTAGGGGCAAAACGTAATTTCATGTGTAAACTTTAATTAGAAAAAAACAAAAATCCAGCCTCTTGAATGAATTGATCAATATCTAAAATTTTTCTTCATCCATGAGACGACGAGGATCCAAAGCACGCCAGTCACATTCCATTGGTGTTGCAACATTCTCGATAAAATTATTTATCTCAGAACTTGAATACCATGCCATATCTGGGTCAGCAAGGACTTCGACATCTTCACCGTAGTTTGACCAAGTTTTTAAAATCTCTTCATGAGAAGCACGGGGTAGACGGCAATGTTCAATACTGTCCCTTACATAAGCACGTGCGAATGCATTTGCATGTTCTATACTATAAAAGCCCTTGATGGTTTCAACGATTCTGTCTTCACCCTCTCCAGACATATCAATAATCTGAACAGCCCAATCGCCAGCTTTCTGTTCAGGAGCATCTTTTGTTTCTTCAAGCGTTGACACTTAAATTTAATCTCCATCTTTTAATTCTGGAACATATTTTTTGGCATAATCAATAAGAAATTCACGACCCTTTTTAATACTAGGAACGCGATCATAAGCTACAATATCCGCTGTAGCATAAGTTTCTGCCCATATAGAGGGTATAAAGGAACCCGTGCCAACAAAATCAACCGGTGCTTGAGTCGTAGCAATTATTTTGCACTTCTCTACATTGAATCCAGAGGATGCGATAATCTTTACATTTGGAAATCCAGATTCATCCAAAACTTCACGCATTCGCCAAATAGCAGCTGCAGAAACCCCCATCCCCACGAGATCGACTAATTCTTTTTCAGAATAATAACCCTGAAATGTAGAAGGAGTATGCCGTAAAATCACCGCATAAGATGATTGTCGATCAAGTCCTTCTAAATAACGAGCACCATGAGTATCTAAACGTAAAGTAATACGACCTTCAGCAGCCAATTCGGGGAAATTTCTACAAACTTCTAAACCGTCCGTAATTTCTTTACCAAAATAATCAACCAACACCCCTAAAGGCTGTTCTGGAAATTGTTCGTGAAACATTTGCGCTGCTCGCAATGTTGATCCTGCATAACCAATCAACGCATGCGGCATGGTTCCGAATCCTGTTTGCTGTCCAAAAAAACGTCCCGTAAGATTACTTGCAGTACCAATAAATCCTTTTACGCCTTTTTCCTTTTTTGCAGCTTCACTACCGACCCAGACGGCATATTCCATCAGTTCCTGCATCTCATAACCTGCGCAATGCCTTGCTCCCATGGCAATAAAACCCGTATTGGGTAGCAACTTTGCCATTTCATACGCATTCGCAGAAGCAACACAACATGCGCCAAGTTTCTGCAACAATATTGTTTCCAATACGGTTAACTGTTGGAAAGAACCTCTTAGATATAAAATCGGTTGGCCAGCACTTACCCATTCGCCTTCGGGGTGAGCCAGATAATAAGTCAGATCAATATTTTCTTTCTTTGCAACATTTTCCAGCCAATGGATGACTAAACGTGGTGCGGAAATAACGGGTCTTCTTAAAAAAATTGCATAGATGACTTCCTTATCACCGTAATGCTGAACAATTTTTTTAGTCCGATTAAAATAAGCATCCGTTCGGTCTTCAATAGCACATGCTTCAACTGGTTGTGTCGCTGCTATCGTTTGTGACAATGCGATATCAGGATTTGATATCGTCTTATTATCTGTCATAGACTCTACTTTCATTATGTAGGTTTTAATTATTTGTTTAGTTTCATAAAATGACGTGTTGTCAATTCTTCAGCCACCAAAAAGGCCATTTCTAAAGATTGTTCTGCGTTAAGACGCGGATCACAAAATGTCTGATAGCGTTCATTTAAATCGGCTTCTGTTAAATGATGTGCACCACCAACGCATTCCGTCACATTTTGTCCGGTCATTTCAACATGGATTCCACCGGGATAAGCATTTTCTGAAGAAAAAACATCAAAAAACCCAATTACTTCAGATAATATTGCATCAAATGTACGCGTTTTAACGCCTTCACTTGTACTGATCGTGTTTCCATGCATAGGATCACATAACCAAGTAACAATTTTACCTTCTTTTTTAACTTCTCGAACAAAAGGAGGTAATAATTCACGAATTTTCTGAGCACCCATCCGCGTAATCAACGAAATTCGTCCAGGCTCATTTGAAGGATTAAGAATTTCAATGAGTTTTAATATTTCTTCAATCTTAGCGGTAGGACCAACCTTAATACCAATAGGATTACGCAAACCACGTAAAAATTCTACATGTGCACCATCGGGTTGTCGGGTACGATCACCAATCCACAAGAAATGGGCGGAACAGCCGTACCATTCACCGGTTGTGGAATCAATACGTGTTAATGCTTGCTCATATGGAAGTAATAACGCTTCATGCGAGGTATAAAATTCAGTTTCCTGAATTTGTGGTGAATTTTCAGCGGTCAAACCACAAGCACGCATAAACGACAATGTTTCATCAATTCGATTAGCAAGAACACTATAACGTTTTGCGAGCGGAGAACGTTCGACAAACCCAAGATTCCAACGATGAACAGCGTTTAAATTGGCATATCCCCCTGTTGCAAAAGCACGCAACAGATTCAAAATTCCCGCCGATTGGAAATAAGCAATTTCCATCCGTTTTGGATCTGGTATACGGGCCTGTTCCGTAAATTCAGCCCCATTAATAATTTCACCACGATAAGAAAGTAAAGAAACTCCGTTTCGTGTTTCTGTCGGTGATGAACGTGGTTTTGCAAATTGTCCTGCAATACGACCGATTTTAATAACGGGTACTTTTGCACCAAATGCCAATACTGCAGCCATTTGCAAAGTTATACGAAAAATATCACGGATAATATCCGCGGTAAATTCCCCAAAACTTTCTGCACAAGGGCCACCTTGCAAGACAAAAGCTTCACCTTTTGCCGCTGCGGCCAGCTGTTCTTTTAAACGCCGTGTTTCACCCGCAAAAACAAGCGGTGGATATCGACGCAATCTCTCTTCCATTGCTTGTAAAGCATTAGCATCAGGGTAATCGGGAACATGTTTTACTGGGAATGAACGCCAGCTTTCTGGTACCCAGGGTGAGAGTTTTGGATTAGTAATATTTAAAGTATCGCCCATTGGGTAAATCCTAACCAAGATGATGCAAATTAAAATGAAGAATGATACGCATTCGTTAAAGCCGTAGAATATGATTTTTCTATATGATGATTCAAGTACTGTCCTAAAATAAAACACATGTTCAATAAATAATTTATTGTTGTTTCCTTCATTTTACTTCAAAAGTGCTCTGAAACGTTTATATCGCATAAAAATACATTATATTTTAGATATAGCTGAATATTATTGTTTTTTTTAAAGAGATTCTCTAATAGACTTTACTCGATCTTCAAAAAATGTTTAATGGAAAGATTGCTTATGTTTTCTCGCTTGCCACGCCGTTTTTTTATAACAAGCACCCTGTCATTGGCAGCTGGTTTCTTTTTATCTTGTTCAGCCTTTGCAGCTTCAGAAAAAACATTGAAACTTGGAATTATTCCTGGACCTGAAGAGCAGCTTGCCATTATTGCAAAAGACATTGCCAAAACAAAAGGTATTGATGTTCAGCTTGTCCATTTTCAGGATTACAATCTTCCTAACGAAGCTTTGGTTGGCAAGGATATTGATGCAAACGCTATTCAACATAAGCCTTTTTTGGATGCACAAATTAAAACCAGAGGTTATAAGTTAACCGTGCTAGGCAATACTTGGGTCGAGCCTCTAGGTTATTATTCCCATAAAGTCCCTTCAATCGATAAACTTCCTGATGGTGCTACTATCGGCATTCAAAATGATACTTCTAATCGAGGGCGTGCGCTTAATCTTCTTGAAAAACATGGTTTGATCGGTTTCAAAAAAGACCACCCTGCTTTGCCAAGTCTTGCTGATATTGTAGATAATCCCCATCATTTCAAATTCATCGAAATGGATGCGGCTCAACTTGCCCGTTCGTTGGACGATCTCAGTATGTCTTGCATCAATACCAATTTTGTTATTGCTGCTGGTATTGACCCTAAAACGGTTCTTATCCAAGAAGATCGTATGAATAACCCTTATGCTAACATTATTGCCGTACGACAGGGAGAAGAAAATCTTCCTGAAATGAAAGTTTTACTAGAAAGTTTTCATTCCGATGCTGTGCGTAAAGCCATGCTAGATAAATTCCATGGTGCAATCTTGCCTGCCTGGTAATAGAATAGATATATGGCTGAATTTTTAAAACCTTCTGGTTCTTCTAATAATACGGCTTTAGAAGAACCCGTAGTAATGTTTGACGATGTATGTCGGATATTTAATAATCATCATGCGCTTTCTCATCTCTCCTTTTCTGTACAACGTGGAGAGATATTAGGTATTATCGGTCATTCAGGTGCAGGAAAAACAACGCTTTTACGTTGTTTGGCTGGGCTTGAACGACCTAATACAGGTCGCGTAATGGTTGAAGGTAATGATATCGCCCATTTACCCGATAAACAGCTTTTACCTCTCCGTCAAAAAATCGGCTTGGTGTTTCAGCATTTTAATCTTCTAAGCTCGAAAACAGCGTTACAAAATATCGCACTTCCTTTAAAAATCTCTGGAGTGACGCGTCATAAACGATTAGAAAAAGCTAAAGAACTAATAGAATTAGTTGGCTTACCTGATAAAGCGAATCTTTATCCTTCCCAACTTTCAGGTGGGCAAAAACAACGTATTGGTATTGCACGTGCTTTAGCTGCCAATCCTGCCTTATTGCTCTGTGATGAAGCTACATCGGCTCTTGATCCAGAAACAACGCGTTCTATCTTAGAATTATTGTCTGATATCAATAAGAAGTTAAAGTTAACAATTATTTTAATTACTCACGAAATGAGTGTTATACGCCATCTGGCTGATCGGGTCATTGTCTTACAAAAAGGGAAAATAATCGAGCAAGGTGCCGTTACCCATGTCTTTACGCACCCAAAGGCCGAAGTCACAAAGCAATTATTACGAGAAGAACAGCCTTATCTTCCTGCATATATTGTTGAAAAGATACATCCTACACCACAAAATTTGGATGATTTTGTCATTCTTAAAGTCATCATGCTTGGTTCTATTATTAGACAGCCATTGATTGCGCGCTTACAAAACGAATATGGCATTGCTGCCAATCTTCTCGAAGGCGGTATTTCCCATATTCAGGAAACGCCTATCGGGACTTTATTTCTGCTGTTTCCTGCACAACAAAGCCAAAAAGCTATTGATGCATTAACCCAATTAGGTGTCGAAACCGTTGAAAGTTTAGGTTATGTTTCCTCATCTATTTAATTTATCCGCTTATGAGCTGAACCAATTTTACGTTTCCACAATTGAAACGATTGAAATGACTGTGGCTTGTGGTTTCTTTACCCTTGTAATTGGTCTACCATTAGCATTGATTCTGGTTGCGACGGCACCAGACGGGTTGAAACCTATGCCTGTTGTTCATCGGGTGCTTGGATTTATAATCAATATTTTCCGTTCCATTCCATTCATTATCCTGCTGGTTGCTTTAATTCCCTTTACCCGATTTGTTATGGGTACCTTTATTGGAACGCAGGCTGCTATCCTGCCATTATCAATTGCGACAATCCCTTATTTTACCCGTATTGCCGAAGCTTCATTTCGCGAAGTCGATCAAAGTTTAATAGAAGCAGTTCGCGCTATGGGTGGAAGTCGTATTGCTATCATTCGTGAAGTAATTTTGCCCGAATCGTTACCCAGCATCATTTCTGGATTTACGGTAACGGTTGTACTGATTATCGGCATTTCCGCAATGGCCGGAGCAATAGGTGCTGGTGGTTTGGGAAATCTCGCTATCGTTTATGGTTTTCAGGAATTCCGCTACGATATTACCTTGATTGTTGTGGTTATTTTAGTGATCATGGTATCTATTATTCAATGGATTGGTGATTATTTAGCTCGGCGGTTTAACCACCGAAATAATTTTTAATATACCTTACGAAACGTTAAATTATAACGATATGGTCCAAAAATAGGATGATTCCCTTTTTGGACTGCACCTATAGCATGATAAACAAGTCTTGACTCTCCGCCCCATACGACAACATCACCGCTATGTAACATATAACGTTTTTTAGGATCGGTTCGCGAAAGACCACCCCATATAAATGGCGCTGAAAGTCCAAAAGATAACGAAACAATAGGTGCAGTTAAATCTTTTTCATCTTTATCACAATGTAACCCCATTTTATCGCCAATAGCATATCGGTTAATCAAACAACTATCAGGAATAAAATTTTCAAATCCCCCAGCGGCAGCACATTCCTGGGCATAATCAAAAAATAATTTAGGTATCGCTGGCCATTTTCTTTTTGTAATTGGATTAAAGGCTTCGTAACGATAACCCTTATATTGATCACTGATCCAACTTATGTTTCCACATCCCGTCATAGCCGCCGCTATGCGCCCTCCTCCCCGTGTTTCATAATGATGGAATGGGATTTCTGCCGCTATAGCCTGAATAGTTTCATAAAAATAATGTTCCTGATCAATAAGCTTTTTCCGAAACAACACCGCATGTGATCCGATTTGTTCTTTTTTTATATTATCAAAGAAAAGATCATCCATTGAATCAACCCGATTAAACACCATTTGATAATCCTTTTGAATCAAATGAAATAAAAAAGATTTTATTCAATTTTTTTATTATGATTATTGATCGGCTTAATTTTCACACCTTTATTTAAATAATAGCTATTGTCACATTTAGCTTCTGATCACTCATCCTATCAGATTTATTTATTTGCTCGAGATTTTTCAAAAAATAGATTAATATTGCTCTTTAGTTATGGAGGGATTGATTTCATGAATTGGATAAAAACAAGTTTTTGCGGATTTACTATGCTTTTATCCGTAATGGCTTTTTCAGCTTACGGACAAGAAGGTAATATCAATTTTAATACTGCAAACCCAGATCAAGCACAGCCTTTACCTGGTGGTCAATCCGGTTCTGAACATTTAACGGTTCACGGAAGACGCGCGCCTCCTCCTGGATATACCTATGCACCTTCAATGGAATTACAACATGGTCCAGATCCAGAGCATAAATCATCAATTGCACGAGATCCCGTAAGTGGTGCAAATTTATCAAGATTTGGAACAGCATATCAGGAAAGTGGCCCTGTAGGTCAAGGAAAGGTCGGAGACGCTACAGGAAATGCATGGTTAACACCACGCTAAGATTTCTTACAAGCAGTCCGCGTTTTCTGCCGCATAGTAACCAATTCTTCAGCAGAAGTTGGATGTATTCCAATCGTTTGATCAAAATCTGCTTTAGTTAATCCTGCTGCGATTGCAACTGAAAATCCTTGAAGAATTTCAGGAGCATCGTCACCTAGCATATGTAATCCAACCACCTTTTGCGATGCTTTATCAACGATCATCTTTATAAAAGTTTTGAGTTTTCGTTGAGTAAATGCATAACGCATGGGCGTGAATTGAGAGACGTAAATCTCCATATCGCCCTTTTTCACTGCTTCGTCTTCAGTTAAACCAACAGACGCTAACGGTGGAGAACAGAATACAGCTTTTGGGGTTGCATCATAAGCACTAACCCGTTTTTTATTTCCATACAACCGATCGGCTAAAGCATGACCTTGGGCAATCGCAACGGGTGTTAAGTTAATTTTATCAACAACATCCCCAATCGCATAAATATGCGGTTTTGAGGTCTCAAACTGCTCATCAATTACAATCTGACCTTTATCGGCTAATTTTATCCCAATTTTTTCTAGTCCTAAACCTTCAATATTAGGTTTCCGACCAGTAGCAAAGAACACGCAATCGGTTTCTAAAATCTGCCCATCATCAAGATGCAAGCGATATGCTTCCGTTGTTTTTTCAATTTTAGCCGGTGTTAATTTGACGTGTTGCGTAATTCCCCGTTGTGCTAATGCATCATATAGCGCTTGTCGTAACTCTTCATCAAATCCCCGTAAAGGAATAGGTTGACGATAAACCATATCGATTTTGGAACCTAATCCCTTAAATATACCTGCAAATTCAACACCGATATAACCAGAACCAATAATCGTTACCCGTTCCGGCCGTTCTGGTAGGTAAAAGGCTTGATCAGAAGTAATTCCGAATTCTTTACCCTTAATATTTAAAACAGTTGGTGTAGAACCAGTGGCTATAACAAAACGTGCGGCAGTAAGGCGCTGTTCTTGGGAATTTGCTTCAGATAATTCTGATGGTTTTAAAACAATCGTGTGCTCATCTTCGAAACCAGCTTGTCCCGTGAACAAACTTACATTTGCTTTTTTTAGAAGCGAAACATAAATTTTGTTCAAACGCGCAATTTCATTATCTTTGGCTTGCATTAAAATGGACCAATGATGGGTACCTTTATGGGTATCCCATCCGTAACCATGACTATCTTCGACCTGATCGCCAAAGTTGCTGGCCAGCATCATTAGTTTCTTAGGAACGCAACCAATATTAACACAAGTACCACCCCAATGTTGCTTTTCTATAATGGCAACTTTGGCACCGTGTTCAGCGGCAATACGTGCACAACGAACGCCCCCAGAACCCGCGCCAATAACGATCAAATCGAAATCATAATTCATAGCGTTTATTGATCCACAAAAGCTTTTTCAATGACATAAGAACCAGGTTGAGAACTGTTCCCCTCAACAAAGCCACGGGATTCAAGCAATTTTTGTGTATCTGCCAACATTTCAGGTGATCCACAAATCATTGCACGATCCAGTTCTGGATCCATAACAGGAACCTGCGTGTCGGTAAATAACCGACCGTTATTAATCAAGGTCGTAATACGGTCTTGAACGGGATAAGGTTCACGAGTCACAGCAGGATAATAAATCAATTTTTTAGCGACTTCTTCGCCAAGAAATTCATGGTTTGGAAGTTCTTTGCTAATATAATCATGATAAGCCAGTTCGCCCTTAATCCGAACCGTATGCGTTAAAATGATATGCTCATATTGTTCGTAAACTTCTGGATCACGGATCAAACTCATAAAAGGAGCAAGGCCAGTACCCGTCGAAAAGAAATACAAATTACGACCAGGTTTTAAATTAGATAAAACGAGCGTTCCTGTTGGTTTACGACCAACCAGAACCGTATCACCAACCTCCATATGACATAAACGCGATGTCAAAGGCCCGTCAGGCACCTTAATAGATAGAAATTCCAAATGCTCTTCATAATTGGCACTTGCAACACTATATGCACGTAATAAAGGTTTACCTTCGACTTCAATTCCGATCATACAAAACTGACCATTTTCAAATCTTAAACCTGCTTGCCGCGTAGTTTTGAATGAAAATAACCGATCAGTCCAATGATGAACGGATAATACCTTTTCTGCATTTAGATGCCCATACTCTTTAGTGGGTGGGGTTAAGCGAAACGATTCACCCACTTTTAAAGCTTCTGACATTACGACTTTATCTCCTATTAGATCCATTACAAAAACAGAATATGAAAGGATTATTAACCTGTCTTTTTACACTGAATAAGATTTAAGATATGTCTTAAAAATTTCCAGCAATTAAATTCGACTATAGTGAATTAATTTGACTAAAGTTTGTAGCATATACTCAATATAGTCGTAAATTATGCAACTGTTGTTTAAATATCATAATTTCTATCTCTAAATACGCAGTTTTTTCATGCTCGTCTACTTAAACCCCTTTTGATATACAATTTGATATACAATAAGATACCAATCAATTTCTAAAAAATTATTATATTTGAATCAATCTCATGAATTTATCTCCGGCTGAAATCGCTTTACAAACGGTCATACAAGAAACCCAATTAACCGTACAAACCAAAGAAATTCCAAGACTTTTGCGGTTAATTGCCCGCAATCTTGCACCTGAATCGCAACAAATTCCAACAGCCATATTTGTTCAATTGTTATGTTCGCTACGCCGCAAAGATTGGGCCAAAGCGATCGTACAACAGATTGAAAAATTACATAAACCTTGGATTAGCAATGAAGATGCTGCCCAAGCCGTGTCTTATATTCATCAGCCGGAACCGGATGAAAAAACGTTACTTAATGTTTTACAAAGCACTGTTGATGAACGTCTACGTCAGGCAGGACACACCCCATACGAAGCTTTTGAAAATTTCTGTTCGGAATTTACGGAAAAAAATCATCGTCATTTAACTTTTAAGCAACTTGAATTGCTGGCGCGAGATATTGCCCATGCCTTTGAAATCGATGATGTTGAATCTATTGTTCATGAATTATGTGAAAGTGAAGCAGAACGTAGACAACAACAAGAAGAAATGAAACAGCTGGCACGTAATCGCCGGCGTGACGAGATTCGTAAACAAAAAGAATGGGAAGCAAGCTTAATATCCTTTAAAGAGATTCCACCCCTTCTTAAATGTTCACATCGTGAAGTTTTACGATGGATTGCAGAAAACAAACTTCCTGTTGCACGAAAATTTAAACGTGACGGTCGGGAAATATGGCAATTTGATCCACAAGAACTCTTATCCCTAAGAAATCAAATTTCCAGTTGGCGGAATACAACATCTTCTCCAAAAAAGAAAACAATCAATCTTGGGGATACAACGGTTAAAAATAAAGTATTAGCCAATGTTGCGGCAATGGACCGTTATGCCTCTCATTTTGCTACAGCAAGAGCTTTAAAACGACGAATAACCGTCGTTACTGGGCCAACGAATAGCGGTAAATCTTATACCGCATTAAAGACCATGGCAGAAGCAGAAAGTGGCATCGCTTTGGCACCGTTACGTTTATTAGCCCATGAATTCAAAGAAGCGCTTTCTGAACGTGGAATTAACGCATCGCTTAAAACCGGTGAAGAGCGAATTATCGTACCTGACAGTAAATTCCTCGCTGCAACCGTTGAAATGTGTCCAATGCATAATCCAGTTGATGTTGCAATGATTGATGAAGCACAAATGCTCATGGATCCCGATCGTGGTGCAGCATGGACAGCCGCAATTATGGGAGTACCTGCTCGTCATCTTTTTGTTTTAGGGGCACCAGAATGTATCCCACTTGTCCGACGAATTGCGAAACTTTGCGATGACCCTTACGATGAGATTTCGCTACAACGTAAAACCCCTTTACATACAGCAAGTAGTCCGATCCGTCTTTCGCAACTCCAAAGTGGTGATGCTTTAATCGCCTTTTCACGTCGGGAAGTACTGGACCTTCGAGAAACCTTAATTAAAAAAGGACATAGGGTCGCCGTTGTTTACGGCGCATTAAGCCCAGAAGTCCGACGTGCTGAAGCCAAACGATTTAATACGGGAAAAGCGGACATCCTTATTGCCACAGATGCGATTGGCATGGGATTAAACCTTTCTATCAAACGCGTAATTTTTAGCACCCTTTACAAATTTGATGGTAAAGATCGCCGCGCCCTAAAAATACAAGAAGTCAAACAAATTGGTGGAAGAGCTGGCCGTTACGGTAAGCATGAAACCGGTATTGTTGGCGTATTAGCAGGTGCAGGAAACCCCAGTTTTATTCAAAATTGTCTGGATGCACCCCCAGAAGAAATCAATGATTTACGTCCATTGGTTCAACCTGACAGCGATATTGTCCAAGCAATTGCTGACGAAATTAAATCGGATAGTTTATTTGGGGTTTTAACCCGATTACGGCGTGCAGTATTGCGACGTGATGATCCCAATTATCGTCTAGCTGATATGGAAGAGACCTTTGCAATTGCTTCCTCTTTAGAAGGTGTGCAAGGTTTATCTTTAAAAGACCGGTGGACTTATTCTTTATGTCCCGTTGATGATCGTGATAACGGCATCCAACGTCTTACCCGTTGGGCCGCTGATCATGCTGCAGGTAAAATTATTCCATCCCCTGGCACTGGTAAACTACCGCGTCCAGATAGAGCTTCGCGTCAGGAATTGGAACGTGCTGAAAAACGTCATAAACGTTTGGTCGCCTGGCGTTGGCTGGCTTTACGTTTTCCAGATGTTTATCCTGATATCGCAGGAGCAGAAAAAACAACATGGCAATTAAATGAATGGATTGAATCCGTTTTACGACAACAACGGCAAAAAGTTGATTTATAACTTCAGATAAAGACAAAATAATGGTCGTAATTTTATAAATTTTAGCCTATATAGTAACTAATTTGTGATATTAGCGAACGGTTAAGTTCTTGATTAAAAAAATGCAGGTATTTTTGCCTTCTATTTACGTTTCGGTAACATTATCAAATATGAGATAATTTTTGCAATGACTCAACTTGCTTCTGTTACTGTGTTTTTTCATCATTTAACTCAAAAATTTTACCAGAAGCTGGTTGAATTCAATAATAAAATTCCAATTGAGCACGTCAAATGGCTCTATTTCCCAAAATTGGATAATATTGGATTTTCAGTTCGTACAACTTTTTCCGCTCTACTTGCACTTTATATCGCATTTTGGTTAAATTTGGGAAATCCACATTGGGCAGCAATGACCGTTTGGGTGGTTGCCCAGAAGACACGTGGCGAAACGATTTCCAAAGCAAAATGGCGTCTTGTTGGCACAATCACAGGCGCAACAACGGCGGTAATTTTAACGGCTGCCTTTCCTCAGCAACCTGGTTTATTTATTTTTGGTTTGAGTTGTATCGTTGCGATTTGTGCATCTAGCGCAACTTTTCTGAAGAACTTTCGCTCTTATGCCTTAGTTTTAACCGGATATACTTGCGCAACTATTGCATTGGATACCAATAGTGATCCTAGCAATGTCTTTATGACTGCGATATCCAGAGCAACATATATCGCACTTGGCATCGTTATAGAAAGTGCCGTTTCCCGCCTATTTACACCTAATTTGGCTATTCAGGGACACCAGAAACTAACACAATATCTTCAAACAGCAATACGTGAAGTATCATTCGCTATTGTGGATCTTTTGGCCAATAAAGAAAAAGCGGATCAACGTTCACGCGTTCTTTTTTCTACGATTATGGCACTCAATGATCAAATCGAATATAGCGAACAAGAACTTGATTCTTCAAACCCTCATGAAGGCGATCACGCAAGAGCCACGATTGCGTATTCCTGTTTTACACTTTCCAGAGGGTTAGCTTTGGCTGCCCATATCCGGTTATTAGACAAAAACCACGAAGTTTTCCAAGAAATTCCTAAAAAAGTCACGGAATTATTAGAAGCTTTGCCAGAACTTATTAAAGATAATCAAAATATCCCTTCTATTTTGGATACTATCCATAATTTACGATCGGATTGCCGCCAGCATATGATCGATACGCTTACCATTGAAGTAAAGGAATTTCTTTCTCTTAATAATCGTAAAGCACAATCTACGCTAAACGAGCGGATATTACACTATGTCATGTTCGGACTCTTGGGTGAATTAGAACATGTCATTACAGAATATCGTGCAACCCAAAAACCAATTAAACATGATCATTTCAAATTCAGGATGAAAGCGCATCGGGATATTAAACAAGCGCTAACAAATGGATTACGAAGTTTTAGTGCTGTTTTCTTTGCTGGATTGATTTGGCTTGTTACGGCTTGGGACAAAGGAAATGTTTTCATTACCTTTGTGGCATTGGCATCTGGTCGTTATGCTACTTATGATACCCCTCATATTTCTTGTATCCGTTATTTCAGAGGTGCCACAATGGGGTTTTTCGTGGCTATTTTCCTCAATTTTATAGCGTTACCGACACCTTCTGATTTTGCTATTCTTTCGCTTTTCCTAGGGCCTGCAATGTTTTTAGGTGGACTTGCTGCTTTTGCTCCCAAAGCACTTACAACGGCTACAGCTTATAATATGTTTATGTTGTTTCTCATTCGGCCAGAAAATCAAGGGCGCATTAACGAAATTGGCTTTTTTAACGATGCAATGGCTTTGTTATCGGCATTAGCATTTGCCATTTTGATCTTTTACCTCATTTTACCGCGTAACCCATTAGAAGAACGATGGAGATTACGGAATAATATTTTACGAGATTTAAGACGTCTTGCTAATTCTGAGGTCATTGTTGAACGCATAGATTGGCTAAGTTTAAATGTTGATCGATTAACTCGGTTAATTAAGCATGCTCCGGTTCGTTCAACCACTTTGAACGCTTATCTCGAGGGTATTCTTGCGACAACGGCTTTGGGATTAAATATCATCCGTATCCGTGAAATTGCCAAAAATAATATGCTTCCACCACATCTTCATGATCGTGTTCTGGTTGTTATTCGGCGTATTGGACAATTTACAGGAAAACGACATGGACGAACCGCACGCATTGCCCGTGCTGCAATTGTTAGTCTGCGTCGTGCGGAACGAGAGGAAACAAACCTTACCAAACGTCTAGAAATAACGCGTGCAATTGCAGGGCTAACGACGATTGCTTATGAACTAGAAAAACATGAAGTTTTCCTGGATACATCCGTATTATTTATGCGTGATCAAATTTAGTCATAAAAAAACACCTCTAAAATCCGAGGTGTTTTTTTAAAGCTTAACGGCTTTTTATAAAGGTGATCGAACCCCTTTATCCATAAGCATATTAACAACTCTATTTTTTACAGGTTTCAAACTATTTGCAGCATGCATAGCAGCACGACGCAAATGCCAGAAAGGCGTTTCTTCTCGTGTATATAAGGTGGCAATACCATTTGTTACAGAAAATAAAGGTAATGTTGCAGTCCGCAACCGACGTTCAAACCGACGCAATTGTTTGGAAGAACCCAATTTCTCACCTCTGGCTAATCCTTCTGCTACCTCTTGAGAAAGAATATCCTGTGCTATCAGCCCTAAATTAAATCCATGCGCTGTAATAGGATGCATACCAACCGCGGTATCACCAATCAGTGCGGTATGACGTGTTTCAAAACGATTGGCGTAAATTGTTTTCAAGGGATAAACATGACGTTTACTAATCAAATGCATATTGCCAAGACGATGATTAACACGGCGCATAATTTCCTGATCAAATGCTTCTTCATCTAAAGCTGCAACGCGATCCATTTCATCAGGTGGCAAAGAAAGCACAACCGAAGACTTCCCACCATTAAGTGGTAATAAAGCTACTGTTTGACCTTCATCAAACCATTGTAAAGCCACTTCATGATGCGGCAAATCGTGTTCCATTCGACAAACCAACATATGACGATGGAAATCATGAAGCAAATAGCCAATACCTAGGCTTTCTCTTGTTTTCGAAAAACGCCCATCAGCAACAACAGCAAGCTGAGCCCGAATAGGTAAACCATTATGTTCGACCTGAACTTCATCAGAACAAAGGTGTAAATGACGATTTTGATCTTCACATAATACCGTAATTCCGGTCCGAGTTTTTACTTCTTCAAACAATGCCTTACGAATAATATGGTTGGAAACCAGATAACCTAATGCATCTTTTCCTTTGCCTTTGGTATCAAAAGTTAAAGGATGATCATCGCGACCATTTTCTACTCGTGCTTGATTTAACGGAGCAACTTCTGATTTCTCGATACGCTGCCATACACCCATATCTTGCATTAAGGATACTGAATGATGCGTCAGTGCAATATCACGTCCATCATAAGTAGGATTAGCCAATACAGATTCGGGAGCAGGATCAAGAACCGTTACTTGTAACCCTTGCTTTTCAAATGACAAAGCCGCTGCCAAACCAGCAGGGCCTCCCCCGATAACGACAACATCGGTTTTTTCTTGCTGTTTCTGCATGTTATCCCCTTTTGCTTCCTATCTATTTGGGTAATTACAAATCAATCATTTTAAAAATTAAATTTTAAATATCAGCTTTAAATTTTACAGGCGTTCCACGCCAAAAAGTTACATAATCATCAATAGCAACTCTTTGCGGAGCTTTTACAT
Source organism: uncultured Commensalibacter sp. (assembly GCA_945266285.1). GTDB lineage: Bacteria > Pseudomonadota > Alphaproteobacteria > Acetobacterales > Acetobacteraceae > Commensalibacter. The sequence goes on from CALYOP010000001.1 coordinate 231,392, forward strand.
TAGGTGCTGGCGTTCCTACAAATAAAAATCCAAGCAACGAATAGGGTTCTTCCATCCCCAAGATATTCTGTAATTTGGGATTATTAATAGGCCCAGTAACCCATTTTCCAGAAAATCCCATAGCATGCAATCCATTTAATACATTCATTACAGCTGCAGAAGTTGCCATTAATTGCTCATTGAGCGGTATCTTCGTATTTTCTGTTTGCTTACGCATCCCTAATACGATAGTCATCGGCATAATAGAAAATAATCGTGCAACTTTTTGAACATATTCTGGTGGAAAATTATCATCGGATGCACTGAGCACATTTTGTACTGTCTCAGCCCATGATTGACGATGTTCGCCTTCGATGACAGCAAAACGCCATGGTCGTAGACGTCCATGATCTGGTGCCCGCATTGCTGTTGAAAGAATAGTATGAAGTTGTTCAGAATTAGGTGCAGGTTCATCCAAGGAATCTGTCGAAAAGCGTGACAATAATTGGTCAATATATGACATTTATTAATTTACCTTGTGGTTTGGGTATAGAATAATACGGTAGAACCAACCATCATCAGAAAATAACTTCACTTTGTCATAAGTAAAATTCTATAAATTAGGATGTCTAACCCTAAACAACTGTCAATTGATATACTTCTACACTAATTGTTTTATAATGAATTTTCTTTCGCTTCAATATTTTGAAGTGACAAAATTATTGTATATCCTATAAAAAGAAAATTATGAAACTACATCGAACTGCACAAATTCATCGAAAAACTGCAGAAACTGACATTGCGTTAAATCTTTGTCTGGACGGATCAGGAAACGCAAATATTCAAACAGGCATCGGTTTTTTTGACCATATGCTTACAGCACTCGCAAAACATAGTCTTTTTGATCTTGATCTTACGCTTAAAGGTGACCTGGAAGTTGATTTCCATCACAGCGTAGAAGATGCAGGGATTGTTTTAGGTCAAGCCTTTCATAAAGCTATTGGTGATAAAAAAGGTATACGCCGGTTTGGACAAGCCACAATACCTTTGGACGAAGCTTTATGCGAAGTTGTTATTGATATTTCTGGGCGTCCTTATTTAGCATGGAATGTAAATTTCACGACTGAAAAGATCGGAAATATGGACACGGAACTTTTTGAAGAATTTTTTCGTGGCTTTGTCATGAGCGCCCATATCAATTTACATGCGATCCAGCATGCAGGTCGTAATTCGCATCATATTGCTGAAGCGACTTTCAAAGCAACGGCCAGAGCTTTACGAGCTGCAAGCGAACTTGATCCTCGCATGTCAGATCATATTCCTTCTACTAAAGGTGTATTGTGACTCTTTTTTCTGTTTTTACCCATTCCAAATACACAAATAAGATCGTATTGCTTCCACAAAAATTTTCTTTTTGGACATTGGTCTTTGGCGGAATTGTCTTTTTCTTTAAAAAATGTTGGATCAGTGGTTTTATTGCCTGTGCTATTACGGTGATCATTAAGGGTTTGGTTCAAGACCCTTTCTTATATTCTTCCCTACTTTGGGGATTTAATTTGCTTTTGGCCTGTTCTGCTCAAGATATTGTCCGATGGGAACTTACTTTTTCAGGATGGAATGAAGATCACGTTGTGGCTGGACATAATCGACAAGAAGCTTTCTTGCGATTACTCGACAATGTACCTGAACTTCTAGAAAGAAAGGTGCGTCTCTAATGAAACAACCACTTCGTGTTGTTGTAATCGATTATAATGGTGGCAACCTGGCATCGGCAGAACGTGCATTTCGTTATGCAGCATCTAATCTTGGTCAAGATATTGATGTAAGCGTTACCAATGATCCAGAAACAATTCTACAAGCAGATCGCATCGTCTTACCCGGTCAAGGTGCTTTTGCAGATTGTATGCATGGATTAAAAAATATCCCGCAGCTGCTTGATGTTTTAGAAAAAAGCACCCAAAAAGGAACACCTTTTTTAGGAATATGTGTCGGCATGCAATTAATGGCTGAACGCGGATTGGAACATCAAACCACAAATGGTCTTGGCTGGGTTTCAGGTGAAATTAAGCAAATGCCTGCAAAAGGATTACCACTACCTCAAATGGGATGGAATGAACTACAATTTAAAGCAGGTTGCCATCCTTTGTTAGAAGGATTAGAACCAAATGTACATGCTTATTTTGTACATTCCTTTGCTCTGACCAAAGCGGATCCGAAAGATATCATTGCGACTACCAATTATGGTGGTGAGGTTCCAGCTATCATTGAAAAAGGAAATCGCATTGGTACGCAATTCCATGTAGAAAAAAGCCAAAAAGTTGGTTTGCGTATCATTGCAAATTTCCTTAACTGGAATCCAACTTCTAATTTTTCTTAAGTTTTAGAAACCTTATGTATCAGATATCTTCTTCTCTTTTACCTCAGATCCAAATTGATCAAGTTACCGAATTTCAAAATGAAGACGATCTTCATGCACTTTGTGAAGCTTTGGATGCATATATATTGGGGGGTGGGTATTATAAATGGATTAAAAACCCGCCGCCTCGTCATTTGATGGAAAATTATCTACGCGGTGTCTTACTGGTTCCCGAAAAAATACTTTTCATTGCGCGTCTTGACGGAAATATTGTGGGTTCCTGTGAATTAAAGCTTCCCAGAAAAGAAAAAAATTCACCGCATATTGGTGCTTTTATTGACCTTTTTGGCATTGCTCCTTATGCACGCAATGTCGGTGTAGAAGCACTTATGCTTACCAAAGCAGAACAGACGATCACCCAAGCAGGCTATCCAATTGTCAATATCGTCATTGATGAAACCCAACAATTCAATTTCGATTTTTATTTACAAAAAGGTTACATCCATTGGGCAACGCACCCCTATTATCGTCGAATTGAAGGTCAGATTGTCAAAGGATTATTTTTATATAAATCCTTTTTAAATTCTTAAATCTTTAAGGCCAGAAAGTGCAATTTATGGATCAAGTCTTATCCTTATCATGTCCACATCCTTTAACACTTTATCCAGCAATTGATCTTAAGGGAGGACAATGTGTCCGCCTTAAGCAAGGGGAAATGGATCAGGCAACAATTTATTCTGATGATCCAGGAGCCCAAGCGCAAGCATGGAACGATCAAGGATGCCAATGGTTACATGTTGTTGATCTCGATGGTGCATTCGCTAAACGCCCGGTAAATGTCGAGGCGGTTCAAGCAATTATTGCTAATTCAAAAGCACCTATTGAGCTTGGTGGCGGGATTCGTGATCTGCAATCAATCGAATTCTGGTTAAAACAAGGTATTAACCGCGTTATCCTTGGCAGCGTTGCTGTTAAAAATCCTGATTTAGTAAAAGAAGCCTGCAGGATATTTCCTAATCAAATCGTTGTAGGAATTGACGCCAGAAATGGCTTTGTCTCAACAGAAGGTTGGGCAGAAATTTCGGAAATGAAAGCGCTTGATCTTGCACAACGCCTTCAGGATACAGGGGTTACGGCAATTATCTTTACCGAAATTGAACGTGATGGGATGTTGCAAGGTTTGGATCTTGAACAAACAGCTCAATTGGCTCATCATCTATCTATTCCAGTGATTGCTAGCGGTGGGGTTGGTAATCTTGACCATCTGAAAGCCTTAAGAACAGTAGCTAATCATGAACCTGGAATTGAAGGGGTCATTGTTGGACGGGCACTTTATGACGGGCGTGTTCATATTGCTGAAGCATTAAAGGTTTTGAAAACATGCTAAAACTTCGTGTTATTCCATGCTTGGATGTCAAAGATGGCAAAGTGGTCAAAGGGGTGAACTTTGTTTCCCTCCGAGAAGCAGGCGATCCCGTTGAGCAAGCCGCTATCTATGATGCAGCTGGTGCAGATGAATTAACTTTTCTTGACATTACGGCCAGTCACGAAAACCGAAATACAATTTTAGATGTCGTTAACCGTACTGCTGAAAAAATTTTCCTTCCTCTTACGGTCGGTGGCGGCGTAAGAACGGTTAATGATATGCGTACCCTTTTATTAGCGGGTGCCGATAAATGCGCTATTAATTCAGCTGCAGTTCATCGTCCTGAACTTATTAACGAAGGGGCTGAGAAATTTGGCAGCCAATGCATTGTCGTTGCCGTTGATGCCCGTTCTGATGGTAAAAATTCGTGGGAAGTTTATACACATGGCGGGCGCAAACCCACCGGCATCAATGTTATTGATTGGTGTAAACAAATTGCTGAACGGGGTGCTGGTGAAATTTTATTAACCAGTATGGATCGGGATGGTACTGGCAAGGGTTTTGATCTCGAATTATTAAAAACCGTTTGCACATCGGTCCGTATACCCGTTATTGCTTCAGGAGGCGTTGGAGAACTTCATCATTTTGTTGAAGGTGCCAAAGCCGGTGCTACGGGTCTTTTGGCCGCTAGCGTATTTCATTTTGGGCAATTCAGTATCGCACAAGTTAAACAAGCTTTGGCCGATGCTCATGTTCCAGTTCGGCTTAATATTTAAATATTTGTAGGAATTTTTCGATGGCAAAAGGTGAGAAAAAAATTAAAAAACCAATATTAGTTTCACCTCGGGATGCTAAACTGAAAAAAACAGATATGCATGTCCTGGACCGGCTTTTTAAAATTGTTATGTCGCGTCGAGATGCCGACCCACGAATCAGCCATTCAGCCCGTTTATTGACAAAAGGGCGCAATAAAGTTGCTCAAAAATTTGGTGAAGAAGCCGTTGAATGCTTGATTGAAGCCGTGGCCGGCAACAAAAAAGCATTAATCAGCGAAAGTGCAGATGTTTTGTATCACTTGATTGTTGTATGGGTCGACGCAGGTATAACACCCGATGATATCTGGTCTGAACTACACCGTCGGGAAGGTACGAGTGGTATTGAAGAAAAAGCTTCACGTCCTGTTGACCCCTTAGATTAATCTGTGAAAAGGAAAAACATATGTCTGCTTCGAAAACAACCTATGATCCAAATAATATTTTTGCCAAAATTCTTCGTGGAGAAATTCCTTGTAAGAAAGTCTATGAAGATGATTTTGTCTTAGCCTTTTATGATATCGTTCCCATAAGCCCTGTACATGTCCTCGTTATCCCTAAAAACCCTTATGTTTCCTTTGCTGATTTTACAGCGAATGCAAAACCAGAAGAAATAGCTTGTTTTATGAAAGCAGTTGGAAAAATTGCCAAGGATCTAGGAATAGAAGAAGATGGCTATCGTCTTGTTACAAATATTGGAAAAAATTCTGGACAGGAAGTTCCACATTTTCACGTACATATTCTAGGCGGTAGGCAATTCGGACCTCTTGGCTAAATCAGAACATAAATATGCCATGAAAAATACTTTGCCATCGAAACCTGTAAAGAAGATGACTTTGCAAGAAGTTCGTAATTTTATCGAAATGCTTGCAAAAGAAAATCCTAATGCAGCCACGGAACTGGTTTTCCAATCGCCTTATACTTTACTAGTCGCCGTTGTGTTATCAGCGCAAGCAACGGATGTTTCGGTCAATAAAGCAACAGCCAAATTATACAAAGTTGCTTCTACTCCGCAGCAAATGGTTGCATTGGGAGAAGAAAAACTTGCCGATTACGTCCGCACCATAGGTTTATGGAAAGCCAAATCGCGCAATATTATTTTATTATCTCAAAAACTAATCGACGAATATAATGGCGAAGTACCTCAAGAACGAAAAGCTTTAGAATCCTTACCAGGTGTTGGCCGGAAAACGGCGAATGTCGTTTTAAACGTGGCTTTTGGACAAGATACGATGGCTGTTGATACGCATATTTTTCGTATTGGCAACCGTACCGGTTTAGCTCTTGGGAAAAACACGCTTGAAGTTGAAGAACAATTAGTCAAACGTATCCCTAAAGAACTTTTAAGACCTTCGCATCATTGGCTTATTTTACATGGCCGTTACATTTGTAAAGCAAGGAAACCAGAATGCTGGCATTGTCTTGCGGTGCAACCTTGTCATTATCCTGATAAGAATCTCGTTGTTTAAACAGATCTGCCGAACCATTTATATTTTAATAAAATATAACATTTTGAATAGTTTAAAACTTATCGATTTTTGCTTACACCCTTTTCTTTATAATTTAGACGAATAACCTGATCAAAAAGCTATATTATTTATGTAATAAATAACTCTTTAATACCATTTTTATCAAAAATTTTTGCTAATTGTTTTATTAAACACCTAATTTTACCTTTTTATAAAAAACGCATGTTTTTAAAGTAAAATTAGGTCAGTAACTATTATTGAACTCTGGATAACAGTTCTTTATCACAACCTGAACTTTGGCATTCTCTTTCCACAGCTTTTAATAAAGAAACCCTTGTCTCCATTTTTTCATTCACACAGCTTACTGCAACAAGTCCGTTCCTTGAACAATCTTTGTCCCGTTCTCTAATCCATTCAATCTGCGTATGTTTTAACTGTTTTTTTTGATCAGCAAGCATTCAAAACTTTTAGCGTTTTTCCATATTGGTTATTAATTTCTTTATCTAATTGAACCATTTTTAATGCTGCACAATAAGTTTCATCATATGGCGTAATAGGTTTGCTACAACTCATAGAAAAAGCTGATGGAATTACTGAAAATTGTGCTAATAATCCTGTAATTATAAGAATATTTTTTATCATAGCATCTTTCCTTTTATATTTTTATTATTAAATTTTAATGGAAATTTGCTTATCTTCCTTATTAACACTTTGCAATAAATAATTATCAGATAATAATCGCTTATTTCATTTTACAAGTTGTTATTGCTATCAAATATTCATTCAACTTCATTAAATTCAAAATATTTCATTCTGATGGGGCTAAAGGCAAATTCGGTCTACCTTTTTCTATAGGTTCCATAACCCATAATCGCTGTCCTCGATATTCGAGATCACTTGTTATTTTCATCTTTTCCCAATAGATAAGATGCGCTCCTTCTATAGCGTTAAGTTGCTTATTTATTACTGGTATTCCCTTACAAGTTTTTTGAGACCACAGAAAAGAAAGTTCCAACTTTATATTTTTACATAAAGCAGAACGATCCATATTTTTAGGTAATGGTGCACGAATAATTAGAATATGCTGTCGTGGAAATTGGCAATATTCTTTAGCGCAATTTGCTTGTGATGAAATTAAATGATCAGATAAGATTTCTACAGATTGAACATTCAGATAATTTTGCCATTGCTGTAAAATTATCTGATTACATGTTCCCTGACAAGCCACCCATAATTTACGATTCGATTGTAATCCTATCATACGACCATCTGCCGATATGATTCCATCTGGTCCAGCAACCAATCTTGGTATTAAAATTCCAATTCCTATGATTAAACCACCGATCCAACGCAGCTTGGTTTGCCACAAACATAAAATACAAAGTCCTAAAAAATAGAAAACTAAAGTCCATCCAGGCATAGCAATAATTTTTAAAGAAGCTAATGGCCATTGTGCAATTTGGTGTGCCAAGAAAACAAGAATATCGATTCCACAACCCATTAATTTTAAAGAAAAAAATGCCAAGCCAAATGGCATTAACAATAATGATGCTAAACCTAAAGGTAAAACCCAAAAGGTTGTTAAAGGAACGGCTATTAAATTAGCCAGAATAAAATAAGGTTCAATTTCGTAGAAATGCGCCATGACAACAGGCATAACGGCCAAACCAGCCACGAGACTGACCAAGCCACTTCCACCAATATGTCTAAGCAATAGACCTTTCCAGCTTGGCAAATCATTATGATAAGAAAAAAATTTCTGATAAAGCTGCTGATATCCTGCAATCAGCCCCATAACTGCCGCCATAGACATTTGAAATGAAACATTCATGACATTAGCGGGCGAAATAATTAAAAGACACAACGCCGCCAACATAAGATTATGCATCGAAAAGGCTTGTCTTTGAAAAAGCAAGGCCAGAATAATTAACAGGGCCATCAATAAACTACGTAAAGCAGGAAGATGCGTTCCAGTTAAAACAACATATCCAATTCCTGCTGATAATCCCAAAACAAGCGATATCGATTTAACAGGCCAATACAAAGCAATATATTCACTATGCAATAAGCTCCAACGCGTTACAAAAATAACGCATCCCATAACAATGCCCAGATGTAAGCCTGCTATTGCTAATAAATGTGCCAAGCCCGAAGCTGCAAAATCGTGCCGTGTATTATTAGATAATTGACTTCCAATCCCAGTTAACAAAATTTGGGCAATAGCACCCGAATCTGATGGTAAAACTTCACGAATACGATGGGCTATCAATTCACGTAAATTTTGTAGCGATTTTTTTTGTTGGATTTGTATTCGTTGAATCGGCGATAATGCATAGCCATACCCCCCTATTCCTGAAAACCAGCTATGAAATTGCATGTCATATGCGCCTGACAAAGCTGGTAGCGGTGGTAAATAAAGCATAGTCTTTATCTGGATTTTATCACCACTATGAATTGATTGAAAATCCGTATCTTTTAACGTTACTCGCAATAATCGTGGCCAAGATCTTTCATCACTTTCTGGCGGTATCATAAAATTTATATTTGCCAAAGTAATACGACGCTTAGACGAAGGCAGAATTTCAACCTGTTGTACAATACCTTGAATAATTGTTGCACGGCGTGGCAACTGATAAAATGGTGGTTGATGATGAGTTTGAATATAAGCAATAAAAATCCCACTAAAAACCAGTAAAATTGCCCATATCACTCTATAAATTATAATGCGTTCAGGAAAATAAAAATGAACGATAAAAACAAGACTTATTGTAAGAATAAGTGGTAAAAACACCCATAAAAAAGTCGGTTCTTGTGGAATGACAAAGTAAAGCAAACACCCTATCGCTAAACCGACTGGTAACCAAAGCTTTACGTGATCTAATTCCGTGATAAAATCCTGTTTGATTTTACCGAATAATTTTCGGATTATCCGCCTAACTCCAATAGGGTTTCTTTTGCTTAAAGCATCGTGCTCATTATTTGATAAATGATATAACTTCTGATTAGAAGTTTGAATCTGCGTATAAGAAAGACGCTTATGACAGTTCGTACCCGTTTCGCTCCTAGTCCCACTGGCTTATTACATATTGGCAATGCCAGAGCGGCACTTTTTAACTATCTTTATGCCAAACATCATAATGGTGAATTCCTTTTGCGTATCGAAGATACGGATAAGGAACGTTCTACACAACAGGCTGTAGACGTCATTTTTGATGGTTTAGAATGGATGGGAATAACCCCAGATCAGCCTCCTGTTTTTCAGTCGACACGGATCAAACGTCATCAAGAAGTTGCTTTATATCTATTGGAAACAGGTAAAGCTTATAAATGTTTCTGCACTCCAGAAGAATTGGCCGAAATGCGCGCCAAAGCTCAAACAGAAGGCAAGCCACCCCGTTATAATGGTTATTGGCGAGATCGCGACCCTTCCGAAGCTCCTGCGGGGGCACCTTATACCATCAGAATCAAAGCACCACGTGAAGGAAAAACCGTTATTCACGATTTAGTACAAGGTGAAGTAACGGTCTCCAATATTGAATTGGATGATATGATCATACTCAGAGCTGATGGAACACCCACTTATCAGCATGCTGTAGTCTGCGATGACCATGATATGGAAATTACCCATGTAATGCGCGGGGATGATCATTTAACCAATACGTTTCGGCAATTGATGATTTACCGGGCAATGGGATGGGAACCACCACATTTTGCACATTTACCTTTAATTCATGGTCCCGATGGTGCCAAATTATCCAAACGTCATGGTGCAAGTTCGGTTGTTGAATTTCGAGATGAAGGTTTTCTTCCTGAAGCTTTGTGCAATTACTTACTTCGACTCGGATGGGGACATGGAAATGATGAAGTTTTAAGTCGCGAAGAACAAATTAAACTTTTTGATCTTGATGGTGTGGGACGTTCTCCTTCTCGGATGGATTATACCAAGTTAACCCATCTTAATGGAGTATGGATGCGTCAAGCAGATGACCAACGTCTGACAAAAGAAGTGGTTGATCGGTTATCTCAACGTTCCGATCTCAATTTGGACAAAGAACATCAAGACCGTATTTTACACCTTATGCCGGGACTTAAAGAACGTGCAAAAACACTTGTTGAATTAGCCGATAGTGCAGCATTCCTATGTAATTCTATTCCTTTGCAATTTACGGAAAAAGCACAAAAATTATTAAATAATGACAATATTGCTATGTTAAAAAAGCTGTCATCACGATTAACCGAGCTTCCGGATTTTACGCCAAAAGCAATTAATAATTTATTACACCAATTCGCAGAAAGTGAATCACTTAAACTTGGAAAAATCGCACAACCGCTTCGGGCTGCTATAACAGGAAGTACGATGTCTCCTGGTATTGATGAAACGGCTGCAACCTTAGGTAAAAAAGAAGTGCTAGCCAGATTAGGAGCTATAACTCATGGATGATCCTTTTGGACAACATCTGCTTGGCATCGAAGGACTTTCGCCAGAATTGATTACGATATTACTGGATCAAGCCGAAAAATATGCCTTGCTTAATCGTACCCGCAAAACGCCACGCACATTACTTAAGGGAAGAACGCTTATCACACTGTTTTTTGAAAACAGTACGCGCACCCGAACTTCTTTTGAGGCAGCAGGAAAACGATTAGGCGCGGATGTTATCAATATGTCTGTTTCCAGTTCTTCCGTCAGCAAAGGTGAAACTTTGCTGGATACAGCCTATACACTCAATGCTATGCGGGCTGATTTATTGGTTATTCGGCATTTCCATTCGGGGGCCCCTGCACTTCTGGCTCAAAAAGTGGAAGCAAGTGTAATTAATGCTGGTGATGGAACCCATGAACATCCAACGCAAGCTTTATTAGATGCTTTAACAATACGGCGTCATTTCGGTTATTTCGAAGGACTTACCGTTGCGATCTGCGGTGATATTCTTCATAGCCGCGTTGCAAGATCGAATATTATGCTTTTATCTTCTATGGGATGCCGCGTTCGTATTGTTGGACCACCAACATTGGTGCCACTTTCTATTAAAAAACTCGGCGTTGATAGCATCCATTACTCAATGGATGAGGGTATCAAAAATGTTGATGTCATTATGATGTTACGATTACAACGCGAACGGATGCAAGCAGGTCTTATTCCCAGCACACGGGAATATTTCCGCTTTTTTGGTCTGGATCGCAGACGCTTGAATTTAGCAAAACCTGAAGCAATCGTAATGCATCCTGGCCCATTAAATCGCGGTGTTGAAATTGATAGCCAAGTTGCAGATGATCCAATTCAAAGTGTCATTCAAGAACAAGTAGAAATGGGTGTTGCCGTACGCATGGCCGTTCTCGAAAAATTTTCCCATATAAAGGAGCATCACCCATGAAGCCCTTATTATTTACTAATGCTCGTTTAATTGATCCTAAATCCAAGCTTGATCAACTTGGAAGACTCTTAGTTAAACAGGGGAAAATTGCTGCAATTTATCTATCAGAGACCGAAAAAGCCCCCGATGATGTTGAAATAATTGATTGTCATGGCGCAGTTTTATGTCCTGGCTTGGTCGATATGCGTGTTTCTGTTGGAGAACCCGGTTTTGAATATCGAGAAACCATAGCAACCGCCGCCGAAGCAGCCGCAACAGGCGGAATAACAACAATGGCTATTCTTCCAAATAGTCGGCCTGCAATTGATAACCCTGCATTAGTCAGTTTAATGCGTTCAAAGGGTGAAGAAACAGGTTCAATCGCTATTTTACCTTATGGTGCTTTGACGGTTGGATGTGACGGTAAAGAAATGGCTGAAATCGGCCTTCTCCACGAAGCCGGTGCTATTGCTTTTACTGACGGTATCAAAGCTTTGGCCGACACTCGTTTAATGATGCAGGTTCTTGCCTATACGCATGGTTTTAATGGTCTGGTTGTTCAACATCCCGAAGATCCATCACTGGCTGGTCGTGGAAGTGCTACTCGCGGTGAATTAGCTACAATATTAGGCTTACCCTCTATTCCTGCAGCAGCCGAAGCGATTATGATTGCTCGTGATTTGCGATTAGCGGAGTTAACGGGTTGCCGACTTCATTTTGGACATGTATCCACTGGAGAAGGTCTGGAACTCATACGTAAAGCGAAACAACGTGGTCTTCCTATTAGCTGTGACACTGCGCCTACTTATTTTGATTTAAATGAAACGGCTATTGGTGATTTTAGAACCTATGCAAAATTGTCACCTCCTTTGCGTTGTGAAGAAGATCGTTTGGCTGTTTGTGAAGCATTGGCAGATGGAACCATTGATGCAATTGCTTCTGATCACATGCCCCGAGATGTTGATGACAAACGACTTCCTTTTGCTGAAGCAGCAGCAGGAGGCACCGGTCTACTGACCTTGTTAAGTGTTACATTGATTCGTGTCAAAGAAGGGACTTTGCCTTTGATTGATGCGTTAGCTTTGTTAACATCCCGTCCAGCACAACTTTTAGGTCAGAAAAGCGGAAATCTCGATATTGGTTCTGAAGCCGATTTATGTCTTTTCCATCCTGATCAAACATGGCGTGTTGAAGCTGGGAACCTTCCTGGTCGTGCACAAAATACCCCTTTTGATAATCGTGTTTTGCCCGGTGTTGTTTTAGGGACATGGAAAAAAGGTCGGCAAGTTTATAAAAGGGTTGCATCGTGATTTGGCACATCCCTTCTTTCGCTATTTCATTAATGTGCGGTATTGCCTTTTTGGCCTATATGATTGGTAGCATTCCTTTTGGATTGGTTATCAGCATTTTAGGCGGAATTGGTGATGTCCGTAAAATAGGTTCAGGAAATATAGGCGCAACCAATGTCCTAAGGAGCGGAAGTAAAAAACTGGCTGCCTTAACTTTGTTGTTTGATATGGGCAAAGGGGCTTTTGCTGTTTTTTGCGCTTATATTTATTGCGTTAGTTTCCCCATGCAGGCCGAAGCATTGGCTGCTATTTTTGTCGTCATTGGACATTGTTTTCCGGTGTGGTTAAAATTTAAAGGCGGCAAAGGTGTTGCAACTGGTCTTGGTGTAAGTCTTGCCTTAACGCCTATTGCGGGAATTCTAATTTGCTTGATTTGGTTAATTGCTGCTAAGTTATCGAAAATCTCTTCTGTAGGTGCACTTGCTTCTTTTGTTGCTTGGCCTATTTTGGTTTTTATTCTCAGTGGCTTTAATCTTCAGACACCGCTTTTATTCCCCGCTTTGGTTATCAGCATTATTATCATTTGGCGTCACCAGATGAATATTTACCGTTTATCGGTTGGTACTGAACCAAAAATTGGCGAAAAAAAATAATTAAAAAGTCTTTTTGAATAAATGTCTGTCGCTTTTTCCGAATCTCAATCTGTTCAAATGCTTGTTCCTTATTTACGACTAGCAAGAACCGAAGGAATCGGATCCGTATCATTTAGGCGTTTGTTAGAACGATATCAAACGCCTCAAGCGACATTGGAACAATTACCCTTTTTTAAACAAAAACAATTTCGCATTCCTTCCGAAGCAGCCATTATAAAGGAAATTGAAGGTACTTTTGCACTTTCTGGAAAATTTCTTATTTGGGGACAGCCGGGCTATCCTGCTGCTTTAGCTGGATTACCTGATGCCCCTTCTATTTTAACTATTTTAGGGGATGCGACCTTATTACATAAGAAAATGATCGCTATCGTCGTGCACGAAATGCTTCGGCACATGGTTTGCGTATAGCAGAAAGTTTATCAGCAGAAGTTGCTTCTCATCAGATTGGGGTAATATCGGGACTTGCCCGTGGAATTGATCAGGCTGCACATCGTGGTGCTTTATTTACAAGTTTCACAATTGCTGCCATCGCTGGGGGAATTGATAAACCCTACCCACAAGAAAATGCAGCTTTACAAGCTCAAATCGCCAAACAAGGTGTAATCATTACCGAATCTCCCCTAGGATCAGCTCCAAAAGCTATTCATTTTCCACGCAGAAACCGTCTTATCGCTGGTTTATGTTGGGGATGTGTTGTTATCGAAGCGGCTTTGCATTCTGGCAGTCTGATCACCGCTCAGCTTGCATTAAATTATGGAAAAACGGTTTTTGCAGTACCTGGATCCCCTCTTGATCCACGTAACCGTGGAAGCAATAACCTATTGCGAATGGGGGCAGTATTTACAGAATCTGCAGAGGATATTTTATCAGAACTACCATTAGAACCACCAATAAAATCGGTAGATAAACCCATAACTGCTGATGATTTTCCTCTTTTTAAAGTAGAATCACAATCACCAAAAGCAGTGAATGAGGATAAACACGCAACAACCTTGGAAGAAATAATCCTTGGAATTTTATCATTTACGCCAACCCCGATTGACGAAATCGTTCGAAGTTGCAATGTTTCAACAGCAAAAGTTTTAAGCTGTTTAACTGAACTCGAACTTAGTGGAAGAATTCTCTCTCAACTAACAGGATATTCTTTGGCACCTCATTAAAAATAAGATTTGAGAATTCCATATTTATCATATTACATAGTGATACATAATTCGTTGAAATTAGGTAAAAAAAATCTTTAATATTAACGCTTAAACAAAGTTACACTTTTATTTTTATCGTAAATTCTGCCATAATTGTAAGAGGTATCAATTAACGTGCAGGAAAGACTTGCGCACAAAATAGAAAAATATATTATCTTTCGTTTCTAAAATTGAATTTCAATCCATCCAAACAAGCAACCCTGTCTGGAGGCAGAATGGCTGACGTTATTGTAGTGGAATCACCTGCCAAAGCGAAAACAATTAATAAATATCTTGGAAACCAATATACCGTTTTGGCGTCTTTTGGTCATGTCCGTGATCTTCCACCTAAAGATGGCAGCGTTCGCCCTGACGAAAATTTTGCTATGGATTGGCAAGCGGATGAACGAGGAAATAAACAAATCAAAGCGATTGCCCAAGCTTTAAAACAGGCCAAAAATCTTTATCTTGCCACTGACCCGGATCGCGAAGGTGAAGCCATTTCTTGGCATGTTCGGGCAATGTTAGAAGAAAAAAAGCTTCTTAAAAATATACAAGTTCATCGGGTTACTTTTAACGAAATTACGAAACAGGCTGTTCAAACAGCTATGAAAAACCCTAGAAAATTAGACCAGCCTTTAATTGAAGCTTACCTTGCTAGAAGAGCATTAGATTATTTGGTTGGTTTTACTTTATCTCCTGTTTTGTGGCGCAAGCTTCCAGGCGCACGCAGTGCAGGTCGTGTACAATCGGTAGCTTTACGTTTAATTTGTGAGCGCGAAGCAGAAATAGAAGTCTTTCGTTCTCGTGAATATTGGACAATAACAGGTAATTTTTTAACGGCTGCTAAAGCACCATTTACAGCACGCTTAACGCATCTTGAGGGAAAGAAACTTGAACAATTTGATTTAAATAACGAAGAGCTTGCAAAACAAGCCTGCGCACAGATTGAAAAAAGTAATTACTTTGTAAATGCTATCGAACGCAAAAAAACCAAAAGAAATCCAGCCCCTCCCTTTACAACCTCTACCCTTCAGCAGGAAGCTTCGCGTAAGCTTTATATGAGTGCGCAAAATACTATGAGAACCGCGCAACAGCTTTACGAAGGAATTGATCTCGGCGGCGAAAGTGTCGGTTTGATTACTTACATGAGAACGGATGGTGTTCAGATGGCTAACGAAGCCATTCAATCTATTCGTTCTTATATTGATCAAAATCTTGGAAAAAAATATCTGCCTTCTGCAGCACGGAAATACACAAGCAAAGCCAAAAATGCTCAGGAAGCACACGAAGCTATTCGCCCCACCGATGTGCATCGCACACCCGAACAAGTTGCTTCTTTTTTAACACAAGATCAAAAACGCCTTTATGAATTGATTTGGAAACGCGCCGTTGCAAGTCAGATGCAATCAGCCGAGTTGGATCAAGTAGCGGTCATCCTTTGTGAAGATACCCAGAAAATACAATTCCGTGCCACGGGATCAATTGTAACCTTTGACGGCTTTTTGAAACTTTATAGCGAAAGCGTCGATGATTCGGATCCCAAAAAAGGTGACGCTTCTGAACAACGTATGTTGCCTCCGATGCAAGAGAAAGAAAATGTTGCTACACAAAAGCTATTATCAGAGCAACATTTTACGCAGCCACCGCCACGTTATACCGAAGCTTCATTAGTCAAAAAAATGGAGGAACTTGGTATTGGAAGACCTTCAACTTATGCTTCTATTCTTGGGTTGTTGCGAGATCGTGAATATGTAAGCTTGGAAAACCGTCATTTTACACCACAAGACCGTGGAAGATTAGTCACCGCGTTCTTAACTTCGTTTTTTCAACGCTATGTCGATGTTGGTTTTACAGCTAATCTGGAAGAGCAATTAGATAATATTTCCGATGGTAAAGCGCAATGGAAACAGGTTTTACAAGCTTTTTGGGAGAATTTCTCCAAAGCTGTCGCTCAAACCAAAGATCTGAAAATATCGGATGTTATTGATGCCTTGGATCAAGATCTTGGCCCTCATTTTTTCTCTCCCAACGAAGATGGCTCTGATCCCAGACAATGCCAAGCCTGTGGAACAGGTCGACTTCATTTAAAATTAGGAAGATATGGTGCTTTTATTGGATGCACCAATTATCCTGAATGCCAATATACACGGAAACTAAGTGTTGAGGGTGGAATTGAACAAGTTGATGAAACCTTAAAAGAAGGAATTCGTCTGCTTGGTCAAAATCCAGAAACAAACGAACCTATTATGGTTAAACGGGGACCTTATGGTCTTTATATCCAACAAGGAGAACCCAACCCAGAAGATAAAAAATCAAAACCAAAACGTGCAGCTATTCCAAGACCTCTGGATGGTAATACGATAACGCTGGATCAAGCTTTAGGATTGTTATCATTACCGCGGAAAGTAGGTATCCATCCTGAAACAGGAGAAGAAATCAAAGCAAATATTGGACGCTTTGGACCTTATGTACAAATGGGCAGTATTTTTGCCTCTTTGGACAAGGACGAAGATGTTCTTGCTGTAGGCTTAAATCGTGCCGTAGATGTACTTGCAAAAAAAATGGCTTCTATAAAAACACTTGGATTACATCCCAAGGATCAAGAAGCTGTATTATTGCGTAAAGGACGTTTTGGTTATTATTTACAACATGGAAAAACCATAGCAACCTTATCCAAAGGGGATGACGGTTCTCAAATTTCTTTGGAAGATGCAATCAAGCAATTAGCAGAAAAAGGTAAGGAAACCAAAAGTAAAACAAAAAGCAAAAAAGCCACGTCAACGAGAAAGAAAGCACCTGTCAAAAAGAAAACAGAAAAAAAGAAATCTGAAACTTAAAATCTCAAGCAAATTATATGTTTCTACGCAACAGGGTTAGATATTTTTGCAACAGTTTTACGAAAGAAACCATTTCCCTAGTTTAATTATAGAATTTACATTTTAATTATAATTATAAAGATTTAATGATTATTGATTGAATCTATTTTTCATAATGGAGAATGACAATTTCGTCCATAATAAGACAAAATGCATATTGCCTTTTGTTCCTTGATTTTTTGACTTTCAAGCTATCATGGCGATATTTTCCCCTACCGCCTTGTAAAAAGGTGGTAACTTTTAGTCTTTTTATTCTCCAATTTGCTGTTCTTGCTCACTCCATTTCACCAGGTTTTGCGCAAAGTCCTAATCCTCCTGCTCAAGCACCCCAAAACAATTTTGATAAAGATATGTCAATGAGTGTGATTTCAACAGCGTTGACATTCTTGGAACCCCGCACGATTGACGAACATACCATTAGCAAATTTAGTCTATGGGGATTAAACGGTTTAAACGCAATTGATCCATCCTTTTCTGTTAAGGTAAATAAAGATCAAGATAAAAATGCGAATACGATTCAGCTCTTACAAACACAAAACGTGATTTTTTCCACACTCAAACCATCTGACAATGATATCAAATCATGGACGAGTGTTATTGTTGATATGTGGGCTGCAGCTTGGAATCATTCGGCAGCTTTACGAAATGCAACAAACCAAGGAATTATCCAAAATTTCTTTGATGAACTATTTGATCATATGGATCCCTATTCACGATATATCGGTCCTAGCTCGGCAAATCATGATCGGACTATTCGTGAAGGGGGTAAGGCGGATATCGGTATAAGCCTTGTCAAACAAGGGAAATTTATCGTTGTTAATTCAATCAATACAAACGGACCTGCCTGGGCGGCTGGTATCGTTATCGGACAACATTTATCAAAAGTTGATGGGAAAACTACGCAAGGTCAATCTATTGAGACCGTGCGAGATTGGTTAAAAGGTGATGAAGGTAGCACGGTCAAACTATCGCTCATCACACCGAAAACACGAAAAGCAACGACGCTTTCATTAACAAGAATATCAGTTCCACCCGAAACAGTTACAGCATTTACCAGTGGTAATATTCTTATCTTAAAAATTGCTTTTTTCTCTTCAAATACAGCAGAGGAAATTAGCCAATATATTGATCAAGCCATGTATGATTTGAAATTATCAGGTTTGATTTTAGATGTTCGTGGCAATCGTGGCGGTGTATTACAACAGGCGATTACCAGTGTAGCTTTGTTACTTGATCAAGGGATTGCGGCAACAACTTATGGTCGTGATCCTCAAGCAAACCATACATGGGCTGTTCAAGGTGGTGATCTAACCAAAGGGTTACCGATTATAATTTTGGTTGATGGCCGGACTGCAAGTGCTGCAGAGATTTTAGCCGCTGCTTTAGCAGATCACAAACGTGCTGTTGTTGTTGGAAGTTCTACTTTAGGTAAAGGCTTAGTACAAACGATTGCTCAATTACCAGATGGGGGGGAATTATTCGTAACGTGGAGTCGGGTAATGGCACCTTTAAACTGGCCATTGCAAGGATTAGGTGTTATGCCGCAAATTTGTACGAGTATGGGACAAAGTAATCTCCAAAAGCAACTTCTAGAACTTAAAAACAACCAATCATCTTACGCAATCAGTGTTGCCAATGCACGTAAAGCTCGGTACCCTTTAAGTTCTAAGGATATTTTAAATATCCGGAATGCTTGCCCAGCGGCTTTGGGAACCGATATAGATATTCGTATTGCTCATGACATTTTGAAAAATCCAGATATTTATAAAGCGGCCTTGTCTTTAATCCCTGACGAATAACGGATCAATAACTTATTTATGTCACCTCGTCTCAAAACAGAAATCTGGATTCAAGCCATGTTTAGACAACTTGGCACTACGAATCATTCAGCAGTACTGGTTCGCAGAGGTGATCGGGATGCAGGGCGTGTTATGATTACACTTTGTGATCTTCAAAATAAAATGATGGTTTTACAACAAGTTAATAATTCAGAGGGAGAATTAGTATGGCGTCGTGGAACTGGAAATGAACCTGTCACTGCTCAAGAGGCAGATATTTATCTTAAACGTCATATTGAACGCGATCCCGATTTATGGATTATTGAGGTCGAAACACGCGATTTTTCGCTTCCTTTCGAAGGAATTCTAATTTAGATTTTGCAAAAGTGTCACGCTGCAGCGACAAAAACAGACCGCTCATTATAAAAATTGGTTATTCCGCTTTTTTCTTTAAATAAAAAAGTGTATTGCCTCTCACTAAGGTTACGTTTCGCAGCAGATAATAGGAGTGAAAGAATTTAAAGATGAAGAATAAATTTCGTCTATTTGCTGCATCGTTGTTTGCCTTTCCTACGGCCGTTGTTAGCATGACGTTTTTACCTTCTGCAGTAGAAGCACAGCCTGTTCAGGGTTTTTACATTACCGGTGCTGGTGGTGCCAGTTTCAATCAAGACCAAGTTGTCCGGCTAAACCCAAATATGCCAGGTGGTCGGGATAAATATAAAACAGGTGCAACAGCAATAGGCAGCTTTGGTTACGGGCTTGGAAATGGTTTTCGCGTTGAAATTGAAGGCAATTACCGCAATAATGCATTAAAATACCAAAACCTCAGCGCTTATCGTGCCCGTGGTGATGGAAGTCAGCAAACTTATGGTTTTATGGCCAATGCTTTGTTTGATATGGATATTGGTAACCCCTATATCTTTCCATATTTCGGAGCTGGTATTGGTTATGGTTGGTCTACGATGAATGGGGTCAAACTTCATACCGCAGATAATCGTTTGACCGAACATTTGGGTGGTACCTATGGTAATTTTTCTTATCAAGGTATTGGTGGTCTTTCATTCCCAACACCTTGGGTCGTAGGGTTATCTTTCATTACCGAATATCGCTTTTGGACAATGCTTGGACCACAAAGTCATACCGCAGATGTATGGGGTACTGAAGGCGGGTATAATACAACCCACGCATATAGTTACGCCCGAGGCAATCGTGATACCACAACCTATTTTAATCACTCTGTTATGTTGGGTTTACGATACGAATTTAATCCCGCTCCACCACCTTCGCTTCCCAATACGCCACAAACCGTTGCTCCGATTATGGCCAATAATCGCACTTATTTGGTTTTCTTTGATTGGGATCGATATGATTTAACTCAAAGAGCACGGAATATTGTACAGGAAGCCGCTAAAGCTTATAACAATGTTCAAAATACGCGTATCGAAGCCGATGGTTATACTGATAATTCGGCAGCACATAATGATATCCGTGGCGAGCGCTATAATCTAGCATTATCCTTAAAGCGTGCAAAAACGATTAAGGATGAACTTATTAGAAATGGCGTTCCAGCTAGTAATATTGATATACATGGTTATGGTGCTACACGTCCCTTGGTTGCGACGGGACTCAACACGCGTGAGTCCCAAAATCGCCGTGTAGAAATTATTCTACATTAATTTTAAGTTAAACCATTAAATAAGGGAGTTGATAAATAGCGTTCTGCAAATGATGGCATGATCGCTACAATTGTCTTTCCCTTGTTTTCTGCGTTTGCTGCCAAAAGCAAACTTGCATATAAAGCTGCACCCGATGATATACCAACAGGAATACCATCTAATCGTGCGATACGACGTGATGTCGCCAAAGCATCATTTTCAGATACCGTAAGCACTTTGGTCAATAATGACATATCCAGAATGCTGGGACGGAAACCTGCACCAATGCCTTGAATACCATGTGGTCCTGGCTCTTCCCCATTTAGAACAGCACTTTCTGCGGGTTCAACACCATAAATCTGAATATCTTGCTTATGTTTTTTTAATCCTCTAGCGATACCAGTTATCGTGCCACCGGTACCAATACCAGCAACAACAATATCAACTTTGCCTTGCGTATCCTGCCAAATTTCTTGGGCTGTTGTTGCTTCATGAATTACTGGGTTAATAGGATTTTCAAACTGTTTCGGCATCCAAGCATTTGGTGTGTTTTCTACGATCTCTTTCGCGCGAGTTATTGCTCCTGCCATACCGAGATGACCAGGGGTTAATTCAACCTGTGCATCAAGAAACCGCATCATTTTACGACGTTCAATTGATGCTTTTTCAGGCATTGTGACGATTAACCGATACCCTCTTGCTGCTGCAACGAAAGCGAGTCCAATACCTGTATTACCTGACGTGGGTTCAACAAGCGTACTTTTCCCTGGAGTAATTAATCCCTCTTCTTCGGCTTGTAACACCATCGCTAAAGCAATACGATCTTTGACTGAGGCCAAAGGATTAAAAAATTCAAGCTTTAACAAGATATCTGCTTCAACCTGATCTTTTTTTAAAAGATTACCGGGTCTTACTAAGGGTGTCCCACCAATAGTTTGTAGAATTGAGTCATAAATTCTACCCCGTGGTTTCGCAGATCCGAAGGTCGGATCTTTAATTGATGATATTTTTTCCAAGATGTTATCACTCCCCATTATAATTACTTCCTTTTTTTAGTATTATATTTTTATTTTATCATATATAACCCGATTATAGTGTGGAAAATCATTTCCACGGATAAAAAGTTTTTTTGGATAACTTTTTATCTAATTAACGTTAAAATTTAGTGTAATTCTTTACAGAAGGAAAAACTACATGCTGCTTCGTCGAGATAGAGCTATCATCGCGATACTAATTGTGGTTGACGTTGCTTTTCATGCTAATCGCAATAATACGGTCAGTGCAGCCGATATATCAAAACAAACCGAATTACCAAAACGAAGTATTGAACCTATTTTACAATTATTATCGCGTGCAAATATATTAGAAAGTACTCGAGGTCCGCGTGGTGGATACCACCTATGTCGTCCTAAAAAACAAATTACACTTAAAGATATCGTATGTAGTATATCGGTAAAAGAAAAGGAAAAATATGATGATTTAGCTTTTCCATTATATCAACAGGTCATCAAACCTTATTGGGATGATCTGGATCAGAAAACACTTGAAAGAATATCCAAAACAACATTACAGGATTTGGTAGAAAAGGCAGAAAAAAGCGGCATGAAACGCCCACGACCTTTAGCGCTTTCATTTTCCATCTGATTGAATAAATACACAGATTAAACTGATATTTATTCAATCAGAAATCGATTCTTACTTTTAATGAGTCGTTTTTTTCTTGACGGTACGTGCTGATTTTCGGTGCGTGGTTCTTTTAACAGAAGATTTACTACGTGATGTTACTGGTTGTGCAATTGGTTTTGGTATCGAGACCCCTGTTGCATCTACCATTACATCCACCGACAGATTGGTTTTTACTTGTCCATTGCTTTGAATAAGCTTTACCAAAAATTTGTCAGAACCTGCATAAGCCATAGTCGGTGTATAACGAATATAGGTATGATTATTAAAATTATATAAAAAAACCTTACCATTTTCAGGAGTGTTCGTTACACCGAAAGAAGGGTAAGGCATTTTTGAATTGTCTTGTTGCAACATAAACTGACAATATCCATCATCACTACGCACAGACATTGTAGCTTTCAAACTACCATCTGCTTGTTTGGTAACAGGACTTACCTGACAAACTGCTGATTTTTTTGCATATTTATAAGGATTTGCTGCCTCAGGATCAACCTTTGTAACAGCCTGTTGCTTTTGACATGCTGTCAACCCAAGCAAGAAAGCGGTTAACATAAAACTTAATTGAAGACGCACTCGTCATACCTCATTTTATATAAAATTACTATGGTGGTAACTATTAGTCATCAAACCTGAATTCTTTATAATCGAATCGCATTTTAAAGTTATTATCTGTCACAATAACAAGGTTCTACCTTTTTAACATCTTTAAATGCGGAAACGATTTTATGTTTAACAGATTTTTTTATCTTTCAATAGCCTTATAGAACAATTATCTGCATTTATGAACCCATCCTATAATGGATTAATTCATACCTAGAAAATATATATATTAACAATGGAATTCCTCTTTATATTATGGACTTATTTATAATATATAATGTTTTACATTATGTATGGATTTTGTTACATTGTGTAAATGTGGGAACGCTTTTGTTCGTATGAAAGTTTCAGAAAAATTTGCATTGAACC
The DNA here is from genome assembly GCA_945266285.1 of uncultured Commensalibacter sp. Classification (GTDB taxonomy): domain Bacteria; phylum Pseudomonadota; class Alphaproteobacteria; order Acetobacterales; family Acetobacteraceae; genus Commensalibacter. The sequence goes on from CALYOP010000001.1 coordinate 254,821, forward strand.
CGATCGCGCTTTCACCATTATTGACTTAGAAATAATTGTTTCCATTAACTCGTTGGAGAGTTGAATGCCTCAACCGTTCATCCGTATTTCTCTTATTGGCCTTATCGTTGCCAGCTTTGGTTTCAGTCAGGCTGTTTATGCTAACAACGCTGCATGCCATAATTCTCCCGCTCATGAAGCTTTTAATGTGCAAGGTCTAAAAAGTGAATTAATGGTCACTGCGTTGTCTTGTAATGCTCAAACTCAATATAACGATTTTATCACAAAATTCCGTCCGGTTCTGGCAACCCAAGAAACGAAATTAAACAGTTATTTTCGCACCACTTATGGTCGTCAGGCACAAAAAGCACATGATGATTATATTACCCAGCTTGCTAACGTACAATCTTCACAAGGTTTAAAAGCAGGGACAATCTTTTGCTTGCAACGTTTAAATATGTTTGATGAAATCAAATACTTAAATACTTCATCTGATTTATCTGAATACGCAGATGCCAAAGATATTGTACAACCAACTTCTTTTGAAATTTGTTCAGCACCTACCAGCAAAGCAACAAAGCATACGCGCACACGTGCACGTGCTAAACACCGCAGAAGCTAACTTTTCTTAAGTTAAATTGAAATCAATTTTCAAAAGTTAAAGAAATCTTTTGTAAAATTTTGATTTTTATGGAAAAACACGCGTTATGAGTGACTTATTTTCTTCAAAACGCGCCTCTAAAGCATCAATCAATCCAAATAACCGTAAGGCTTCTTCAAATAAAGAAGAAGCACTTACTCCAAATCCTCAACAATACAATGCAGAGGATATTGAAGTTCTGGAAGGATTAGAACCAGTTCGTCGACGTCCTGGTATGTATATTGGAGGAACTGATGAGGTTGCTTACCATCATCTTGCTGCTGAGATTCTTGACAATTCAATGGATGAAGCAGTGGGAGGGTTTGCAACATTTATTGATGTTAAACTTGAAACAGGGGATAAACTTACGATACGCGATAATGGTCGTGGTATCCCCGTAGACCCGCATCCTAAATTTAAAAACAAATCCGCCTTAGAAGTTATTTTAACAACCTTGCATGCTGGCGGAAAATTCTCGAATAAAGTCTATGCCACTGCGGGTGGCTTACATGGTGTCGGATCATCAGTCGTTAATGCTTTATCCTCTTGGATGGAAGTAGAAATTGCTCGTGATCGAAAAATCTGGAGACAAACCTACGAACGAGGGAAACCGATAACCTCGCTTCAAGAAATCGGTCCTACACAAAACCGTCGAGGAACCCAGATCAGCTTCATCCCCGATACGCAGATTTTTGGTAATCTTCATTTTTCTCCAAAACAGCTTTATCGCTTGTGTCGCGCAAAAGCGTTTCTATTCCGTGGGGTGACCATACGTTGGTCATGTGACGAAGCTTTGCTCAAAAAAGGCGAAGAAATTCCTTCACAAGCAACATTACATTTTCCAAATGGCTTAGAAGATAGCTTACGTGAGGAAATCAATGAAAATGATCTTCTTTGCCCACTTTGGTCTGGGAATGCGGAGCTGCCTACTGATACAGACGGAAATAGCAATGGGAAAATAGAATGGAGTATTGCCTGGCAAGAAAAAGGAAATACAACGCTTTCTTCTTTTTGCAATACGATCCCAACGCCTTTAGGAGGCACACACGAACAAGGTTTTCGAAACGCATTATTAAAAGGTATCCGTAATTGGGGAGAACATCGTTCCAATAAACGAAGCTCGATTATTGTCTCCGAAGATGTTCTTGGTGCCTTATCTGCTAAATTATCTGTCTTTATTCGTAATCCACAATTTCAAGGACAAACTAAAGAAAAGCTTAGCTCAGCTGAAACAACCAAACTGGTCGAAACTGCTTTGCGTGACCGATTTGACCATTGGCTCGCTGCTGATCCAACACAAGCCGATCTATTATTTAATCATATTCTTGAACGCGCTGAAGAGCGGTTGCGCCACAAGGAAAACCGTGAAGTTGCACGTAAGACTGCAACCAAAAGACTTCGATTACCTGGAAAGCTTACTGATTGTACCCGTGAAAATCCTAATCAAACTGAAATATTTTTAGTTGAAGGTGATTCAGCTGGTGGTTCAGCAAAACAGGCCCGTAATCGTGAAACTCAGGCTATTTTACCTTTGCGTGGGAAAATCCTGAATGTTGCAAGCGCTTCCAATCAGAAGCTTAATGCAAATCAAGAATTGCGTGATCTTATTGAAGCTTTGGGGTGCGGTTCTGGAAGCAATTTCAATTTACAAAAGCTCCGTTATGGTCGCATTATCATCATGACAGATGCAGATGTTGATGGTGCCCATATTGCTTCTTTGCTCATGACCTTTTTTTATCAAGAATTACCTGAACTTATCTTAAATGGGCATTTATATCTTGCTCAACCACCACTTTATCGCTTAACCCAAGGTGGTAAGTCCATTTATGCGATGGATGATCAGGATAAAGATAAGAAAATGGGAAAATTAAATCAGAACAAAGGAAAAGTTGAAGTTTCTCGTTTTAAAGGACTTGGAGAAATGCCTCCACAAGATCTTAAACAAACGACAATGGATCCCAAACATCGTGTTCTGTTAAAAGTTTTAATTGACCAAGAAGAAACCGAACAAACAGCAGAATGTGTTTCCAATTTAATGGGACGAAAATCTGAATATCGTTTTCAGTTTATCCAGGAAAATGCTTCCTCTGTTGAAGCACTTTATATGTTAGATATCTAAATAATATTTGGAAAGGAGATATTTCCTTTCCAAATCAAAATTGGCTTAAGCGCCAATAACACCATTACCCGCCATCAAACGCGGTTTAATATGTTCATCGAACTTTTTCTCATCTAAAAGTCCAGATTGTATAGCAGCTTCTCGAAGGCTAAGATTCTTTTCATTAGCAAGATGCGCTATTTTAGAAGCACCATCATATCCCACTACTGGGGCTAAAGCGGTTACAAGCATCAAGGAATTTTCAACGAAATATCGAATACGTTCTTTGTTAAGCTTTGTCCCTTCTACTGAAAATTCACGGAATGCTTTAGCAGAATCTCTTAAAATACGGCTAGCATGAAGACAATTCATAATTACTACAGGACGCATAACATTTAATTGGAAATTACCTTGTGCACCGGCCATAGCGACGGCGGTATCCAAACCAATTACATGAGTGCAAACCATTACCATAGCTTCACATTGCGTTGGATTGACTTTCCCTGGCATAATTGATGACCCAGGTTCATTTTCAGGTAAATGTAATTCACCAAAACCACAACGTGGACCCGAAGCCAACCAACGCGTATCATTTGCGACCTTCATCAAAATCGTCGCAATCCCACGTAAAGATGCCATTGTCGCCACCATGGCATCTAATCCGCCTAATGCAGCAAATTTATTAGGTGCTGTAATAAAAGGATAACCGGTTAACTTAGCAATCTTTTCTGCAATTGCCTTAGAAAACCCTTTGGGCGCATTTAATCCCGTACCGACTGCAGTTCCACCAGCAGCCAATTCATATAGTCCTTTTTCAGCCTCTTTGACACGTGCTAAACCCGCACGTAACTGTGCAGCCCAACCAGACCATTCCTGGCCTACAGTCAAAGGTACAGCATCTTGCAAATGCGTACGACCAATTTTTACAACATCTGCCCATTCTTTGGATTTTGCTTCAATTGCTAGGACCAATTTTTCCAATTCTGGGAAAAAATGCTTTTCTAGCTCAATCACCATCGCTACATGCATCGCCGTGGGAAAGCTATCATTCGAAGATTGTCCCATATTCACATCATCGTTTGGATGAACAGGTTTTTTACTACCAATTTCACCACCGAGTAATTGAATGGCACGATTTGCAATTACCTCATTTGCATTCATATTACTTTGTGTGCCAGAACCTGTCTGCCAAACACAAAGTGGGAAATGCTCATCCAACGCACCTTTGGCTGCTTCCTGAGAGGCCTGAACAATTGCTTCCGCCTTTGTTTTATCTAAACGTCCTGCTTCGCAATTCACCTGAGCAGCTGCTTGTTTAACAAAACCATAGGCATGATACACTTCCAAAGGCATACGATCACCACCAATGGAAAAATGATGTAATGAGCGTTGTGTTTGTGCGCCCCAATAACGATCAGCTGGGACATCTATAACGCCCATAGAATCACTTTCCTTACGAAAGCCGGTTTTTGAAATGCCGATGGGAATATTCTGAACCATGAGGATACCTTTTGTACTAAAATGAAGTTGTACGAATTAATAAAACCCGCTATCAGCAGGGCTGATAACGGGTGATTTTCTAGCACTCTATGCTTGAAAGCGAGTCACAACTTAGCGAATAATTAGATTATGGTTTTCCAACAAAGTCGTAGCCGCAACATCCTGCGTCGTTTTAGCAATTTTAAGTGAATTCGTATAAGCATTCACTGTTGGATCAAAAACGGAAAGAAAACTATTGGGATAGATTCCCATCCACAGAACAATCAAAGCCAATGGAACTAAAATGGCCAATTCACGTGGTGAAAGATCTTTCATCGCACTAACAGCTTGTTTCAGGGTCTGACCAAAAAGAACACGGCGATACAATACCAACATGTAAACTGCCCCTAAAACCATGCTGCTTCCGCCCAAAAGCGCAATCCAGAAAGATACTTTTAAAGCACCGATCATTACCAATAATTCACCTACAAATGATCCTGTTCCAGGCAAGCCAATATTGGCCATAAGAAAGATCATACCTAACACGGCGAGACATGGCATTTGTCGAGCTACTCCACCAAATGCTTCAATGGAACGGGTTTCCGCACGATAAGTTACAGCAGCAACACATAAGAACAAGGCTGCAATAATCACACCATGTGAGACAACTTGTAATACAGCGCCGTCAATTCCTTCAGGTGTTAACGAGAATAATCCGACAGCAATCAAACCCATATGTGAGAAAGAAGAATAAGCAATCAAACGTTTAATATCGGTTTGAGATAAGGCAATTACTGCACCATAAACAACGGCAACAACACCAAGACCCATTAAAATAGGTGCATAATGATGCGATGCTTCAGGCAACATCAAAACGCAAAAACGCAATAACCCATAAGCCCCTGCCTTTGACATAACACCAGAAACTAAAATCGTCGCACAAGCTGGTGCTTCGGTATAAGCATCGGGTAACCATGCATGCAAAGGAAACAGAGGAAGTTTAACACCAAAAGCCAAAACAAATCCCAGTAACAGCCATGCCTGCACAGCTGGTGAAAAAGACATATGCATAATAGCAGGAATATCAGTAGTTCCCGTTTGATTCCATATCCACAAAATTCCCAACATCATGAATAATGAACCAGCAAACGTAAACAAAAAGAATTGCAAAGAAGCAAATATCCGTTTCGCTCCTCCCCAAATCCCAATTAGCATACTGCTCGGCAATAGGGTTGCTTCGTAAAAGCAATAAAAAACCACCATATCAAGAGAAGAGAACAACCCGACCAAAGTGGTTTCCAGCAATAATATTGCCACCATGTAATCACGAATACGATGAACCACCATTTGCCAAGCGGCTAAAACAGATACCAAGGTTAGCAAGGTAGACAGAATAACAAAAAACAGGCTAATTCCATCGACCCCCATATGGTAAGAAACCCCAAAGGCCGAAAACCAATTACTTTGTTGTACAAACTGATAACCAGTATTGGTTGGATCAAATTCGCTCCACATCACAACGGATAGACCAAATACGACGACACTGGTCCATAAAGCAATCCAACGTGAAGTACGCGCGATCTCTTCGTGAGAACCTCGCATAAAAAAAATGATTAACGCCCCAATAAGAGGCAAATAAGTAACTAGGGTAAGTAATACAGGATGCACGGCGTTCTCATGATTTAATCAATGAAAGACAATAATGGAGAGAATATATACTCTCTACATAGGCAATTGCACAAGAAAGTTTTCTATTCCAAAATCATATATTCCTGTTCTTGCATAGTATTTCTAAGATCGATGGAATAATTTTTCGATATCTTCTTTGGACCATTTTAGCCAAGTCGGCCGTCCATGAGAGCAAGTTCCAGCTCGCGGAGTTTTTTCCATTTGTCGTAAAAGTGCATTCATTTCATCACTGTTTAGTGAGCGCCCTGCCCGCACACTATGATGACAAGCCATACGCGCAATAATGGCGTCTAAACGGCCATTTAATGTTTCACTTTCTGTAGGATTTGTTTGTTCATCCGACTCTAACTCTTCCGCTAGATCTTTTAATAAAGGCTGTATCGAAGCCGTTCCTAATAACTGAGGAATAGCTCTTACTAAAATCGCATTTCCTCCAAAAGATTCGATTTCAATACCAAAATTTGCCAAGCTATCTTTGAAATCAAGCAAGCATTTTGCCTCACGTGGAAGAAGCTCTATAATTTCCGGCAATAATAAAGCTTGTACCTGAATACCATTGCCCAGATATTGTTCACGCAACAGCTCATGCGTTAAGCGTTCATGAGCAGCATGCTGATCAACCATAACCAATTCCTGATTAGCCGTGATTGCTAAAATATAAGTCTTAAAAATTTGAGCAATGGCCTTACCCAAAGGAAAATCAGAGATTTGAGATGGTGTTTGTGAAATTACGGGTGCTTCAACAGGCTGGCTCGTTTCTTGCAAAACCAATGGCTGCGGAACTGTTCCCTCACGATTTTCCCCATAATAATTTTCCATCATAAATGCTAAATTAACATGATTATTTTTTGCTGGAGGTCGTATAATCGACGCGGTTTTTGGAATATATTGTCGTGGAGTAACATCCAAGGATTCTGGATGGACTCCTGCAACACCCGCGCCCACAGCCAAAGATTTCTGCAAACTGCCAATGATCAATGCCCTAACCGCATTTTCATCCGCATAACGTAATTCTGTTTTCGCAGGATGAACGTTAATATCCACCTTATCGAGTGGAACGGTCAAAAAAAGTACAACAACAGGATAACGCCCTTTTTCCAATACTGAACGATAAGCAACTCTTATGGCCGTTTGAATTACTGGATCGACAACGGGCCGTTGGTTAACGATCATAATTTGATGCGCTGCTGTTGCACGATTAACAGAGGGTGCGCTGATAAACCCTGTTAACCCCAATTCTTCGCGATTATAATTAACTGAAATCAGTTCTTCAGAATGAATATCGGGAAAAATAGCCTGGATTCGATCCATTTGTGATTGGGAAGGTAAATCGAAAATAACCTTATCATCAATTTGCAAATAAAATGCTACACCTGCCCTTGCAATAGCTAAACGTTGGACCACAGTTTCACAGCGTTTTACCTCAACTTTAGCTGATTTTAGAAATTTACGTCGTGCAGGTGTTGCAAAAAATAAGTCCTCAACAAGAACACGCGTCCCCGTTAAGCCAGCAGCAGGATGGACATCCGAATGCTTTCCGCCTTCAACATTTATTTGCCATGCTTGATCCCCATCCATAACCCGTGAAGTAATTTCCAAGCGTGCAGCTGCACCAATAGATGGTAGTGCTTCCCCACGGAATCCTAGCGTTGCAATATGCACAAGGTCATCTTTGGGTAATTTTGATGTGCAATGGCGTTCAATGGCAAGACGTAAATTATCAGGGGTCATGCCACAACCATTATCGGTGACTTCTATACGATCAATGCCACCATTATTTAAACACACTCGGATGCGATCAGCCCCCGCATCCAAAGCGTTTTCCAATAATTCCTTAACGACTGCAGCAGGACGCTCAATAACCTCGCCCGCAGCAATCCGATTAATCGTATGTTCAGAAAGCTGACGGATCACAGGATTACTTGTTGTTTTAAGGTTTTCCTGTGTCACGCAATTTCCATTCTTAAAATATTATTTTGGTTTTTCAGAAGTCGTTGGCGTTGCCCCTTGATCAGGACTAATCCCCAAACCAAGATTATGTTGTAACCGTTTATTTTCAGCATCAGCATTAACCGCTAAATCATCCCGCCGACCTGAATTCCAAAACATAATATTATCGACAAAGGCCTTATCATATTCAAGTTCACCAGAACGCTGAACATCCGCTGAATTTTGTGCTTCACTTGCTAAAGCATTTTGTCCAGGCGTTGCCGTTGTATTCGAATCCTGCATAGCGACATCAGGCGATAAGATTTCCAAAGCTTGTTGACTGGATGATTCTTCTTTTTGATGATCCTTACTTCCAGGAGATTGCAAATCTTCAGAAGGAGGCATTGATAAAGGATCCCGAGTCGTAACCGTATATTCATCAGGCGTAGCACGTTTAAGGCCAAAAGCTCGCGATACATCTTGTCCTGAGCAGGCGGAAAGAAATACAGCACCCATCATGCAACTCACTGGCAACCATAAACATGGGTTTAATTTATACGCCATAATCTGCCTCATTCCTTATATCGTTAAACAGGTATCAAATTACAATTGTTATTATAAACCATAACAGAAATATTAAACTTATACTTTCCGAATAAAGAAAGCATCAATTAACAATACTCCTACCCCACAAACTATAGCACTATCTGCGATATTAAATACATACCATGACCAATTACCAACATACAGATGTATAAAATCTACAACAGCTCCGAAGCGCAAACGGTCAATAATGTTTCCAATAGCGCCACCTATAATGGCACCAAGACTCATAGCAACCCATATTTTCGTAGCCTTTAACATCCATATAAATAATGTACAGGCAATACATAACGCTGCAATAGAAAATATAACCGGTGCGAAACTACCTAAATTATTCAGCATCCCAAAAGTAATGGCATTATTCCAAACCATGGTTAAATTAAAACCTGGCATTACCGCTATACTACCTAATTCTGGAAGTTTCAGACCATATAATATCCAATATTTACTGGCCTGATCCAGGACTAGAACAATAAACAGCATGACCATACCCAAGAATAAAACTCCTTTTTGGGTATGCTTATTTTTACTGAATATTTGCTTCAAAACCCTATCCATTTCCTAGAAATTAAGCTGTGACGACGTCAATACAACGCAGGCACAATTCTGGATGTTCAGAATTACTTCCAACCTCATCAAGAATCTTCCAACAACGGACGCATTTTTTACCAGAAGCCAAGGAAACTTTTGGTAAACCATGGGGTTCACCCAATTGATCTTCTTCTTCACAATAAAGCGAAGCTTTACCAGGTTCAATATTGATATCAACCTGTGAAACAATAACCAGTTCCGTCCAATCATAGGAACCAAAATTGGCGGCTTCTTTTTCAGAAAACGGCAATTCTACGGCTGCTTGCAAAGAAGATTTAATCATTCCTTCGCGGCGGGCCGTTTCAATTTCTGTGGTAATCACTCTACGAATAGCACGTAATTTCACCCATTGCTCACCTAAAGTAGGATTAAACCATTCTTTTGGAATATGGGGAAATTCTTGTAAGTGAACGCTGCTTTCTTCTCCAAATCTTGCCATCCATGCTTCTTCAGCAGTAAAGCAAAGCACTGGTGCTAACCAATTACATAAACAACGGTGCAAAATATCTAAAATTGTGCGGACTGCACGACGACGCTGATTATTTACAGCATCACAATACAAAGTATCCTTACGGATATCAAAATAGAAAGCAGAAAGATCATTCGTGCAGAAATAATGCAAAGCAGGATAAACCCCAACCCATTCATGGGTTTGTATTGCTTTCTGCATCATTTGATCCAACTCATATAGTCGATGCAATAGCCATTGTTCCAACTCAGGAAGTTCATGGTATTCTAGCTTTTCTACTTCGCTAAAACCTTCTAATCCGCCAAGTAACCAACGTAATGTATTGCGCAAACGACGATAAAGTTCGCTTTGTTGCTTAAGAATTTCTGGGCCAATCCGCAAATCTTCATTCGTATCGGAATTCAAAACCCAAAGCCGTAGAATATCAGCACCATAAGTATTATTTACATCCTGAGGTGCTACGACATTCCCCAATGATTTGGACATTTTTCGTCCTTGTTCGTCCATTACAAAACCATTGGTGACAAGTGTTTTAAAAGGCGCAACCCCACGCGAACCAATACTTTCCAGTAAAGAAGATTGAAACCATCCTCGATGTTGATCTGACCCTTCAAGGTAAACATCAGCTGGAAATTTTAATTCAGGTTTCTTTAAAACAAAGGCATGGGTCGAACCGCTTTCGAACCAAACATCAACAATATCAAAGATCTGTTCATAATCATCAGCATTATATTGATCACCCAAAAAGCGTGAAGCAGGTGAATTATACCATGCATCTGCCCCATCTCTTTTAAAGGATTCAACAATCCGGTTCATGACGACGGCATCTCTTAATACTTCACGCGTGGTTTTATGAACAAAAACAGCAATAGGGACACCCCATGCACGTTGGCGACTAATACACCAATCCGGCCGTGTTGTTACCATACTGGTCAATCGATTTCGCATCTGTGCAGGCACAAAATTAACATCCTGTAAAGCGGCCAATGCTTTTTTACGAATATCGGTTTCACCATCCATACGGATAAACCATTGTGGTGTTGCACGATAAATTACCGGAGCCCGAGATCGCCATGAATGCGGATAAGAGTGAACCAATTTTGATTGTGCCAGTAAACCTGTAAAGGCAATTCCATTTTCCTGCGCCATTTCACGTGCTTTGTTTAAAGCTTCGCATACGGGAGCGGTGGCTTTAAAAACGTGAATTCCAGCAAATAATGGAACATTATCAGCATAACAACCGTCATCTTTAACCATTTCGGTTACACCGATATTATGTTGCTGACATAAATAAAAATCGTCTTCACCATGCGCAGGTGCACAATGTACCAAACCGGTTCCTGCTTCAGTCGTTACGAATTCACCAGCTAAAAGCGGAACTTCAATATCATAACCTTGACCACGCAATGGATGTCCAGCAATTACCCCAGCTAACGCGCGACCCGGCATAGAAGATAAAATTTTATATTGCGTAATTCCCACTTGATCACAGAATGTAGAAACCAAATCCTCAGCGATCAAAAAACGTGCACCTGGGTAAACTTTTGATTCATCAATAACTTGTTCAACAAATAATACTTGATAAACAATATTTTCCCCATATGCGATCGCACGATTAGCAGGTATCGTCCAAGGTGTTGTTGTCCAAATAACCGCAGAAACATCTTTTAGAGACTGCGTTGGTGTTGTGTCTTTGATGATAGGAAAGGCAACAAAAATCGTATCAGAAGTATGATCATGATATTCAATTTCTGCTTCGGCCAAAGCAGTCTTTTCAACGGGGCTCCACATAACTGGACGCAATCCTCGATAAAGACTACCATTTAATAGAAATTTACCAATTTCTTCGACGATTGCTGCTTCTGAAGAAAAATCCATCGTTGCATAACGATGTTCCCAATCTCCTTGAACACCAAGACGTTGGAATTCATCCGATTGTATCGTTAACCAATGTTTGGCGTAATTTCTGCATTCTGCACGGAATTGTAGAACTGGTATGGAATCTTTGTTTTTTCCTTGTTTACGATAATTTTCTTCAACACGCCATTCAATCGGCAAGCCATGACAATCCCATCCAGGAACATAGTGAACAACCTGCCCCGCCATACGTTGTGACCGGTTAATAACATCTTTCATAACTTTGTTTAACGCATGACCAATGTGTAAATTACCGTTGGCATAAGGCGGACCATCATGCAATGTAAAAACAGATCGGCCTTCTGCCAATCTTTCTTTTCCCTGTTTCTCAATGGCCTTATCTAAACCAATCTTTTTCCAATGTTCTAAAATTTCTGGTTCTTTTTTGGGTAAACCGCCACGCATAGGAAAAGCAGTTTTGGGAAGAAATACGGTATCACGATAAAGATCGTTGGAATTGGATTCAGCCATGATTTAATACTATCTAAGGAAAATTTCTAATAAAACAAACGAAATAAAAACTTTATTCAAAGGTAAGCTTTTTTTCAAAGCATTTTTCAAAATAAACGCAATTATCCTACAATATTTATTTGATTTTCTATTGAAAAATATTGTTTTGCCATTTTTACGTCTTGTCTAATCTGGTTTGTCAATGCTTCCAAATCTGAAAAACGTTGTTCTGGACGGAGAAAATGGTGCAACTCGACCTTGATTTCCTGCCCATAAATATTCTGATCAAAATCAAAAATAAATACTTCAAGACGGCTGGTTGGAATATTATTTACTGTTGGTCGGTAACCAATATTCCCTACCCCTTGATATATTTTTCCTGATGGTAACGTTATTCTAACAGCATAAACACCACGCATAGGTTCCAGATGATCCGCCAAATCGATATTGGCTGTCGGAAAGCCAATGGTTCTACCCCGTTGATCGCCATGTTGGACAAAACCTTGAATACTCCATACCCGTCCCAATAATTCCGCAGCTTGTTCTGGTTTTCCATCGCGTAATAAATGACGGATACGACTAGAAGAAATAACCCCTTGTTCATCCTGCAATGGTTTTTCAGTACTGACTGAAATACCTAGTGTTTTCCCTTCGGTTTTCAAAAAATCTGCATTACCCGTCCGATGATAACCAAAAGCGAAATCTTCGCCACAGGTAACATGGCAAATCCCCAATCGTTTATGAAGGATTTCATGAACAAATTCTTTAGGGCGCTGGGCTGCCAATTGTTTATCGAACTGGATTTGGAAAATATATTGAATACCAGCTTCGGTTAAAGCAGCCTTTTTTTCATCTTCGTCCGTCAAACGAAAAGGTGGATTTCCTGGAAAGAAAAATTGGCGCGGATGAGGCTCAAAGGTTACGACGGAGAGTGGTACATTAGGAAAAGATTCGCGCAATTGGCGAAACAAATAAAGATGCCCCCGATGAACCCCGTCAAAATTACCTAAAGCTGTGGCCGTCCCTCTTACAGAAGAAGGAATATCTTGTCCGTCTTTATAAATAATGGCCATAGAAAACTATATATCTCTGAATGCTGATTGTTCAAAGCCAGAATGAGATGCAAATCTTGTTTTATTTTCGCGTAATGCTCAACGATTATTTTTTCACATCCGAAGAGAATGTATCTTTAGGCGCTGTCTCATTAAACGGAACCGAATTATCTTGATTTTGTGGAGGAGAAATAGGTTTTTGTGCTTTTGTCTCATCGGAATTAGAAGGTTCATCTTCAGCAATATTCTTTTTGAAAACTTTAATCCCTTTGGCAACATCACCCATAAGGGTTGTAATTTTTCCGGTACCAAAAACCAGCAAAATAACGACCAGCACAATTAACCAATGCCAAATACTCATACTACCCATAACATATCCTCGCCCGTTTTTAATCTTCTAGAATGGCGCCTAAATTATTGAAAACCATAATCTGAACAGTTTTAACATCCACTGGGGATACCATAATTCGCTTAATAAGGTAATGCTATATTTAATTTACCTGTAATCAGGAGCGATCTGCGCTATCGGGCAGAATAAACCCATAGGTTGGATAACGCCGCGCGCCCATCTTTCCCGTAGGTTTCCACCATACTCTAACTGCTGTCCAATTATTACTTGAAGAAACATCCACAATTGGCACTTTGTGATCGATTTCCTGAGGTTCCCAATTGGCCTGATCAACAAGAATAGTTCTGGAATCTTTTACCTTTTTAACCACTGAAACATGACCATAAGGCAGGCGCGAAGTAGATCGAAAAACCAAAATGGCACCTTTACTCGGATAATTTGATCGCGCATACAAACCTTTTGATTGATTCCACCAGCTACCAGCAGAACCAGAAAGCTTAACCCCTGTTAAAGAACGTGCATAAGGGGCACATTGTATACGGCCATGAAAACTTTTTCCGCCTCCACCACATGCAACTAATAATAATGGAAGACTTCCGATTAATAGGATTGATCTGCATTTTTTCATTACACAACCGTCAATTTCATAATGCCTATTTTTATAATTATTATAACGCTTTGAAATTATAAATGATTTCTTCAGCTTCAGAATGCGATAATTGAAATAATTCACGAATTATATTTGATGAAAATCCTGCCCTGATCATTCTCATCTGTGCCTTTCTTTTATCCTCATCGGTTATTTCTTTATTTTGTAATTTGAATGGTCCAATCCTTCGTTTACGCGCATAGATCAATCCAGCAAATAGTTCCGAATCCGTTCCTGAAACAACTTCCAAGGCTGATTGAATAATGTCCTGATTAACTCCTTTACTCAATAGCTTTGTCCGAATAGCATTTTTGGAATTTCCTGTTCGGATCAAACTAGATGTTTTTTGTTGTGCATAGGATTCATCATTAACAGCACCGATTTTTTTCATTTTTTTAATAACATCGGTGATTGAATCCTGTAATCTGTTCACAACATCGTTAATTTCACTTTCATCCATGCCTTGTTTCTTTACGCGCATGACCCAACGGCGTAATCGGCCTTCCAAAACACGTCTTAATCCAGTTTCTGTATTGCTATAATGTGCAAGATAGGCAATGGCTGCTTCTTCCATCTCTGGTATAGGGAAACAATCCTTGAGATAGGTCATTATCTATTGTTCTCCAGATTTGATCATAAATCTAACAAATACATATTCCTTTAAGATTCAATTGACTTTCCATATCACATAACGCAGTATAATCGCTTTCTTTAATTATTAGAATATATTGAAATTACGATGATTTCTGCTTTAATGCCCACTTATAATCGCACAAACCTTGCTTTTAAAAAAGGAAAAGGTGTTTGGCTTTATACGGAGGATGGAAAAGAATTTCTCGATTTTGGTGCAGGAATTGCAACATCTGCGGTTGGACATAATCATTCTCATTTGATTGAAACAATCATAGATCAAGCAAAACATGTTATCCATGTCTCGAACCTTTACCGTATCCCACAAGCAGAAAGACTAGCTCAGCGATTTGTCGAAATATCATTTGCCGATAGCGTATTCTTTTGTAACTCTGGTGCAGAAGCTAATGAAGGATTAATTAAGGCCATTCGCCGTGCACAGAATAGAAATGGTCATCCTGAACGAACTTCTATTTTATGCTTTAATCATGCTTTTCATGGGCGCACCCTAGCGACTTTATCGGCTACAGGAAATCCGAAATATCTTGACGGTTTTGGTTCCCCTGTTCCAGGATTTGACCATGTTGAATTAGGTAATATTGATCTTGTTCGCCAAGCCATCAATGAAAAAACTGCTGGCATTCTTCTTGAACCTATTCAAGGTGAAAGTGGTGTCAATGTCGTTCCTGATGAATTCCTTAGGGAATTAAGGTCACTTTGTGACGAAAAAGGTATTTATCTTGGTTTTGACGAAGTTCAAAGTGGTATGGGTCGGACAGGAAAATTATTCGCCCATGAATGGAGCGGCGTAAAACCCGACATTATTTCTGTAGCAAAAGGTATTGCTGGTGGTGTTCCTATGGGGGCTATTCTTGCTAAAGAAAGCATCGCCAAACACTTAACCGCAGGAAGTCAT
The DNA here is from genome assembly GCA_945266285.1 of uncultured Commensalibacter sp. Classification (GTDB taxonomy): domain Bacteria; phylum Pseudomonadota; class Alphaproteobacteria; order Acetobacterales; family Acetobacteraceae; genus Commensalibacter. Next base: position 270,261 of record CALYOP010000001.1, read on the forward strand.
GGATCAACCTTTGGTGGAAATCCACTTGCCTGTGCGTCAGGTAATGCAGTTCTGGATATTGTTTTAGAACCTAATTTTTTGAATAATGTTGTTGAAAAAGGCCATTTACTTTTCACAGCATTACAAAATTTGGTTCAAACCTACCCTGATGTTTTTGAAACGGTTCGAGGCCGAGGATTAATATTGGGGATCAAAGGGAAACTACCCGCAGCTGAAATTCAGAATGCAGCTTTATACGAAAACTTATTAACGGTTACGGCTGGTGGTAATGTGATTCGAATTGTCCCACCTTTAATTGTCTCCAACGAAGAATGTCTTGAGGGTGTCCGACGCCTCGCTGCAGCAGCTGAAAAACTAACCGCTTCTTTAAAAAATTCAAAAGTGAAGGCAACATTATGAACGCCCACTTCTCCGCTTCTTCAACAGGAAATATCAAGCATTTCCTGAATATCAGTGATTTAGATAGTGCGACTTTACGCGATATTATTACCCTTGCCAAAAATATGAAGGCTATGCAGGAAAACCGGAAATTTCCGCTTCACCCTGCAGAACCAATCAAGGGACGTATGGTTGCTCTTATTTTTTCTAAACCTTCAACCCGTACGCGTGTTTCTTTCGAAGTTGGTGTTAAACAATTGGGCGGTAGTGCAATTGTTCTTTCAACCCATGAAATGCAAATTGGGCGTGGTGAAACCATTCAAGATACTGCACGTGTTCTTTCGCGTTTTGTTGATGCAATTGTTTTACGCACGGGTAGTAATGACGATTTGCTAGAATTGGCACATTGGAGTTCAGTACCTGTGATTAATGGCCTGACTCCTTTTTCACATCCTTCGCAAGTTATGGCCGATATTATAACTTTTGAAGAACATTTAGGGCCGATTAAAGGTCGTACCATTGCTTGGGTTGGTGACGGTAATAACGTTGCAAATTCGTTGATTGAAGCTGCGGCTCAATTCGAATTTAAAATTCGCCTAGCTACACCTGAAACGCTAATGCCTTCTGAAAAAGTTCTTCAATGGGCGAAAAATAAAGGTGCCGATATTCTCTTAACCTGCAATCCAAAAGAAGCTGTTTCTGGTGCTGATTGTGTAGTAACAGATACTTGGGTAAGTATGTCCGATGATGATCCTGAAAAAAGATTGAAAATCTTGGAACCTTATCGCGTCAATCAAGCGTTAATGGCGTTAGCGGCTCCCAATGCGATTTTTATGCATTGTCTTCCTGCACATGTCGGTGAAGAAGTTACAAAAGATGTTTTTGAAAGCGCTCGTTCCGTCGTATTTGATGAAGCGGAAAATCGTCTTCATGCTCATAAGGCTATGTTGATTTGGTGTATGATGGGCGATAATTGGCGTCAATATGGCGAACGATAAAATAACATTTTCAAGTTTTGGTTTTATTTGTTACCCTGTCGAGACAAAATCCTGACAGGGTTATTTATTTAAAAGCAATTATTCATGTCTGAAATAAATACAAATTCTGATCGTCCTAACGTTCCCGACATTACCATTCCACAAGGAATAACCCCTTTCTTTTTTGCAGCGGCACGCGGAAGAATTGCAAGATTAGGTCCACTAACAGATAATTTGATCAAACGTCATCAATATCCTACTGCAATTTCAATACTGGGCGGTGAAGCATTAACGTTGGTTGCGTTACTTGCTTCGGCACTGAAATTTGAAGGGTCGTTTTCCTTACAAATTAAGGGCGATGGCGCAATTTCGCTGCTTGTTGCTGATTGTACCCATAATGGTGCTTTACGTTTTTATATTCGCTACAATGAAGAAGCATTACAAAAATTACCTACGCATGCTTCTGCAAAAACGTTATTTGGTAATGGTATTTTCGCATTAACCGTTGATCAAGGGGATAATCAAGATCGTTATCAAGGTATGGTTGAAATCGCTGGTGAAACGCTTGCGGATATGGCCACTCATTATTTTACAAGCAGCGAACAGCTACCTTGTTGGATTTATCTAACAACACAATATACTCCTTCGGGCTGGCGTGCTGCAGGAATGATCTTGGAAAAAATTGCTATGGCATCAAATGATCCAATTCCAACTGAAATAGCACAAGAAAGCTGGAATACTCTGACGGCTTTGGCAACAACAATAACCGCTCAAGAAATACTTGATGAAACGCTTAGTGAAAAAACACTTATTCATCGTTTATTTCACGAAGAAAATCCCGTTATCGGGGAAGCAAAACCTCTGTCTTATGGGTGTCGTTGTTCACGTTCACGTTTAATGAATGTGTTAAAAAACTTCAACACCGATGATATAGAAAGCATGGTTGAAGATGGAAAAATTACAATGAAATGTGAATTTTGTTGCTATGAATTTGTATTCAACAAAGAAGAAATTTCTTTGTGAACGGCTTTTTCTTTGACATGGTCTCGCTTATTATTTGTATATTGAGCTATTATACTTGTTGTTTCCACAATATCACCAAAGGTAGCAATTATGTTTTCGTTTAGCTCTAGGAAACCTTCTTTTCGGTTTAATTTTCTGGCGTCAGCCTTTCTTACAATAACTCCATTAGTAACTTTAACCAATTGTGCCAGTAATGACAGCAAAGAATTTGCGCCTCTGGAATATGATTACCTTAATCCAATTAACTTTAATATCGCGCAAATTACTATTCAAAATCCGGCTCTGACTCCAACAGAACCAAACGATATTGCTAATCGGTCACCAACACCTCCTGCCGTTGCTTTACAAAATATGGCTCAAAATCGTTTAAAAGCTATGGGAAGTAGTGGTTATGCAGTTTTCACAATTGATCGCGCTACGATTGAAGACCAAGCAGATTCAGAATTAGTCGGACGTATGGAAGCTCATATGGATATTTATAATGCTTCCAACCAAAAAACTGGATCAATCCGTGCAGCAATTAAGCACGAAATGCAACCCAACAAATCTAAGGGTGATGTCGATAGCAAAGCCAATCTCTATACAATGACGCAATTTATGATGCAGGATATGAATGTTGAGTTAGAATTTCAGATCCGAAAACATCTAAGTGCTTATTTGGTCGATGCAACTGGCACCCCTATTTCTGGTGCAATTCAAACTCAAGATCTTTCTTCACCAACAAAAAGTAATGATGTGAACGCTTCACTACCAAAATCAGCAACGCCATCATCAACACCGGCAGCTTCGGATGAGGATCTTAGTGCTATTTTCCCAACAGGTGATGGGAATAACGAGGCTACGACATCATCAAAAACCAAATCAACGACGAATAACTCAGCATCAGAACAGAAATCTTTGCCAACAGGCACATTAGGTACTTTACCGGTTTCTGCAACACCTTCAGGATATTAATAATACCGATAAAGATCGCACCCCTTGGGCACCGCGGATAAGTACTCCTTCGATATCTGCGGTAGCTGAGGGACCACTATGCAATGAAGCATAATTAACTGAATACCATTCAGGTTGCGCATAAGCGTCATGCAGATTGTAAACAATTTTTGCAGGATCGAGTAAAACGATTAAATGCTGGGGTAAATAACCCAATGTATTAATCATAAGATTTTTTTCAGTCAGACAAATAGATCCCGTTTCTGCCACCCCAAAACTAGCCCGCACAATTGCATAATCAATATCATCAAGCTCCTTGGGAAGATTTTGTTCATTCAGTTCTCGATTGCCTTTAATTTCTGGAACCATGGAACAGATTACATTCGCATTTTTTATTTTTTCCTTTAGTGCTTGCAAAGGATCAGCATCACCAACAAGTAACAAAGTTCCACCCATTATAAGCAAAGATTTTTTAAATGCGTCGATAATATCAACAGACTTATCAAAAAAATTTGGCACTTTCGGAAGTGAAGTCGATATATTGGTTTGATGCTGGCGAATTCGATTTAAGATTTCTTCACGGCTACTCATGCTTCATCCCCTTTGCCGTTCATATAATGCTTTTTATACCAGCTATGAAAAGTCTTCTTGGGCGCTTCTGGTAAATCACGTTGTCTTCCCCATGCATTAAGACGGTTGTAAACCACAAAATGTGGCAAATATTGCAGAATCTTATCGCCCATTTGTATGGCTTGCCGGTATGCTTTGGGATTAGCGTATAATTTCCCTAAAGCTTTCATAATCACTTTTTTAGATAAAGACAGCTCGCCCTGTTTTGCTAGCTCTCCTCGCCAAGCAAGGATTTGTTCATGCAAATTAATTTTTACGGGACAAACATTGGCACAACTCCCATTAAGTGTCGAAGCAAAAGGCAAGTTGCGATATTTATGAGGGTCATAACCAGGGCTTAAAATCAATCCGATCGGACCTGCATAAACACTTCCATAACTCAATCCGCCACTACGACGGAAAACAGGACATGTATTCATACAAGCGCCACAACGTATACATTTTAATCCAGGCTTGAAATTGGGTTTTCCCAGCCGTGTGGATCGTCCATTATCGACCAACACAACATGCATCTCTCCCCCACGACGTGGCCCTCGAAAATAAGAGGTATATTGCGTAATCGGCGATCCCAAAGCACTACGCGATAAAAGCCTGATGAAAACTGCAAGATGCTCCATTTTAGGAATAATTTTTTCAATACCTACAGTTACAATATGCAACGAGGGCGTATTTGCAGATAAATCGGCATTACCTTCATTCGTGCAAACGACAACCGCACCAGTTTCTGCAACCAGAAAATTCCCACCAGTCATTCCTGCATCTGCAGATAAAATATAAGGTCGTGTAGTTTCCCTTTGCCATTCCGCGAGATAATGCACATCATTATTACCCGGTTGCGCATTTAACGTTTTGACAAATACTTTTGAGACATCCGTACGTGTTTTATGAACAGCTGGCACCACGACGTGACTGGGATCTTCGTCGTCCAGTTGTTGAATACGTTCGCCTAAATCTGTTTCAACAACGGCTATTCCTTCCTTTTGCAAATAGGGACGTAAACCGCATTCCTCACCCAGCATCGATTTACTTTTAATAAGCGATTTTGCTTGATGTGCTTTTAAAATATCCCCAATAATTTGATTACTTTCTTGGGCATCTTTTGCCCAATGCACATGTATTCCATTTTTTTTGGCGTTGTGCTCAAATTCTTCCAGATAATCTGCAAGGTGATCCAATGTATGGCTTTTGATATCGGACGCCAATTGACGTAATTCTTCCCATTCGGGAATTGCATGCATCTGTGCATCGCGCTTTTTTCTTAGATCCCATAACCGGTTGTCATGCATCATTTCATGTGCTGTTGCTGCAATAAACCGATTAGCGGCTTCCAATTGATCAACTGGGTGCCGTCCTCTAATTTTTGCTCCTCGAGGTTGTTCCTCTTCCTGTAACAGATGGTTCATCTTATATCTCCATTCAGTACCTGAGCAATATGCGCGTAACGCAAGGGAATACCCATACGCTGTGCACAGCCTTTCTGATGCATCAGACAGGAACTATCCGCAGAAATAACAAATTCAGCCCCGCTATTTCGTTGATCCAATACTTTATCCCGTCCCATTTTGGCAGACACCCCTTCTTCAAAAACTGAAAAAGTGCCTCCAAACCCACAGCATTCATCTGGACGTTGTAACTCTACAAATTCGATACCTTTGATTTTTTCCAACAAATTTTTGGGTTTTGAAAAAAATGCTTCACGTCGTTCAGACATACTCGCATGGCGTAAACCACGCAAAGCATTACAATTATAATGGATTGCCACTTTATGCGGGAAATTGGCCCAAGGAAAAGCTTCAACTTTTAATATATCATGCAAAAATTCGACTAAATCATAGCTATGTGTTCTTACATGCGTTACTTCATCCGTTTGCTCAATTGCATTCATATTATGACGAACCTGATTGGTACAACTTCCAGACGGCATAACGATATAGTCAAATTTAGCGAAATTTTTGACAAAGAGCGCTTCGGTTGCTGAAGCTTCTTTTTCGCAACCCGTATTAGTCATGGGTTGACCGCAACAAGTTTGATCAAAAGGATAGACAACCTTTACATTAAATCTTTCCAGAAGTTTTAATGTTGAGATCCCAACTTCGGGTTCCATTGCATCCATATAACAAGGAATAAATAAACCAACTTCCATAATTTCATGCCTTTGCATGCAGGATTAAGATGGTTCATACTTGTATCATTTTTCGTTACAATAAACACGCGAAAAAACCCAGACTGGGTCAAAGATGCGTGTTATACAAATAAAGAGACATACCATCTTTTTCTTCAATCTGATCTGGTTTGCCAAAAGTTTTGACAATCATCTGATCATTATAGGTCTCAAAAGGATGAGGTAAAAGCACAAAGAATTTCTCTTTCTGCAAATTTTTAAAATCATAATGCGCAGTGATATGAACAAACGGATTAATTTTTGCGTCAGAATTAGCGATATCAGGAAACGTATTTGCTATACCGGCCATAACCTTGACTTTCCCTCTTGAAAGCATGGTTAAATTCGTAGAATACCAGTAAGTCCCTATTCCTTGCGTAAAACCCTTTTGTTCCAAATAAGTTAAAAATCCAGGAGATTGCGGTATAGAAAAACTTTTCCATGCATTCTGATAAAGGGACATATTAGAAATAATGGCTAATATGAATGCTGCTAAACTAGAAAGCTGTACAAAGCGATATTTTGAAAAATGTATTCCTACAGCCATGGTCATAAAGACCCAAAAAGAAAATAGATAACGTGCTGCAGCAATCGAATTATTTCCTGTGGCAATCATATTGCTCATGCCAACAGCGAATAGATTAAAAATCGCTCCGAAAATGAGCATATATCCAAAAATTGGATAAGATGGATATCGGCGTAAATCTTGAAAATTAAAAATCGCGCGATAATGTTTTCTTATACAAACGCCAATTAATCCAAAAGATAAAAGAAAAATTGGCAAATGACTCATTTCCGGTAAAGCAAGTATGAAAGATTTATCAAAAAAATCAGCACTAAAAAGCTGCAATAAAGCTTGCAAAGTAACCGAAATATTCGTGCTTAATTGTGAAAAAGTTGCGAATTTACCGGGAAGTGCTTCTAATTGAAATCCTCCTGTCATGCTATTGATTATTAAAACAATTTTAGCCAAACCAATAGCTGTAATAGCAGTCATACCAATATATAAACTGCGTTTTCTATGTTCCCATATTGTAAGAATACAAACACAGAACAGAGGTATAGCACAACAATACATGACTAACGGATCGCTTAATCGACCTAAAAAAAGCATTAAAAAACAAATAAAAAGCTTTTTCCAAAAACTGCTTATTGATGAGGCTTGAAATGCTTGATCCGCAAAATGAAATGCCCATAAACAATAAACCAAAGACCCTAAATGAATAGCTGATAAGGTAATAAAATACATTACCGTGCTGTGCATAATAGGAAAGGCCAGACTTGTTGCTATAAGTAATACACCACCAAATTTCGTCCATTTCCCTGATAGGCGTGTTAATACCATCCAACACGCCGATATCCATAAAATCGTCCAGGTTATCGCAGGTTGAATAATGATCAACAGTGGACTATTTGGGCTATGACCAGACCATGCGCTTAGTTTAGAAAGTATAGCTGAAAGAATGATATCAGAAGTCCAAAAGTCCGGCTGGGTTAATATCCATCCTTTTAAACGCCAATTGCCGTTAGCCAGATCAACACCAGCTAGAAAATAATTTACCTGATCCGCTGTTTTAGGATAAAGCCCAGATAAAAAAATGAAAAAGATCAAATAACATAGAATAAAGGAAATAAATAATAACCCTATAAGAACCCTATTCCACGTAAAGTTTTTTGATATCATCGTATTTTTCTTTATCATTTTTCAAAAATCTTAAAGCTAAATTCCTAATTTATGACCTTAAGAATTTGTTTGGGCGTTAATATTTGAGGTAATATCACAGATTTACCTTGTGAATCATAATAAAGATATAAAGGCACCCCTTCACGTCCATGCTGGCGTAAAAATTTCCCTATTTCTTCGTCATATTGTGTCCAATCACCGACCATATAGTGAATATGTTTTTCAGCAAATTTCTTTTTCACTTCGCTCGACGATAAAGCAACCTGTTCATTAGCCAAACAAGTCAGACACCAGGAAGCGGTTATATTAACAAAAATGGATTGATGATTTTTGCGTAAAGAATCAAATTTGGTTACTGAAAATGGTATAAAATCGTTATTTGTTTGCGACTTTTTTAAATGAGATGAACTTCCTTCTAACCAAAAAAGATTCGCACAAGTGAGCCCTATAACAATCAAAGCAATACTATAAAAAAGCTTACGCCAAACCGGGTAAATTCCTTGCATTTGCAAACGCTGTGCCCATCCCCATAGCCAGCTTCCAAACCCAAGACTAACCAGACCACTCATAACAACCAGCATCAACCATGGACGTCCATATTGTTGAACAACCCAGATAAGCCATATGCAGCTTATAAACAAAGGAAACGCTAGAAATTGCCGTAAGATCACCATCCAATAACCTTGACGCGGTAATTTATTGGCAAATGCAGGAATACAACTTATTAATAAATAAGGGAAAGCTAACCCCAGCCCCATACTCAAAAATATCAATATACTCACCCAAAAGGGTGCGGTTAAAGCTTCGGCAACGGCTATACCCATAAAGGGTGCAGTACACGGTGTGGCAACAATGACAACCAATAATCCAGTCAAAAAATCTTGGATATATCCCGTATAAGTCGTCGGTTTTATCGTTACTGAAAATCGAAATTCAAAAATTCCGAGCATATTAAGCGCAATCAAAAATAACAGCCAGCAGATTCCAATAACAAATCCCACCGATTGAAATTGAAATCCCCATCCTAAATGGCTTCCGCTCCAGCGCATTAATGAAAAAATTAAAGCAACTAAACCAAAACAGGTTAAAATTCCTAAGGTATAAACATATGCTCCTTTCCGCTGTGATATCCGGTTATCATTCTTTATTTGGCTAAAGGATAAAATTTTCAGGGTTAGGACAGGAAAAACACATGGCATTAAATTAAGTAATATTCCACTTAGAAATGCTATGACTATAAAAATGATAACATTTTTATGCTCAGCTGCCTTAGGTAATGCTTTTACGGGGGCCTGAATCATCAAGTTGGTATGTTGACCTTGCGCATCAACCAAAACCAAAACACCATCCAATGTTTTCAAAGAATTAATCGGATGATTTAGCGCCAAATCTAATTTGAATAATCCATTCTTAATATTCAGTTTTTGTGGTGTTTTATGTAGAATCAATCCTGCCTGTTCCGGCATAAACCATGCATCTGTTATATGATTTAAACGCATATCGGTGTTATTAAACCACAAACTCCCTGAAGGGCTAATATAAATCGGCCAAGAATTCGGATGGGGTAATTGCTGAAATGCTTTATCAAATAAAACTGCTTCGTTTAAAATCCCTTCTGCACCAAAGGGTAAATTTAAAATGAAATTTCCCTGTTCAGGAATACAAACATCTGCACAAACCAACCAATTTGCAGTCGCTTCAAGATGCAAATCAGTTTTTGACAATTTCTTTAACGGCAACCGAATAGGTAAAATAACCTCATTTGTATAAATATAGGATTGTAATCCTGCTTCATTTAAAGGTTCAGGCGTTGGCCATAAAATCGTTTTTCCGTTCCCTTCTGCACCACCAGTTGCTGCAACAGAAACCTGTGCGCCTTCACCCGCATCACCAGGATTTTTCCAGTAAGTATGCCATCCAGGTTTTAAACGGATCCGTAATCCTACGGTAATCTGATCTTGGCCATCATAACGGTCAATATTACTAATCAGGCTTGTTTGATCATAACGCGAAATAACCGAATTACTTTCGGCAGCCCATGATAAGGGTAATCTTGTTCCCAACAGTAAAAAAACAAACACAAAATAAAAATAAAGACGCAATGAAGCTTTCCCTTTATAAATCGCAAACTATTTTTGTATAAAAAAGAAAAAGAACGTTATAAACAAATTAAAGATTATTTTTCACCTTTTCGTCTTCGACCTAACTTCATCTTTTATATTATGCATTTCAACCAAAATCTTCCCATTCAGGAATCACTTTCTACATTACATACGCAGCTTGATATGCAATCTAATGTTATTGTAGTCGCACCTCCTGGAACTGGGAAAACGACTTTGGTTCCTTTATCTTTACTCGATGCAAAATGGCGAAAAAATAAAAAAATTATTCTTCTTGAACCGCGCCGTGTTGCTACACGTGCAGCAGCCCGTCAAATGGCACGGATCTACAACGAAAACCTCGGAGAAACAATAGGTTACCGGACACGTCTAGAAAAAGCCATTGGGTCGCAAACCATCATCGAAGTTATTACATATGGATTATTTTTAAGACATCTTCTAAGTAATCCAACTTTGGATGACGTCGCCTGCGTTATATTTGATGAAATCCATGAACGATCGTTAGATGCAGATTTATGCCTTAGCCTTTGCTCTGACATACAACGCTGTTTACGACCTGAATTACGTTTATTGGCTATGTCAGCAACACCGTCTTCGGATAATTTACAGAAAATTTTAAACGCTTCAATTGTAACAAGCACAAGCAAAATTTTCCCACTTACGCTTTATTATCGAAAAAACGATATTCTTCATCCTCGAGATCTACCAGCGGCAATGGCTGCAAAAATTACGGATGCTTGGAACGAAAATTGTGGAAATATTCTGGCATTTTTACCAGGTGCAGCAGAAATTCATCGTACTAAAGCGCTTCTTTCTGATCTAGATGGCGATATTTTTCCGCTTTACGGTGATCTGCCCTCTACTGAACAAGATCTTGCTTTAAGTATTCCTCAACCCAACAATAAAAGAAGAGTTATTTTAGCCACTTCGATTGCAGAAACCTCGCTTACAGTGCCGGGTGTTCGTATTGTTATTGATGGTGGTTTTCGCCGTTTACCTATTTTAAATCCTGATACAGGGTTAACCCGTCTCCAAACCCAACGTATTTCTCGAGCAGCCGCAGAACAACGCGCAGGACGTGCTGGACGTGAAGCTCCTGGTATCGTATACCGTTTATGGACTGAAGCTAAAGGACGTAGTTTACCTTTACATGATCGTCCAGAAATCCTGGAAAGTGAATTAAGCCAATTTCTGCTAGTTACCAAAGCTTGGCAGAACATTATGGGAACAGAATTGAAGGAACTTCCTCTACTCGACTATCCTTCCCAAGGTGTTTTACAAGCAGCACAATCATTGCTTTTTATGCTTGGTGCTTTGGACGATGATAGTAAAATAACCCCTTTGGGTCAAAAAATGACGCAGTTTGGTTCCCATCCCCGTATGGCTGCGATGATGCTTTCTGCTGAAACAACACAAGAAAAAGCACTAACCGCAGATATCGCTGCTCTTTTAGAAGAACGTGACCCTTTCCGACAGATGCAACCTTTTCAATCCAATCTTGGTTTGCGTCTCGAATGGTTAAGACAACCTCCAAAAACAGATTTATCGCTGTGGCATCGTATCCAGCAAATTAGTCGGGAATATCGCAAACGATTAAAAATTCCAGTTCATCAAACTGCCGAAGGAAATCCTGCATCTTTTATTTTGGCGGCTTTTCCAGAACGGATTGCCCAACGCCGTAATGAAATCGGATCCTTCCGCTTAGCAGGCGGTGGCAGTGCACATATTAGTCAACAAGACCCCTTAGCAAAATCGCCTCTTTTAGCTGTAGCCAGTTTACATGTTCATCGACGTACCGATATTTGCCTCGCTTCTGAAATTAATATAAAAGATTTATGTCAAAAACTGCAGCACCTTATTCAATCTGAGACAGAAGCTTCCTTAGATACGGTTAGCCACCATATTGTTATGCGAGAACGACTTCGATTAGGACGGTTGGTCTTACAGGATAGGAATGTTTCGATAACCGCTGAAAAAGCGTTTCCTATTTTAATACAATATATTAAAAAGAATTTGAAAAATGCTTTGAATTGGACTGATCAAACCACACAGTTACAGGCACGTTGGCAATGGGCTCAACAATATCTAAACATGGATATGTCCATTGATTTATCCGATGAGGCACTTATTACTGAATGTGAAGATTGGTTAGGTCCATGGCTTGAAGGGATTACAGATTTGGATGCATTAAAGCAATTAAACATTTCTGAAATCTTGAAAAACAGAATAGGATATTCGAATTACCAGTTTTTAAATCAAAAATTTCCATCGCATTTATCCATTGGAGACCGTCAACTTTTGATTGATTACACGCAACCAATCCCCACTATTTCAGCACGTGCACAATATTTCTACGGAATCCAAGAAACACCAAGTCTGGATAATGGAAATATTCCCTTGCAGTTCTGTTTACTTTCCCCTGCTGGTCGTCCCCAAGCCATTACTAAAGATCTAATTCGTTTTTGGCAGGAAGGATGGAAAGACATGCGTCGCGATATGAAAGGCCGCTATCCTAAACATGACTGGCCAGAAAATCCACTTTCATATCTACCATCATCTAAAAAAAACTGCTTTTGAAAAGTCTAAGTAATTTACATGTATTTTTCAGATTTATTTGCTCACCCTTACAACAAAATCAAGAATGATAAACTGAAAACCTTGATGATTTCTTTAACATTGGGTTTTATTAGTACATCATCCGTTCTGGCTCAGCCAAATAATCAAACAAATAATGTAACTGAACCTCAAAAACCTCCCGAATACGCAGCAAAGGCTGTCCCCTCTTCTTCTTTGTCACAATCATCTTCATTGCTGGTTGATTATGGTCCTTTGACTTTTGCACCATTGGTGAAAAAGGTAGTTCCAGCTGTAGTAAATATTGCGGTCTCTCATGATGATGATCCTTCAACAAAACCAAGACTTCGGGTTCCTCCTTCATTAAAGGGAACACCTTTTGAAAAGGAATTTCGTCAACGTCAGCATACACAGCGACGTCAAACGACAGAGGCTGGCTCTGGTTTCATCATTGATCCTAAAGGTATTATCGTTACGAATACCCATGTGGTTGGTGATGCGGATAATATTATGGTTTCCATGATTGATGGAACTCAATTTTCTGCTGAAATTGTGGGAACAGATTATTTAACCGATATTGCCGTCATTCAGGTTAATTCCTCAAAACCGCTCCCTTACGTTAAATGGGGTGATAGTCGAAAAGTTGAAGTCGGTGATTGGGTATTGGCTGCGGGTAACCCTTTTGGATTAGGTTCATCCGTTACAGCAGGCATTGTCTCAGCACGTGGACGTGATATTGGAGCTAGTCCATTTGATGATTTCTTACAATTAGATGCCCCTATGAATCCTGGTAATTCTGGTGGTCCGTCTTTTAATCTATCGGGACAAGTCGTTGCTTTAAACACAGCAATTGTTTCCCCCACCGGAAGTTCCGTTGGCATTGGATTTGGTATTCCGTCTGAAATCGTAGCTCCTATAGTCGAACAACTTTGCAAAACGGGTTATATCGATCGTGGTTGGTTAGGGGTAACCTTGGAAGATAATAATGGTCATGATGGTGTAAAAATTACAGGCATTGACCGCAAAGGCCCTGCAGAAAAAGCAAAAATCAAAATAGGCGACCGTGTAGAATTAATTGATAGTCAACATGTTGATACGGTAAGAACCTTTATGAAAACAGTTGCTATTGCACATCCGGGATCAACGATTGAATTAAAAATTAAAAGAGGGACAAAAAATATATCACTTCCTGTTATTGTCGGTCATCGCCCCTTGGAAGCAGATAACTAATACCTATTTATGGTAAATATCGTTTTTTTAATTAGCGTGTTTGTTTTTATAAAACAAAAAATTCTTGATGTTCTTAATAATTTGTTAATCTTTTCATATTTTATGTCTTTTACTTTTATTTCTATGTATTTTTCAAAACTTTCTATCCTACAATTTAGAAGAATTATTATTCCTACTATGTAAAATCATCATCATTTTTAGGCAAAACGTAATTTGCTAACATTTTAAATGTTTTAATTACTGTGAACTGTTGTTACTCTATTTAATAGTCAGTTTTTAAGTAGGTGGCTCTTAACGCTTTTGTTTGTTCAATCGAAACTTTTTAATCTGGAACGTAAATATGTCCCATTTAAGCAATTTCCCTTCGTTGCCCTTTTCCATCAAATATAACAAAACAAAAAATGCATGTTTATCTTTGGGAATAATTTGTTCATGGATGTCCATAAACCATGCATATGCAGCACAGCAACCTTTGACACAATCATCTACGTCAACACCAGCTATCCAAAAAACGGAAAAGACTGATCCTATCGTAGAAAATCAATATTATACGGGATCGTTGCTATCACCTTCTGGTGCTATAACTAAAGCAGGTGTCCTATCCATCGAACCTTATACATTCGGTACTATTAGTCGAGGTGCTTATACTTCTAGTGGAAAAGTTAAAAACTCAGCACATAGAACGGATTCCTATGGTGCTTATTCGCTGGTAAAATACGGGGTGACAGATCATTTTACCGTTCAGACAATCCCACAGGTAAGCTATGCCTGGAATGGCAAAACCACATCCAGTAGTGTACATATTAATGATCTTCCTGTTGACCTTCAATATCGTGTAATCAATCAGGTCAATTCGCATTATCAACCTAGCTTAACCGCTATTGCAGGTCTTAATATACCTATTGGTGATTATAGTCGCCTGGGCCGTAGCCTTGATGCTGTTGGCAGTGGGGTTTATGCACTTCGTTTTGGTTTGCAATCACAGGCTGCTTATAATGTCTTTAATCACGCTTTGAGAATCCGTGTCTGGGGTGTTGGTCGCCAACCAATCGGTTCCAGAAATATTCATGATATTAGTGCTTATGGTACTACCAAAGGGTACGATGGCAACGTTAAACCAGGTTTATTCGGTAATACAGGTTTTTCCATAGAATATGGCTTTAGCCAGAAATTATTATTTGCTTTTGACTTCCAATATGATTGGTCAAAGGGAACCCGGATTAAAGGCTCCTATAATAATGCGCCTTCCACACGAAACGTAACTGGTGCATCACATGACGTACAAGTTGCGCCAGCTTTTGAATATAACTTTA
The DNA here is from genome assembly GCA_945266285.1 of uncultured Commensalibacter sp. Classification (GTDB taxonomy): domain Bacteria; phylum Pseudomonadota; class Alphaproteobacteria; order Acetobacterales; family Acetobacteraceae; genus Commensalibacter. The sequence continues at coordinate 285,284 of CALYOP010000001.1, forward strand.
ATGGTAATGTCGGTATTATTGCTGGGGCTGCTTTGACCGTTGATGGTCATAATACAAATGACTTTATTCAACCGCAGATGGCTGTAAACCTCATTTTCTAAGAAGAATCTTCAGACCAGATAAATTAGTCTGGTCTGACGTTGATGGCGTAAAATAACAATAGCATTTTGACGGAATAAACGGGCCAGTTTTTTACCTTGCGCTGGTGCAATAGCCACCATAACAAGCGGTTCAAAATGCTCGCCGAGGCGCCCTTCGCCTTCTATAAAATTATAACGTGATAAACGTTCCTTCAAAGCGTTCATCATTCGCAAATTCCATCCATTTACCTTTAAACGCCCGCCTGGATTATAAGCACTCAACATCACCCATGTTTTCTTACGATCCATTTCGGTTATCCCTTGTGGAAAACGTCCAATTCGCGTTCGAACCTGTCCTGCAATATAAGTACTTTTTCGATATGAAATATCAATTTTAGGCGTAGGAGGAAGAATGGCTACCATTTTCTAATTACTTTGTTGGCGCTTCACCAAAAGTGGAATCTCGATGAACATATACCGACAATAAAAGTCCAAATCCAAACATCACTGTTAGCATCGCCGACCCACCATAAGAAATTAACGGCAAGGGTACTCCACCAACGGGAATGGCTCCCATAACCATCGCAAGATTAACAGCACAATAGAAAAAGAAATTCATGGAAATACCAAGTGCTAATAGCCGTCCAAACTGGTTCCGACTTCGAATGGCAATTAACATTCCACCAAGAACAATCAATAGCAACAAAATCATGACCGTAATGCCACCCACATACCCCCATTCTTCACCAATCATCGTAAAGATAAAATCAGTTTGCTTTTCGGGTAAGAAATTAAGTTGCCCTTGGGTTCCATGTAAATAACCTTGTCCCCACATACCGCCAGAACCCAAAGCAATTTTCGATTGGATAATATTATAACCTGCACCTAAAGGGTCATTTTCAGGATGAAGGAAGGTCTCAATCCTTGCCTTCTGATAATCGTGTAAATAATGCGGAATGATCTTTAGAATAAAAGGAATTGGAATACTAAGTAATATAATTAACCACCAACGCATCCCTGCAGCGAGAAAAATACTCGCTCCAACGCAACCAATAATAACAGCCGTTCCTAAATTCGGCTCTTTTAGCACCAATAATACGGGAACAAGCACTAAAATCGCAGGGAAAATCAATCGCAATGGATTTGCCATTTGCTCCCATGATATTTTATAAAACCAACTGGATAACAGCAACACAAGAGCAATCTTGGCCAATTCAGAAGGTTGAACAGCGATACCACCAATAACGATCCAACGTTCGGCACCCTTTCCAACATGCCCCATATGTAAAACGGCCAATAACAATAAAATGGAAAATCCATAAAGTGGCCATGCCATTCTTACCAAGGTTTTTAAGGGTAACATTGCTACCCCAATCATCATGATAAAACCAATTCCAAACCGCAATAGCTGAGGCCGAGCAAAAGGTTGCGTAGATCCTCCCGCAGCTGAATACAAAGCTACATAACCTGTTGCTGCAAGAAGGCAAATCAGACCTACATAAATCCAATTTACCTGCCACAATTTCCCTAAGATCTTAAGATTGGGTTCCGCACGCAATAATCTTTTCTGAAAAACCATTATACCCGTTTAACGTAAAATATGAGGGTTATTGCCAATCCAATTCAGCGTCTGCAACCGTTTGTCCAAGAGGTGTTTTACGATTGGCAGGATCACGCCGTAATGTATCCAACATAATATCTCTGGCGATCGGTGCTGCAACAGAAGAAGCAGCATTACCATGCTCAACAACTACAGATACCGCATAACGTGGCGCATTATAAGGTGCGAAACAAATAAACAAGGCATGAGGTCGATATTTCCAGGGTAAATTGGCAGAATTAAAATGACCACTTTCCCGTAATGCCCTAGAAACATGCATAACCTGCGCAGTCCCAGTCTTCCCAGCTAATTGCATGCCATTATAATCCAATTTGGCTTTAGCACCTGATCCACGAGGTTCATTCACAACAGCAAACATACCCGAACGCACCATTTGCAAATGATCGGATCGAATACCAATATCAGACCAGTGCGCAATATCCGCTTCAGGTAATAAATTACCATTTCTACTTCGCAGTAAATGTGGTTGAATATTTTTCCCTGTTGCCATCCGTGCCGTATAAGTAGCTAATTGTAAGGGCGTTACATGAACAAACCCCTGACCAATACCGCTAACAATAGTATCCCCAATATTCCAACGTCTTCCACGTTTTTGCCGCCATTCAGGTGTCGGGATTAATCCGCGCTTAACATGTGTAAGTTCAACAGGTAACTCAACACCCATCCCTAACACATTAGCAACTTTCTCAATTGCTTCCATTCCTGTACGTCGTGCCACTTCATAAAAGTAAACGTCACAAGAATATTTCAATGCTTCATGTAAATTTACTGATCCATGGCCATAACGCGACCAACAATGAAAACGTGTTCCACCAATATCCAGATAACCAGGACAATTGATACGATCTTTATCACTAATAGTGCCAGCATCCAAAGCCGCCAGTGCTACTGCAGGTTTAAACGTTGATCCAGGAGGATAAACCCCCGCAGCAGCTTTGTTAATTAGCGGTGTGCGGCTATCCTGCATCCAGGCCGACCATTGGGCATGACTAACACCACTATCGAATAGTGTTGGATCAAACGATGGATTGCTAACCATGGCCATGATTTCACCATTCAAACAATCCATTACAACCGAACTGGCCGATTCACTTCCTAAACGTGCAAGAACCGATTGTTGAAGTCCGACATCAATCGTAAGCTGGATATCATCTCCCTGGACACCCTCTTTGCGATTTAATTGTGAAACAACGCGACCAACGGAGTCAACTTCCATTTCAACAGAACCCGCAGTCCCACGAAGACTATCGTCCTGTGTTTGTTCGATCCCTGATCTTCCAACGCGCATACCCGGTAAAGCCAAAGCAGGATTTTTGGCGACATCTTTTTCATTAGGAGGCGCAACATAGCCAACCAAATGTGAAAGTAAACTTCCTTGTGGATAAATTCGCGTAGTTCCGACATCAACAATGACACCCGGTAAATTAGGCGAATTAATCTCAATCATCGCCATATCATCCCAAGATAAAAAATCCTTTAACAAAATTGGGATAAAGCGACGTTTATGATCTAATTCTCTTTGAATACGGGACTGATCGCGATCACTCAAAGGCAACAGTGTAGAAAACCGTTCAATAATCGCCCCTGCATCATTGGTTTCTTCTGGAATCAATAATGCACGCCAATTAATCCGGTTATTTGCAAGAACTTCACCATAACGATCTAAGATTCGTCCACGCGGTGGCGCTAGTAACCTTTTGCTAATCAGGTTATTTTTCGCCATTTCCGTAAATTTATCGCCATCAACGATCTGTAGTTTGTATAGTTTGCTTGCCAGAACTGACAAAATCCCCGTTTGAGCAGCCATCAATAATACCGCACGCCGTGTGAAAACACGCCTTGCTGGACTTTCCTTTTTTGCTTGTTTGGTGGCTTTAAAACGGTTCTTTTGTTTCATCATAAGGTGTTTCTAAACTTGTTCTGGATTCGCAATACTACGATGCGCACACATTAACAATATAAATATTATCGGATAGAAACCGATCGTTAAAACAAACTCAAATATAGGCAAATAATATGGCATCAACCTCAAACTAAATATAGATGTTAGAACCCATTGTAATGATACAACAACCATGCAAATCAATGTAAAAATCAACCACAACATCCAAAAATTTAGCCTCGCTAAACGAAAGCGCTGCGTTATACCAATTCCATAAACAAATAATAGCACAAAAATAACAATACCGGGTGATGTATAATTCAAAATATCAATCAAAATTCCTAATAAAAACACACCGATCGCTGGCATTGATGCTGGCCTGAATATAGACCAGAAATAAACCGATATCATCACGATACCGAACATCATTTCGCTTCGGCCAGGTATCGCTATTGGAACAGAAAGAAATAAAACGACAAACAGCATAATAGCCATTGGCACCAGCCGTCTGACAAATGCATCCAATCTTCGACTATAGCTAGGAGCAGGTTGTATACTGGGTCGGTAAGGTGACTGTGATGAATTTGAACGAACATTATTCATCTTTTATCCCCGACCTAACAAAGATGGTTTCGCAACAGGACCACGTCTTAAACGTGACGATGGTAATGCTCTTGTTGGGGCATCAGGGGCAACGATAGAATTTATCCCGTAATCAAATATTCGAACAAGGGTCAAATTATCTAATGTTGCATAAGGAATAACTACGGGTTTTCCAGGTTGTTCATAATGAACAATACCAATAGGAATACCCGATGGTAATGCACCTGTTTGACTATCGGTTGTTACCTTTTCCCCTTCTATGGGATGGTTATCCTCTGGATAAAAAATCAACCTAGGGGTAAGGCTGTTATCACCAGCCATTATGGCTTGTGCATGAGAAGCCATTAATACTACCGGTATACGACTAGAATTATCATTAATAAGCAATATTCTAGCAGAACGATTGCCTACTTCAGTAACCCGACCTACCAATCCAGAAGCGTCGAGTACAATTTCAAAAGAATGAACGTTATGATTGGGACCCAAGGCTACCAAAACTGCCTTGTTATAAATACCACTTGCATCCATAACAACACGAGCCGTGACAAAGCTTGGAGTCGGCTCTGGTATCCAGTGCAACTGGTTTTTTAAAGTAGCATTTTCTTCGGCAAGCCCCATAGCAGTATGATACCATCGTCTAAGTTTTATATTTTCTTCCCGCAACCTTCTATTTTCTGCGGTCAAATCACCAAAATAGAGTAATTCCTTTAAAAAACTTTGAATTTTCTCAAAAGGTTGCTCAACCAATGCATAAGCTGGTGCTAAGAAATCAGTTACTTTTAAACGAACGTTTTCCACAACCTTTGGTTGCGCCAAGCCAAGCATCATAATCAAAAATGACAATAGAAAAAGAACCGGTAAAATCGCTTTTACCAGTGCCTGCCTAACTTGAATGGATAAGTGTATCATAGCTCGCAACCCAATATATTTTGGCTGTATAGAGCTTTATACATATTAAAGCAACAAAGATTATTCTTAGTGATGTATCCTTTCTAGAGACTAACCGTCATCAGATCTATCGTTTCTAGCAATTTCAAATATCTTTGTTATTATATCACATCAATACATTGTTGTTAAAACATTCCGAAGTCTTTTCATCTCTTCCAAAGCACGTCCTGTTCCTAATGCAACACAAGATAATGGGTTTTCTGCTACAATTACTGGAAGTCCCGTTACAGCACGTAATACTTCGTCAAGACGCAACAATAATGCGCCTCCACCAGTGAGCATAATCCCTTTATCCACGATATCAGCTGCCAATTCTGGTGGTGTATTTTCTAATGCTGTTTTAACAGCATCTACAATTTGCGATACGGGTTCTGCAAGGCTTTCAGCAATCTGATCTTGGGAGACTTCGATTTCTCTAGGTACCCCATTCATCAGATCACGCCCTTTAACCTTACGCCATGGACCACCGTCTTCTTCTTCGGATGCTGAAGCAGCACCCAGTTCGATCTTAATCCGTTCAGCCGAACTTTCACCAATTAACAAATTATGATTGCGGCGAATAAACCCGATAATGGCTTCGTCCATACGATCTCCACCCACTCTTACAGAACGGGCATAGACAATACCGCCTAAGGATATAACGGCAACTTCGGTTGTACCACCGCCAATATCAACAATCATACTACCAGAAGGTTCTGTTACGGGTAATCCGGCACCAATTGCAGCAGCCATAGGTTCTTCAATCAATTGAACACGTCTTGCACCTGCACTTTCAGCACTTTCCTGAATAGCACGACGTTCAACAGCCGTAGATCCTGATGGAACACAGATAACAATTTGCGGACTCGCAAACATGCGGCGATTATGCACTTTGTGAATAAAGTGTTTAATCATTTCTTCAGCAACTTCGAAATCGGCGATAACACCATCACGCATCGGACGAATAGCGGTAATATTTCCAGGCGTTCGGCCAACCATATTTTTGGCTTCTTCACCAACGGCTAAAACAAGTTTCTTCCCCTGCACATCCGCTATTGCGACTACCGAAGGTTCATTAAGTACAACACCACGTCCTTTGACGTATACTAATGTATTGGCGGTACCAAGATCAATCGCCATATCTGCAGACATAAAACCGAACAGACGAGAAAACATCCACTACTCCCGACAGAAAAAATTATTTTGCTTTTCTGGTGATTTTTAATCAAAGGATTTTTTAAAACCAATCAGAGAACTAAAAACTAAATCTTAACATAGGTACAAAAAACCTCTGTATGGATAAGCTCTATAACGAAAAAAGTTGAAGAGCGAAAACCTTTTTTATTGATCTTTTACGATTTCTTTCACAAGAATCGATTATTACATATACCTCTAACTATGCTATATATAAGAAAATTCTTATCATTTTCTCATTTTACCGCAACGAGAAAAGAAATACCATTACTGCCTTTACCATAACGGAAAGAATCTGTGTCATGAAATCATTCCCTAAATTTCCTCTTCCTATCTTTCTCGTTTTAATTTTGGGTATCATGCCATTAGTTGCTTGTGACCCTTATAATCCTGGTCATCGAGCTGGTACTGGTGCTTTAATTGGTGGTGGCTCAGGTGCAGCGATTGGTGCACTTGCTGGCGGTCCAGCGATTGGAGCTTTAGCAGGAGCCGGATTAGGTGCAGGTATAGGTGCTGCAACAACTCCGAATCGTCCTACGCATTATAAAAAATAATAGAAATAACTCCTTTATTTCGTTTCTTTTTAACTTCAACATTTCATACGATAAGCTTTGTTTGAGTTAAAGTTTATCATAATTTAACAATAATATTGATTATTACTAATTAATTATAACGTAATATTCGGTTCACAAACTTTTCAATCTATTTAATAGAATAAAATAATTTTTATAAAAAATTTCATCATCCCTTTTTATCAAAGCAATAGCGATCAAATCATTCATCAATTGCTGATACTAATTAATAATACGATTAACCAATAAATATTTTTATTCGTTTTAATTATTAAGTTAATCTTGCTTGATGCTTTAACAGACGTTGTTATATTATCTTTAAGTGAAGCTATTATGGATTAGAAAGAAATATAACCATGACAAATATATTCAAGCATTCGTGCAAAGGATTAGGTTACCTTTTAATAACCTCTACGCTTCTTGCAGGATGTGATACCTATAGCCCTGGTCAACGTGCTGGTGGCGGTGCTTTAATTGGTGGAGGAACGGGTGCTGCAATTGGGGCTTTAGCTGGTGGCGGTCATGGAGCAGCAATTGGAGCTTTGGCTGGTAGTGCGCTTGGAGCTGGTGTAGGATATGCAACAACACCTAATCGTTCCAACAATTATCGCTCCAATTATTATCCAAATTCCTATCGAGATTACCAATCACCTTATTCTTCCCGCAATTCTCAAAACCCAAATTATAACAATTATCAAACCCCGAATAACAATTACGCCCCACCTTCTTACCCAAATAATGGTTATTAATAATCGAAACGGCGCCTAAAGCGCCGTTTCTAAGTTATCAAATTATTTATGTTGTAATAGCTTCGGGTAATTTTCGTTCACGTTTAATCAACAACTTATTTAACGCATGAACATAAGCTTTTACAGCCGACACGATCGTATCTACATCGGCACCTTGCCCGTCGACTATTTTACCTTTTTCCTCTAAGCGAACGGTTGTTTTTGCTTGCGCATCGGTACCTTCGGTAACAGCTGCAACAGAAAATAATAACAAAGTTGCTTCATGAGGAAATATTTCACGAATAGCATTAAAAGCAGCATCAACGGGTCCATTACCATTTACTTGTGCAGATTTTTGTACCCCGTCAATTTCCAATGTTAATTGAGCCTCAGCAGGTTCATAAGAGCCACCTGTAACTTTCATAGCGATAAAACGTATACGATCATTATCGCGAACTTCATCATCAACAAGTGCGATAATATCATCGTCGTAAACCGTTTTTTTCTGATCAGCTAATTCTTTGAACCGTTTGAAAGCATCGTTTAACTGCTCATCTTGCAAATTTCCGTAACCCAAAGCCTTTAACTTGTCACGAAAAGCAGCACGACCCGAATGCTTCCCTAAGACAAGTGATGAGCGTGTCCATCCTACGCTTTCAGGAGTCATAATTTCATAGGTAGCAGCATTCTTTAAAATCCCATCTTGATGGATTCCACTTTCATGCGCAAAAGCATTTCTACCAACGATAGCTTTATTAGGTTGGACCTCAAATCCAGTAATTGTGGATAACATCCGTGAGACACTTAACAATTTTTCTGTAATAATTTTGTTAGTAAATGGGAAAACATCATGACGTGTCCGCAATGCCATAACAATTTCTTCTAAAGCGGCATTACCCGCACGTTCACCAATACCATTAATAGTACAATCAGCCTGCCTAGCACCCGCTTTGAAAGCGGCAATACTATTTGCAACACCCAAACCTAAATCATCATGATTATGACAAGAAAAAATAACTTTATCTGCACCTGGCACACGCTCACGTAAATCCGTAAAAATACGTGTAATATCTTCAGGCGTTGAATAACCTACTGTATCAGGAATATTAATCGTCGTTGCACCATATTTAATGGCCGTTTCAACGCATCGACATAAGAAATCTGGATCGGTTCTTGATCCATCTTCAGCCGACCATTGGATATCATCCGTATAACGACGTGCTGTTTTCCCGCCTTCCGCAATCAATTCCAACACCGTTTCCGGTTCCATCTTTAATTTATATTTCATATGTAAAGGCGATGTTGAAATAAAATGATGTATCCGTTTTAACTTTGCTGGTTTTAAGGCTTCACCTGCTTGCTCAATATCTTTCTTTCCCCCTGAACGTGCTAAAGCACAAACAACCGTTTTTGTTATTAAAGAAGCAATTTGATAAACGCTTTCAAAATCGCCTGGAGAAGCTACAGGAAAACCAGCTTCAATAACATCCACACCCAGGTCAGATAATGCCTGAGCCATGTGCAGTTTTTCTTCCAAATTCATGGAAAACCCAGGAGACTGTTCTCCATCACGTAAGGTGGTATCCAAAAAAATGACGCGGTTATCATCGATAATGCCAAAAGAAGGATGATTAATACTCATAATTGAATATCCTGTCTGATAAATAACAGAATTATGGCCTATTTGACCTTGTACATTCTGTTAATATTTTTTTAATAAGAAGGGAATATGCTAAAAAAAACCCCTAAGCAAAGGATCACATCAAATGTGATCACTTAGCCTAGGGGCTAATAAGTTGAAAGATCCAACAAAACACAGATACCCCTTCTCTATTTTGCAGAGAATTAAAAGATTTTTCTGCCAGAATGGATATCGTAAATAGCATAAAATGTGGTTGCCATAGTTCATATCGAATTGCAACAGGAAATTGTTACCCTGTCAGATGGGTCATGCTTCCACCGATAGCAAAATAACGGTCAATTGCGTTACGCATCGCCGAAGCAACAACGGTTCGGTGCGCTGCTTGTCTTAAAGCGCTTTCATCAATTCGATTAGACATAAAGCCCATTTCAACTAAAATTGAAGGAATATCTGCTGATTTCAAGACAACAAAAGCCGCATGACGCCGAGGATTACTTAGTAGTCCTATTTGAGGTCGAAATGCAGTTACAATACTTTTGGCCATAGTTATAGATTCTTTTTTGGTTTCCTCTTTCACCAAACTGGCCAGTATATTCTGAACTGCGGGTGATACCGCATGCACATTTGGCCCACCGTAGCGATCAGCATTATTTTCTACCCTAGCCAAAGCAGCCGTTTGCGCATCAGAAGCACTATTAGAAAGCGTATAGACACTTGCTCCCCGGATACTGGAATTGCGTAATGCATCGGCATGCATGGAAATAAACAAATTAGCACGATGCTTTTGTGCTAGCTCAACACGACCTGATAAGGGTATAAATCGATCGGCATTACGCGTTAAAACAACATTATAACGACCCGTTTGACGCAATTGCCGCGATAATTCCTGTGCTGCGGCATAGGCAATATGTTTTTCATAAGTTCCTGAACGTCCTATTGCGCCGGGATCTTTACCTCCGTGACCTGGATCAAGCATGATTACAGGTAGTGGTTTGCTAGCACGTCCTATAATTGCTGGCGCTTTGCTCTTCTTTATGGTTTTAGCGGATTGTGGGCTTTTAATGGTTCGCGTTTGTTTAGGCTTTGCTTTCTCACGCGATTTGGAAATGGATGGAACAAAAAAGAACAACGCCGATATCCATATTATCATACGTCGTGTTAAAAGGAATGAAATATGCTTTGAACGATTTGTAAATTGGAACATCCCATTTTTCTGGATTTTTCTCATTATCTCCCTCTTCCATCAGATAATGATTATAAATAACAATTTTTTAAGTTATAGCATAAGTATGCTTTTTTTAAATCCTGTGTTAAATCATGTCCTTAATTGTAACTGTGTTTGATGGCAAATCTGTGGAGTAAATCTTATTTGACATAATTTCGACCAAAATCCCCTTCATAATTAGGGCTTGTCAGAATTAAATAGTTTATTTATCAACATAGTTATATCATCGAATTAGATACAAAGGCTGTCATTTTATTAGTTTTGGGAATAGTTTATTTTTTGATAATTCAGCTTTTTTAAAAATAGTGTAACGTTTTGTTTTTATTTTCTTAATTTTCAACGAAACTTACTGTTATTGAACTTCTTTAATAACTGATTCACTGTTATGAAAAACCATAAAAATTGCTTTTATACTTTGGCGTGCTGTTCTTGTTACCTTACCGTTTTTAAAAGCCCAAAGTTCTAGAATAAAATTATAAACGATTGCAAAGCAATCATCGGAGTTTAAGACCATATGAATAAAAAAATGCTGATAGACACCAGCCATAAAGAGGAAACCAGGGTTGTTGTCTTGAATGGTAATTCTCTTGAAGATTATGACGTTATCAGTACGGCAAAAAAACAAATCAAAGGAAATATATATCTGGCCAAAGTAGTGCGGATTGAACCAAGTCTTCAAGCTGCTTTTGTCGATTATGGTGGTAACAAACAAGGTTTCCTGGCTTTTAGTGATATCCATCCTGATTATTATCAAATTCCTGTTGCTGACCGCGAAGCATTATTAGCACTTCAAGAAGAACAAAAAGCCGAAATCGAAGAGCTTACCCATACCGAAGCAGATGACCTGGAACAAGATATCGAAAATGGCGAAAGTACTGCCAATTATCTGCGTAATGATGAAACAGGAAATGCTTCACGCCAAATAGCGCAATTTTTAAAACGTTATAAGATTCAAGAAGTCATTCACAGAAGACAAATCCTTCTGGTTCAAGTCATCAAAGAAGAACGTGGTAATAAAGGTGCGGCTCTAACAACCTATCTTTCACTTGCTGGTCGTTATTGTGTTTTAATGCCTAATTCTCTACGCGCTGGGGGCATTTCACGTAAAATTACAGCGCCAGCAGAAAGACGTCGTTTACGCGAAATAATTGACGAACTCGATATACCTTCTCATATGGGGTTAATTATCCGCACAGCAGGTGCACAATGTCCTAAACCCGAGGCATTGCGCGATGGTGAGTATTTATTAAATCTTTGGGATGACATTCGTGAACGGACACTTCAGGCAACAGCACCAACCCTGATTTATGAAGATTCTTGTCTTATTAAACGCGCCATTCGCGATATTTTCACATCAGATATTCAAGAAATCCTTGTTGATGGGGAAGAAGGCTGGTCAAAAGCGCGGGATCTTATGCGGGTTTTGATGCCGCATAATATGCGCCGTTTACAATTATGGAAAGACCGTAAACAATCGCTGTTTTCCTTTTATCATATTGAAGATCTACTTGATCAGATGCTTTCGCCAATCGTGCAATTAAGATCAGGCGGATATCTTGTTATTAACCAGACCGAAGCATTGGTGGCCATTGATGTTAACTCAGGTCGATCCATCAAGGAAAGAAACCTTGAAGAAACAGCTTTGCGAACCAATCAAGAAGCAGCCGATGAAATTGCTCGACAATTACGCTTAAGAGATTTGGCTGGACTAATTGTAATTGATTTCATTGATATGGAATCCAAAAAACATAATTATCTGATTGAACGTCGTTTAAAAACGATGTTGCACAAAGATCGTGCCCGTATTCAGGTCGCATCAATATCCATGTTTGGTTTATTGGAAATGACCCGACAAAGATTACGTCCATCTATTGCTGAATCTGCTTTTGAAACATGTTCCCATTGTAATGGTGTTGGGGTCGTTCGTAGTTTAGCAAATTCTTCATTACGGATTATTCGACTTATTGATGAAGAGGCCAGAAAGTCTAAACCTGGAACTTTAACTGTTTATACAACAAATGAAATTGCGCTTTATATTCTAAATAAAAAACGTAATTGGCTGTCTTCTATCGAAAAGACACATAATGTAAGCATTTTATTTGCTATTGATGAAATGTTAGCACCACCGCAAATTCGAATTGAATACAGTGAATGTTCTAATATTGAGCCGGAAATATCATCTATCAATGCAGAATCTGCAGAAGAATCCAATAAAAATTTAACTGCGAATGATGACTTACAAAATGCTATTGAAGAAATCATCGTAGAAGAAAAAGAGGAACGTTATCCACCACGTCGTCGTAACCGGCGTCAACGTAATCATCGTTATCAAGACACAAATAACCATGATGAAAATCAGGAAGTTGTTCCTGCTATGAGTGCGAATATAGAACACGTCATTGAGATTATGCCTTTTACTGAAGATGAACAACCTAAGGTTCCGTTTCATCCAATTGTTAATCAAAATGAGTATTTCGCAGGCAAACCACAGGAAAGTGAAAACCACAGACCTAATCGTCGCTCACGTTTTTCACGGTGGAAAAAGGAAAGACGGCAACCTGCAGCATCAATTACAGGAGCCATAGAAACGGTTGAAACAAGGGGTATTATTTATGATAATATTGAATCTTTTCCGACCGAAATCATTATCATGGAAGCGCCTAACAAAAATCTGACAACGGAACAGCCTTCTATGGATGCGGCCTCATCACATAATGAACCGACAATCTCTGCTCCTACGGCTGATATTGTAAAGCATGATAATTCTCAAGCAGATACGTTAACGGCTTCAGAAGAAGCACCGGTTGAGAAGAAAACACGGCGTCGTTCAACTAAAACAAAAACTGCCGAAGGTAAAACAACGCGTAAAACGACTAAAAAGGCCAGTGCTAATTCTGATGTAAAGACAGAAGAGGAACAAAAAGTTTCAGAAGCACAAGAAGAAAAGAAAGAAACACCAAAAAAGAGAAGAACTGCTGCTAAAACAGCGAAAACTTCAACGACGCGTACAAAAAAGGTAGCTTCAACGACAACTAAAAAATCGACAAAAAGCAGTACTAAAGCAGCTTCATTGACTAAAACAGCAAAAGCAAAAAAAACTGAAACAGAAAATCAGGCAGCTATTGCACCTATCGTTATTGATGATGCAGCACCGGCTCCAAAACCTCGTTCGGGTTGGTGGAAACGATAAATCTTTGCTTAATCCCTCACATGATCTGTGAGGGATTTTAAATTTAACGATTTAAAATATATTTATATTTTCTTTAAATCTTCTATGTCTACGTATATAGTGAATATAAGCAACTTCCTATATCTTTTGAAAATAAATAAGCCATGCAAATCACACGTTACACGGATTATGCCCTACGTGTTTTGATCTATTTGGGATTAAAACCAAATCGCCTTTGCTCCATACAAGAGATTGCTTCAGCTTACCAAATTTCTCAAAGCCATTTAATGAAAATTGTCCACCATATGAGCAAAGCCGATTTTATCAAAACCGTTCGTGGGAGAAATGGTGGTTTACAACTGAGTAAAAAACCAGAACAGATTTCAATTGGTAGTGTAGTACGTTATACGCAGGAAACGATTTGTCCAATTGACTGCACTGATTGCATCGTGCGAACAAACTGTAATCTAATTAATATTTTTTATCATGCGTTCAAAGAATTCTACAGTTACCTGGATAATTTTACATTAGCTGATATTCTTAAAGATCCCAAAGGTAACCCTTTACAAATCATACCATATCCTTCGATTTGATATTGAAAATCCATAAATAAAAAGATTATTAAATTTTGTCTTTGAAAACATGATTTTTTTTACATATTAACAACTTGGAACACATCTATCTTAAAAGCACAAATATCGTCTTTCTAAAAATGGATAGAATGTGTAAACCCTTTTGGTAATTAACGCATCTATAATGCAATTTATAATAAACGAGTTTAGAGCAGGATAAATCAATGCACCCGTATCGCACCCATAATTGTGAAGCTCTTAGAGCAAAAGATGTTGGATCAACCGTTCGAATTTCAGGTTGGATACATAGCAAGCGCGATCATGGAGGATTGCTCTTTATTGATCTCCGTGATCATTTCGGCATCACTCAGATTGTTATTCCTGCTGAATCCGCATTGATGGCAACTGCGGAAAAACTAAGAGTTGAAAGCGTGATTACGGTTACTGGTAAGGTTGTTTTACGCGAAGGCGATACAATCAACCCAAAACTTTCTACGGGAGAAATTGAACTTCAAACTACAGATCTTGAAGTTATTTCTGCTGCCGAAGTGTTGCCTTTTCAAGTAAACGGAAATGAAAACTATCCTGAAGATTTAAGATTAAAATATCGCTATATTGATTTACGTAGAGAGCGCGTTCATCAAAACATGATGTTACGGGCAAATGTTATTGCCAGCCTTCGCCGCAGAATGATCGAACAAGGTTTTACGGAATTTCAAACTCCAATTCTAACGGCCTCTTCTCCTGAAGGTGCTCGAGACTTTTTGGTTCCCGCCCGTATGCATCCAGGAAAATTTTATGCGCTTCCTCAAGCACCTCAACAATTCAAACAGTTAGCAATGGTTGCCGGTTTTGACCGTTATTTCCAGATTGCCCCTTGTTTCCGTGATGAAGCCGCTCGTGCTGATCGTTCTCCAGGAGAATTTTATCAGCTTGATTTTGAAATGTCTTTCGTAACACAAGAAGATGTCTTTGCGACCCTTGAACCCGTAATGGAAGGCATTTTTAAGGAATTTGCGCCAAACCATATTATCAGCCCTGCACCTTTCGATCGTATTCCCTATAAACAAGCTATGAAGGAATATGGTTCTGATAAACCTGATCTTCGTAATCCGTTAAAACTCGTGGATGTATCTTCGGCTTTTGCAGACTCAGGATTTTCTTTATTTGCCAAAATTGTTGCAGAAGGCGGTGAAGTCCGTGCAATTCCTGCTCCAAATGCTGGTTCTCGTCCACGTTCTTTCTTTGACAAGCTTAATAATTGGGCGCGTGAAGAAAAAGCCGGTGGTTTAGGTTATATCATTTTCGAAGAAAGTGGTGCTAAAGGACCAATTGCAAAGAATCTTGACGAGGAACGTTGCGAAGCTATTCGCCAAGCTTGTAATCTCAAAGCTGGAGATGCCGTTTTCTTTGTTGCTGGAAATGGCTTAGAAATGGTTCGTTTCTCAGGCTTGGTCAGAACCAAAATCGCTACCGAATTGGATCTTGTTGAGAAAAATGCTTTCCGTTTCTGTTGGATTGTAGATTTCCCCATGTATGAATTGAATGAAGAAACGGGATTGATTGACTTTTCACACAATCCATTTTCAATACCACAAGGTGGATTAGAAGCTTTAAACAACAAAAATCCTCTAGAAATCAATGCCTATCAATATGATATTGTTTGCAATGGTATTGAACTTTCTTCGGGCGCAATCCGTAACCACCGTCCAGATATCATGATCCGCGCTTTTGAAATTGCAGGTTATCCAGCTGAAGAAGTCGAGGCAAGATTTGGCGGTATGTTGAATGCTTTCCGTTTTGGAGCCCCTCCTCATGGTGGCGCAGCTCCAGGTGTTGACCGTATCGTTATGCTTTTAACTGATGAACCAAATATTCGAGAAGTTATTCTCTTCCCGCTTAATCAACAAGGTGAAGATTTAATGATGGGTGCACCTGCACCGACAACACCAGAACGGTTAAAAGAATTGTCCTTGGCAATTAATTTGAAAAAACCAGTAATTAAACAAAAAACAGAAACAAAAGAAGGCTAATATAGGCTTTACATCCTTTGTTGATACAACAATGATTAGAATTTTTAATGTGTCAACAAAGGGTTATCATTGAAATATAATAAATTCTATTGCTTAGTGATTGATTTATCCATTGCGGATAAAAAGAATCTATACTTAAGAAAATTCATAAGAATTATTTAAAAACTTCTATTATTCTTAAGCGAATATTTTATTCAAAATTTTTTGTCAGATTTTTTACAAACAATAACAATTCTATTTTGATTATTCTGATACGGTAACAATAATACACGTATTTATTACCTGCTTACACGCAATTATATGCCAAATTCCCACGAAATCCTTGCTATTTAACAAGTGCGTTATTTGACGACCTATTAACAAATAGGTTACACTTTAACCGTATACGTAACACTTGTACTGGAAAAATCTCTTAGAGAATATCTAACATTATACTCGAATCCTAACTTATGGAAAATCTATGCTGTTCCTTACTGCTTTTAGATATCTCCAAATCTTGTCAAGATTATGAAATTTGAGCGTAACATGTTGAACAAGTGTTTCTATTCTTTCGTTACCCCTGGATTTCGGAATTTTCCGTATGCATGGAACCCCTAGTTAATATCGAATCTTGCAGAGGAACAATCATTGTCGACGCATAAACCCCATCCCCCTAAAACTCCGGTAGCCCCTCTTCACGATGGTGAACTAGCCCATACGCTTGAACGCCGTCATGTCGTTATGATTTCTATCGGTGGAATTATTGGAGCTGGCCTATTTGTTGGATCATCTGCTGCAATTCAAGAAGCAGGTCCTGCTGTATTGTTCTCCTACATTCTTGCTGGGTTATTAATCTTCTTTATTATGCGTATGCTCGGCGAGTTAGTTATTGAAAAACCTGAAGTTGGTTCTTTTCTAAATCATATTCGTCGTGGCGTTAGCCATCATGTTGCTTTTGTATTGGGGTGGAGTTACTGGTTATTTTGGATATCAGCCATTGCCGCAGAAGCCATTGCTGGCAGCAAAATTCTGTATGATTACTTACCTATCCCACCGATTATTATGGGACCATTACTTGTTCTTAGTATGATGGCTACCAATTTATTCTCTGTTAAAGGGTATGGTGAATTTGAATTTTGGTTTGCTTTAATTAAAATCATAACCATTAGTATTTTTATTATCTTTGGATTATCCGCTCTTTTTCATCTATTTGGTTATAAAGCCGGTAAAGTTAGCAATTTATGGGAATATAATGGTTTCGTTCCCAATGGGTTCATTGCTGTTTTTGCGGTTATTCCTACAATTTTATTTACTGTAACGGGGTCGGAAGTTGCTACGATTGCAGCCGCTGAATCAGATAAACCAGCTGAAAATGTGGCCTATGCATGTAAAACGATTATCGTTCGAGTCGTTCTTTTTTACATTGCCTCTATTGGCGTTATTTTATGCATTGTTCCTTGGCAAAAAATTGTTCCTGGTGCCTCACCTTTTTTAGATGCCTTAAACACAATTGGCGTTCCAGGTTCGTCAACGATTATGGCTTTTACTATTCTTGTTGCCGTATTATCTTGCTTGAATTCTTCAATTTACGCGACTTCTCGTACTTTATTTGAATTAGCAGAATATGATGATGCACCACATTGGTTAGTACACACCAATCATCGAGGTGTTCCACAAATGGCTATTATCACGGCATCGGCAATAGGTATTGCTTTATCACTTATTTCAACGATTTCGCCGACTGTTTTTTTCTCTTACCTATTAAGTTGCGCTGGTTCCGTTGTTTTAGCAGTTTATATCATGATTGCTTATGCTCAGATTCGTGTAAGAACCGAAATGGAACGTAAAAATCAGAAACCCATTTTTAAAATGTGGCTGTTTCCATATCTTTCATGGTTTACGATTGCTTGTTTTGTAGCAGTAATCATTGCCATGCTTGTCAATGCTGAAAGCAGAAAACAGATTTTGTTAAGTGCTTTAACAATCGTAATTCTAGCCATATGTCGATTTGTAATGTGTCTTCGTAACAATGGTAGAACGGAAGAAAAAGCTATCGAATAACCTACCCCTTTAAGTCTATATACAAAACCCTCTTTTCATAGTATCAGAGGGTCAATTGTGACTTTTTTTGGGATAAGTTCATGATTGAAGCAGTTTTATTAGATGTAAAGGGTCTACTTTGTCCTTTACCTGTATTAAAAGCTAATCGTGCATTAAATAGATTAAAAGAAGGAACCTGCTTAAGGGTTCTGGCTACGGATCGAAATGCTATTGGTGATTTCCAGGAATTCTGCCGCCAGACTGG
The DNA here is from genome assembly GCA_945266285.1 of uncultured Commensalibacter sp. Taxonomy (GTDB): domain Bacteria; phylum Pseudomonadota; class Alphaproteobacteria; order Acetobacterales; family Acetobacteraceae; genus Commensalibacter. The sequence goes on from CALYOP010000001.1 coordinate 303,816, forward strand.
GCATGCTTTGATTGCTTTTAGTGAAGAAGGAGAAACTCTTTCTTTTCTTATAAGGCATAAACAGAAATCTATCTCAAAATAATGTTAGACTATTTTATAAACATTGACATATTTTCTTATAGTAAAACGCTAAAGAAAAAAGTTAATCATTAAGTTAAATTGTGCTGAGGAACCATGTCACAAGATTTATCCTCTCTTTCTTTCGAGGAAGCTTTGGCCGAACTGGAAAAAATTGTTCACAATCTTGAATCTGGACAGCAGAAGCTGGAAGATGCAATTAACGCCTATGAACGCGGGGCAAAGCTTCGACGTTATTGTGAACAAAAACTAAGTGAAGCAGAAGCTCGTGTCCAGATGATCGTCAAAAAAGACGATGGTTCCCTAAGCACTGATTCAGTTAAATAATATTTGAGGTCAATATAATGACGGTTTCCTCTTCTGAGGCAGAAAAAAATCAAATGCTTCTTGATTCCTTAACCAACCGTGCATCCGCGATTGAACATACTTTAGATAAGCTTCTTCCACGCGTAAAAAGTGGCGAAGCAAACTTAATTGAAGCGATGCGTTATGCTGTTCTAGGTGGAGGGAAACGCCTTAGAGGGTATATGGTTACCGAGGTTTCTAAACTTTTTAATGTTGATGAAATTAACGCTCTACACGTTGCAGCATCGGTTGAAATGCTCCACGCCTATTCCTTAATTCATGATGACTTACCAGCCATGGATGATGATGATTTGCGTCGTGGCAAACCTTCTACACATAAACAATTTGGTGAAGCTACGGCTATTTTAGCTGGGGATGCATTACAAACCAAGGCATTTGAAGTCTTATCTTTAATTGATACTCATGAATCAGCAGCTATTCGTATTGAATTAGTAAAATCTCTTGCGCAAGCAAGTGGTGATCAAGGCATGGTTGGCGGCCAATTAATTGATATGGAAGGTGAAAATCGTCATTTAACACTTCCAGAAGTCCTTAATTTACATGCCATGAAAACAGGACGGTTGATTTGTTATTCTGCCGAAGCAGGTGCTATTCTTGGTCAAGCTTCAGAGAAACAACATCATCATATTATAAGCTACGGTCGTGATCTTGGAACAGCCTTTCAAATTGCCGATGATGTATTAGATACTACAGCCAGTGCTGAAGAACTCGGCAAAACCGTAGGTAAAGATAGTGCCGCAGGAAAATCAACTTTCGTTTCGCTTTTAGGTATTGATGACGCCAAGAAAGAAGCTCAACGCTTAGTTAACCGTGCAATCCATCATCTTGAACCTTTTGGCAAAGAAGCTGATAATCTTCGTGCTTTGGCTGAATATGTAATCACACGTAAAAGCTAAAAGATGAATTGAATCTTTTTTATTATAAGATACATTTTATCGATATTATTTGTGATCAAATATGAGTTCTAAAAAACGAGCAGATATTTTACTGGTTGAGCGCGGATTGGTAGAAAGCCGCGCTAAAGCTCAGGCTCTGATTTTAGCAGGATTAGTATATCGAAACGAACAACGCGTTAATAAAGCTGGTGATATGCTTGCTGAGGATGCACCTCTAACCGTTAGAGGCCAACCTCATCCATGGGTTTCACGCGGTGGAATCAAACTTGCGCATGCGTTAGAGCATTTTAACCTCTCTCCAGCAGGTTCGACCTGTTTGGATGTTGGAGCTTCAACCGGTGGCTTTACGGATGTTCTGCTAACGCACCATGCAAAAAAAGTCTATGCCGTTGATGTTGGTCAAGGACAATTAGCATGGAAACTCAGAAATGATCCCAAAGTTGTCGTTAAAGAAAAATGTAATGCTCGTTATTTAACCAATGAGATTATTCCCGATCCAATTCAAGTCATTGTATGCGATGCGAGCTTTATCAGTTTAAAAACAGTCCTTCCAGCAGCATTATCGCTTTGTCAACCTGATGGTTGGGCGGTGGCTTTGATCAAACCTCAATTTGAAGCAGGTCGAGAACATATTGGTTCTAAGGGGGTCGTTCGTGATCCCGCTATTCATAAATTTGTTTGCGAAGATATCCAAACATGGTGGGAAACGCTACCTGGTTGGGAAATCATCGGTGTGGAACCTAGCCCTATTACTGGTCCAGAAGGAAATCACGAATTTCTAATAGCCGCACGACGCTATATTACAGAAGATACTTGATCTTCGAAAAAGAATAGTTCAATTTCCTTGCAGTATGGAAACAATTAAAAAGATATTCATGATAAGGATTCTTACTACATGACTACGAATGGTGGTGAACGACTACTTCTCAATGTATCACCATTGCGAATAGATCATTATTTCTTACGTTCAGTTCAAAAAGAAGATGCCGATTCCATTCACGCTTTGATTAATGATTGGAATGTGGCACGCATGCTGAGCAATTCCCCTTTCCCTTATCCCAAAGATCAGCTTAATAAATGGATAGATGTCATTACAAAGCAAATTAGCAAAGGGGAAGCTTATCATTTTTCAATTATTGATGAAGCATCTGCAGATAAAAAGTTAGTTGGATGTATAGGGTTACGTATCGATAAAGCGAATCGTTGTGCCAAAATAGGCTATTGGATTGGGCAAAAATTCTGGAAACAAGGTATAGCAAAAAAGGCCTTACAACGGATCAGCTCGTGGGCTTTGGCAACACTAGATATCGATTATTTATATGCGACATCTGCCAAAGATAATACGGCGTCAATTAAGGTTTTATCTAATTGTGGATACCATCAATATGGCACGGGGAAAGAAAAATTCATTGCTCGTGGTATTGAAGAACCCGTCATACATTTTGCCTTACAACGCGAAGATATCTGCAAACAAAATGCTAACACTACCCTCGGTTCCAATAATTCAAGCAAACCTATTTTATTAGTTGTTGCTGCTGCACTTATTGACGTTGAAGGCCGTCTTTTACTTGCAAAAAGGCCAGAAGGTAAAGCGATGGCTGGGCTTTGGGAATTTCCAGGAGGTAAAGTCGAACCAGGAGAAAGCCCCGAAGCTGCTTTAATCCGTGAACTAAAAGAAGAACTTGGTATTGATGTTTCACGTAGCTGTTTGGCCCCTTTTACCTTTATATCCTATAGTTACGAAGAATTTCACCTTATAATGCCGCTTTATGTCTGTCACCGTTGGCAAAATACACCGGAACCCAAAGAAGGACAGCAAGCTCTTGCTTGGGTTAAAGCCCAGGATCTGGATAAATATCTGGTAATGGAAGCCGACCGACCGATGATACCTTTTTTAAAAGACTTGCTCTTTTAAATTTGCTTTAGATGGTACCGAAAAAGGTTTTTGTGGTCTTCCGGGAATAGAAACTTTAAATGAAAATAAACCTCCCGCTAAAGGGTATTTAACCAGGTCTTTTGCATCAATTCCTCGGGTTGCAGTTGTAACAAATGCCGTCGTCAGATCAGGACCACCAAATGCAACCTTTGTCACATTAGGGCACGGGAAAGGAATTACTTCGCGTAATTCGCCATCTTTTGAATAGAATTGCATTTGATGCCCGCCATATAAACAAACCCAAATATTCCCCTCTTTATCCATCCCCATTCCATCTGGACAGCCTTCTTCTACCTTAACCAGAAGTTCTTTATTTGATAAATTACCATCTTCATCGACCTCAAAACGATACATATGCTGTTCTGGTGTATGATTATGATAAAGAACCTTACCATCTGGAGAGACTAAGGGGCCGTTCGGCACGACATATCCCTGATCCTGACAACTTATTCTTGGGTTATTTTCTTCCCAATCCAACAAGAATAACGAACCATTTGGTTCTTCTTCTTCCGCATCCATATTGCTAAACCAAAGCCGCCCTTGCGCATCAACATATGCATCATTAAGACGCGTATTTGAAAAATCTATTTTGCTCTTTTGTCCTGTAAGATTTATCCACAAATCCATTCGGCCCGTTTTGGGATTAAACCAATATAATTCTTTATCTATTCCTACCACAAATTTTTCATTCGTCGATGCCACGATGAAACAAGGTTTTCCTGGTGAATCCCAGCTTAATTTCGTATCGGATGCCGGATCATAACGATGGATTTTCTGACCAAAAACATCAACAAAATATAGGGCCTGTTCTGACTCAACCCAAATTGGTGCTTCGCCTAATTGTGCTTTCAGATCCCATATACATTCTGGATTTAACGGCTTTTTATGTGTCATAATGATCCTCGTTATTCATTATATGATGATCATAATATAACGAATTCAAAATGAATAAATAGATTATTTCTGAAAATAATAGGAGCGTTTCGTGAATAAAACTGCTGGAATAATTATTATCGGAAACGAAATTCTTTCTGGCCGAACCCAAGATGTGAATGTGGCTTATATTGCTCGCCGATTAGCCGATTTAGGTATTCAACTTAAAGAAGTTCGTATCATCCCTGATGATGTTTCTATCATCATTGATACCGTCAACAAAACACGTGCAGCTTTTGATTATGTTTTTACAACCGGCGGCATTGGTCCAACGCATGATGATATTACTTCTGATTGTATTGCCGCAGCTTTTGGGGTCCCTAATGAAATTCATGAACCGTCTTTTAAACTTTTAGAATCGCATTATGGTAAAGAAAACTTCAATGCTGCACGACAACGTATGGCTCATTTACCCCGTGGAGCAGAACCTATTGTAAATCTCGTTTCACTCGCACCAGGTTATAGGATCGGTAATGTTTATGTCATGGCAGGCGTGCCAAGAATTATGCAGGCAATGTTTGAACAAATTGCACCTACCTTACAACACGGTCAGCCCATTATTTCAAAAAGCTGTTATGGTTATAACGTAACAGAAGGTCAGATCGCTCACGATCTTACGGATACTCAAAATCAGTTTCCTCAAGTCGATATTGGCTCTTACCCTTTCTATGAATCCAAAGAAAAACACGGCGTCACCTTGGTCATAAAAGGACAAGATCAACGCGCTGTAAATCAAGCATTCGAATCGGTTTACAAATTGTTACAAAAAAACGGGTTTAATCCTTGTGAAGGTGAACCCGTTTTAAATAATTAAGAAAGATCTTCCCGTCCCATTGCCAAAAACTTATCCCGCCTTTTCGCCTGTAATATAGGCGCGGGATATGATGAAACTTCGGAAAGCGCTTCTACTAATGCTGCATCCACACTTTCAATCATCGTTGTTGGATCGCGTTGTGCTCCACCAACAGGTTCGGAGATTATCGTATCAATTAATTTAAGACGAGATAAATCCTGCGCTGTCAAACATAAAGCGCCAGCAGCTTGCGCTGCTTGTGTTGCATCGCGCCATAAAATCGAAGAACATGCTTCGGGCGAAATGACCGAATAAATAGCATGCTCTAACATAAGGATTTTATCACCCGTTGCCAAAGCAATTGCACCACCGGATCCACCTTCACCAATAATTACTGCAATAATTGGTACCGAAGATCGAAAGCAAGTTTCCATTGATCGTGCAATCGCCTCAGCCTGTCCGCGTTGTTCTGCATCAATTCCAGGCCATGCACCCGGTGTATCAACAAGCGTGATCACAGGTATATTAAACTGTCCTGCCATCCGCATTAAACGTTGTGCTTTTCGGTAACCTTCTGGTCTCGCCATACCAAAATTATGAACAAGCCGCGTATCAAGATCCGCACCACGTTCAATGCCAATCACCATGACCGTTTGATCATGGAAACGTCCCAATCCACCAATAACAGCCTTATCTTCGGCAAACAGACGATCACCAGCTAAAGGAGTGAAATCCGTGATTAGTGCTTTGATATAGTCCGAGGCATGCGGACGTTGCGCGTGGCGGGCCACTTGCACTTTTTGCCACGGCGTTAGCTTTGCATAGATTGCCCTTAACTGTTTTTCAGCTTTTTCTGCAAGACGGCTAACTTCTTCAGTTATATTAACATCCGAAGACTGTCCTACATTTTGCAGTTCAACAATCTTGTTTTCGAGCTCAGCTACAGGTTTTTCAAAATCTAAAAATTGGCGCATAATTTTGGGCAATAGCATATAGTGGATGTAAAGCAATAGTTTTTAAGATAAAAAACAACTTATTTTGAACAAATTATATCAAATTTTCGCGGTCTTACGTGCCAATGGGTGATAGTTCTTGACAATTTGTTGTAAATGTTCGGTTTGCACATGCGTATAAATTTGTGTTGTTGAAATATCCGAATGTCCCAGCATCATTTGCAAAGAACGCAAATCGGCTCCATGTGCCAACATGTGACTCGCAAATGAATGCCGTAAAACATGGGGAGATAAACGTTCAGGGTCAATATCTGCCTTTAAACAAACATCGTAAAGAATCTTATCGAATCCTTGACGCGTTAGATGGTGCAAAGAATCACGACCTGGAAATAAATAAGGACTTTTTAACCCCTTATCTTCTATTTTTAGCCTTAATGCTGCTTTAACAGCGTCCTCTGAGAGCGGAATTAATCGCTCTTTTCCCCCTTTTCCATAAACTCTTAAAATTTGTGTTTTACTGCTAATGCTTTCACGACGCAGACTCAATAATTCAGAAATACGTAAACCAGCACTATATAAAATTTCCAAAGCGGCTTGTGCTACTAAAGCACGACGGGGTTGATCAAGTAACATACTAGCTTCGAGCAAAGTATTTACTTCTGCTTCCGTCAAATATTTGGGCAAATTCTTTGGTATGTTTGGCGATTGTAGCAAATGTGTTGGATCATCATCCCGAATAGCTTCTCGTACCAGAAAAATATAAAACTGTTTAAAGCAAGAAAGCCTACGTGCTGCTGTTCGGGCAGAACTGCCACTATTACTTAAAGTTTCAAAATAACGCTGTATATCAACTTGTAATGCTGTTTCTAAAGACAAAGGCGGATTTTGATGCTCAAGAAAGTTCGTCAGTTCTTGAAGATCAGTCCGATAAGCCTTCAAAGTATTGCTGGCTACTCCTTTTTCAGCAGCCAGCATTTCCAGAAAAGACTCTATCCTGGCATTCATCATGGATGTGCCGGAGCAGAAACTGCAGGAGCCGTTACTGGCGGATTAACCGGAGCTACAATAGGCGATGCAGATGGCACGACAGCTGCATTCCCAGGAACTTGTCCCGAAGGTGATACAACAATCGGAGGACTGACAGGCGCAGCGGGAGCAACGGGTGGCGTAGCAGGAACGGTAGGTGTTACTACAGCAGGATTATTTGGCGCATTCGTTGATGATCCTGGAACCGTAACCGGTTGAGTGCCAGAAGTTGTAGGTGCAACCGCCATAGGGGGAACCTGTAACGATTGTGCATTCGGCATAATTACAGGTAATTTTGGTGTTTGAACTTGAGGTTTGAATTTTTCAACAGGAAGAACCTTATGAACTTCTTTTAAAGGCATTTCTGGCGTTTTAAGTCCAACCACTATGATTGCACCGATCAGCAATACGACAATAAGACTTAAAACAACAAGCAATAACCGACGCATCTTTTTTCCTTCTTAATTAGGATTTTTGCAATATATCGTTCCTATAAATTCAATAGCATTCATATTGGCATTTCGATAGATTTATTCTCTTTATTTCTTTAGTGTTTAAAATTTTGTTATGTTAACTTTTGTTTACAACAATCTTACTTTTTTAAATTTGGCTTGCCGCGGGTGTCATCTATGTCATGTGAAGCTTTATTAACAACTTTGAATCGCCCTATCGTTCTAATAGGTTTGATGGGAGCAGGAAAGACAACGATTGGCAAAAAGCTGGCACAAAGGCTTTCTCTTCCCTTTGTCGATTCTGATATCGAAATTGAACAAACAGCTGGATGCAGCATCACTGACATTTTTGAACAATATGGAGAATCGGAATTCCGACGTATTGAACGTTGCGTCATCCGCAGATTGATTGGAGAAAAACCTCTGATCTTGGCTACGGGTGGCGGTGCTTTTATAGATTCTGAAACGCGAGCCTATCTTAAAGAAAAAGCAATAACGATCTGGTTGCATTGTCCATTAGATTTGTTGTTAGAGCGAGTCGAAAATCGTACGCATCGTCCTTTATTAAATATAGGAGATAAAAGAGCGATTCTTTTTTCACTTATGCAAACACGATATCCCATCTATGCAGAAGCAGATCTCATGGTGCAATGTCAGAAAGTTAAAATAGAAGAATCTATAGAACAGGTATTAAAAACGCTCCAAAAGGCAAATCTTATGCAAACGCTTACGGTAAATCTTAGTCAAACAGAATATAAGGTTTTAATCGGCTATGATCTGTTGGAACAAGCAGGAAACTTGCTAACACCTATATTAAAACAAAAATATGTCGTCATTATTGCTGATGAAACTGTCGCCAAACTTCATCTTGAAAGATTAAGAAAAAGCTTGGACGCTGCTTCTATTCATTCAGAAATTTTTCTTATTCCACCGGGAGAAAATTCAAAATCCTTTTATGAATATGAACGTCTTACCAAAGCGATTCTTGAGAAAGGAATTGAACGACAAACTGCCATTATTGCTTTTGGCGGTGGCGTTACGGGAGATCTAAGCGGTTTTATTGCTTCGACTTTATTACGCGGCATTCCATTTATTCAAATACCAACAACATTACTATCCCAGGTTGATTCTTCAGTTGGTGGGAAAACAGCAATCAATACGCCTTCTGGAAAAAATCTTTTAGGTAGTTTCTATCAACCAAAACTCGTTATTGCAGATACAACCAGCTTAGATACATTACCTGATCGGGAATTAAGGGCAGGATACGCCGAAATTCTCAAAGCTAGTTTAATTGATGATCCCGATTTTTTTGATTGGTGTGAGCAATATGGTGAAAAAGTAATCGCTAGAGATCCCAAATATCTTACAGAAGCGATCAAACTCGCCTGCGCATTTAAAACCAGGATTATAAAAAATGATGAATATGAACAAAATTCAAAAGGAAGAAATCTTTTGAATTTAGGCCATAGTTTAGGGCACGCTTTAGAAGCAGAACTGAATTATGATGGAACTTTGCTTCATGGTGAAGCCGTAGCTTTGGGTTGTCGGTTAATTTTCAAACTTTGTGTTCAGTTAGGATTATGCCCGCAACAAGACCTTGATCGTCTAACCAATCATCTTAAGGCTGTAGGTTTACCCGCTTTTATATCCGATTTACCCAAGGCTTTATCTGTGTCACGATTAATGATGCATTTACATCACGATAAGAAGCTCGTAGACGGTAAAATTACGTTTATACTGGTGAACGGTATCGGGAAAGCCTTTACTTCACGGAATATTTCGGATAACCAAATCATTGCTCTGTTGGAGAACGAAGGCTGTATCCAACCTTAATTCGTTGCAAATAAAGCACAACTATTAAGCTGTAGTTTTAATATAACTTATAGTCGTTGTATTATTATTCGAATTCGGGTTAAATATCGCCAGTTTTTAATAAACAGAACCGCTGAGTCAGCTTTGTGCTTTTTTGATCACAGTCTTTTACGAACTGTTTTAAATAAGCTTAAACTCTCTCTGCTTTTGTAACTAAACAGGCTATATTAGCCTTAACTTAATTAGAGAGCCACCGTAATGGTTGGTGATCGATTGCTTTAAACGCATAAAGAAGAAGGACGATACGACAATGCGTCTGCGCACGGCATTACTTGCAACTACTTTAGCAGTATCCGCCCCCGCTATGGCAATGGCCGACACAGTTACCGGCCCTTATGTCAGCTTAGGTGGTGGTTACAATCTGGTTCAGAACCAGCACGCACACTTTTCACCTGGAAATAACGCAGGTGGTGTAAATTCACCAAATGGTAGCTCTGCTAATTTCCGTCACGGAACTGGTTTTACGACATTTGGTTCATTCGGTTGGGGTATTGGTAACGGTCTTCGTGTTGAAGTCGAAGGCGTTTACAATTACTCGAACATAAACCATCGTAGAGGTTCTGTTACACCTGCATATAGAACCAGAGGTCACGACCAAGGTTACGGCGGATTAGTTAACGTAATTTATGACATTGATCTTCGTCAGTTTGGTATCGATGTTCCTGTTACCCCATTCGTTGGTATCGGTGCTGGTTACCTGTGGCAAGATATGGGCCCACTTCAAACCATGTATCGTAATGGTAACGTAAACCGCGTTGGTGGAACGAACGGTGGCTTTGCTTATCAAGGTATCGTCGGTGCTTCCTACGACCTCGGGTTCCTCCCTGGTCTGGCTCTGACAACTGAATACCGTATGATGGGTCAGTTGGATCAATCCAGCTATAGCTCTACCTCTTGGACAAAAACATCTACCGGTGCTGGAACAAGACTTTCCAAAGGTAACATGGATATGGATCATCGCTTTAACCACCAGTTCATTCTGGGCTTGCGTTATGCGTTTGATACAGCCCCACCTCCTCCTCCAGCAGCTCCAGTAGCACCAATCGTACCTGTTGTTCAGGACGCTCGTACTTACTTGGTATTCTTTGACTGGGATAGATATACTTTAACATCACGTGCACGTGAAATCGTTGCTCAAGCTGCTCAAGCTTCAACACACGTCCAGACAACACGCATTGAAGTTAACGGTTACACCGATAACTCTGCTGCTCACCCTGGTCCTCGTGGTCAACGTTATAACATGGGTCTTTCCATTAAACGTGCAAGAAGCGTAAAAGCTGAATTAATCCGTAACGGTGTTCCAGCTAGCGCAATTGACATTCACGGTTATGGTGAATCTAACCCATTGGTTAAAACTGGACCAAATACACGTGAACCTCAGAACCGTCGTGTGGAAATCATCCTCCGTTAAGATTCTGTAGCGTCTAGACTTTTTAAAAGAGATGTCTGAAAAGGCATCTCTTTTTTTTATGGTAAAGCGTTATAGGGTTGATATTTAGTTTTCTAATTAAATATAAAATCTAATCTTTAACATTTATAAAAATATTTATTTTAATCATTCTAATGCTGAATAAACTAATCGATATTATTAATCCCAAATATAAACAGACTCTTATCCAGTTTTTTAGATTCGGAATTGTTGGCTTAACCGGTCTTGCTTGGGATACACTGACGGTTTATGCGTTAAGGCATTTGATTGGTTTAACGTTAGCCACTATTCTCGCTTATTTTGTAGCCGCTACTTCTAATTGGATCATGAACCGTTACTGGACTTTTCATGGTATGGGTAATGATCATCATATGTTTTATCAGTGGTTACGCTTTATTGGTGCAAATGGGCTTGGTTTTCTATTAAACAGAGGAACCGTTTTTGCATTATTTATGATAAGCAATTTTTGTAACCAACACCCCGTTTTTGCTTTAATGGCCGGAGCAGTAGCGGGAATGTTTGTAAATTTTAATCTATCGCAAAAATTAGTTTTTTCGTCTCGTAAGATTAAACAAAACAAAAAAAAGCACTAAATAACCAGATTTCCTCCCGCATCCCAAAACAAAGTTTCTAATTTTACAGCTGTTTGGAATTCGGTTTGTAACTGCGGATAACGTGCCTCATCTCCATAACGTTTTGCTAAATCTTCAAGATAACCAATGCCATCCTTCAATATTTGGATATATTCCTGACTTCCATAAAGTTTTATCCATGGCGCATAAGGATTATTTTCCCAATTGGTTTCTGATGAAATCAATAAACTCAGCCCTATTTCTCCATATCCAACCAAGCAAGGTGCCATCGTAACCATTAAATCCAGTAAATCACCTTGCATCCCTTTTCCCAAAATAAATTGGCTATACGCGATTAATTCCAAAGATTTTGGTGCGGATTGTAAATCCTTGATCGAAATCCCCCATTCTTGGCAATACGATTCATGTAATGGTAACTCTACGTTTAATAATCCTTCCAACAACGCTATAGAATAATGCATATCGGTCAGGTTACCACTTTTATAAATTGCTAACGCTTCTGCGCGCGCATATTCAATTAAATAAAAATAATCCTGTATAAGAAAATTCTTGAAATTTTCTTTTGGCAAAATACCTTGTGCAAGTTCTTTAATAAAGCGATGTTGCGTAAAGTTTTTCCATTCAGAAGCACAATCTCGTCTTAGACGTCCAATTAGTCCTTCAGACAAGCTGGAAAGAATATCTTTCGCTTCATTAAACATCGTAACTAAACTTTCTACACAGTATTTAAATTAGTTAAACAATAACGCATATTAGAATAAAGAAATATTTTTATATTGCTATTGGATTTTGGTATCTTCTCACCTAGTTTAAAATACAATTTTGAAGCTTTATTGACTTATTTGCGCAGGATTATCTAATTAACCATGTTAAGCACCAACGAAATTCGTTCTGCTTTTTTAAAATATTTTGAAAAGCACGGACACCAGGTTGTTCCTTCATCATCTCTTGTTCCTCAAAACGATCCTACGTTACTTTTTACCAATGCAGGCATGGTTCAATTTAAAAATGTCTTCACAGGTAAAGAAACACGCCCTTATTCGCGGGCCACAACAGCTCAAAAAGTAGTCCGTGCTGGTGGTAAACATAACGATCTGGATAATGTCGGTTATACTGCACGCCATCATACCTTTTTTGAAATGATGGGTAATTTTTCCTTTGGCGATTACTTTAAAGAAGGCGCAATTGAATTCGCATGGAATTTAATAACCAAAGAATTTGGCCTTCCAAAAGAAAAACTGCTTGCTACAGTTTATGCTGAAGATGAAGAAGCAGCCAGCTTATGGAAGAAGATCGCTGGTTTTTCAGATGATCGCATCATCCGTATCAATACATCGGATAATTTCTGGCGCATGGGTGATACGGGCCCTTGTGGGCCTTGTTCTGAAATATTTTATGATCATGGTGAATCGATTCCAGGGGGACCTCCTGGTTCTGCGGATGAAGATGGTGATCGATTTGTTGAAATCTGGAATTTGGTCTTTATGCAATATTTTGAAGACCCTCCAGGAACGCGTGCACCCTTGCCACGCCCTTCTATTGATACGGGCTTAGGGCTTGAACGTTTTGCTGCCATTATGCAAGGAAAACAAGACAATTTCGATATTGATACTTTTCAGGTGTTAATCCAAGCTTCAGCTGAAGTTACCCATACGGATCCTTTTGGACCATTTAAAGTTAGCCATCGAGTCGTTGCAGATCATTTACGTTCTTCAGCATTTTTAATTGCCGACGGAGTTTTACCTGCCAAAGATGGTAGAGGATATGTACTGCGTCGTATTATGCGCCGTGCAATGCGTCACCTTCATTTAATTAATGCGCAAGAACCTTGTTTTTATAAGCTGGTTCCCGCCTTGGTCAAAGAGATGGGTGCCGCTTATCCTGAATTGATACAAGCTGAGTTAATTATTACTGAAACTTTACGCGATGAAGAAGAACGATTTAGAGCAACACTAGATCGTGGTCTTGCATTATTGAATGAAGAAAGCAGTAAATTAGGACAAGGTCAGAAACTTGCCGGGAATATCGCTTTCAAACTTTACGATACCTATGGTTTTCCACTTGATTTAACCGCTGATGCCTTGCGTGAAAAAGGCCAAGAGGTGGATCAAGAAGGATTTAATCAAGCAATGGCTGAACAACGTAGTCGTGCCAGGGCTGCTTGGGTTGGATCGGGAGATCATGCTGCTGAAACTATTTGGTTTGAACCTCGTGAACAATATGGAGCAACCGAATTTTTTGGCTATAAGAACGAAAATGCTGATGCAGAAGTCCAATTTCTTGCCATTGATAATAAACCTGTAAAAGAAGCAAATACAGGGGATGAAGTCGCTGTTTTACTTAATCAAACTCCGTTTTACGGCGAAAGCGGTGGTCAAGCAGGCGATTATGGTATGATCACGGCACCAGATCTACAAATCGAAATTACAGATACCCAAAAGAAAATTGGTGATCTGATCGTTCACTATGGCAAAGTGATCAAAGGAAAAGTAAAAGTTGGACAATCAGTTACAGTGCAAATTGATTCAAACCGCCGCAAAGCAATTAAAGCGCACCATTCCGCTACACATTTATTACACGAAGCCTTACGCAAAAGACTAGGCAGCCATGTAACTCAGAAAGGTAGTCTGAATACACCCGATCGTTTGCGTTTTGATATTAGCCATCCTCGCCCAATTTCACCAGAAGAACTGGCCGATATTGAAGCCGAAGTTAATAAACAAATACGTGCTAATCATCTTGTTACAACACATATTATGACTCCTGAAAAAGCTCAAAAACAAGGTGCTATGGCCTTATTTGGCGAAAAATATGGTGACGAAGTTCGGGTTGTTTCGATGGGTGATGCTGATCCTGAAAATGGACGTTCTGCTTGGTCTATTGAATTATGTGGGGGTACCCATGTTAATCGTACAGGCGATATTGGTACTTTTCATATTGTTGGTGAAAGTGGTATCGCCGCTGGTATCCGACGCATCGAAGCCGTGGTCGGGTCTGCTGCAGAACGCAATATTCAACTTACTGAAGAACGTTTAGCGCAAGCAGCTTCGATGTTACATACCTCACCACCACAGCTTATTGAACGTTTAACTCAATTATTAGAAGAACGTAAAAGCTTGGAACAACAAATCACGAAGCTCCAACATCAATTAGCAATGGGTGGAGAACATGATTCTGGTTTTGAAAAAATTGGGAATATTGAGCTCGTTACGCGCAATGTCGGTGAAATCCCATCCAAAGAATTAAAGTCTTTGACTGAGAATTTCCTCAAAAAAATTAATCATGGTGTCGTTGCAATATTATCCACTTTTGGCGGCAAAGCATCAATCGTAATTGCGGTTACCAAAGAATTATCTGCAACGCTGAGTGCTGTTGACCTTGTTAAAATAGCAAGTACGGCTGTAGGTGGAAAAGGCGGCGGCGGACGCCCCGATATGGCACAAGCCGGCGGACCCAATTTTGATAAGGCTGAAGAAGCTTTTGCAGCGATCAGGACTTATATTCAAAAATAGCAACATAAAATTTCTATTATTGTTAACAGAGGCATATTTTTTAAAAATATGCCTTTTTTTGTTGAAAAATCGATTTTAATTTTTCATAAGCTATTCTTTAAAGACTCTTTAATTGTTTACGATATCATTAGAAATAGCCTTAATTTCATCACACATCATTGATATGAATGCGTATAATGCAAATTTTGCTTTTTTAGATGAAAGAAGACTTACAATATGACGGAAAAAGATCCTAGAAATACTCTACTCGACCTTTTGCGCGGTGTCAGTCTCTTTAAAGAAGAGGTCTTCCCTGAAAAGAAAGAATTATTTAGTAAACTTGCTTATGGTCAATCGCCAAAAACATTGTTTATTACTTGTGCAGATAGTCGCATAAGCCCTGAACTGCTTACGCATCAACCTCCTGGAAATTTGTTTGTTCTTCGTAATATTGGGAATATTGTTCCGGCTTATGGGACTAGTTTTGGAGGGGTAACAAGCGCCATTGAATACGCGGTTGTCGCACTTAAGGTTTCTCATATCATTATTTGCGGTCATTCCGATTGTGGAGCAATGAGTGCATTGATCCATCCAGAAAAACTTGACCCTATGCCTGCGGTAAAAAGCTGGCTACGCTTTGCAGAAACAGCGCATGCGGTTACGGATGCATTGGTTGCGACGGATATTGGACCAGAAGATATTCAGTCTTTGTCTGAACATAACATCTTATTACAATTAGCTCATTTAAGAACCCATCCGTCTGTTGCTGCCGCGCTGGCACGGAATGCGATTATATTACAAGGTTGGTATTATGATATTCCTCGTGGAAAAGTTTATATTCTGGATGAAAAAACGCGGCAGGACATGACCGTTTCTGAAGCGATTACCAAACTTGAAGCAGATATTGCTGCATCGTCCGAGGTTTAATATTTATGATTATGCCAAGTCCAATAATCAGGTTAAAAAATATTTTTTAATCTTTTTATTGGGATTTGTTTATTGTTCGACTTCCAAAGCTGACGCCAGATCGCTTAAATTGACGAGCTGGAATATTGAATGGCTCGTCTCTTCTCAAGATTCGTTTTCCCTACCCGAAGATATCGTTTTCCGCCAAAGAAAAGATTTTGATCGATTGGCATCTTATGTCAAACAACTAAATGCTGACATTATTGGATTGCAAGAAATCGGCTCTATTGCAACGTTACAGCAATTATTTCCTGCGGATAACTACCAAATTTTGTTAACCAACGATTCCATACCCCAACATGTTGGGCTTGCAATTCGTAAAGGCCTACACTTCGAACGGCATCCTGATCTAACGGCATTGAATGTTTATCGAGCCGATGCCCATCATCCATTACGAAGTGGATTAGATATTACCTTATATAGGTTCAAAATACCTTTACGTCTTTTAATCATTCACCTTAAATCTGGTTGCCAAGATTATCCATTGGATAAATCAAGCCATTCTTGTCCCATTTTAAAAACGCAATTATTAGTTTTAAAAAATTGGATCCAAGAACGGATAAAGAATCATGAAGCTTTTATTCTTATGGGTGATTTCAACCGTGTTCTATCCCTACAAGATCCGTTTTTTAAAACCCTTTCATCGGATATTCCGCTATTCATGCCAAGTTTTGGTTTTGCAAATCCTTGTTGGGGTGGATCGTTTTTTATTGATGGATTCTTAATTAGCGACCAGGCTAAAACTTTTATTGTACCAAACAGTTTACGAGTCATGATTTATAAAGAACAGGATCGAATCCAAAAAAATTTATTATCCGATCACTGTCCTGTTTCTATAAAATTACAAGGTTTTTAAGATGATTTAAACGTTAGAAACTATCATCGCCCCAACCGCTATCATCGGAACCACCCCAATCACCGCCGCCAGCATCATCACCCCAACCAGCATCCGTGCCCGCACTATCAAATCCGGCATCACTCCCAGCTCCACCAAAAGCATTACCACCAGCATCAAAATTTGGATCGACTGCCGCACCAGAACCAGCAAATGGATCGGAAAAAGGATCACTAGCACCAGCACCAGTGGCAGCACCTGTAACATCACCCATTACATGATGCCCGCCGCTAAACAGACCGGTTAAAGCGTTACCCATCATCATACCGCCGGCAACCCCTGCTGCAGTTGCTAAGGCTCCACCAAGGAAACCATTTCCACCGCGGTTAAACATGCCTTGTTGATAACCGGTTGGGTAACCCATCTGAGGAGGTGGTGCATAACGATTATTGCCATAGGGATTATTCTGTGGTTGTCCCTGAAATGATGGATTATTGGGTGCTCCCCCCCAACCTGGAGGCATATTCTGTTGTGGTTGTTGTGGTTGCTGACGATTATTACCAAACAAATTACTAAAGAATCCACCTGAACTATTTTGTTGTTGAGGCCGTTGCGTTTGAAGTTGTTGCATTTGTTGTCTGGCTTGATGGACTTCCCATTCCAATTGACGAATACGATTTTGTGCCTCTACCAAAGCGGCTTCTTGTACTACGGCCATTTGCGTCACCCGATAGGCAGCTTCAGGATATTTTTTAAAATTCTCATGAATAAACTGGTCTGCTTCTGGATCGATAGGAGGCAGATTTGTGCTTGAAGGAACACTTCCTGGCCTTGCGGAAGCACCTCCGCTTCCCACACGATTAAAGAATTGATTGATCAGTTCTCGTTCTTCATTGTTCATCTGCTTTTGCCCCATGTTTAAATATAATTATTTATTATTATATGGGAATTCTTGAGAAATAATCACAGAGATTTTTCACTTTTCGGAATTTATATGTTCTTTCCTATACGATGATCGCTTTTACTTCCATGTCGGACGCGGTATGGTGCGTTTTTAATAATTTTAATTTATAAGTTTTATAGGAGCTTCTTTTCCATGCCTTCATCCGTGGCATCTCATTCAACCTCCCCTATAAAACAGCCCTTGTCGTTTCAGGGTCTAATCCTGAGATTACATGAATTCTGGGATGCCAAAGGCTGTGCAATTTTACAACCTTATGATCTGGAAATTGGGGCGGGAACGCTTTCTCCCCATACAACCTTACGTGCTCTAGGGAAAAAACCCTGGAAGGCTGCTTATGTACAGCCATGTCGTCGGCCAACTGATGGACGATATGGTGAAAATCCAAATCGTTTACAGCATTATTATCAATATCAGGTATTAATGAAGCCATCTCCAGAAAATAGCCAAGAACTTTTACTAGAGAGCTATCGTGCGATCGGAATTGACCCTAATAAGCATGATATTCGCTTTGTTGAAGATGACTGGGAAAATCCAACCGTAGGCGCTTGGGGATTAGGTTGGGAAGTTTGGTGCGATGGTATGGAAGTTACCCAATTTACTTATTTCCAACAAGTTGGCGGCATTCCAACCGTTTTACCTTCGACAGAACTTACCTATGGTCTGGAAAGATTGGCCATGTATGTTCAAGGGATCGAAAACGTCTATGATTTGGCCTTCAATGATGATGGTTTAACTTATGGTGATGTTTTCTTACGGGCCGAACGGGATTATTCGCGTTATAATTTCGAAGCCGCCGATACGGAAATCTTGTTTAATCACTTCAAAGATGCCGAAAAAGAATCGCAGGCTTTGGCAGAAAAGAATTTGGCACAACCTGCTTATGATCAATGTTTAAAAGCAAGCCATTTATTCAACTTGCTTGATGCACGCGGTGTCATCAGTGTTAATGAACGCGCTTCATATATTGCACGTATCCGTAATCTTGCAAAACAATGTTGTGAAACCTGGTTGGCAGGAGAAGAATAAATGGCTGAACTTTTTCTTGAACTTTTCTCCGAAGAAATTCCAGCGCGGATGCAAACACAAGCTGCATCACAGCTAGAACGTCAATTAATTACAAGTTTGCAAGAACTAGACCCACGTAATCCTCAGCCATTTAGTACACCACGACGGATTGCTTTGGCTCTTGAAATTAACGAAAACATACCTGCACGTGAAATTAACGAACGTGGTCCACGGGTTAATGCTCCTGAAAAAGCATTACTAGGATTTCTTCGCAAACATCAAGCTAGTCAATCGGATCTTGTAGAAGAAAATGGTTTTTGGGTTCTCCATAAAAAAACACCCCCCATTTCAGCAGCTGATTTTATTGCTCAGATTATGCCTGCGCTTTTATGGAAATTCACTTGGCCAAAATCTCAACGTTGGGGAAAAGGTAGCCAGTTTACTTGGGTCAGACCTTTACATCGCATTGTTTGTTTGCTTGATGGAAATGTTGTTCCTTTTTCTTTAGCAACGCAGGATGATGATGGACATCACCTTCAAAGCAGTAATCTTTCAGAAGGCCACCGTTTCCTTTCCCCTGGCACATTTGAAGTTAAAAACTGTGCTCAATGGCAAGAAACTCTGCGTAAGCGTTATGTCATTGCCAAAGCTGAAGATCGCCAACAAGCCATTCAACAAGGACTTCATGATCTTGCTGCCAAAGCCGATATTTCCTTAGTACCAGATCAAGGACTTTTAAACGAAGTAACCGGATTAATTGAATGGCCTGTTCCACTTCTTGGGAAGATTGATACGTTGTTTATGGATTTACCTGCTGAAGTTATGCAAGTATCCATGCGTGTTAACCAACGTTACTTCGCACTGAAAAATAAAGATGGTTCAACAGCACCCTATTTTGCTTTTGTTGCCAACATTATTCCCGAAAAAGAAGGGCAATTAGTCATATCTGGTAATGAACGGGTTTTGCGCGCCCGTTTTGCTGATGCCCGCTATTTTTGGGATTTAGATCGCAAAACACCTTTAGAAAAACGGGTTGGCCAGCTAAAAGACGTCATTTTTCATGCGCATCTTGGAAATCAATATGAACGTGTACAACGTTTAATTCGCCTTGCTGGTCATATTGCTTCTTTACTCAAGGCTGATACGAAACTCTCTGAGAGGGCTGCCTTGCTCTGTAAGGCTGATCTTACGACGGGTATGGTCGGTGAATTCCCCGAATTACAAGGTATTATGGGTGGATATTATGCCCAGCATGATGGTGAAGCAAATGAAGTTTCACAAGCCATCAAAGACCATTACAAACCCATTGGTCCAAGTGATTCCGTTCCTACACAGGCTTTATCCATCGTAACGGCATTGGCCGATAAGATTAATTTATTGGTTTCATTCTTTGCAATTGGACAAAAACCTAGTGGTTCTGGTGATCCTTTTGCTCTACGTCGGGCAGCTTTGGGAATCATTCGTATTATCCGTGAAAATCAGCTCAGACTTGACTTAAAGGCTTTATTTGAATTTGCAGCTCAAGGTTTACCGCCTATGTTGCAACACGCCGATGATCTTCAACAACTACCGGCCTTTATTGCAGAACGCCTTTTTGTTCAATTACGCAATGAAGGATCACGTTACGATGTGCTTGCAGCTGTTTCATCTCAGAAAATCCATGGCGATATCATGGAACTTTTGAGTAAAACAGAGGCTGTTTCTTATTTTCTAGAAAGCGAAGAAGGCAGCAATCTGTTGGCAACCGTAAAACGAGCCAGCAATATCCTACGCATTGAAAATAAAAAAGATGGTCCACACAAAGGAATTGCTGATCCTGCTTTGTTTAATTTGGATGAAGAAAAAGAACTTTATCAGGCCCTTAACCAAGCACGTTCAACGATTAATCCTGCCCTGGAAAACGAAGATTTTAAAACTGCTATGAATGCCGTTGCAACATTGCGACCTATTGTCGATCGATTTTTTGATAAAGTAACCATTAATGATGACGATGCCAATTTGAGAAAAAACCGCTTACGCTTGTTATCACAAATTGACGAAGCCACCCGTCTTATTGCGGATTTCAATCAAATCGAAAAATAGGAATTTTATAACGATTTGTTTTCTTCAATCATAGGGTCATGCAACTCATAAAATAATTGTGGTTGAACGACAAAATATGGGGAATAAGCGGGATCATTTTTATAGATCTCCTTATTCTTCCATTTTTGATCAACATATTCCGTCTCATAGGCAAAACGTTCCTGATGATCGGGTTGATCATCGCTACCCCTGGAAATGCTTTCCTGATGGATCGCAACAAAATTGGCGCAGAATATTACCTTATATCCTGCCTCACGCACTTTCAGACATAAATCAACATCATTATAAGCAACTTTTAAATGCGTTTCATCAAAGCCGCCAACCTTATGGAAAACATCGGCTTTAATTAACATTGCCGCAGCTGTTACAGCGGATAATTCTTGTGACACCAAAGCACGCCCCATATATCCGGCGTCTTCTTTCCCTAAACCACGATGCATATGTTCAGCAACTGAGCCCAGTCCAACAATGACACCTCCATGTTGGATCAAACCATTCGGATAGATTAGTTTTCCGCCAACAATACCCACATCATCGAACATTAAAGCTTCGTTAACAATAGTGTTTAACCATCCTATATCTTGGACGAAAACATCATTATTCATAAAAAAGTAAAAATCAGATTTTGCTTCTTTAACCGCAAGATTATTTAAACGCGCAAAATTAAATTCTTCATTGATGTGCATCACATCAACCTTAGGATGTTTTGAATAATGATTAATCAGATGATATGTCTGTTCTTCTTTTGAAGCATTATCGACTAAAATAACGCGATAATTTTTATAAGATGTATAGTTTAAAATAGCATCCAAACAACGTTTGGTAATTTCTGATTGATCCCGAAAAGGGATAATGATCGTAACACTTGCTTCAGCAATATTTTCAAAGCGAACATTATAAAGTGTAATATCGTTTATAGAAGATACTTTGGCTGGCTTTTGCATACGTTTTAAATGAGCAGCTACACAATGAACACCTGCTCGAACTGCATATTGTTTATGTTCAACTGATTCTGCTGTTGAATTCGGTGTTTTCCGCCAATGATAAAGTACTTCTTTAACATGATGGATTTGCTGTGGTGGAATGACTTCTGTTAAACGCAGTATTAAATCATGATCCTGTGCACCATCATATTTAGAATATAAATTCCCAACCTGTTTTAATATATCCGCTTTAACCATCAAAAGATGACAAATATAATTACTACCTAATAAATAACGATAATTATAATCTGGTTTAAAGTTTGGTTCGGATAAACCTTCAAATTCTTCAATCTTGTCCTCATCCGAATAGACCATTTTAGCATTATGGAGCTGAGCAGAAATTATCATGAATTCTAATGCTTCTGGTACCAGCAAATCATCATGATCAAAAAAAGCAATCCATTCGCCTTCTGCTTTTTTAATCCCTACATTTGTTGCAACTGAAATCCCTTTATTTTCTTTCAAAGTAAATGATTTAATTCGCGGATCCAGTTTCTTTAATCGTAAAATTTCTTTCCTTATTTCTTCCGATTTTCCACCATCATCAATCAGCAGAAGTTCCCAGTTTTGATAGGTCTGATGAATGACGGATTCAACAGCTTGTATAAAAAATTTCAATTCCGGTTTATATACAGGACAGATCACGCTAATGAGTGGAAGCGTCGCTTTTGTCCGCTTTTTGGGAAGCTTCGAAGATAACTGAGCAAGTCGTTTTGGCAAGGTTGGGAAATAAAACTTCGCCCAATTCCCATATTCTTCAAGGATATATTCTGAATAAGGAATGAGTTCCTTAATTTTTGCACGTATTGAAATGATTTCCCTGTAAAGCATTTCAATATTATTACTAATACCAACAATCTGCTTTGCTAAATTATCATCAATCAAACTGGTTTCATAAGGACTTCCTTGCAGTTCAATTCTGTCAGGCATTACAAAAAAACCAAGGATTGCAGTACCTTTATTCCGTATTGAAGATGGTATAACGAGACGAAACCCGCAATTAGGAGTACTCCCTAATGCGCTAGCGACATCACCACGGTAACGACTGGCTTTTATGGTCTTATAATCATGACCGTTAATTGTAACTAATACTTCACAATTGCCCGAAAATTTTCCTGTTGATTTTTCCTGTTTTTGAACCCAACCGCTTATACCGCCATTTTTCCAACCATCAATATAAGAGATATATTCGTATAAACTTTCCTGCTTATATAATGAAAAGTTTAAACGATCTCCGATTGCTTGATTATTATTAGGATCTTGAATTGGAAGGATTACACCTAAATGGTTGCAAAAAATGATTTCATGAACTTTTCCATCTAAAAAGATGTCAGGGATATTATAGGCAAAACCTACATTATTTCGATGTAATTTAGCGGATCGTTTGACATCTTCTCTGGGTTCATTACAAAGAATATCAGCTATTTTCTGATTATCAATAATGACGGATAAAACGACGCATCGGTCAGGCTGATTTGCTTCAAACGCCCATCCTGTTATTGTATATTGATTTATACCTTCACATATGCCGATTAATTGGGACGTTTGTTCCATATATTCCGTAACCTTTATTTATTTGGCATTTTATCTAAATAGGACTTTTGGTAAAGAAATAGCGAAAATTTATTCATAAAAAAAGCAACGATTTCAAAATGAGAATAAATTTTCTAAAATAACCACTTATAAAAATCGATTATTACGTTCAAATAAACCGACGCTTTTCTGAACGATTAACCTAGTGGTTTAATAAATCCAAGTAATAAATTTTGGAATAAACAAGATATTAAAAGATATGATTTATTTCAGAAGAGCAAAATAAAATTTGCTCTTCTTACAAAAAACAAGCGTATTAACGCGGAACCAAAATCATAATCATTTGCCGATTTTCTAGACGCGGCATTTGTTCCACTTTGGCATGTTCTTCCATATCGATTCTAAAACGTTCAAGCACTTGCCCACCCAATTCCTGATGAGCCATTTCACGACCACGAAATCTCAAAGTAATTTTGACCTTATCACCATCATTGATGAAACGTTTCATTGCATTCAATTTGACCTTATAGTCATTTTCATCAATGTTTGGTCTTACCTTGATTTCCTTGATATCAATAACTTTTTGTTTTTTACGAGCTTCGTTCTTTTTTTTCTGTTGCTCATATTTAAACTTGCCATAATCGACAATTTTGGCCACTGGGGGTTCAGCATTAGGACTGACTTCTAAGAGATCAAGCCCCAAAGAGAAAGCCATTTTCATAGCTTCACGGGTTGCCACGATACCTAACATTTCGCCCTCGGCGCCTACAAGCCGAACCTGAGGCACACGAATTTCTTCGTTAACACGAGGCCCTTCACGATTGGTCGAAGGGGGTACTACTGGTTTTACTATGGTTAATGCTCCTTTAAAGAAATTCTACGAAAAAGCATGAACCGAAAATGAAATCATCGCCCCAACTAGACTCAGTGAACATAGATTTTGAATTCCACTTTTCCTTAGAATAAAATTTTAAATTACGTTTAGACTTTGAAGTCTTTTACTTTTTCTAATATAAACGACTTCAAATCAATTATCTAGCCTTCACAATTTAAATTTAATTGCTTTTTAACAATAGAATGACGGCCAAAATCAGGTGGCAATGCTTCTTTTTTAAGCAATTGAAGCGCTTCATCAAGACTCATAATTTCCTGTGCTGCACCTCCAAGACGACGAATAGCAACGGTTTTGTTTTCTGCCTCTTTTCGGCCAACGACTAAAATAACAGGAACATGTTGTAGACTATGCTCTCGAATTTTTGCATTAATTTTTTCGTTACGCAAATCGGCTTCAACCGATAATCCTTCTGCTATTAATCGATCAAATACTTCTTGAGCATAAGATTCAGCATCACTGACAATCGTAGCAACGACAACCTGCTGCGGTGCAAGCCAAAGCGGGAAATGCCCAGCATGTTGTTCGATTAGAATACCCAAGAAACGTTCGAATGAACCTAATATCGCACGGTGCAACATCACAGGACGATGGCGAGCACTGTCTTCACCAATATAAGAAGCATTCAATCGTTCTGGCAAAACATAATCGACTTGCAAGGTGCCACATTGCCAATCACGACCAATTGCATCGCGCAATACGAATTCAAGTTTTGGCCCGTAAAAAGCCCCTTCTCCTTTATTGAGTTCGTATTCAACATTCACCTGTTTACATGCTTTTTTCAAACTTCCTTCAGCACGATCCCAAGTCGCATCATCACCTGCTCTTACTGCTGGACGATCAGAGAATTTAACTCGAAAACTTTCAAATCCAAGATCTTTATAGACTTCAGAAAGCATATGCACAAAAAGAGCAGTTTCTTGAGTAATCTGATCTTCAGTACAGAAAATATGCGCATCATCCTGCACAAAAGAACGAACCCGCATAATACCATGCAAAGCGCCAGAAGGTTCAAAACGATGGCAAGCACCAAATTCTGCCATACGTAAAGGCAATTCCCGATAGGAACGTAAGGTATGGTTAAAAATTTGGATATGACAAGGACAATTCATCGGTTTCAATGCATAAGTGCGGTCTTCATCCTCCACCGATGCAATAAACATATTTTCTTTAAATTTTTCCCAATGTCCTGAAGCTTCCCATAAAGAACGATCCACCAATTGTGGTGTACGGACTTCTTCATAAC
The DNA here is from genome assembly GCA_945266285.1 of uncultured Commensalibacter sp. Classification (GTDB taxonomy): domain Bacteria; phylum Pseudomonadota; class Alphaproteobacteria; order Acetobacterales; family Acetobacteraceae; genus Commensalibacter. Next base: position 329,140 of record CALYOP010000001.1, read on the forward strand.
CATAACGTCGTTGAATACGCTGCATATAATTTTGGAGGTTATTATATAAACGCCATCCTTTAGGATGCCAAAAAATGGAGCCTGCAGCCTCTTCTTGTAAATGGAATAAATCCATTTCCTTACCAATTCGACGATGATCTCTACGAGCCGCTTCTTCTAATTGGGTCAAATAAGCATCTAATTCTTTACGATCACGCCAAGCCGTTCCATATATCCGCGATAACATAGCATTACGCGAATCGCCTCGCCAATAAGCTCCGGCAACACGTGTTAGTTTAAAAGCATTCCCAACATCACCAGTAGTACGCATATGTGGGCCACGGCAAAGATCCAACCATGGTCCCTGTTCATAAATCGAGATCGTTTCGCTTTCAGGTAAATCCTGTATTAATTCAGCTTTATAATGTTCACCATGTGCTTTGAAATAGCGGATAGCTTCATCCCGAGGCATCACCTGACGAATAAAAGGTTCGTTGCGCGCAATAATCTCGTGCATCTTTTGTTCAATGATTGGCAAATCTTCAGGTTTAAAAGGTTCTTCACGTGCAAAATCATAATAAAAGCCATTTTCAATAGCAGGCCCAATAGTAACCTGTGTGTTTGGAAAAAGCTCTTGTACAGCTTGTGCAAGAACATGTGCTGCATCATGACGAATTAAAAAGAGTGCTTCTTCGTCTTTACGAGTAATAAATTTAACCGAGGAATCATCGACAATCTCAACGGACATATCAACCAATTTGCCATTGAGCTCCATCGCAAGTGCTGCACGAGCCAAACCTGGCCCAATTGATTCTGCAACCATTGATCCGGTTACCGCCCCTTCATATTGGCGAACCGATCCGTCAGGCATGGTAATGGCTGGCATATTAAAATCTCCAGAACAACTAAATAAATAAACAATAAACGAACTAATGACCCCAGTTCAGCTGTTGTGCAACCTTTTTTACAGAAAGATTTTTCAAATCAGGTTCATAGACAATTTTAACATTCTGTCCCCGCGGTGCGGTTAAATCAGGATTACTTGCCGATGAAAACAAAACAACTGAAAATTTTCCTAACAATGCAGCCATATGCATCGGACCTGTATCATTCCCCACAACAAATGTTGCCTTTTGCATAAACTGACCCAACTCTAATAGACTAGTTTTCCCTGTTAAATCCAGAGCCATAGGGCAATATTCCAAAATTATTTTTGCTAATTTTTTCTCTTGCTCAGTCCCAATAATTAATGGCAGCAAATCATATTTACAGGCCATTTGTGCAAGTTGCGCAAAATAATTTGCTGGCCAACGCTTTTCATGTCGATGTTCCGAAGAACCTGGAGCTAATATTATGTAAGGTTTTTGCGGTATTGAAAAATCTACCCCATTGGTTAACCAATTTAAATCAGGTTTAGGAAAATAGTGAATTCCAGCACGTATCAATTGATCTCTTTGCCGATCAAGCGTGTGCATATTATTGCGATTTGGATTATCATGCGGATGCGAAGCACCTTTAGCAATGCCAGACCACATAGAAGCGTTGCAGAGACGAAAATAACGGGATGATCTTCGAGAAGTTTGTAAATCATACACCATGTCAAAACCAGCAATTTTCTGCTTCAAACGCCAAAGTCCAAATATATTTATTCTTGATGGTTTTTCATCAACAACAATATGATCAAACCAAGGACTTTTTTTCGCCAACCCAACAAAAGCTTTAGTTGTTAGCAAACTGATTTCATCTTTTGCATGAAATTGACGAATAGCTTCAAATGGGCCAAAACTTTGAACAAAATCCCCCAATGCCCCTAACCGAATGACCAAAATTCGTAAATGATTGCACATTAAATTCTTAATTGCTTTGTAATTGGCAAAATTTCGTTATAGACACTCAAAGTATCCCTTTGTATTTTCTCCAAAGTATAATAAGCTTCCACATCCTCCCGTGCTAGTCGTCCAATCCATTCTAAATCTTCTTGTGACGTCTGCATCACTTTATTGATCGTATCTGTCAACGATTTTACGTGATTGGGTATAAAGGTAAAGCCGGTTTCACCATCCCTTACGGTTTCAGCTGCACCACCGTGATTAGCAACAACAACTATTCTTTGCATTGCCTGCGCTTCAGTAATAACCCGCCCAAAAGGTTCGGGCTTTAAGGATGGAACAACAACAATATCTGCCAAAGCCAAAGCCGCAGGCATGTCCTGACATTCACCAGCAAAAAACAAATTACTATTAAGCTTTAAGTGTTTTGACAACGTTATCAAAGAATCAACAAAATTATCCTTGCTTTTTGCAGGTCCCAAAAAAACACAGATCCAATTTTTCTTATATTCCTCACCTAATTGCGCCAATGCATGTAAAAGCAGCTCATGACCTTTCCATTGCGTTAAACGGCCGGGCAACATAATGATTTTTTTCTCTTCTGGTAATTGCCACTTTTTAAGCAGCGAAACCATTCTATCCCCTAATGGCAAATCAGGATTAAAAATTTTTGTATCAACACCTCGATAGATAATACGTAATCGATCTTTATCAACCCCATATTTTTCTTGAATTCGCTGTGCGACAAATTGACTAATGGCAATTACCCGTGAACCTTTAGCCATAACTTCATTATAGCGCCGCTTTCCTGCCCAATTTTCCTGAAAAACACCATGCCATGTCGTAACAAAAGGAACATTACATGCTTTTGTCGCACCCCATGCCGACCATGCGGGAGCACGTGACCTAGCATGAACAATATCCACCTGATGTTTACGGATTATTTTTTGCAGTTTTGATTTGTTCTGCAACATAACGAAGGGATTTTTAGAATGAAGGGGTAAGCAAATATGTTGAGCACCTATTTTTTCTAAGTTTCGCCGCCATATCCCATCGTTACTAGCCACCAATGCTTTACCACCTGCAGCGATAATCGCACGAGCAATATCTATTGTACCTCGCTCTACTCCGCCCATGCCAAGTGCTGGCAATATCTGTAAAATAACAGGAGGAACCGTCATAATCCCATAGGCCTGTATGAAATTACTGTCGTAATATTAACTTCCATCTCTAGAAATCAAGATCTGTATAATATTTGGGAGGAACAATGCCACTAATACGATCACTTAACAAAGACCGGAAACTTGGTCTGGATTTAATACGAACATACCATTCTTTCACTGCTGGATTTTTTTCCCAATTAATATCACCGATGTAATCTAAAGATGAAATATGCGCCGCAGCAGCAAAATCTGCCATAGAAAGCCTGGATCCTGCTAACCATGTTCGATTTTCAGAAAGCCATGCAATATAATCAAGATGAAATTTAATATTATTATACCCTGCACGCAAAGCCTGCGCATCGGGATTACTTTTCCCATAAAAACGTTTAAACACTTTTTCAAATAACAAGTTCCGAGTTACTTCTCGATTAAATTTGTCATCGAACCATGCGGTTAACCGTCGTACTTCGACCCGTTCTGCTAATGTACGTCCCATCAAAGAGGTATCAGGATAAGCCTCTTCCAAATATTCACAAATAACCGATGAATCTGGTACGGTAAGTCCTGTTTCTTCTACCAGTACTGGAACTTCACCCGCAGGATTAATTGATAAAAATTCAGGCCGTTTTTTCCATACATCTTCACTTAATAACTCAAAGGCCAGCCGTTTTTCGGCCATTACGAGACGAACCTTGCGGCATGAAGGAGCAAGGGGGAGATGATATAAAATACGCATTTAACCCAACCGTTTGTTTGAGTAACTAAAGAATTAGTATCAAAATTTCTTTTCTATTGACTACATGCTATATACTAGCTCTTGATGCTTATGAATATAGGATGACTTGAATAATTTTTAAATTTTTCCTCGAGAATATTATTCATAAACACAAAAAATGCTTTCCTTTTAGCATCAAATTAATCTAATGTTTAAACTCAGTAATACCTTATTTTTTTCCTTTTTAACCTTTGATCTAATCGATTGTTGAAGCACAAATATTGCTTAAAGATCGTTTTGTTTTTCGCAGGATTTACATTTCGTGTCCGATTCAAAAAAAGCTTTGACCAAACTCCGCGTCCGCGGCCGTTCATTTCTAGCGCTTGTATTATCCCCTGATCCCGATTTACAAAGCTGGCTTGCAAGCTTAGACAAGCAAATTAAAAAATCTGCTCAATTCTTTTTCGGAAAACCCGTTATCTTAAATCTCGAACAACTTGCATGCGATACCCAGGGACTTGCTGAATTATATGATGCAATGCAAGAACGAAATATTCAGGTCATCGCAATTGAAGGAGGAGACCCTTCATGGCCTGCACTATCAAAATGGAAAAATCTTTATAACTTAACGGGTGGACGAAACGTAGACAGCCTTACATTACCCGAACCCGAAGAAGAAAAACCACCGCAACCAAAACATACTCCAAGTTTGATTATCCGTGATCCTGTAAGATCTGGTCAAAGTGTTTTATTTCCTGAGGGCGATATCATTATTATTAGTTCTGTTGCTTCTGGTGCAGAAATCGTCGCAGGAGGCAATATTCATGTTTATGGCTCTTTAAGAGGACGTGCTATTGCTGGTGTTAGTGGGCAATCAAAATCGTGTATTTTTGCAACACATATGCAAGCAGAATTATTGGCTATTGATGGTTATTACATGACTGCCGAAGAAATTGATCCGAAATTCTTTAACAAATCTGCGTATGCCTATTTAGAAAATGATACAATTATTGTATTAAATTTAAAATAACGTCGCTTTTTTAATAAGTTTTTAATTTAGCAGATTGCTTTTAGATGGTGAGATGAGGATCCTATGCTATATGAAAGCCTAATGAATATAAATAAAGGGAAGTCTGTATGGCTAAGGTAATTGTTGTTACCTCTGGAAAAGGGGGCGTTGGTAAAACTACAACTACGGCTGCAATCGGTGCCGCACTTGCACAAACAGGTCAAAAAGTTGTTGTCATCGATTTCGATGTTGGATTGCGTAACCTTGACCTGGTCATGGGTGTTGAACGCCGAGTCGTATTTGATTTTGTTAACGTAATCCAAGGGGAAGCAACCTTATCTCAAGCCCTTATTCAAGATAAACGTTTACCGAATTTATCCATTCTTGCCGCATCGCAAACACGCGATAAAGATGCTTTAACTCAAGAGGGCGTTGGCAAAATCATAGAAGAACTTCGTGAAAAATTTGATTGGATTGTTTGTGACAGCCCCGCCGGTATCGAAAAAGGCGCCAAATTAGCGATGCATTTTGCTGATCAAGCTATTGTTGTTACCAATCCAGAAGTTTCATCAGTACGCGATAGCGATCGTATTATCGGTGTCTTGGACAGCACGACTGAAATTAGCGTCAATGGCGGTAAAATGGAAAAATTCCTATTAATTACCCGCTATGATCCAAACCGTGCTGCAAGAGGTGATATGTTAAATACGGATGATGTTCTTGACATCCTCTCTATTCCCTTGCTTGGCATTATTCCCGAAAGCCCCGAAATTTTAAAAGCATCCAATGTTGGTGCTCCTATTACAATTTCAGATAACCCAAGCGCTGCAGCACAAGCATATATCGCTGCTGCAAAACGTCTGCAAGGCGAAGACATTGCTATCAACATACCAACCGAACGTAAAGGTTTTTTCGACTGGTTGTTTAAACGGAGTCATTAATGAGCTTTTTCACTAAACTTTTTCAAAGAAAAAATTCAGCTCCTATTGCTAAGGAACGTTTGCAGATTTTGCTTGCTCATGAACGCTCCTCTAAAGGTGGTGATTCCGATCTATTATATAAATTGCAGCAAGAAATCTTGAAAGTAATTCAACGTCATATCTCAGTTGATCAAGACAAAGTTCAGGTTAAAGTTGACCGAAATACTGACTTTTCAACATTAGAAATTGATATCGAAGTGCCTCAACAAACGGATGGCAATGAAACAACAAATATCCATATCGCTTCTTCGCATAGCTTAGAAAAAAACGAATAGTTTTATAATATATTTTGTGAAAATAGGAAGGCTCCTCTAACAAACGAAAAGGAGCCTTTTTTAAGAAGTTCTTAGACCTCTTTATTTAATTCTTTCAAACCACGAGGACCATAATTAAAAGCAGCAACCATATTTGCTGACTTCTGCATGGCTTCTGGAATATCCAGTTCATCAAGCATAACTTCAATAAAACAAAGTTTGTTGGCTTTTTCTGCTTCGTTTAAAGCAGCATCCAATTCATCCTCTGTTGATACTTTACGAGCAAAATAAGGTTTTCCCCCACTTAATGGTTCAAGCAATCCACAATAATCCCATGATGGAATTTTATTATAGTCCGCATGGAACCCTAAAATTGCGCGTTCAATCGTATATCCGTTATTATTCAGTAAGAAGATAATTGGTTTTAAATCGTGCAAAAAGAAAGAAGAAATTTCTTGTGCGGTTAATTGGAAAGAACCATCACCAATAAATAAAATTTGTCGGCGGTTTCTATTTGCAAGTAACGATCCAAACAAAGCTGGCAATGAATAACCAATAGAAAGCCATAAAGGTTGACTTACAATTGTAATACCCGAAGGCATATCCATAATCTTGACCCCACGCATAGAGGTCCCAGCTTCGGTAACAACAACATCATTGGGCTTAATGAATTTTTCAGCTCTTGACCACAGACAATCCTGTGTCATTTTCTGACCGGATTTTGCCTTCCACACGGTTTTGCTTTTTGCAATTTTTTTATGTTCATTTTTATAGGTTTTTGGTGGAGTCATCACTGCCAGGTTATCTAACAATTCAATCGCCGATACCCCTTCGTAAACTTCATGATCAATAATCGTTCTAAAGGACTGAATATTAATCATGTCTTCTGGCATTTTTTGGGTGAAGTAACTTGAATTACTATCGGTAAATTTGATGTTTATTCCAAATAGGCAATCCGAATTTTCAATAACTTCTTTAACGTTTGGTGGCGAGGAACGACCACTATATCCCCCTACCCACATTGGATGATCACCATCAAGAATACATTGGGCAGCAGATAAAGTTGCAAAAGGAATTTGCAGTTTTTCAATCATGGACTGCACATTATCTTTAAGACCAAACCGATCAATCGCCATACCCAATAATGCAGCTGGACGTTCAGCTTTGTGCAGCATCTCTCCAATACGATCAAGCAATGTTTGTAATTGTTTTGGATCACTAGTTTGGCTGCTTAATGATAGTACTTCATTATGAACATCAATTTCAAAAAAGGTAATATCAGAAGGCAATTGTAAGTAAACTGGCCGTTTTTCACGCACACACGCACGTAATACACGATCAATTTCTTCTTCAGCATTTTGTGGCGTTATTCTTGCACGTGCTACCGTAAAAGGACGATAACAGCTGATCATATCGTCAAAATTACCTTCTGCTGTTGTATGATGCAAAAAGCGATGACGATACATACTATTTAATGGGGGCGCGCCAACAATGCACACCATTGGTACATATTCGGCATAAGCTCCGGCGACACCATTAATAGCACTTAAATCGCCAACACCATAAGTAGTTAACAGTGCTGAAATTCCATTTAAACGCGCATAACCATCTGCAGCATAAACGCCATTTAATTCATTACGGGTACCAACAAAGCCAATATCTTTTCTTATTTCTACTTGAGTTAGGAACTGAAGATTATAATCCCCTGGTACGCCCAGAATTTCCTTAACACCAATTTGAGACAGTCGATCCAGAAGAAAATCGCCAACGGTCCTTTTCATTTATAAACCCTTCATTCATTTTCGGATTAAATAATAATTTGGTTTAAAATTATTGAATAACAATTTAAATTCACATTAGCGCGTTTGACTTCACGAAAAAATGAAATATCTTTGTGTTAACGAATGTTTGTTTGCTGCAAAATTATTTGATTTAATTTATTTACTAATTATTACACATTATCATAATTATTCTTAATTGTAATAATTATTTACAAAATAAGCATAATTTATTTTATTATAAATAAATATAGTTTTTCTAATAAATAATAAATGAACTTATTTTTTAATATAGACAATTATAGAGCTGTTAACGGCAACTATATAGATTGTTATAATGCTTGATAAAAAATGATAAGTGTAACAAAAACAAAGAACATGTAATCTATTTTAATCTTAGACAATGTTTATTTTAATCTGTGGTGAACATCTATAAGGTTCTGTCACAGATATCCTTTACGAATAATGCCTCAGGATGGAAAGTTATTAACAATAATTATGCTTTTAATGGGCACAACGTTTTTGGAAATGGTAATTCAACAAATATAATTGATTAAAAATAAAGCGTTATACGTTTTTATTTTTTGAAAATTATGGAAAATGAGCATAATAGGTTTCGTTATTTTTTAACATATTATGCTCATTAATGAATTAATCTGTTTTTTATTTATGACGAATAACGTTCAATTGCTTTAACCATTGACGCAAGCCCGTTGCTTCGATTTGCTGATAAAGCACCTGTTAAACCTAACTCTTTTAAAAATGAAGGATCAACGGCACGTATTTCTTGCGCTGTCCGTCCAGAATATACACGCAAAAGCAAAGCAATTAACCCTTTGACAATTGATGCATCTGAAGTCCCAGCAAAAAAGAATTTCCCATCTTTTTGAAAAGCCTTAAGCCAGACCTGACTTTGACATCCCAAAATGCGGTTTTCTTCATTTTGCCAAGCTTCAGAAAAAGGCGGAAGACTTTGACCAATTTCAATAATATAACGATAACGCTCGGTCCAATCGTCAAAACACCCTAATTCTGCAGAAATCGCTTCTAAGGCTTCTGCTGGCGTGTCTTCCTGCGGTAACACACATGAACCGAGCATAAATATCTCCCCTTTGAAATATCAGATCAAAATGAATTATAAAATAAATCGACTTAAATCACTCTTTGCAGCTAATGGGGCAACACGTTTTTGAACATCTTCTGCAGAAATTTCGACTGTTTCCCCTGAACGTTCAGAAGCGGAAAACGAGACCTCTTCAAGAAGTTTTTCTAAAACTGTTGCTAAACGACGTGCACCAATATTTTCAACACGATCATTAATATTGGTTGCCAATTCAGCTAATGCATCAATCGCACTATCAGAAAAACTTAACGTAACACCTTCCGTTTTCATCAAAGCCATATATTGCTTAAGCAATGAATGTTCCGGTTCAACTAAAATCCGTCTCATATCATCGCGTGACAAAGGCGATAACTCAACCCGAATAGGTAAACGTCCTTGTAATTCTGGTAAGAGATCTGAAGGTTTTGCAAGATGGAAAGCGCCCGATGCAATAAAGAGAATATGATCTGTTTTTACTAAACCATATTTCGTTGAAACGGTTGTCCCTTCAATCAAAGGCAATAAATCCCGTTGTACACCTTCACGCGATACATCCGCTCCACCACGGCCACTACCTTCATAAGAACGTGCACAAACCTTATCAATTTCGTCTAAAAAAACGATCCCATGATTTTGTGTTCTTGCAATAGCTTCTTTGACAAGCGCATCATTGTCCAGCAATTTATCGCTTTCTTCTCGAATCAACGCTTCACGCGCTTTCGCTACAGTCAGTTTTCTGGGTTTTTCTGAACGATTCATAAAGCCTTTCATCATGTCGGTAAAATTAATTACCTGTGCTGAAGGCATCCCAGGAATGTCAAATTGCCCAACCGGAGAAGACGTTTCTTGAAGGCTAATTTCGATTTCTTTATTTTCCAGCTCCCCATTACGAAGCATCTGAGCAAATTTATGTTTTGTATCTGCCGAAGCCCCTTCTCCGACCAAAGAAATTACTAAACGTTCTTCTGCAATTTCACGAGCTTTTTCATTAACATCACGCCGTTTAATATCACGCAACATTATCAAAGCTGCTTCAACGAGGTCACGAATAATGCTTTCAACATCACGACCGACGTAACCGACTTCGGTAAATTTTGTTGCTTCGACTTTTATAAACGGAGCCTGTGACAACCGAGCCAGACGTCGCGCAATTTCCGTTTTACCACAGCCGGTCGGACCAATCATCAGAATGTTTTTAGGAACGACTTCTTCACGCATTGCTTCGGGCAACTGAAAACGCCGCCAACGATTACGCAACGCAATCGCTACCGCACGTTTCGCATCATCCTGACCAATAATATAACGGTCAAGTTCTGCAACGATTTCTTTGGGCGAATAAGTAGGAATATCCATGCTATTATACATTTTCAATCTCCAATGACTCAATCACTAAAGAATGATTGGTATAAATACAAATATCACCTGCGATTTTCATAGAACGTCTAGCAATCTCTTCAGAAGTAAGACCATCAATATCCATTAATGCTCTTGCTGCTGATAATGCATAATTGCCACCTGAACCTATTGCCATGAGCCCATCTTCAGGTTCCAAAACATCGCCATTTCCTGTTAATGTATAAGAATGATGATGATCTGCGACCAGCATCATTGCTTCTAGACGACGTAAATATCGATCCGTACGCCAGTCTTGTGCCATCTCAACACAAGCACGTTCCAATTGATTGGGATAACGTTCTAGCTTTTGTTCAAGTCGTTCCAAGAGGGTAAAAGCATCAGCTGTTGCTCCTGCAAAACCAGCCAGAACGTTGCCAGATGGACCGATCCTACGGACTTTACGAGCATTACCTTTAACAACCGTATTGCCCAATGTAACCTGACCATCACCAGCCATGGTTACCTGATTGTCACGTCGTACACACAAAATCGTTGTCCCATGCCATTGAATGGGATCATAAGGCTTTGCATATCCTTCTTGCATGCGTATTTAATCACCTTTGTAAAAAGATTTTAACAATATTTTATTATATAATGTCTCTAAGCGATTAATTCTTCAACCCGCTCAGTAAATGTTCCCAAAGAAAATGGTTTTGTAATTAATTTAATATTGTTATCAACAGGTAATTCACCCACACCATAGGCATAACCTGTAATAAATAAAATGGATAAAGATGGCCACATCGCACGCGCCAAAGCGGCTAAATCCCGACCATTCATTCCAGGCAATCCAATATCAGTCAATAATAGGTCTATAGATTCTTTTTTTCCCTGTAATTCTTTCATCAAAGCGTATGCGCTATCACCATCTTCAGCAACCATAATATTAAATTGCATCTCGGTTAATAACTCGACCAATAATGGTCGAAGGATAGAATCATCTTCAACGACTAAAACGATTTTATTTTTCTGTGATTTGCTCATTATTTTATCCTTCCAAACCGCAAGAGAAGGCTTTTTCTATAGATTTTGACCATGGTACCTGTTTTGGATGATGTTTAATTATCTAATCCTTGATTCGTAATTATACACTAGCTTTTACGAATAAAAGCCATGCTTCCATCACCTCTGTGTTAATATGTAAAATTTTAGGTTAATAAGCGATTGATATACTGTGCTAAGACCGACAGGGTAAATGGTTTATTAAGAATCAAAATTTTTGTATCCATCTCAGCCGGATCAACATATCCTGCAATAAATAAGAGTTTTATATTAGGATACCGTTTTTGTAAATTATTAATAAATTCTTCACGCCTAACTTTTACCAATGATAAATCAATAATCACCAATTTAATATTTAAACTGTTTTCTAAACACGGAATGATATCTTCTTGATGCGCTTTCTGAATGACAATATGTCCCAGACTATTCAAATAATCTGTAATTACCGTTCTTACGGGCTCCTCATCGTCAACAATTAAAATATGCTGTTGTTGTTGATTTTGTAGGGAGTGACTGTATATTTCTTCAGTTTTATCTTCTGAGATGGCCGGCAAATAAATACGGAATGTTGTACCTTCTCCAGGTTGACTAATAACCTGAATATCCCCTTTGGATTGTTGGACAAATCCATAAACCATGGCTAAACCCAAACCGGTACCCCACCCTACTTCTTTCGTCGTAAAGAAAGGTTCAAAAATACGTGACAAAGTTTCTGGAGTCATACCAACACCTTCATCTTTGACTTCAATCACGACATAAGGACCCGGAATTAATTGGTTGTGTCTAGAAGGTTGTAATTCGACATCTTCTTGATAAACCGTTAAACTTATATTGCCGCCATCTGGCATAGCATCCGCAGCATTTATACAGAGATTCATAATAACCAGCTCTAATTGTGCTGGATCCGTATGAACACATAAAGTTTGAGATGGACAGACTAGATCTAATCGAATGGGCCCACGGCGCCCTTTATGTAAATCACCTATGGAACGGGAGGATTGACGCATTCTTATAGTCTGAATAAGAAGTTCCTGTTCACTAAGCAATAACTGATAAATATCTGTTTTTTGAAGCGATAATTTCCGTTTTCGACTAAAACTCAATAAACGTTCTGTTAAACTTGAACCTTTTTGTGCGGCGGTTAAAGCATTATCGAGAAGCTGTTTAATTTTTGATAATTCACGGTTTATATGTTCTGGATTTTTCTCGATCATAAAGCATGACATTTCCAAAGAACCAATAATCGCCGTCAATAAATTATTAAAATCATGCGCAATACCGCCCGCCATTGTCCCAAGCGCTTGCAATTTTTCGGATTGCTGTAATTGTGCTTCTATATTTTTTTGTTGGGTAATATCTAATTCCATCAAAACGGATGGTCGTAATGGGCTTCCCTTGGCCTTACCAAGCAAAAATCGTGTAATTACAAACCACTGAGATTGACCATTATCGGTATCGCTTGCAATTTCTACCGTTTCAACAAAACGTTTTTCGCGTTGCAATCTGTTATTTAATCGTCTGATTTCAGCATGTTTAAATGGAGGTTCTATTTCTTCTTCGGTTTTACCCAAACAAGCTTCTATTGTAAGGCCTCTGCGTGCAGCGGCTAATTGATTAATACGAACAAAACGTTCATGTTCATCCTTAAAGGCCAGACCATAAGGAAGATTATCCAACAATCCTTGTAATAAAATTTGTTCATGACGTAATTTACGCCGCATACTTGAACGCGCAACCGCTTTACGAATAATTGGAACAAAATTGGATACTTCTAATGGTTTAGAAATAAAAAAAGAAATGCCCCCATTATTAAGTGCTAAAATTAACGATGTATTATCAATATTGTACCCCATGAGTACGCGTGCAGCTACTGTAATATTCCTTATACGTTCAAAAAATAAATCCCCCGTCATATCCGTCATGGAATATTCATAAACAATAGCGGAAAATCTTATCGTTCGTGCATAATCCAAAGCCTGCTTAGAAGAAGTAGCTATCTTTACTTCAAATTCCCGTTCAAGCGCTTTAACCAACGTTTCTAAAGCTTCTTGATCATGATCCACAATTAATATAGGCGGACGCTCAATCACTATGATTCTCCCGCTTTTTCTTCTAAAGCAGTCATATCGTTAACCCATGCCTCATCTATGATGAACCTTTTAAAAGGCACCATGTCTTTGATCGCATATATATTTGTGAGGCTTTCAAAATTTACCCATCAATTTATGAACAAACAATAAAGTTTTATGATATGTCTTATTTTAGGTATAATTGCAAAAAAAGTTTTTCTTGCTTTATTTATTGTCCAATTATTGTTCCGCTATCTAATATCGTCAAACGAGGTTGCTTTTTTCGGTTTTAAATATCATCTCGTCTCTTAAACCACGATCTTTAGCAGTTATGAGGATTAACTTCGTGAATATAAATAACGATAACATTCATGCGCTCCATTCCGATGAACGTATAATTCCCAATAGACCAGCATCAAAAATACAATCTCGTTCTTTACCCGTGCATATGTTTCTGACTGTTATTTGGTCATTGTCATATTTTACTTTTTATCTATTGCAACAGATTTCAGAGATTTTAACACCTATTATGCTTGTTTTAGGTGTTATTTGGAGTATTGCACCTCATCTGGTTAGCTCGGTAACAAAAGCAATGAGCAATACCGATCCTCAGACTCGTGATCTGGCCAGTCATTTTTCAAATATTATTCCCGAATCGCTTACTATTGGTAGCCATACTATCACAGCTGGTGGTTTAATCTTTGACGGCATTCTGCTTATTGTTTTAACTGCATTAGCCGCAACCATTACCGCATTATTAGGAAGACGTGTCTAAAACCTCTATCCGTCACAATGCGATTAACGATTTTGACTATTATCCAAAATTAAAAAATTAAAAAATTACAAAAGGAAAAGTCTCGACGTATGGCTTTTCCTTCCTTAAGATTAAAATGCATTCATTACTCCAAAAGGCATTTTATGATTCAGCTGGAAGGAATAAATCTTCATTTTTCGAATAAGAAAACAATATTAGAAGACCTGAATTTAGAAATTCCTCAAGGTGCCTTTTGTTGGTTAACCGGTCCATCTGGTGCCGGAAAATCAACACTTTTGAAAATGTTGCATCTTGAAATCAAACCGGCTTCTGGTCGTATGGAAATCTTAGGGATTAACCCTTTAAAAGCACGGCGTAACTTATGCGCCCGCCTCAGACAACGTGTATCCATGATTCATCAGGATTACCGCTTGCTTTCTAATCTTTCCATATTTGATAATGTCGCTCTGCCATTACGACTACAAAAAATTGATAAAAAAATCATTCAATCGAACACAAATGAAATCTTGGAATGGCTTAATATTAGTCATAAACAAAAAGCATTTCCAAACACGCTTTCAGGCGGTGAGCAACAAAGAGTAGCAATTGCAAGAGCAGTTGTTCACAAACCGGCCATATTACTAGCAGACGAACCCACAAATGCTTTAGATGAAAATCAGGCATTTCGTTTAATTGATTTATTCAATGATTTAAACAGTATTGGATCTACAGTCATCGTTGCAACGCATAACGAAACATTAATTAAAAACTTTCCTGCACCAAAGTTGACCATCCATGATAAACAATTATGGATAAGCGATGTTTGATAGGATATCAATTTCTCGATTAGATGGGTTAAGATTACATCGGGCATTACCTGGGCGATTACTGATTTTTCTTGTCGCAGCAATGACATTTTTAGCTGCCTTAACGATCACTGGCGTTTATGGAAATCACCTGCTTATTAAACGATGGAATACTGGAGCCGCCTCTGTAGTCATTCTGCAATTGCTTGACCCTGACAAACCTGTACAAAATAGCAATCGAGATTTTTTGGGAAACCGAGAAAATTCAATAATGGCTTTTCTGCAAACGCAGTCAGATTTAGCATCGTTTCATAAATTATCAGCACAAGAGATTAATGAACTGCTTTCTCCATGGTTACATGGAAACGCTGAAGATTTTGCGCTTCCTTTACCAGCCATCTTTGAACTGCATCTAAAAGACAACAAAACCGTTTCTGCAAATCTTTTAAAAGGATTACGTGAAATCGCACCCGATATTATCATCGAACAAAGTGATTTCTGGAAACAACGTCTCAATTCATTAGCTTCAAGTTTACAAAGTTGTGCCTTTTTTGCACTTTTAATCGTCGTATCGGTTCATATTGTTGTTATTGCGCTGACTACGCGAACGGGCCTTATTGCGTGCCGACAAGCTATAGAAATTCTCCATATATTGGGCGCTAGCGATTATTATATTGCACAACGCTTTTCACATAGAAACGCATATTTAACTTTTATTGGAAGTCTTATTGGCTGTATATTATTTTGTCCGTTATTGTTATATTTAACACATCTGTGTTTACCTTTTAGTAGCAACCCCGATTGGCAGCGTGTTTTTGATCAAAGTTGGTATAGCCTTTGGTTCGCAATCCCGACCCCGCTATTTGCATTGTTTTTATTTTTGCCTATTTTCAATGCATTAATTAGTTGGTTAACTACAGAATTCATTGTTTATTGTTGGCTTAGACGTCTGACATGAAAAAGAAGCGCACGCATCAATTTAAAAAAATCATTTTGAAGATTTTCTGTGGCGTTTTTCTGGTCTGGATATTCGGTTTCTTTATGTTTCTTGTTGATGCATTCACTATTTTTCATACGCCACCTCCAACTGATGGTATAGTTGCACTTACCGGCGGTTCTGGGAGAATTGATGCATCAATCCGACTTTTAGAAATTGGTTACGGGAAATATCTGCTTATTTCTGGTGTTGGGCAGAAAGCGACCCTTACGGATCTCGAAAAGCAATTATCCCATCCTATTAAAGAAAAATATCGCAATAATATTATATTGGGACATAATGCAGCTTCAACCTTTGGAAATGCAGTTGAAACCGCAGCATGGGTTCATTGTTACAATTTAAAATCGCTGATTATTGTAACTTCCAATTATCATATTCGAAGAGCCATGTTGGAAATTAAAACCATTCTTCCTCAAATCAAGCTTTATCCTTTTGTTGTGCAACCTCTGGCATTGAAATCTATTTACCATCTATCTTATATACGTTTGTTTTTTATTGAATATAACAAATGGCTTGCTGCTTATATCGGATTAATACATACCCGTCATTCAGATATTGGTTTATTAGATAAGACCTACGAAGCAATACGTTAATATTATGATCTATATCCGTTCTTTTTTATTCAGTTTGTATTTTTTCTTATTAACACTGATTATGGGGATAGCTGCTTTTAGTATAAGGCTTTTTGCAAAACAACACGCGTTAAGTTATGCGAAATTATGGACCCGGTGGTCTTTATGGGGTTTGAATAAAATTTGTCATATCTCTACCGAAATAACCGGATGGCAATTTCTGCCTGAGCAACCTTCTTATTTAATAGCGTCACAACATCAATCCGCTTTTGATACATTGGTGTGGATGAATCTGTTACCAAGACCGGCTTATATCATGAAAAAGGAACTGACGCGCATTCCTTTAGTTGGTCCGTTATTGCTTTTGTCAGGAATGATTCCATTAGACCGTCAGGGTGGAGGCAAGGCTTTGCGCAACTTAATTCATAATACCGATATTGCCATAAAAGATCATCGACAGATTATTATCTTTCCTGAAGGAACGAGAACCGCTATAGGCGAAAAAGTCAAGCTACAAGCTGGTGTCGTTGCTTTGGCATCTCAGCTTAATTTACCAATTGTCCCGGTTAGTATCGATTCTGGAAATTGCTGGCCTCGTCGTTCGTTTTTAAAATTTCCAGGGGTAATTCATATCGAAATTCATCCTGCAATCACTGAATTAAAAGAACGCAAAGCCGTTCTGGCTGAAATTGAAACGGCATGGAACAAACAGAAACAATACTAGAAAAAATGATAAAAAGTTGTGGATAAAACTGTTGATAAATTATGAATAATACAAACAAAGATTAATGAAATTTATTTCTTTTATTTATAAAATCCCACAGCGATTTATTATTTTCCCTTTTATAGGACTTTTGTTCTTAGCGCTTGTCTACGGAATGTTATGGTTATTCATTGAACATCGAATAAACAATTTTCTTAACGGGCAAAAAAATAATTTTAAAAACTATAATTTTATTTTTTCCTATGAGAATGCACAATCTGTGCCTTGGTCATTATGGCCAAAATATATTATTAATTCTCCAAAACTTTATTCCGTCGAAAATACAAAAACATTCCCGACAAACGCTTTTTTATGGCAAGCTAAAGACTTAGCAATTTCCTATACGCTTCGTCATCCATTAAGTATTTCCCTGACATTATCAGATAGGCAACTATTATGCCTTCCTATTTTACAGAATTGCTTATCGTTTAATGGTTATCCGTGGGAAATTTTAGTACCTTTTAATGCTGATATGGAGCAAAGCAAGTTTTCTTTTTCAAGCAGACAAATCTTTACCTCATTGAAAGAAAAACAGCGACTTTCTAATATTTCTTTTCTTGATTTTACAGGAATTGTTTATTGGAATTTAAAAGCAAATTACAACCAGTCACTGGCTGCATTAAACTTACAGATTCCAAAACTAGCTTTCCGTATGCAAGATCAACCTATTCGATATTTAAACAATATTTTAGTACAATTAGCATTAAGCGGTTCTACAAACACCAATAATCTCCCATTTGCAGAGATTGATCATCAATTACTTGTACAAAATATTTATGGTGAATGGAATAAATTAAAAGTCAGTCTAAAAGGAAAACTCTATTGGCAAGCAGGAAAAACACCCATTGGAAAACTTGATTTAAGTTTCCGTGGAATAGATCCTTTCCTATCACCGATTCTAATTCATTCTTCTCTATGTCAATCAACGTGCTCATTATTAAGTTCAGCACTAAATAAAAATGAATTAGAACTTAGTCTTCCTTTATCTATTCGTAAAGATGAAATATTTATTGGGGCATTACCTTTTTGGCAGCTACAAGAAATTCTAGATAGCTACCAAAAATTATCTCATCAATAACGCTTATTTTTCCCAAATTGGTTTTGTTTGTTTAAGGCAATTTTCTTGTGAGATTTTATCAAACCATTCACATAAAGCAGGATATTTTTCTTTCCAATCTCTAAATTCGTCTCCATAGGGACCATTAAGAATTTCTAGAGCACAAGCTAATGACAAGGTCGCTGCATTAATATTGTAAGATGGAATTTTATGTTCAAAGTAATCCAGTATCCGATAAACGACGTCATAATAACTTTGTAAATCGCCTGGCTTTTGTTCATTTTGTTGACCGTTTCTAATCGTATAGCGTTTAATAAGCGCATTCGCCAAGGCATCTGCCAATGTTTCCACACGTAAGACAAGCCAACGCATCGCGCCCGATAATGGAATAATGGGAGTTGAATCCGCAAAACTATTCAAATATTCCAAAATAACACGACTACTATAGAGACCTGCGCCATCATTGGTAAGTAATGTCGGTGTTTTCTGCAAGGGATTAGCATCAATCAGTTCTTGAGGTAAATTATTGGGTTGAACCTCAATCATCTTGATTTCATTAAGCATTCCAAGCTTGATTACAGCAGCACGTACCTTACGACCATAAGGATCTTGTGGTGTATAATATAGCTTCATTTAAAATGATCCTTTCGTGATCTAAAGTCTGCAAATTCCATATAATTCCTAGCCAAAATAAACGGATTTGTTTCGTTTTCTTCTTTTAATAATACCGGAATTGTAGGTAAATTTCTATTACGAAGTTTATTTACAATCTTCATTCTTTCTTGTAGCGCTTTGTTATCGGGATAAAGCGTTAACGCAAAATTTCCGTTGCTTTGTGTATATTCATGTCCGCAATAAATTAATGTTGTTTCAGGTAAATGAGATAGCCGACGAAGGCTATTAAACATTTGTTCTGCTGTTCCTTCGAACAAACGTCCACATCCCAAACTAAATAATGTATCGCCAGTAAAAAGCGCCTTTTCGTTATAAAAATAGTAACAAACCGATCCTAAAGTATGTCCTGGCGTTTCCAAAACCTCAGCTTGAGCAAAACCAAGATCAACAATTTCCTTATCGGTCACTTTCATGTCAAGTTTTGGTAGACGTGCTTGCTCTTTTAATGGACCAATCACATTTGCAGAATAATATTTCTGCAATTCTTCGACCCCACCAATATGATCATTATGAAAATGCGTAATTAATATGGTTTTTAATTTTAAAAAACGCCTTTCCAAATTGGCTATAATTGGTTGTGCCGCACCTGGATCAATGATTGCTGCGTTTTTCTCTTTCGCGTCATATAATAACCATGCATAATTATCTTGAAAAAGGGGGATAGGCTCAATGATAATAGAAATAGTTTCTCTCCTACAAAATAATCAGGAATCAAAACGTCAGTAAATGCGATACAAATCAATAATAACCAACCCAATGTATAACGAGCCAGATTTTAATCCTGATTTTTTTTCCAAGGAAATCAAGAATCAATTAAAACAAAAAATTAATAACTTATGGCCTGATCTAAACAATCTATCTTTGTTAAATCTTGGTTATGCTGCAAATTGCTTTCCTATAAACAAAGATGAATCTTCTTTTTCCATTACGGGGCATTTTCATTCGAATATACAAAGTTATGATTCAGAGATTTCACCGATTTGTCGGATTTCTCCCAAAGCATTTCCTTTTCAAGATAGATTTTTTGATCGTATCCTCTATATTCATGACGGCTTGATCTGTAAAAATAAATTTGCTTCCTTACTTCGTTCATGTTGGGAAACGCTACGGGATAGTGGCAAGTTCATTCTATTATTACCCAATAGCCTGAGTTGGTGTTTCTTTAAGAAATTATCTTTGGGATTTGATAATAATGGCTTTTATTTTCCAACATTAAAAAAAATGTTAAAACAGCAGATGTTCCGTATCTGTTATTCTGAAAGAATTCTGTTTCTACCTTCCTCTATTATGAATTTATTTTCTTCTCGTGTTAATCAAATCGTAGAAACTATCGGGCAGTCTTTAATTCCATTTTTAGGAGGTTTCCATCTAATTGAAGTTGAAAAAGATTTATATGCAACTATTCCATTAGATGTAATAAAAAGACGTTATCTTGTGCCACAAAAACTCTTTTTAAATTTGAGAAAAGACGATCCCGCTTAAATCTTCCTTCTATATCGAGGACAATCAATGTCACTATTAAAATCAATCCGTTCAAGCCTAAGCATGCCGCATCCTGCTGGATATCCTTTTTTGCTTTTAACTGGTATCCCTACACTGATAGGTTATCTCACACCATGGCGTTTCACGCGATTTCTTGGAAAATTAAGTGGAATGCTGTTTGGATTTTGCTGGTTTTTCTTTCGTAATCCTACTCGTGTTTCTCCTAGCCAAGACAACATCATTGTAGCACCTGCCGATGGGACCATTGCCGCTATTGAACAAGTTATCCCTCCCACAGGGCTTGGAATGTCGGAAACCCCTGTATGGCGCGTTTCAATATTTCTTTCAGTTTTAAACGTCCATGTTCAACGTATTCCAACGAATGGTAAAGTTACGGGGCGTGTTTATATCGAAGGAAAATTCTTCAATGCTTCCTTGGACAAGACTTCGGAACATAATGAACGCAATGCTATTTGCATGACACTACCCAATGGGAAGAAATTAATCGTTGTACAAATTGCTGGTTTAATCGCAAGACGTATTGTTTGCGATGCTGTCGTTGAAAAAAATTATAATCTTGGGGATATCTATGGGTTAATTCGATTTGGCTCTCGCGTTGATCTATATTTACCCGAAGGATGCATTCCTTCTGTAAAAGTAGGTCAGACTATGATTGGTGGAGAAACCATTGTCGCTCAAATATAAACATTCTTTGCCATCAGAAATTCGTTCATTACAACGCAAAGCATTGTTACGACAAAAAATACGTCCTCGGGTAAAAGGGATTTCCTTTAATCGTATGATTCCTAATCTCTTAACAATGTTAGGACTTTGTGCAGGACTTGTAGCTATACGAAGTGCAATTAACGGACATTTCGATGAATCCGTAATTGCTATTTTGATTGCCACCTGTTTTGATGGTTTAGATGGCCGTATTGCACGCCTACTTCGTGCAACCAGCCGATTTGGCGCCGAATTTGACAGTCTGGCTGATTTTCTTTCTTTTGGTGTGGCACCAAGTTTCGTGCTTTATCTTTGGGCTTTACAAGATACGGGTCGCTATGCCTTTGTTCCTTGTGTGTTTTTTTCGGTATGTATGGCTTTACGTCTCGCCCGTTTCAATGCTGACATTGATAACAAAGAAAAACCGAAATATGCCAGTAACTTCTTTACAGGCGTGCCAGCCCCCGCCGGTGCATTAGTCGCATTATTTCCCATTTTTCTGGGGCTTGAAGGGCTAAAATTACAATGGCCTTTTCTGATTAGTTTTGCAAAAATACCTTTGCTTACAATCATTATCTTAGTTGGAACAGCTTGTTTGCTCATTTCAACTTTGCCAGTTTGGTCATTTAAAAACTTTAAAGTTCCCTCATCATCAGTTTTACCACTTTTATTAGGAACCGGCATTTATGCAGCAACGCTCGTTGCAGATCCATGGGGAACCTTAGCCGTGACGGGATTACTCTATATCGGATTATTACCTTTTAGCTGCCGCAGTTTTCTTAGTTTAAAAGCCGATGCTGACAAGATAAAAAAAGAAACCTCTACTGAGGAGGATGAACCAATGAAGGAGCTAACAAACTGACCAATTCTTTTAAAATCTGTTGTGGCGATGGTGGACAACCTTCAACGTCCACAACATATTCATCTCCACCAAGGTTTTTCTTTAAAACCGAGTAATTTTCCTCAAAAAGCGATTTTTGCAAGGCACATTCTCCAACCATTACAAAAGCTTTGGGTGAAGGCATAAGACACCAATTTTCTTCTATAAAAGGAATCATAGTACGGTTCATTACTCCTGTTAATAACATAATATTGGCAATAGCGGGATGATCAACAAAACAAAGACCGCTACGTTTTATATCATAGGCTGCCCCTTGAAGTGCCTGCACTTCCAAAATACACCCATTACAGTCCCCGCAGGCAACAGGCCATATATTTAAAAGCTTCCCCTTACATATATAAGCTTTATCTAAAGGCCGTAAATTCCCAAAAAGTGAATCTTTTAAAACCCGCAAAACTGACATTTACATCTCTTCTCTATAGATCTGCACCCGTAGATAAAATCCCAAACGACGCACGGATCACCAATTGATCAGACCATAATTGATTCTGCATAAGCTTTGGTAAAATCATGGCCTGTTTGACAGCAGGATCATGAATAAAAATATCTTCGATTATCCCGTTAACCGCCTTAACATAATACCATATATCGCCCTGGACACCTTCACAAACACCTATTCCTTCACCTGTTAGATTTTCAATTGAAAGTGCTTTCTGCGGATGATGATATTCCTGAACTTCATGCTGGAATATCTGATCAATAATATTAAAACTATTACAAATTTCCTGAAAACGAATTTGAGTTCTCGCCAAAACATCACCGTCCTTAAAATTAGAAGGAACAAGCCATTCCAATCGGTATTCAGGCATATAACGTCTTATATCGTAATCTCTTCCTGAAGCGCGGCCAATATACCCACTAATGTCATATTGAATGGCATGGTTCATATCAAGCACTCCAACATCTCTTAAATTCTCAAATAGACCTGGAATACTTTCACTTAAATGCTGTGCTTCAAAACAAATATCTTGGATTTCTTTTGGAAGTTTATAAACACTTTCCTCTATAACTGGATCACAGGATAATCCTGGATAAATGCAATCCATCAACCAACGATGACCATAGTAATGTAAACACCACCGCATCAAAAGTTCCCGGGCATATTCGTAACGTGCCGCCACAACTTTAATACCCAATGCTCTAAAAATAAGTGACAGATGCAGCGTATGCGCATTAAGACGCATCAATTCTATTAATATCACACGTTTTCTAAGAATGCCTGTTTCAGGAACAAAACCTGCCATATCCTCAATCGCATGTGCAAAAGCACTTTGATGCGATATACTGTCAAGCGCATTGATACGACTTATTAATGAAAAAGCTTTTATCAATGGTTTTTGATGAAGATTTGCGATAATCCCACGATGCGTATATCCGTAGAATGATTCAGCATGGATAATCTTTTCACCCTTGATAGAAAAACGCCATAATGCCGGTGATAAATTCCTATCAGATACAGGGCTAATGATCGCAATTTCTTCACTGTTTTGAAATAAAGCTGCGTTTTGATCAAAATCTTTAAAATCAGATTGTTCATTTTTAGGGCCTGGTCTTGCTGATAAAGGCCAGGTACAATTCCATACCCCTCGATCCAGCCAGGGATATAAATTAATGGCATTCATAGCCTCTTTACCCCAAAGATCGAGAATAATTCTTTCATAAACCTCTGCAGAGGGTCTTACAGAAGAAACAGCCAAATAACGATCAACTGATGCGGTGATTTTTACACCTAATGGGCGGAAACCTCCTTCAAGGAAAAGAATATTAATATCTTCTTTATCCGCCCACATTCCCAGAAAAACCAATGTATCTTCTTTCAACTGTTCCACTAGGGAATGCCATTTTTGTTCATCGAGGCGAAAAAAATATTTTCCTTCTTGTTCGCCCTGACGAATAAAATTCGCGCAATTGTTTTTCTGAAATGAGGAATGAAAAGATTCAGTCATCCTGAAAATCCAGGAATAATAGTGAATTGCGTAGAAATATTATGCAGCAGGTTTGAAAGTAGAAAAGGTAAAAATAACGTCTGTAATAAAATACACCACCAAATAATCCACATCGCGCGGTTATTCGTTTCTTTGACAAATAAATTGAAAGGGCGATTACAAAAAAGATTATAGTTCCACCAAATAATCAATATAAACAAAATACAACCCGCCAAAGGAATAAAATCCAGAAAACAGCCTAGGAGTATCAACAAAGCTGTAAAAATTCCAAAAGGGGGTAATCCTGATAATGCAAGTTTTAACCACGAAGATTGTAAGGAAAATTCTTCGGAATTTATTCTTCGTTCAATGATATAACTTAAGGGATTCAATATGACCAAAGCCACCATAAATAAACCAGCAGCATAAAGACCTTCTTGGTATCCTGAGAATATGGACATCAATACTAAATTGGTCAAAAAAACAGATGTTATTGATAAATAATTATAATGTTTTCCCCTTATTTCCATTACCAAAACAAACAAAGTAACAAAACTAAGAAAAATCATGAATAATGAAACCGGCATATAAGCAGGCACTTTATTCAGCCTTATCAAGGTAATGAAATAAGGCAAAGTCATACTAAACGTACTGATTATTCCTAAACTTAAAGGCAATTCTTTAACCAAACGAAGCTGCATGAAACAAATAGGAAATAAACCAGCCCCTAACCCCAACCCTAAATCAAGTAAAACGCTGGAGATATAACTTATCGTAGGCGTTATCGTTAGGTTGTTTTCTAGCAATAATAATCGTCCTAGAAATGCAAAACTAAAAAGCGCTAAATTAATTCGAAAAAACGTCCATCCGATATTTAGATTGCTGTATCCCGGATTTAATCCCGCACCAATAATGAATATGATAAGAATGACAAAAAGACATAAAAGCGCAATAAATAAGTTATTAACCGCAACACATAACATTACAACGACAAGCAAAAAATGTTGTAATGCCAAAGCCCATCGCAATCTTTTATCCTGATTGGAAAATCGTAAGGTTTGTGGATACCAATATTGTAATAAATAAGCGCTCATTACCCCACCAATAGCCACAAGGAAACGAGCAAATCGCGTAAGATCATCATCACTAACCCATAAGGTATTGCTCATATAACGTGGGCTGATTACGGCAATACCTGTTAATAATAGTAATACAATAAGAAAACCGTGATGAATTCTAACGCGGATATGAGGATATTCGAGCGTAACAACCGCTATTCCCCCTATAAGTGGCCAGAAAATACAGCTCCAAAAAAATAATCTTGCCAAACCTTCCGATATAAGCACTTTATTGATGCCCCAACCGTTTTGTCATCCAAAAAGCCATTCCCCAAAAAATAACATAAAAAACAAGTAAGGTTACGAGTGCTGACAAATACCCCTTGAGTCCAACCATCAACAATAATGCATTTAAAATATATGATGTACCTACACTCTGAACGGCGATTGTTTTACCGAGAATACTGTATAAAAAACCCACCATAATAATTGCAAATAGGATACTGAATTCTAATCTCGATATCGAAGGTGGTATCCCATAAGTCATAATTGTAATCGCAAAGAGAATAATGCACACACCGAAAAATAGTTCTTTGGATGAAAGTTGATAACGTTGGAATTTTAAAATCCCATTCAATAAAATTCCCCCTAACACCGCAATAACACTACAAAAAACAGCCATTTGCGGCATAGGAGATAACGTCATTCCATCAAGAAGACATAAAGCCGTAAGCAACCCATGCATTAAACATTGTGTTGCAGGAGAAGTAAGCATGCCAATAGTCATTAACAACAATGCACTGATTAGCAATGTTAACAGCATGTCTATTCCCCCCCATTTAAACCCGAAAAATGAACAATAATTGCCAAGAAACTAAGAATCATCGCAATACCTGAACGATAGGCAGTGCTAGGTAGGAATAAAAAGCTTCTAAATAATGCTAGTATAAAACAAAGCGCGATAATCTTGCCTATCCATGCAATTAACCCAAAAGGAAGTGATCTTAACCAAGAAAGCATATCACCACCATTAATTGATGGATCAGCCAAACTTTGTGGCCAAATTAAAACAGCAATCAATGAAAGCCAAACCATAAATTGTAAATCGTTGATATAAAGCATTAATCCATGATCAGACCCACCAAAACAATCCTTTCCCTCCATATCTTTATAATCTGGCATATCCCATACCAACATTAACAACGCACATGCAGCAATTACTAAGGGGGTATAGGCAATAATGGAAATATTTCCCATTCGATGAAAATAAGCGACCAACCCATCAAGACTTGTTTCTTCAGTCGTATAACCAATGATAATAAATATAAAAAAAATGACTGGCAGAAATAAAAGGCGATCAAACAATAAATTCTGAATATGCTTTCGGCTAAAAGAATAGGTATCTTTCAAACTAAGCAAAAAAAATGTCAGAAAAGATGTAAAAAGCAAACCTGTAATTAATAAAAAATCAGATAAATATCCGGTTAACATCCCCCTTGTAAAAGAAGGAATCAATGCTGCAGCAACAATATTTCCACATAATGCTATAATTACATAATCTTTATAAGGAAATGTATGAATAGAAAAGCTGGAAAAACGATGGATATTAACCATACGCAATTGAGTTTTGTAATACTTATATGGCGGTCTTGATAACCCTTGAATCTTGGCTTCAAAACAGTTTTCCAACCACATCACCCAAGAGGCACCATATAATAGCATCCCCCAATGAATTAGTGTTAAAACAAAAATTGCCAGCCAGAACACGTGACTATCAAACCATGATAAAAGTGGAAAGAAAACCCAAAATCAATATCCACAAAAGGATTTTTTCTTTAGAAATATCCATCCTTTCGCGAAAGAATTCCTCATAGTTTAGAAAATATTGCTTACAAATTTGATAGCATTTATCTAGTTTTACACAATAATCTTTGAATTTCACAATAAAAGATAAACGCCTCAGCAACATATTTCTAAAAGCCGTTTCTCCGAAATTAAAACTGGATTGAATGAATATCGTCTTTTGATCTCGCTGCGGATTAACAGAATGACCAAATGGCAATTGATCCGATTCACCTACGTTACGAATTTTAGATAATTCGTAATAAATCCATAAAACCATTCCGTAAATTAAAATAATTGCCCAAGGAAAAAATCGAGCTTTCCCTTCAAAAGCTGTAAAAGAAAATATTGATGATTCAGGGAGCACATTATGCGTTCCTTGTTCAATCGCTGCATTCGATAAATAAAACAAAATTCCAGGAAATATAGAAATACTTAACAGGAATATAAAACCCCCATAAATACTTAATCCAGATCGTAATAGATTTTGATCTATAGACGCATTGTCCGTATTTTTTTGGAAAACGATTTTTTTTACGGATATAATTACACTCAACCATCCTAATAACATAAGGAAAATAAGAATAGCGTCACCACCAACGAGCAACGTTATCAATAATCTCGTCATTAACTGATGATCATTCGGGAAGGCAAAAAGAAGATGTAAATTCATCCATAATACGGTGAAACCAGCAAAAGGTGGCAAAGCAGATAATAAAAATACTAGACATAGAAATAACCGCTTTGTTTCAATCAACCATGTTGATGGAAAATCAAATGGAAGTATTGCAATTCGTCTCTGAATCAAATTGGTCAATAAAAAAGCAGTCGAAAAGCCAATAATCTGAACGGCTATTCCTAAATACAAACCATGATAACCAAAATTCATCCATGGAACAAAGTTTTGTTTAGAAAGAATAGAAAGAATAGAAAGAATACCAATGGTTTGTGTCAGAAAACCATTTCCTAAAATAAAAAGCGAATATACTTGCTGATTGAGTTGCTGAATACTTAAACATTGCCATCCTGCCCAAATTGCACCAATCATTCCTCCAGCGATAAAGCAGACGTCCAATAGTATATCATTGCTCGCAGCCATATTTTGTAACCAAAACCGCGACAAGAGATAAAAACCTATTACCGCCATAAATACATAAACCCAGTATTCAGAATACGCTTCACGTATACCGAGTGTAATGTTTGATACGCAACGTTTGTAACCCGCGATCAACCCTATAAAAGAGCAACAAAAAACCGCTATGGCAATAGAAATACAAAAAAGATAAAAAGAAGACGTAATCACGATTGGTGACAACCAATCCATCATTGTTAGATGACGATTATAAAATAATATAAATAAACTTCCTACACCTAACAAAGGAAGTATTGACCAAAGGAAAGCTTTATTTTCTTGATCTAAAAATCGAGACAATAATAAAATAAAAGTACCGCTTAGCATAATAAAACAATAAAAATCTCCGGTTAAAATTATAAGTACGCTATTAACCAGCATGATTCTAAAGATACGGTCTGACGAACAACCAACTAAGGATAATGAAAATAACGTCGCACTAGAAAATAAGAAAAATAAAAATAATGCAGAAATCTGATCAAGAACAAAAAAATCTATTTTTGTAAAAGATAAAAAAGGGTAAGAAATCGATGCTGTCTTTACCTGAAAAATAAGTGCGATGAATGATAAAATTAAACCTAAAATACAACCCCAAAAAGTCAGGTATTTTAAATAAGGAACATTCTTTAGAAAATTTTTGGGGAAATATCCCAACCATTCTAAAACAAGAACAAAACAAAAAAATAGGAATGACCATAAAAGAAAAGATGACAGCGTTTTTCCCCTTTATGGTAGCAATAATTTAAATTACAGAACAGCCAAAGGCGTTTTAATACCCGGTGGCGGAAATGCTTTATCCAGTATTTGCAAATCTTCCTTATCCAACGTAATTTCTAATGCAGCCACATTAGAACGCACATGCTGTAGATTGCTTGCTTTTGGAATAGAAACCATATTCGGCATACGCATTACCCAAGCCAATATAATCTGAGCCGGTGTCGCAGGCCCCAGAGAGGTTTCATATTTAGCCGCAACTTTTGCCAAAACGGGATGGCGCAACATTGCTCCGGCCTGTCCCAAAGGTGAATAAGCCATCGTCAAAATTTTTTGAGATTGATTTAACGCTAGCAAATCATATTCAATGCCACGATACTCAGGATTATAAAGTATCTGATTAGCATAACATGTACTGGTCGTTACGACCTTTTGCATAGATTTAATATCATCCGTATCGAAATTAGAAACACCCCATTTTCTAATCAAACCTTCATCTTGCAGACGCATAAAGGCTTCGATCGTCTCACTAATGGGCGTTGATCCAGGCCAGTGCAATAAATATAAATCAATATAATCTGTTTTTAAACGTTGCAAAGAAGCTCTACAACTTTCTGCTACACCACGACGTGTTGCATGACTAGGAAGTACTTTGGTTACCAGAAAGACTTCATCACGCCTACCTTTAATTGCTTCACCGACCAAACGCTCAGATGCCCCATTTCCATACATCTCAGCCGTATCGATAACTTGTAATCCTAAATCTAAGCCACAACGCAAACTAGCAATTTCTTCGGATCGGCGGGCCAGATTATCTCCCATCGCCCACGTACCTTGTCCCAAAATACAAACTGCATTGCCATCTGGAGCATGAACGAGACGACGCGCAGTTATTTCACGTAGTCCTTCTGTACCACTCATTTTCTTTTCCTACAAAATTCTGTTTTCGCCATTATTTTTCTTATATTTACCAGATTTAAAGCGATTATAAATTCAAATATAAGAATGTATCATCCTATTTCCGAGGTATGATAATCTTCTATTAAATACAATGGGCGTTGTTTGGTTTCATTGAAAATACGTCCAAGATATTCCCCAATCACACCCATGGTCATCAATTGCACCCCTCCTAAAAAAAGAATTACAGTCATCAAGCTTGGATAACCATGCACTGGATTTCCATAAACAAGGGTGCGAAATATAATAATACCTCCATAAAAGAGCGAAAACAACGCAACAACAAGTCCAATATACGTAGCCATACGTAAAGGTAAAACCGTAAAGGAAGTAATTCCTTCCAAAGCAAAATTCCATAAACTCCAATAAGAAAAGCTACTTTTCCCACCTATCCGAGGCGCCCGATCATATAAAACAGCTTCTGAAGGAAAGCCAATCCAAGCAAATAACCCCTTCATAAAGCGGTGATGTTCCCTTAATTGCAACAAAGCATTAAGCGCACGTCTACTCAAAAAGCGAAAATCACCTGTATCGGGTGGCAAAACAACTTTCCCACCAATTTTCTGCATTAATTTGTAAAATCCATGTGCTGTAGCACGTTTTAACCAACTTTCCCCAAGTCTTTCACGGCGCATTGCATAAACGATATCTACTTTTTTCTCATTCCATGTTTCAATTAACTTTAAAATTACTTCTGGCGGATCCTGTAAATCGGCATCAATGATAATAACGCCTTCTATGCAACGGGCATGATCTAACCCTGCAGTCATAGCGATCTCTTTACCAAAATTTCTTGATAAGTTGAGAAAAGCAATATGTTGATCCTGCTTTGCCAATGTCTTGATTATTGATAGGGTTTGATCTTTAGAACCGTCATTAACATATACAACCTCCCATGATCGACCTATCTGATTCATAACCGCTTTAAGTCGTTCATGAAAAACAGGAATTACTTCACTTTCATTATAACAGGGAACAATAACACTATAATCTGGTTTTAATGCCTCCACGATTCATTATACTCCTTGTTCCCATCCATGATCGCCCTGTTTCCAATAAGTCAATTGATGCCCTTCTTCCTTTAAATTGCGCCATCGTTGACGTGCAGCTTTCACTGCTTCTGGATCATTGCCATCAAATAAATCAAAAACTCTTTTAAACTGCTCTATTTGAAAAACGTTCTGTCCCCCTACCAAAAACAAAAATGCTGCTTGGTTGGGGTTTTCCTCAAAAACCGTTAACCAAATTGGTTGCCATTCAGGAAAATCATCCTGTTTCCCTGAATAATGACAACCATGGGGTAACCAGATCGGCTGTATTACTTTCCATAAAGCTTCAGTGATTTCACTTAATTGATTATCATTTTTGCACAGAACGAGCCCTCGCTCTTTTGTCTGTAGACTACGCGATAAAAGCGTAGGCAAAGCCTGACATAAGCCAGACTTTGTTAGATGATAGAAACCAATTGAAGCAGCCATTAGAATCGAATATTACGCTTCGTAATAATCCTCAACAAACTGATTAAGAAGACAAACTCCAAAAGCTGTCCCTCCTTTTGGAGAACAATGACGTGCTTTGGCAGTATATGCAGTACCAGCGATGTCAAGATGTGCCCAAGGCGTATTATTTACAAAACGTTGTAAAAATTGGGCTGCTGTGATTGAACCACCATCACGGCCACCGATATTTTTCATATCAGCAATGCTAGAATCTAACGCCTTATCATAGGCAGCACTCAATGGCATACGCCATAAGAGTTCATTCACTCCTTGACCCGTTTTAACGAGATGCGCAGCAAGTTCATCATTATTAGAAAATAATCCCGCATGTTCGTGCCCTAATGCAACAACAATTGCACCGGTTAACGTTGCTAGATTAACCATAAAACGTGGTTTAAAGCGATCTTGTGTATACCAGAGAATATCGGCCAATACCAATCGGCCCTCAGCATCTGTATTTAAGACTTCAATCGTCTGTCCTGAAGCAGAGCGAACAATATCACCCGGACGTTGTGCATTACCGGACACCATATTCTCAACCAGACCCACGACACCAACAACATTAACCTTGGCTTTGCGCTTTGCCAAAACACTCATTAAACCGACAACTGTTGCAGCACCAGCCATATCGGTTTTCATTTCATCCATCCCCGCAGCAGGTTTTAATGAAATCCCACCGGAATCAAAAGTCACCCCTTTACCCAGAAAAGCCAAAGGTGCTTCATGATCATCAGGGTTACCATTCCAACGTATAATCACGGTTCGCGCTTCTGCATTACTACCTTGAGCAACACCCAACAAAGCCCCGAAACCTAGTTCCTGCATTTTACTCCGATCCAGAACTTCGATCGTTAACCCTAAAGATTGTAATTTCTGAATACGCTCTGCAAAAACGGGTGGTGTCAATATATTTGCCGGTTCATTTACCAGATTTCTTGTCAAATATATTCCTTCCGCAACAGCGGATAGTTTTTGCCAATCATTTTTTGCCAAATTAGGATTAGGAACAAAAAAGTTAATTTTTTGTAATTTCTTATGTTTCCGTTTTTTCTCAGCGTCGGTCTGATACAAATCAAAATGATAATTGCTCAATACCGCACCCAATGCGATCTGCCCTGCAAATTCACTTAGCGATTGATCTAAAACGAAATCTAGTTGAGTGGTTTTATTTCTTAAAACACCCGCGGCAATACCACCGGCCTGTTTTGCCAAAGCTTGATTAAAATCACCATGTTCTCCAAGCCCAATAAGCACAATATGAGAAAAAGCGTTACTGGGGGTAAGAAGAACGCAAGTATCGCCAAATTTCCCATTAAATTGTTCTGCAGCAATTGCTCGGGTTAAAGCCCCATTAACAGCCTGATCAATCTTATCGAATAATTCTGTTTTAACTTGTTCCTTAAAAGAAAAGAGAACAATTTCTCCTGCTGAAGGCAAATGTAATTCGGAAAAACTAACTTCTGGTAAAGACATAAATTTCCTCAACTGATCAAACGAGAACGCTATCGGGCTCATTAAAGATTTTACAACAATTTATATGACATATAGGGATAGATACTATATTACATAAATTCCATTACAAGCAACGCTATTGTTTATCTTAATTTGCAGTAGATCTAATATAATAATTTTTTGTTGAGCAATATATTAACGAGTTTAAACCAATGAGCACATTATCCGACATGGATTTACTGGATCTAGCTGGCAATCTGGCTAATGATGCTGCTGCTTTGATTAATACTATTCGTGCCAGAGGCTTCACCGTTCAGAAAAAGACTGATGCCACACCTGTTACTGAAGCGGATAAATCTTCTGAATTATTAATTCTCAAAGAATTACGAAAACGCACACCTTCGATCCCCGTTGTTGCTGAAGAAGAATATTCATCAGGCTATAATCCTATTGTTCATTCTGAATTCTGGTTGGTTGATCCATTAGATGGAACCCGTGAATTTGCCCGAGGCAGTGATAATTTTACTGTCAATATTGGTCTGATCCGCAATCATAAACCTGTACTCGGTGCGGTTGTCCTCCCCGCCTATCAGCAACTCTATCTCGGCATTGTAGGTCAAGGTGCATGGCGCATTGATAAACAAGGGAAAGAAGCCATTCACGTTGCGCCACCACCAACCAAAGGATGGCGCGTAATGGGATCACATCACTATGCCACAGATCCGAATCTTCAAGCTTTTTTGAAACACTTTCCTATAATGTCTGTCAAAAATATTGGCTCCGCTGTTAAAATTGTCCGTATTGCCGAAGGTTCTGCAGATTTACATCCGCGTTTTAATCGAACCATGGAATGGGATACCGCAGCACCCCAAGCAATATTAGAAGCTGCGGGGGGGACATTATGCACATTAGATGGTCAGGTTTTATCTTATGGTAAAGCAGGATGGGAAAACCCTTCCTTTGTTTGTGCAAGTCATCCCATCAACGATTATTTAGATAAAATCACTTTATAAATTTGCATGACCCTAATTTTCTCAAATATTGATTCTGAACTTGAAAAAGCAGCAATTCTGTTACGTGAGGGGAAACTCGTCGCTTTTGGTACGGAAACCGTTTACGGCCTTGGTGCCGATGCAACAAACGCACAAGCAGTTCAGCGTATTTATCAAGCTAAAGGCCGTCCAAATTACAATCCACTCATCATTCATTTTGCAGAAATAGAAGATGTATTTAAACATGTTCAGAAAACTGAACTTGCTTTTCAATTGGCTAATCACTTCTGGCCTGGCCCTTTAACCCTTATTTTACAAAAACGCGCTGAAAGCCCAGTTTGCTCGATAGCAACAGCAGGATTATCAACAATGGCTGTGCGTATTCCAGCGGTAACTGAAGCACGCAAAATTATTGCACTTAGTCAAAAACCAATTGCTGCTCCATCGGCTAATCCGTCTGGAAAAGTAAGTCCATCCACAGCTCAACATGTTATTGAGGGACTTAATGGAAAAATTGATGCCATTATTGATTCTGGCCCCTGTAAAGTCGGAGTAGAAAGTACAATTCTTGATATTAGCGGCGCTGTTCCCTGTCTGTTGCGTCCCGGTGGTTTATCAATAGAGGATTTACGTCCATATTGTGGGAAAATCGAAAGTCATTCACCCATTAATAATGCAACTATTCGTTCCCCTGGTCAGCTAAGTTCACATTATGCACCATCATTGCCGATTCGACTGAATTGTCATGAAGTTTTTGATGATGAAGCACTTTTGGCTTTTGGACGATCCTCCTTACAAGCGAAACTTTCTCGTAATTTAAGTTTTTCCGGTGATTTAAATGAAGCAGCACAAAATTTATTTGCAACATTGCGTTTTCTGGATAGCGAAGGAAGACGTATCGGTTTAAAAAGAATTGCGGTCATGCCCATTCCTGATACTGGAATTGGTTTGGCTATTTGTGATCGACTTCAACGTGCAGCTGCACCTCGACCTCTTTAAATGTTAATGAATCAAAAACCTGACCCAAAAGAACTTAAAGTCCTATCTGATATTCTAGCACTGGTTTTGGAAGATCAACCCGGTCAATCCATGAATGCCCTTGAAGCCATCAAAAAACGGGCCAAAAAAAATGCCATTACCGGTGGTGCACTTAAAAACCTATTTAATGCTATAGCACCTAATCCTCCTAAACCAACGGTTAGTCGGGCCAAATCTCAACCTATTGATGGGAATGAAATTCTTAAGGCACGTGCACGAATTTCTCAACTAACACAAAGCATTAATCAACTGGATACCGATCTCCGCAATGCACGAAAACAAAATGAAGCATTACGGGCAGAATTAATTCTCACTCAGCAAGCAAGATCGGAGATGCAATCGGCTTTGTATCTGGCAGAAACAAAAACCCCTTTTCGTACCATCATAACTTTGGTTTCATTCACTTGTGGTCTTTTAATTGGGATTGCTGGAACTGTTTTAGTTCACTCATTGAATGCAACCCCAAAGGTCGATAATTCTCTTTTCTTACGTTGATGGATTGAACGAACTATGAATGCTGATGTGCTTCTCACTGCTCTTACAGAATTGTTAGGACCTCGTGGGATATTAACAAACCCGAAGGATACCGAATCATATGATACCGATTGGCGAGAAATCTTTCATGGTAAAAGCCTAGCTGTAATAAGACCGGCAAATACGGAAGAAGTAGCAAAAGCTGTTTATCTTTGTGCTAAACATAATGTTGCTATTGTTCCACAAGGTGGCAATACCAGTTTAGTCGGAGGTGCAACACCATCTGCTGATGGGAGTCAGATTGTTCTTAATCTTAGTCGCCTCAAACAAATTCGTTCTATTGATCCGATTGATCGAACAATGATCATTGAATCCGGTGTAACTTTGGAAGAAGCTCAGAATGCTGCAAAACAAGCCGGTTTATATTTACCCATTGTGATTTCTTCTCAAGGGTCTGCACAAATCGGTGGTATTATTGCGACAAATGCCGGTGGGAATAATACGCTTCGTTATGGAAATACGCGTGAATTTGTTCTGGGCTTAGAAATTGTTACTGCAGATGGTCATATTTTGCACAACCTACGTCGTCTTCGAAAAGATAATACAGGTTATGCGCTACGACAACTTTTCATCGGTTCTGAAGGAACTTTAGGAATTATCACTGCGGCCGTTTTACAGCTTCACCCGCAACCTCATTCTATTGAAGTTGCTTTTTGCGCTTTGCCTGATCTCGATAAAGCGCTTGAATTACTAAATCTATTTCATAATCATAATCCTGCTGCCTTACAGGCTTTTGAATTCATTTCCCAAACAGGCATGGACTTAGTCTGTTCGCAATTTGATGACATTCAATTTCCATTGGAAAATAAGGGACCGGTTTATATTCTGGTTGAACTAGCATTACCTGATAAAGGTAATGGGTTACGCCAATTATTAGAATCTGTTTTAGAACAAGCCTTTGAAAAAGAGATCGTTATCGACGCAATTATTGCTGAAAGTGAAACGCAACAGCAAAAATTATGGCGGCTTCGAGAAGAACAATCCGAATCACAAAAAAGAGCGGGTGCAAATATTAAAAATGATGTATCCGTTCCGATTTCTCATATTCCAGAGCTGATTAAACGCGCAACCTCTGCCTGTGAACGCATTTGCCCTGGTATAAGAGTTGCTCCCTTTGGTCACTTAGGCGATGGAAATATTCATCTTAATCTGGTGCAACCTCTTGATGGTGATCCCACTGCGTTTATGGCACAAGATCACGAATTGATGGATGCTGTTAGTCAAGTTGTCTTTGATCTAGAAGGGTCCTTTTCCGCAGAACATGGCGTTGGTCAGTTAAAAAATTACATGATGACTTCATGGCGTGGCGGCACTGAACTTGAATTAATGCGCAAAATCAAACAAGCATTGGATCCAAAAAATATTTTAAATCCTGGGAAAATTTTTCCAGAGTAATTCCCCTTAGAAAAACGCCTTTACAAAATAAGCATTCAAAACGACTTGATTATGTAAAGGCGTTATTTTTCTTTTCATTATTATGGCTAACGATATTACTGTGCCGTTGGTAATGAAAAACGAATCTGTAACGGAAGATGATCTGATCCTTCTAACTTGAGAGTTTAACCTCGTGGATTTGGATATCAGCGGTTGAAAATATTTGATCAATAGGTAAACCAATTACGGGTAATATAAAACTACGGAGTGGTTCAGGAACATCAAGGGTTAACCATGATGGAGCATGGTCTATATAATTGGTTTCTGTTCTTTCCTTTATTCGCTGAATCATATTACTCCACGTCACAGCATTGAAATCACCTGCTATTAATTTTGTTTTTTCTGGTTTTAAATTCAAAGCATCAACTTGCGCTTTTAGATCGTAAGGCCATGGCCAATTTAGATGTACTGATGATAAATGAAACGGCGCATAATGCGCTCCAATCATTACCTCCGTGTCCACCCATTCCGAATCTTTCGGACATTGCTTCATATCCATTTTTATAGGATAACGCGATAAAATACCGGCCCCACCTATAACCTGATGATGTTCTTTTTTAGAACAACGAAAGTCATAATAACCCTGTTTTTTTGCTATCTGATCAATTACTATTTGCCAATGTTTTGATGCTTCTTGATAGGTTACAAAATCAGGGTTCTCATGCTCAATCAGATGAATTAAAGCTTCTACATTTTTGTTATCAAATCGCAAATTTGTCTGAATAAGTGTAAAAGTTTTAACCTTTTCAGAAGGTGTCGTAAGTTTAACACCATATGGGATATAAGTGCTTATCAATGCCAAAAAGGAAAACAATACTATTCCGATAGCATTGCGCCGTGAAGTAGTAAATAATAAGGGTAATACACTAACAATAAGTGCATAAACCAGCAACCGACGCAAATGGGCCAATGAATCAAGTGGATATGCAAATTTGCCGAAAAAACTTATTCCAATAAGTATTATTCCAATGGCCAAAAAAAAGCGCAAAATATAGCGTAAAATTTTATTACACATTTAATTATGAAAGCAACCTATTTAATAGCTTTAAAATTGTTTATTGCGTTATAAACTATTTCTTTCATGTGTAAATATGATTAATTTATATGTTCTAAAATATACTTTAGATGAACAAATAATAATCATTTTATTATAAATATATTTTTGTATTTTTATTTAAGGTTATAAATTTCTTCAATTAATTGCTATTAAAGAAACAGATTTTTAATTTTCGAAATAAAAAATAAAATTTTGATATTAGCATTAAAATTTTTCCACTTAACGAAACAACATTGCTGATTTTCTAACCGCTTTGATCAATGAAATTTGCAGACCAAATATTCTGAGCTTAAAATCACAAAATTCATATTGATATTGAAAAAATCATTTTACAAATTCCATAATTGTTAAAACAATTTTTCTACAGGCAAATTTAATTTGATCAATTACTTGCATATATTCTATGCATCTTTTAAAAATATGCTCAATTCACAATAGGTTTCTATTTTTAATATTTAGTAGTAAACAGACATCAGCTAGGTTTAAGGCGAGATAATATATTATGCGTTTATTTAATTCGATACGCCTTCCTATGTTTGACCGATATATTCTTCGTCAATTGCTTGTCGCATTAACGGCCACAACGGGGAGCTTAGCAGCACTAATCTGGCTTACACAGTCACTCCGATTTGTATCGCTTGTCGTAGATCGTGGGCTATCCTTAGGCGTATTTCTCAAACTTACAGGGATGTTATTGCCCTCTTTTATTGCAGTTATCATGCCGATTACAACTTTTGTCGTTGTTCAGTTTGTCTATCAGCGTTTATCCACTGATCGCGAATTAATCGTCATGCGAGCCGCAGGGGTTTCCACTTTCTTCTTAGCCCGTGCCGGCATGATCTGTGCGCTGATTGCCTGTATTTGTTGTTATATACTTAATATTTGGATTGTTCCTTTATCGTATCATTCATTTCGACAATATGAATTTACTATAAGAAACAAAATGGCGGCTTTTATGCTGCAAGAAGGTGTTTTTACATCAGTTTCTGATAATTTGACCGTTTACATACGATCACGCGACCGAAATGGAATTCTAAAGGGGATTTTAATCGAAGATGATCGGCAACATGATAACCGTGCTACTATTTTTGCAGAACGCGGAAATCTATTAATAATTAATGATCAACCTCAAGTATTATTATTTAATGGTTCCAGAGAAGTTATTGATCATAAAACTGGCCGTTTAAACGTTCTGAACTTTGAAAGAAACACTATTGATCTTTCTTCAAATAAAGATGACAAAACCCAGTACCGTGATGCAGCAGAAATGTCTTTGACAGAATTATTAAATCCCAATGCCCAGGAAGTCGCCAATAGAGATTTTGGTAAATTGGAAGTTGAAGCACATCGACGTTTAACCTCCCCTATCACTGCATTTTCATTTGCCATGATTGCACTTTTTAGTATCCTACGAGGAGGTTTCTCGCGTTATGGAAATATTTTTCGTCCCTTAAGTGCTATTTTGACGGTCATCGGAATCATATCTTTAACGCTTATCGTTCAAAATTTATCTAGTCGGAATGTTTCTCTTATTCCTTTAATATGGCTGACTTCTGCCCTTCCCGGGGTAATTTGTTGTGTTTTATTATATGGGAAAGAAATGACATTTTCTAAAATTAAACGTAACTATTTTTTATCCAATAAATTACCATCGAGATAAAAATGTCCTCCGCTAGAATTATATCTTTTTATATCGCCAAGCAATTTACCTTTGCCGCTATTTGTATGATTCTGGCTTTAACAGGGTTGGTTTCTTTATTTGATTTCATTGATCTATTACGACGTGTTGCAACAAAGCCCCATGTTTCCACGAATATAGCAACGCATATTGCGCTTTATCATATCCCTTATTTTTCAATGGAAATATTGCCGTTTGGCATTCTTCTTGGAGGTATTATCTGCTTTTGGAGATTAACCCGATCTTCAGAACTGATTGTCATCCGTGCTGGAGGTGTCTCAGCATGGCAATTCCTGATGGCGCCGGTTTTCAGCGCTTTTCTCATTGGGTTATTCTCGATTACGGTGATTTCTCCAATTTCATCGATCTTATACAGCAAAGCAGAAATTCTTGATCAAACTTATCTGAAAACCGGAGGGGGAAAACTAACCAATCTCTCGGGTGGATCCTTATGGATAAGACAAGCTGACAATATGATCGTTCCGCATGGTGTTGCAATTATGCATGCACAACGTGTTCATGTGAAGGATGATACCCTTCATATCTATGGAATCAGCATTTTTCGTCTTGACGATACCGACCATTTACTGGTTCGTGTTGAATCACCTGCTGGTTATTTAGAATATAACAAGCAATGGGTGCTATATAATACACATCTATTAGAACCGGATAAATTACCTGTAGACCAAGGAACGATTACTTTGCCGACCGATCTGTCATTAAACAGTATTCAAGAAAGCTTTTCTTCGCCGGATACTTTATCCCTATGGACCTTGCCTGGTTTTATAGGGCTGCTGGATCGTTCTGGATTTTCTTCTATTGGGCATCGGTTACACTTTCAAGCATTGTTAGCGCAACCTTTACTAGCAGGAACAATGACCTTGGTTGCTGCAGGATTTTCGATGCGTTCCAGTCGTCGTGGAGGTGTTGCACGCATGATTGGCTCTGGTGTCGCAGCTGGCTTTGCATTATTTACAATTTCTAAAATCGCTGAACAATTTGGCCAATCTGGAGCTTTACCAACCTTTATGGCAGCATGGGCACCCACCGCAGCGGGTCTCTTTCTAGCAATTGCTTTACTCATTTATTTGGAAGATGGCTGATGCATAGACCGAATCCTTCTTCAGAATTAAAAAAACGGCGGAATCGCAATTCACCAAAGTTTTCCCAAAGACCACTTTTAACAGCGACGATGTTAAGTGGCTCTATGATAACCGCTTGCCTTCTTGCAAGTCATGTCTCTGCCCAAATGCAGGTTGCCCATACGAATATTGGTCGTACCAATGGTGCACCTTTCTCTGAAGGTGACCCGGTTACATTTCAAGCGGATTCGGTTTCATATGATGCAAAAGGAGGCATTGTCACTTGGACAGGCAATGTCCAAATATGGCAAAACGATCACGTCCTTAGAGCCGATAAAGTATCCTTTAACCGCACAACGAATATAGCTGTTGCCGAAGGCAATGTCGCCATGGTTGAACCCGATGGCGAAATACTCTTTACACAGTATACCGAACTTGGTGAAGGTATGCGTGAAGGTGTTATGGGACAAATTTATGCTCTTTTAGCCGATGATGGAAAATTGGCAGCTAATGGTGCACGTCGTACTGGTGGTAAAGTTCACGACTTAAGTCGTTCCGTTTATACGGCCTGCCCCATTTGTGCAAAAGATCCTAAAAAACCACCATTTTGGCAAATCAGAGCATATCAAGCCACACGAGATATGGAACATCAACGTATCGATTACAGTGATGCTTTTATTGATATTATGGGTGTTCCTGTTTTTTATTTGCCTTTCTTTTCTATGGTTGACCCTTCTGTCAAACGGAAAAGTGGTTTCCTAATGCCGAATGTTTCATGGGGTAATAAATATTTAGGTGTCTATGGGACGATCCCTTATTATTGGGCAATTAATAATTGGTCAGATATGACCCTTACCCCTTTATTCTCAAGCAAAACCGGACCACAATTAACTGCTAATTATCGCGCTCGATTTAATCAGGGAATGTTACGTGCTTGGGGTGCAGTCGCTTATGATACCCTTCATCAAGATAAATGGCATAATAATAGCTTAAATCGGGATGTTGATAGTTATAAAAAAGGGGTACAAGGCTATTTCTTCTTAAAAACAGAATGGGCTTTGAATAAGTATTGGCGTTATGGTGCTAATATCAACGTCGCAAGTAGCGCTAACTATATGCGTGATTACCGTGTTAACGGTTACGGTAATGATATGCTTCCTTCGACGCTTTACCTCGAAGGATTTGGCGAAGGTTCTTATTCCAAAGTCGATATGCAGGCCTTTCAAGGATTGAACCGAGGCGTAATTAACGATAGTGAACTGCCATTTGTGCTTCCACGTTATACCTATAGCTATTTTGGCCAACCAGATGCTTGGGGTGGTCGTTTCTCGTTAAATACTACTGATTTTATTATATCTCGTTCTAATGGTGTTTCTGATCAAAGAGGAGAAGTCGCACTTAATTGGGATCGGCCATTTAATACCAATATTGGTCAAAAATGGTTATTAACCTTACATGTTGATTCCAATATTTATCGCGGTAGTCATCTAAGCGAAATGCCGCTTTATTCCAACCGTTATTACCGCCATGGTTCGCATGTCAGTGGACAAGTGCTACCCACCATCGCAATGAAGATGAATTGGCCATTTATGCGCCAGTTCCATGTTGGTGATTCCGTAGGGACACAAGTATTAGAACCCATCATTCAATTGATTGCTGCCCCTAATTCAGGGAATAGCCTGAATCGTTTAATGCCAAATGAAGATAGTCTAAATTATGAATTTACGGATTCAACGCTTTTTTCTTTAAATCGATTCCAAGGCACTGACCGTTTGGACAGTGGTGCTCGTGCCAATATAGGTGTTCATGGAAATTGGATATGGAATGGTCATCAAGTCGATTTCTTAGTTGGTCAGAGCTATCAAGCTCATATACAGAAAAACCTTCTTCCTCGTTCCGGTCTTAATCACCACATGTCGGATGTGGTTGCTAGATTAAAAGTTTCTCCCGTCAATTGGATTAACTTTACGACCCGCACCCGAGTTGATCCAAATACTGGAAATATCAATTTTGGTGATGCCATCTTTACTGCAGGGATACCTCATTTTGGTATTAGTGGCGGTTACGTATGGCAACCAAATACACCTTATTACTATTACTATAATCGTCTTTATAATTATAATAATCGTAGAAATGATGTGTTTGCGCATGAATACTTCAAAAATACAAGTGAATTAACAATGGGCCTTTCAACAGCTTGGGATCATTGGCATGGTTCCTTGTTCGGACGACGTAGTCTGGATAGAGGTAGATTTGCTGCAGTTGGTGGAACTGTTGGGTATCAGAACGATTGCTTTGGTCTTGATACCGTTTATCTAAAACAATATACAATAGTAGGCGGTGAACAGAATAGCCAGACTGTCCTATTTATGTTTACTTTCAAAACCCTTGGCACTTTTGGGATGAATGGATGATTGATTTTTCAGTTAAAAAACCTATTAAATATGCTTTGTATTTAGGCAGTTACCTAATGGTAATAGGTGGTTTGAACGTAATAGCCTCTAATCTATCGGAAGCGGCGTCCAGACATCATAATTCCCCAGAGGCTTCTACTACTATCAATTCACAAAGTATGGGGGATGATTTTTCAACATCTGATGCCAGTCTTTCCGAAGAAAGCAAGATTATCGCCATCATCAATGGCGAATTATTAACCGAACGT
Organism: uncultured Commensalibacter sp.; assembly: GCA_945266285.1. Taxonomy (GTDB): domain Bacteria; phylum Pseudomonadota; class Alphaproteobacteria; order Acetobacterales; family Acetobacteraceae; genus Commensalibacter. The sequence continues at coordinate 372,201 of CALYOP010000001.1, forward strand.
GATGTTAATAACCGGGAAAAACTTTTTGAATTAACAGCAGGATTACATCTCAGTCCTGAAGTTATGAAAAATATTCGTCCTCAGTTAATTAAACAACTGGTTAATGAACGTTTACGTACCCAGGAAATGCTGCGGCGACATATTAATATTGCGCCAGAGCAGATTGCCGATGCAATTGCTGACATTGAAAAACGTAATAATATGCCACCAAATGCGCTACGTGATCGCTTATCCGCAGATGGGGTATCGTTAAATACTTTAATTGATCAAATCAGGCTACAGCTTGGTTGGGGGCAAGTTATTCAACAACAACTTGGCGAACAGTCTCATATCACGGCTCAAGAAGTTGTACAACGGCAAAATGCTTTAAAACGTGAAGTAGGACAGACTGAATTTCTAGTTAATGAAATCTTTGTTCCAGTCGAAAATGCGCGCCATCCCGAACAGGAATTAAAATTTACAGAAACGATTATTCAACAACTTCGTAACGGGGCTCCTTTCCCTATTGTTGCAGCCCAGTTTTCTCAATCCCAAAGTGCTTTACAAGGTGGTTCTTTAGGTTGGGTTCAAGAAGATAATCTTGATCCCGAAGTTGTTAATGTAGCTAAGAAAATGCCGATTGGTGCGGTCTCTAATCCTATCCAAGTTGCAGGCGGATATATTATTGCAACCATCGGAGGTCGCAGAACTATTGGTAATGAAATGGGCACCCTGGTTAATATTCGTCAGGTATATTTACCCTTTTCTTCCAAACTTGATCCACATAATCCAACCCAACAACAGGTTGCAACCCTTAATCAAGCAAATAAACTACGTACCACATTACATAATTGTGCCGATGTTGAATCAGCCAATCAAAAGGCAGGTTCGGGACGCCCCTCGGATCCAGGGATTATACAATTAGAGCGCTTGAATCCAGAAATGGCTAGTCTTTTAAAAGGGTTACAAATTGGACAATTAAGTAAGCCTTTGGTTTCTACCGAAGGAATTAGCCTGATCATGATCTGTTCTCAAGAAAAGAAAAATCTTGCTGACATTTCTGCAAGCGAAATCGCCAATCAGTTACTTAATCAACGTGTTGAGCAAACCGCGCAACAACTTGAACGTGACCTTCACCGTCAAGCTATCATCCAATGGCGGAATAAAAAATAACCCGTGGCTATCTCATCGCTTCCTTCTCTAGGAGAAACCATTAGGATTTATCAATTGCATGCCCGAAAATCGCTCGGGCAGCATTTTTTGCTTGATCCTCTTATTAATCAACAAATTATTGCCTTAGCCGGTAATTTAGATGGCAGAAATGTTGTTGAAGTAGGACCAGGTCCTGGTGGTTTAACACGTGCTTTATTAGAAAGTCCCGCTCAACAAATTATTGGTGTTGAAGTAGATCAAAGAGCTTTGTTGATTCTCAAAGAATTACAAAACTATTATCCTGATCGATTCACAATTGTTGAGCATGATGCTTCTAAGCTTGATCTTACAACTTTATGCTCAACACCAAGACAAATTATTGCCAATTTACCTTATAATATTGGGACCCATCTATTTTTAGGATGGCTTCGTCAAATCCAAGCGTGGGAACGGTTAATATTAATGTTCCAACTTGAAGTAGCCGAACGAATTTGTGCACAACCCAATACTGAATTTTATGGGCGGTTATCGGTTATTGCTCAATGGGTAGCAAATTGTTCTATTGTGAAACGGATACCCCCTGGTGCATTCTCGCCTCCTCCCAAAATTTATTCAGCAGTCATTAGCGTTATCCCCCATCAACAGCAACCTTCTGCGATAATGTTTAAAGCAATGGAAAAAGTTACAGCAGCAGCTTTCGGTCAAAGAAGAAAAATGCTTCGTAGTGCATTAAAAAATATTGGAGGCCGTAATTTGTTGGATCAAGCCAATATCGATGGTGAAAGACGCGCTGAAACGCTTACGATTGCTGAATTTGATCAATTGGCCTCAGTTTGGTGCCAATTGAATAAGTAAGCTTGAGATTAATCCATCATATAATTTCGCGTAATTGGAAGCGCATCAATACTTGGCGATAGTTGTAATTGAAAATTCATATGACAATGATAATAAAATACCAGCTCAGAAGCCGCTAAATACATTTCAAACATTCGATAAAAACGCTTATCGTATAATTTTATGACTTCTTCCTTTTTCGCCTCAAAGCGTTCTCGCCAAAAATGAATCGTTTTTGCATAATGTAAACGCAATATTTCACAATCTGTTACCCATAAATGGTTTTTTTCAATATAGGGAAAAACCTCGCTTAAAGCTGGAGAATAACCTCCGGGAAAGATATATCGATTTATCCAAGCATTGGTTGAACCTGGCCCATCGCTACGTCCTATAGAATGAAGCAACATAATCCCATCAGGTTTTAAAATGCGATAAACTGTTGAAAAGAAATCTTGGTAGTAATGAACGCCGACATGTTCGAACATACCTACTGAAACAATCCGATCGAATTTCCCTTTTATTGAGCGATAGTCGAGCATTCTGAATTGCACCCTATCCTCAAGTCCTTCTTCTTTTGCTCGTTTTCTAGAAACACGTAACTGTTCTTCTGAAAGCGTAATGCCAAGAACTTTTGCTTGATATTCTTTAGCCAGATAAAGTACCATCCCACCCCAGCCCGAACCGATATCCAATATCTCTAAGTCCGGACGGTTTAATAATAATTTGGCTGCGATATGTTTTTTCTTAGCATATTGTGCTTCTTCTAGTGTTTCATCGCCATTTTTGAAGTAACCACAGGAATATTGCATATCCTTATCAAGAAATAGCCTATATAAATCTTCACGAAGATCATAATGATGTGCCACGTTTTTTCGTGATTTTCTTGCTGGGTTAAACTGTGCCCATGATCGTTTACAAAATCTTAATGCTGAAGAAATCTTTTCCCCGAAATGATCTTGCTGAAGATCATTGCTCATAAGCACATTCAATACTTGATAAATGCTACAATTAACAGGCTGAATAGTGCCTTCCATATAGCCTTCGCCAAAAGCAAGGTTTGGATTTATAATCAATCGGTAACAAATATCTGCTGTTACCAATTTAATTGTTGCAAAATCAGAATTTTGATGCTGTCCATAGGTCTTATATTTGCCATCTGGGAAAATAATATCCAATCGGCCTTTTTTGATATAACTCTTAAGAATCTTATGCAATAGGCCATACATACTGTTTTCCTTCTTTTTGAATTTATCTTGAATTAAGGCTATCAAATTGATGCCTATCATGACATTCCAAACGAATTTGTAACAAGTTTTTATTATGAAGGTAAAATAAAAAACCGAGAAGAATGGTTTCTTCTCGGTTTAATAAAATTTACTTATTGTAAATTATTTTATTCTTGAGGCGCTTTTATAATCACTTCTTCAGCGACAACAGCTTCGATTTCAAGCAGGTCAGCTTTTTCTTTAGCCTCATCAATAGATTTAAGTTCTTCTACTTTTTGAACTTCACCTAATGCTTGACGTTCAGCTTCTTCAGCAGAACGTGCAACATTTACGGTAACATTCAGATGGACTTCAGGATGCAATTGAACGCTTACCTGATATAGACCCAACATTTTAATCGGATGATGAATTTCAACTTGTTGACGAGTAATTGAAAGTCCTTCTTTAGTAACAGCGTCACTAATGTCACGTGCTGTTACAGAACCATATAAGCTTCCACTTTCACCGGATTGGCGAATGATAACGACGCTTAACCCTTGAACCCGTTCAAAAAGCCGTTCTGCCTCTTCACGACGCTTAATGTTCTGAGCTTCTAATTGGCTACGTTCTCTTTCAAAACGTTCACGATTATTAGCCGTTGCTCTAATTGCTTTACCTTTTGGTAACAGAAAGTTACGCGCATAACCGGGCTTTACTTTGACGACATCGCCCATTTGGCCGAGTTTTTCAACGCGTTGAAGCAAAATCACTTCAATAGCAGACATGATGGTGCTCCTTCTCAGTCTTGAACGTAAGGCAATAATGCCAAGAAACGAGCCCGTTTAATTGCCTGAGCCAATTCACGTTGCTTCTTTGCAGAAACAGCTGTGATACGACTTGGAACAATCTTGCCACGTTCTGAAAGAAAACGTGAGAGCAAACGAATGTCTTTATAGTCAATTTTGGGCGCATTTGCAGATGCGAATGGACAGCTTTTGCGACGACGATGAAAAGGACGACGTGCCCCCACCGCAATACGACGTGATGCTGGATTTACTTGAAGTGTATCTGACATGGATTATACCTCTTCTTCTACAACGGCAGTAAATTCTTCACCTTCGCTGCTATCGTCCATTTCTTCATATTCCCGTTTACGACCACTTTCGTAACGTCCTGAAGCTTTTGGAGTACGCGAACTGCTAGACCGGTCACGATCATCGCCTTTTCTTGAAAGAATAGGTGATGGTGCTTCATCAATTTCTTCGATACGCAAAGTCATAAAACGCAGTACATCTTCATTCAGATTCAAACGACGTTCAATTTCTTTAACGGATTCGGGCTTGGCTTCAATACCAAGTAGCATGTAATGACCTTTACGGTTTTTCTTTACACGGTAAGCGAGAGTACGTAACCCCCAATATTCCCGTTTTTTTACAGAACCCTCTTCGCTTTCCAGCAAAGTAGCAATTCCATCAGCGATGTCTTCAACCTGTTGTTGCGTAACATCATTGCGTGCAATAAACACACATTCATATAATGGCATATGATCTCCCTTCGGCTGACTTCAACCCAATTATCAGCAATTGCTGACTGGTTTCTTCCAAATCATTTTGGGTATAGCCAAGGTGTAGCCGTTGAACCTTGGCAGGGAGGTTTTCAAAAACCATAAAAATACGATTTTTGCAAGTTTTTTATGATATTTTATCGGTCTGGAAAGCTTCTGGTATAGGTAACTGATAAATATCAGGAATATCCCATAACTCATCGACCGTTCGAATTGGCTGAAAACCTGCACGTAAATACATTCTCAGAGCTCTATAATGATCAAGTTCGCAGGTATTTACGCGTAAGCATAAAATATGTGAACGCCAAGCCAATCGAATAGCCTGACATAAAAAAGAAAATCCGATTTTACGGCCAATCGCATGACGCATTAAACCGAAATAAGCCAAATCAACGTCTATACCAGACCGACGATCCAACTCAAAGAAGCCACAGATAACCCCTTGTTCATCTTTAAGAACATAAACTTCAATTCTCGGATCTCGTAACAAGGATGCTAATGCTTCATCTGAAAGATTCCGTCGCATCCACCAGCAATAATCTCGGCCAACACCGTCATAAAGATAGCGATATAATGAAATATCAGGATTAGGAATATGCGTTAAATGATAAGAGGAAGGTAACTGAAACGCAGATAAATCGGGACAACGATCCATCCGCAAGAATGTGACTTTGACCCGAATACGCGTTGTTTTTTCAGCTATATTGCTTGGCATAATTCAACCAAATAAGAAATAATCATGAAATGAAAAATTGAAAATACGTCTTATCGCTTATCTGGTATGCATCCAATTAAACTCAATTATCATCCAAGAAAGAACGTAATTTACGGCTTCGACTAGGATGCTTGAGTTTTCTTAATGCTTTTGCCTCAATTTGGCGGATACGTTCACGCGTTACGTTGAATTGCTGACCGACTTCTTCCAAAGTATGATCCGTATTCATACCAATGCCAAATCGCATTCTTAAAACCCGTTCTTCACGCGGCGTTAACGATGATAATACGCGTGTTGTTGCTTCTCTTAGATTGGTTTGAATAGCAGCATCCAATGGAATAACCGCACTTTTGTCTTCGATAAAGTCGCCTAGATGGCTGTCTTCTTCATCGCCAATAGGAATTTCTAGCGAAATTGGCTCCTTAGCAATTTTTAAGACCTTGCGAACTTTTTCCAAAGGCATTCCCAATTTTTCAGCCAATTCCTCCGGTGTCGGCTCACGACCAATTTCGTGCAGCATCTGCCTTGAAGTTCTTACGAGTTTGTTGATCGTTTCAATCATATGAACCGGAATACGGATCGTTCTGGCTTGATCCGCAATTGAACGGGTAATTGCTTGACGAATCCACCATGTGGCATAAGTTGAGAATTTATAACCCCGTCGATATTCAAATTTATCGACTGCTTTCATCAGACCGATATTACCTTCTTGAATCAAGTCAAGAAATTGCAACCCACAATTGGTATATTTCTTAGCAATTGAAATAACCAAACGTAGATTGGCTTCGATCATTTCCTTTTTGGCTCGGGATGCATCACGTTCACCATAGGAAACCGTAGAAAATACCCGCCGGAATTCCATAATTGGCAATCCCACACGTTGTGAAAGCATTGCAATCTGATCACGGAATTTTTGAATATCTTGATGATAACGTTGAACAAAACTTTTCCATGCTTTGCTAGGCAAGTTTTCAACGGCTTCTAACCAGTCAGGATCCAATTCATGTCCATGATATTTCATCAAGAAATCTTCACGAGACACACGGCATTTTTCAGCCATACGTAACATCTGACCTTCCATACTGGCCAGTTTACGTGAAACATCTTTTAATTGTTCGACGAGTTCTTCAATCTTATTACTTTGTAAATGGATCTGTTTGACTTCAATAATTAACTTATCACGCAGATCTTCGTATTTCTTTTCGAATTTACTAGTTAATTTTTCGCCAGATTGAATAGTTTCCAAACGCTGAGACTGCATTTGACAGAGTGATTTATATAATTTCTCTATTTCAGCGAAGTGCTCAAAAATCTGGTCTTTATATTTTTCTTCTAAAGCTGAAAGAGAGAGGCTACTTTCCTCATCTTCGCCGCTTTCTTCGGCTTCATCATTGCCGTCATCACTTTCAAAGCGGTCTTCATCAACATCAACCGCCAGCTCAGTGACATCCGTTTGGTCGTATTCGGCCTGCGTTGCTTCTAAATCGACAATATCCCGCAACAATACATCATTGGTTTTAAGCTGTTCATACCAAGTAATAATCGCACTAAACGTCAACGGGCTTTCGCAAAGACCGCTAATCATCTGATTACGTCCCGCTTCGATCCGTTTCGCAATAGCAATTTCACCTTCACGGGATAACAGCTCAACTGCGCCCATTTCGCGCAAATACATTCGCACCGGATCATCCGTACGACCCGCTGTGGTTTCTACGTTACCACTACTTTCTTCACTTTCCGCCGTTTCCTTTTCAGAATCAGCATCTTGATTTTGCTCACCTTCTTCATTTTCGTCGTTATCAACAACTTGAATGCCAATTTCTGAAAAAGATGACATGATATCTTCAATTTGTTCTGAAGACATTTGATCTTGTGGCAGAACAGCGTTTAATTCGTCAAGTGTAACATATCCTCGTTCTTTACCTTTCGCTATTAATCGCTTAACTGCGGAAGATTGTGTATCAAGAATATTGGTATCGGTATCTTGCTCGCTAGAATTTGTTTCTGCTGCTGCCGACGCTGCTTTTATCGCCATTTTCTGCCCCAAAAAATACCCTTTAAACTTTCTGTTTAATTATAATCATAAACAGAATTTTTTTAGTCACCTGTTAATTTATAAAAACCAGTTTGAAAACTCATTTCCAAATCGAACACGAATTCTTAATGCACTGCACAGAATCAGTGTAATTTAAAACTTCTATTTTCAAACGTATAAAAACTGTTTTGAAATGATATACTCATCAAAAGAAGTCAAGAACCACATAAATGGTTTTACCGAGTTATAAAAAATTTTCGTTTTCTTGATCTTCTATTTCACCTTTCCGAACTGATGATAATGCTTTTACTCTAGCCAAAAACGTTCTTTGATGCGATTCATCGGGATATTTCTCCCAATTTTTTCGTGCTTGAATCACCTGTTTTTCCAAGGCTTCAATATTAAACAACCCATAGAAATGCCACCATTGTTTTTCGACCTCCTGCGGGCTGAAAGAAACAAGTTTCTCTCCTATAATGCGTAAACTATATTGATTTAACAACTTATCAAGTTTTGCTGTTAACCCTTTTCCTAAGAAGAAGTTAAAGACTTCTTTATAATCTTCGGTATTTGGTAATTCGAGCAATACCTCTCTTATGTTGGTTAGATCAGATGGTAAATCAAGTCTGCAGAACGCATCTTCTACATCAGGAATGATATTAGGGCAATAAACAAGCATAGCCGTAAGAATACACATCCGTTCATAATTTACCTGCTGACGCGTTAAATTCGGTCGAACAAATGGTTGATAAGTTGTCTTTTTTTCCTGCTGAAAGTTTCTTTTATTAATCCAATTATTATCAATCCAATTATTTTTTGGGTAAAATTGCGCGTAAAATTGATCAAAAAGTGTTTTGCGATATTCTTTTGCCAGATTTCGATCTTGAATTTTCGCCGCAGCAGAAAAAAGTTTATTCTTTAATGCTGCTTTTTGCTCAGGAGAATGATCAATCATCGATTCGGCAAGCAATTCATAAAGCACTTCGCTAAAAGAATGCCTTGACCGAATAAGCTCTAAAAAAGCTTCTTTACCTTCTTTTTGAATAAGACTATCAGGATCTTCTCCTTCAGGTAAGCGAATAAATTGCAAACTATGTTCAGGGGTTAAAACTGGTAACGCCTCTTCTGCAGCATGTAACATAGCACGACGACCCGCAGCATCACCATCAAAGCAAATGGTTGGACGATCATCTATACGCCATAGGAGCTCCATTTGATCTAAAGTCAATGCAGTTCCTAATGGTGCAACGGCTCCTATAAATCCAGCTTGATGCAAAGCAATGACATCCATATAACCTTCTACGACCAATAATGTATGATAGCGTGGATCTGTAGTTTTATGCGTGGATATGGCAGAAAGATGGTTAAAACCAAATAATATTTTTCTTTTAGAAAAAAGCGGTGTTTCTGGACTATTGAGGTATTTAGGTTGTCCATCACCCAAAATGCGTCCGCCAAATGCAATAACCCGTCCACGACGATCACAAATTGGGAAGGTTACGCGATTAAAAAATAATTCTCCTCCCCATTGATCATCATTTAAGCGACGCAATAAACCCGCTGCCGCGATTAAATTTTCTGTAAATCCTTTGCCTTTAAGATAAGATATTAAACCTCCACGACCATCGCCTGACCATCCCAATTGAAATTTTTTGATCGTTTGTTCTGAAATACCTCGTTTTAGAAAATATTCCCGTCCTATTCGACCTTTAGGGGTATCCAATTGTTGGCTATAATATTCTTGTGCAGCGGCTAAAACTTCATACAAACCAGGCTGTTGGCTCGAGGTTTTTTGATGAGAAATTTGTTCAGGAATTTCTAATCCTGCCAAAGCTGCCAGTTCCTGAATGGCTTCGTTAAAACTACGTCCTTCACTCTGCATAACATAAGAAATAGCATCGCCATGCGCACCACAACCATAGCAATGGAAATGGTCATCATAAACATAAAAAGACGGTGTTTTTTCTCCATGGAAAGGACAGCATCCTTTCCAATAACGTCCCGACCGTACAAGCTTAACGTGCCGCCCTACGAGGCCAGGCATCGGTAAGCGTTGACGTAATTCGTCGAGAAATTTTGGATCAAAAGCCATGATAAGGATATATTTTCCTTAATTAAGTTTTGCTTTAACCAACTGATTTACCTTGCCCATATCCAAAACAGCCCCATATTGCTGTTTCAATATAGCCATTACCTTACCCATATCTTTAATAGATGCAGCGCCCGTTTTGGTAATAGCTTCTTCAACAGCTTTCTGCATGTCTGATTCATTCATCTGAGCAGGCAGAAAATCTTCAATAACCTTAATTTCTGCTTCTTCTTTTTCGGCAAGCTCTTCACGGTTACCTTGACGATAAAGTTCAACCGACTCGCGACGAGATTTTACCATACCTTTCAACATGGTAATGATTTCCTCGTCGCTAATCTGCTCTATTCCTTTAGGACGCGCTGCTATATCCTGATCTTTTAATTTCGCACCAATCATACGTAAGGTATTTAACCGTGCCGTATCTTTGGCTTTCATTGCTGTTTTAACTTCTTCTTTTAAACGTTCTCTCAAAGTCATCTTTTACTCCTTATCTTTATCACTTTCGATTTACAGTATTCTCACTGATTAAAAAACCAATAGGAAAAAATTTCCCAATATTTTTTTTAAAAAAAGATATAGGAATTTTTTTCCAAATACTTATATTCCAAAAAATGGCAAACGTCCGACAAGGGACATCATTATGATGAATATCGACACTATCATTACGCGTTTGGGCGGAATTGAACAGGCCGCTCGTATCACTGGCGTTTCAACAGAAGCAATTCGTAAATGGCGCCAAGCCAAGGCTATTCCATCCCGTCATTGGTCAGTTATTATACAAGAAACGGGTCTAAGCCTTTCTGATTTGCAACCTGATAATCCTGTTGAATCCAGTCTTACCCCCCCAAATGGCGCAGATGCAGTATTATTATTAGAAGATGGTACTATATTATGGGGTCTCGGTTTTGGTGCGTATACAAACAAAGAAAAGCCCGCAATCGGAGAAATATGCTTTTCTACCGGTATGACCGGATACCAAGAAACATTGACCGATCCCTCTTTTGCAGGACAGCTCATTACCTTTACTTTCCCTCATATCGGCAATGTTGGTACTAATCCCGACGATAACGAAGCAGCACAAATCGCAGCACGTGGATTAATCGTTAAACAGAATATCACCGAACCTGCGAACTGGCGTTCAACAGCCTCTTTGTGTGAATGGTTAAAAGAAAATCATATTACAGGAATCTGTGCTATTGATACGCGTACTTTAACGCTGCATATTCGGGACCATGGACCACAAAATGCTTTGTTGTTCTGGCCTGAAGATGGCTTATTTGATATTCCAGCTTTACAAGAACAAGTCAAAGCCTGGCCTGGCCTTCAAGGAATGGATCTTGCAAAGGAAGTCACTTGTACCGAAGCATTTTCTTGGAATGAAGGTGTTTGGCACTGGCCAGAAGGTGCGCATTCCGATATTCCTTCAAGTCATCATGTTGTAGCAATAGATTACGGCGCTAAAAGAAATATTTTCCGTAATCTTGTTGAAGCAGGATGCCGACTAACAGTTGTGCCCGCTACAGCTTCCGCAGAAGAAATACTCAGTTATAACCCTGATGGTGTTTTCCTGTCGAATGGACCTGCTGATCCTGCAGCCACAGCACAATATGCTGTTCCAGTTTTACAGAAACTTTTGGAAAAACGTATTCCAATTTTTGGCATTTGTTTAGGTCATCAACTTTTATCTTTGGCACTAGGCGGTAAAACTTACAAACTGGAACAAGGTCATCGTGGTGCCAATCAACCCGTAAAAAATATGATGAACCACAAAGTTGAAATTACCAGTCAAAATCACGGTTTTGCGGTAGACCCTAAAAGCTTGCCTGCGGATGCTCATGCAACACATATTAATTTGTTTGACGGTTCTAACGAAGGGGTTGCTTCGGATAAATATCCTGCTTTTTCAGTACAATATCATCCAGAAGCCAGCCCAGGCCCAACAGATAGCCGCTATTTATTTCAACGCTTTATTGAACTGATGAATTCTCATCCTGTTTCCAAAAATAATTAAGGTGCTCCTATGCCTAAACGGACAGATATTTCCTCAATTATGATCATTGGCGCGGGTCCTATTGTTATCGGACAGGCCTGTGAATTCGATTATTCTGGTGCACAAGCTTGTAAAGCACTGCGCGAAGAAGGTTACCGGGTTATTTTGGTCAACTCCAATCCAGCGACCATTATGACCGATCCCGATATGGCCGATGCAACCTATATAGAACCCATTACACCTGAAACCATTGAAAAAATAATCTTGCGGGAAAAACCGGACGCGATCTTACCAACTATGGGTGGACAAACCGCGCTTAATACTGCCATCGCTCTGGATAAATCAGGTTTTTTAAAAGAACATAATGTTGAGCTTATCGGAGCAAAAGCCGATGTTATTGATCGTGCAGAAGATCGGCTTAAATTTCGTGAAGCGATGGAAGCTATCTGTATCGAAAGCCCAAGAAGTAGTATTGCTCATACGATAGAAGAAGCACGTGATGCTTTGCAAAAAGTTGGTTTGCCCGCTGTTATTCGCCCTTCTTTTACCTTAGGCGGTTCCGGTGGTGGTATTGCTTATAATCGCGATGAATTCGAACAAATCGTTTCTTCTGGTCTGGAAGCTTCTCCTACTACGGAAGTATTAATTGAAGAAAGCGTGCTAGGATGGAAAGAATATGAGATGGAGGTTGTCCGCGATAAAGCGGATAATTGCATCATCATTTGTTCAATCGAAAATATCGATCCCATGGGCATTCATACCGGTGATTCGATCACCGTTGCCCCGGCCCTAACCTTGACTGATAAAGAGTATCAACGTATGCGCGATGCTTCAATCGCTTGCTTACGTGCGATTGGTGTGGATACGGGTGGGTCAAATGTGCAATTTGGTTTGAACCCTGTTGATGGCCGTATGGTTATTATTGAGATGAACCCACGTGTTTCACGTTCGTCTGCTTTGGCATCAAAAGCTACAGGTTTCCCAATTGCTAAAATTGCTGCAAAACTGGCAATCGGTTATACATTAGATGAATTAAAGAACGATATTACCAAAACAACTCCGGCATCTTTTGAACCAACCCTTGATTATGTCGTCGTAAAGATTCCACGTTTTACCTTTGAAAAATTCCCTGGAACACCTGCACTATTGACCACAAGTATGAAGTCTGTGGGCGAAGCGATGGCCATTGGACGTAGTTTCTCAGAAGCCTTGCAAAAAGGTTTGCGTTCTATGGAAATTGGCTTATCCGGTCTGGATCCAGTGGAAGTTCCTGGTGACGGAAATGAAGACGCTTTTCGAGCTGCTTTATCACAACCACGTCCCAATCGCATTTTAACAGTAGCACAAGCATTACGTGCAAAGATTCCACTGGAACGTATTCACGAAGCATGCCGTTTTGATTATTGGTTCTTGCGCGAACTTGAAAAAATTATTCAAGCTGAAGAAAAATTAGAACAAGATGGCCTTCCACAAGATGCACATCAACTAAGATTGCTTAAAGCAATGGGCTTTTCCGACAAAAGATTGGCAGCCTTAACCAATAACAAGGAAAAAGATGTTGTTCAGTTACGCGAACAATTAGACGTCCATGCGGTTTATAGACGGATTGATACTTGTGCTGGAGAATTTGCTTCTTCAACTTCTTATATGTATTCGACCTATGAAGGTGGTTTCAATAAACCTGTTTGTGAAAGTCAACCCACGGATCGTGAAAAAATCATTATTCTTGGTGGCGGTCCCAATCGTATTGGACAAGGTATTGAGTTTGATTACTGCTGTGTTCATGCTGCTTATGCTTTACGCGAAGCAGGCTTCGAAACCATTATGGTGAACTGTAATCCAGAAACCGTTTCTACGGATTATGATACTTCTGACCGTCTGTATTTTGAACCCTTAACCAATGAAGATGTCATTGAGTTGATCCGTCGTGAACAGCAAAATGGGCATGTTAAAGGTTGTATCGTTCAATATGGCGGACAAACGCCCTTGAAACTATCAAAAGCTTTGGAAGAAGCAAAGATTCCGTTATTAGGAACGCCCGCTGATGCCATTGACCTTGCTGAAGATCGAGAACGTTTTCAGGAATTGCTAAAGAAATTAGGTTTACGTCAACCTTCGAACGGCATTGCACATGATGCAAGTGAAGCCGAAAAAGTTGCGGAAGAAATCGGTTATCCTGTTGTGGTTCGCCCTTCCTATGTTTTAGGTGGCCGTGCAATGGAAATTGTACATGACCGTGCAGGGTTACAGCGTTATTTACGTGAGGTTTTACAATCTGCTGGAGATGATGTTTCTTCAGGGCCGCTTTTAATTGACCAATATCTGGATGATGCTATTGAAACTGACGTAGATTGTATCGCTGATGGTGAAAATGTCTATGTTGCAGGGGTCATGGAACATATTGAACAAGCAGGTATCCATTCTGGCGACAGTGCTTGTTCGCTTCCACCTTATACCTTATCACCTGCCATTGTAACCGAATTAAAAGCGCAAACCGGGGCTTTAGCAAAAGAACTGGGTATTGTCGGTTTGATGAACGTACAATTTGCTATTAAGAATAATGAAATCTTTATTCTCGAAGTAAATCCACGGGCTTCACGGACGGTGCCTTTTGTTGCTAAAGCGACCGGGGTTCCTGTTGCTAAAATCGGTGCTCGCGTTATGGCTGGTGCTAGTCTAAAAGATTTTTCATTAGAGCAACGTTTAACCTCAGCACATGTTGCCGTAAAAGAAGCCGTATTTCCTTTTAATCGTTTCCCCAATGTCGATATAATTCTAGGACCAGAAATGCGTTCTACTGGTGAAGTTATGGGCATTGATATCTCCTTTGAACGTGCTTTTGCTAAATCACAGTTGGGAGCTGGTGTTGTATTGCCCTTATCAGGTACGGTTTTCCTTTCGGTTCGGCATAGTGACCGGCCGGCTTTGCTGCCTCTAGGTCGCCGATTAGCAGAAATGGGCTTTACCATTCTAGCAACGCGTGGTACTGCTGAAACCTTACGTAATGCTGGGATTGAAACCAAAACGGTGAACAAGGTTCTTGAAGGTCGTCCTAATTGTGTGGATGCAATTCTTTCGGGTGAAGTTCAGTTGATTGTTAATACGGTTCAAGGTGCACAAGCTACTGCAGATAGTTTTGACATTCGCCGTTCAGCATTAACCAATGGAATTCCTCACTATACGACGATGGCTGGTGCTATTGCTGCAGTACACGCTATTGCCGCATTACGTGAAGGAAACTTGTCGGTAGCCCCTTTACAGTCCTATTTCCATAATAGTTTTCAACAAAAGGTTGATTAATCCTTTATTCGGTATAGGATATAATTAATAATCTGCACTATGATAAATCTGTTTATTAAAATAGACAGGATTGTTATGGTGCAGGTTTCTTTTATATAAAGAGGTAAATGATCTTGCAAAAATTTCCAATGACAGCTCTGGGTTTAAAGCGCTTGGAAGAAGAATTTCATAAGCTGAAAGATATTGAACGACCCGAAGTAATTCGAGCAATCGCCGAAGCACGTAGTCATGGTGATCTCTCTGAAAATGCAGAGTATGAAGCAGCACGTGAACGACAATCTTTTATTGAAGGTCGTATCATGGAGCTAGAAAAAATTATTGGCGCTGCACAGGTTATTGATCCAGCCAGTTTATCCGGTAATAACGTTAAATTTGGTGCTAAAGTTGTACTGGTTGACGAAGAAACAGACAAAGAATTCTCATACCAGATTGTCGGTGTCCATGAAGCCGATATTAAATTAGGATTGTTATCGATTTCTTCACCTTTAGCCAAAGCATTAATTGGTAAAGAAAAAGGCTCAACGGTTTCCGTTCCCGCCCCGGGCGGCGATCGTACTTACGAAATCCTTGATATTATTTACGGCTAGAAGTCTGATTTACAACAATGGTCACAATTGAAGATATCTACGCGGCAGCAGAACGCATCAAAGGACGGGTGTTGCGAACACCTACAATTTACTGTCAAGCACTCTCTAAACGTCTAGATACAGACATTACACTAAAGCTTGAAAACCTTCAGGCTGTTGGTTCGTTCAAAGAACGTGGTGCTGCAAACCGATTGGCTTTATTGTCAGAAGAAGAAAAAAAACGTGGTGTTATTGCCGTTTCTGCAGGTAATCACGCGCAAGGTGTTGCTCGGCATGCCCAGCTATTAGGTATCAATGCGGTTATTGTAATGCCTAAATTTACCCCTGTAACCAAGATGAATCGAACGGCTGCATGGGGTGCAAAAGTCATATTGGCAGGTGAAGATTTTGCAGAAGCTGTGAAATTTGCATATGAACTTTGCGCCAAAGAAGGACAGATTTTCATTCATCCTTATGATGACCCCGGTGTAATTGCAGGGCAAGGAACCTTAGCAGTTGAACTGTTTGAGGAAGTTGACGATCTTGATTATTTAATTGTTCCCATTGGTGGTGGTGGTTTAATCTCTGGTTGTGCTATCGCAGCAGCTTCATTACGACCTAATACCAAAGTCATTGGTGTACAGACCAGAAGTTATTCATCCTATTCTATCTGTTCGGATTCGGAATTAAACCCACCTGGTGGCCCCACAATTGCAGAAGGAATTGCGGTTCTTAAACTCGGCCGGCAACCTTTAGAAATTATTCGTCAACATGTTGATGATATTCTTACCGTTTCTGAACAAGGCATTGAAGATGCTATTACCTTAATTGCCGAAGATGCTAAGCAAGTTACGGAAGGTGCTGCTGCCAGTGCTTTGGCTGCTATTATTTCTTATCCCGAAAGGTTCAAGCATAAGAAAGTTGCCTTCCCTATTAGCGGTGGAAATATTGATACAAGAATTATGGCCAATATTTTTATCCGTTCCTTGTTGCGTGATGGCCGACTGCTTCGTTTAAGTATGTCTATTCCCGATCGCCCTGGCATATTAGCAGATATTTCACAAATTATTGGTGAATGTGGCGGGAATATTATCGAAGTTTCACACCAACGTTTATTTACATCTTCAAGCGTGCAATCAGCCTTGTTAGAAGTAATTATAGAAGCACGGAGTGGTGAACATTCCAATGAAATTATGAACCGTTTAAGAGAAAAATATACGGTTGAACGAATATAGGAAAATACAATGATAGCGCTTTATGGCATGCTTGACTCCCCCTTTGTTAGACGGGTTGCTATTTCGCTATCTTTGTATGAATTGCCTTTTGAACATTATCCGCTTTCTGTTTTTAAGGATTATCAAGAATTCAAAAAGATCAATCCTGTCGTTAAAGCACCCACGCTTAAACTAGATAATGGCGTTGTTCTGATGGATTCATCTTTGATTTTATCTTATTTCGAAAGTATCGTTCCTGCTGAAAAACGGTTGATGCCTTTATCAACCCCTTTATTTGCAAAGCATTTACATCAAATCGGATTAGCACTTACCGCTTGTGAGAAAGGCGTTCAAATTTCAGGCGAGATTAATCGTCGACCGGTAGAACAGCAATCTAGTATATGGCTTGACCGAAATACAGAACAACTTTTAGCTGCATTTCAAAGCTTGGAAATGCTAATTTCCTCACAAAACCACGATTCCTCTCAAACATCACAAATGATCTCTCAAGCAGATATTACAACGGTAGTCGCTTGGTCATATACGCAATACCGTTTAGCTAATCGGGTCGAAATACAGAAATTTCCACATTTACATCAATTAGCAAACACACTGGAAAATCTTCCTATTTTCAAGAAAAATCCTATTGAATGATTTTTGACTTTTTCAGTATTCAGTAGATTGAATATGACCGTTTGATTACGATTGAGGTTTAAAATCTAAAGCGATCCCATTGATACAATAACGTTCGCCTGTTGGTTCAATTCCATCATCAAATACATGTCCAAGATGTGCTTTACATTTTGCACAATGAATTTCGGTTCTTATCATATGATGGCTGGTGTCTAATGAACTTTCAACGGCACCTTTGATAGGTGCAAAAAAAGATGGCCATCCACAGCCGCTATCATATTTCGTTTCAGAACGAAATAATTCAGCATGACAATTTGCACAATAATAAGCCCCTGTACGCTTTTCATAATTAAGCGGGCTACTTCCTGGAGTCTCGGTTCCATGATCACGCATTACACGTAACTGTTCTGAAGATAAATGTTGTGACCATTGATTATTTATGTTCGATTTCATTTTGCGTATCTCATTACCAAAAAAGGAAAATCTTCTTTTCGAAAACTATTATATCAAATATTCATTGACGTTTTGAAAAAGCAACTTACCTATTTTAAAGCTATAGATAACTTTGAGTTCCTAAAATTGCCTTATTATATTTGATATAAAGTTACAACGACGTATGCACGGTTTTGTGATAATGTTTAATCAAATAGCAAAAACTTTTATCAAATTATGTTTTTTAACATCAAACACCGTTATCAACATAACATCCCATAGGAAACATTATGACCGAACATAAATATCGTCCCGTTATGCTTACTATTCTTGATGGTTTTGGTTACAATCCATCACCCAAGAATAATGCTGTTTTAGATGCGAATACACCGAATATTGACCAACTATTTAAAACCTGTCCCCATGCGCTTTTAGATGCAAGTGGTGAAGATGTAGGTCTACCAGCTGGACAAATGGGTAATTCCGAAGTCGGTCATATGAATATTGGTGCTGGTCGTATTGTTATGCAGGAACTTCCTCGTATTTCTCATGCGATCAAAGATGGTTCCATTGCTGAAAATCCTTTGATGAAATCCTTTATTGAGACAATGAAAAACAATAAAGGCACTTGTCATTTAATGGGTTTGTTTTCACCGGGTGGTGTGCACTCCCATCAAGATCATGCAATTGGAATTGCTAAAATCCTAACGCAAGCGGGTGTTCCCGTTGCTTTACATATCTTTACTGATGGACGTGATACACCCCCAGAATCTGCACGTGGATTTATTGCGAATGCTTTAAAGGAACTTCCTTCTGAAGTGAAAATCGCAACAATTTCTGGTCGTTATTATGCAATGGATCGTGATAACCGCTGGGATCGTGTTCAAAAAGCCTATGATGTTATTGTTTCCGCCAATGGTCAACGTGCAAAAACTGCAGACCAAGTTTTAGAAATTTCTTACCAGGAAAAAGTTACCGACGAATTTATTATTCCAACAGTTTTAGGTAATTATGACGGAATGAAAGATAATGATGGCATTATTTCTTTCAATTTCCGTGCAGACCGTATTCGTCAATTAATGAATGCTTTACTTGAACCTGATTTTGATAAATTTAGACGGTCAAGAGTCATTAAATTTTCAAAAGTATTGGGAATGACACAATATAGTGACACATTAGTCCAATATATGGGTGTTTTATTTCCACCAGAAAATCTAACGCATGTTCTCGGACAAATCGTATCTGATGCAGGCTTAAAACAGTTGCGTGCTGCGGAAACTGAAAAATATCCTCATGTAACCTATTTCTTAAATGGTGGACAGGAAGAACCATTTCCTGGTGAAGATCGAATTCTAGTTCACTCCCCAAAAGTAGCCACTTATGACCTGCAACCGGAAATGTCTGCACCAGAATTAACTGCGAAAATTGTGGATGCAATTAATAGTGCAAAATATGATCTGATTGTCGTAAATTTTGCCAATCCCGATATGGTTGGTCATACAGGAAAATTAGATGCAGCCATCAAAGCTGTTGAAGCTGTCGACCATAGTTTGGGGCAAATTGTTTCTGCTATTAAAAAACAGAATGGTGCTTTGATTATCACAGCCGATCATGGTAACTGTGAAATTATGGTTGACCCTAAAACAGGTGAACCACATACCCAGCATACTTTGGATCGTGTTCCTGTCATATTGGAAGGGGTTTCAGGTGTCCAATTACGGGATGGTCGTTTATCCGATATCGCTCCGACGATTTTACAATTAATGCATTTACCTCAACCCAAGGAAATGACTGGGAAAACGTTAATTAAAAACTAAGTGGGGTTTTTCTGCAAAACAATCCAAATTTAAAATTGATCAACAAATGCTATTTCGGAATAAAAATGTCCATTATTCTAGGAATAGCAGGATTGTTTTGCTATCCTTCGCTTACATGGGCAAACCGTCATTCTGTCAGACATATAAAACATCATTCGAACCACGCTTCAAAAAAAACGGTAAAGACAAAATCCGGTCATAGAACGTTAAAATCGCCAAAAACTACAAATACTCAAAATAAAACTTCTAATGACAGAGCAGATTTATTAAGAGCTCAGCAAAGAAAACAACAGCTTTTAGAAAAAAGTGAAACCGAAAAAAAGCTTGCTCAAGAAGCACAGAAAAATCGATTAGAAGCACAACAAAAAGCTCAACAAGATGCTTACAAAGCACGCCAAATCATAACCAATATGGTCGCAGCAACGACCGAACTACAAGATACAGAAAAACAGGCCGCTGATCTTTCAGATCGGATCCAGGAACTTAAAGTCCAAGAAAAAAACTTGGATATGCAACTTCGTGAAGAATCGCAAAACCTTGCGCGTTTCTTACCGTTAATTGAACGATTATCGCTTTATCCAGCTGATACTTTGCTAGCAGCACCGATGAATTCTTCAAAATCGATTATCGGACTTTCGATAATCCAAAGCTTATCATCCCGTTTGGAAATACAAGCTCAACAAATTCGTCAACATCAAACTGAACTTCAACAACTTCGAAAGGATTTATTAAGTAAAAATAAGACTCTGGAAACCGTCATTAAAAAACAATCCATCCAACGAAATCAATTGGTCATAGCAGCTAAGATTGCGAAGGAAAATCAGAAAAAATCTTCTGCAGCGGCTTCCAAAGCTGCAATCGCCGCGGCAAAAGCAGCACAAAATGCCAGAAATATCAATGATGCTATTCAACGTATTGAAGCCGAACGACAGGCTGCAGAAAAAAGATTAGCAGCTGAAATCGCAGCAGCAAAACGTGCAAATAATCTCGCAAAAGCAGAAGCTGCGCAAAAACAGGCATCGGCCCTTAATGCAAATAATAGCGGACCAGGGCTTATTGCACAAAGCAATAGCCGCAACGCACCCGTTGTTGGGCCAATTATTTCACGATGGGGAACACGTACCGATTCTGGACCGGCTCAAGGAATCACTTACGCGCCTCCTTCATCGGCAACCGTAAGATCCCCTTGTCGAGGACAGGTCGAGTTTTCTGGACCTTTCAGAGCTTACGGAAAAATGATTATTCTAAATTGCGGAAAACAATATCGTTTTGTTTTAGCAGGAATGGCTCAACTCGAAGTTGCGATTGGACAAAACATTAACAAAGGGGTTATTGTCGGACAAATGCCATCTTGGAATGGCAGTAATGTTGGTAAACCGACTTTATATGTGCAATTACGTCTAGGAACCCGAGCAATTAACCCTGCACCATTTTTATAAGTCGATTTTTTTGTCATTATATTATAATGATACTGGTTATTAAGTAAAAATCTATATTTCTCTTTAAAAAGAAATATTATAAATTCTCAGTTGTTGATGCTCCCGATAGGGAATTAAGTAGTTAGGAGAAAAAACAGCATGAAATTCCGTACAGGGATGCTGCTAGGTACTGCATTTTTTATGGCGGGTGTTGCTATAGGACCGCAATTGCAAGAATGGATCCATTTTAAGGATACCAATTTCTTCACCAAAGCCTTAGCTGAAGGTGTCAACAGCGATAATAAAGATAAAAAGGTTCAAAACCCTAACGAAACTTATCAACTTTTAACCTTATTCGGTAATATTTTTGATCTTGTTCGTTCCAATTATGTTGAACCTGTTTCCGATCGTGATTTAGTTACAAATGCACTCAATGGTATGCTATCTGGGCTTGATCCTCATAGCTCTTATATGACGGAAAAACAGTACGCAAATATGGAAATTCAAACTAAGGGTGAATTTGGTGGCCTTGGTTTGGAAGTACAGGAAGAAGACGGACGCATTAAAGTTGTCTCCCCTATTGATGGCACTCCGGCAGCACGCGCCGGCGTTAAACCTGGTGATTATATTGTTGCAATTGATGGCAAAACCATTGACGGAATGTCGCTTAATGCTGCTGTCGATAAAATGCGCGGAAAACCCAATACAAAAATTGTTCTAACACTTTTCCGTCTTAAAGAACCTAAACCTTTTACGGTTACAATGACACGGGAAATCATTCATATTCAGGTTATAAAATCTGCTTTATATGACAAGATTGGTTATATTCGTGTCTCTCAATTTAACGAAGAAACCAATAAAGGGCTTATCAAAGCTTATGATAAGTTAAAAAAGGATGCTGGTGGTAAATTAACAGGTCTTATTTTGGATTTACGGAATGACCCCGGTGGACTTCTTAATCAAGCCATTGATGTCAGTAGTGACTTTATCAGTGATGGTACAATTGTTTCCACCAAAGCGCGCAACCCAAAAGATAGTCAACGTTGGAATGCCCATGGAAGTGATATGACCAATGGTTTACCAATTGTTGTATTAATTAATGGTGGTTCTGCCTCAGCCAGTGAAATCGTTGCTGGTGCTTTACAGGATCACCGACGTGCAGTTTTATTAGGTGAAAAAAGCTTTGGTAAAGGTTCTGTACAATCCGTTATTCCAATTCCTGGTAATGGAGCAGTACGTTTAACAACAGCGCGTTATTACACCCCTTCAGGACGTTCTATTCAAGGTTTAGGAATTACGCCGGATATCCATGTCCAGGAATCCCGTGAAAAACCTGAATTCAGTATTCGTGAAGCAGATTTGGATCATATTATTAAGAATGCTGGTGGGACAAATACTAAACCTCCTGTTCGCAATGATCTGCCAGCCATCGCCTCTAACATTGCAGCCCAACCTCCAGAAAACTGGCCGAAATATGATTTTAGCAACCCGGCAACAGATTATCAGCTACAACAGGCTATAAGAGTTGTTCGATCAATGGCTGGTTTGCCTGTTGCAAAAGAAATTACGGTTCCCGTAGTTAAAAAGCTAAAGATTAATATCCCGGCTAATGAAAATAAATCTGAACCAGAACAAAATAAAGTTAAACAAAAACAATAAGGATATGCCGGCCGTGACCAACCTTCCCTATCGCCCCAATGTTGGTGCCATGATCTTTAATCATAAAGGACAGATTTTTGTTGGGTTAAGACATGACTTGGCGAAGGAAGGTATCTGGTCATTTCCTCAAGGTGGCATTGATAAAGGTGAAAATCCAGAGCAGGCTTTATATAGGGAATTGCAGGAAGAGCTTGGATGTAATCAATTTACTATTCTAGATGAATATCCAGAATGGCTTTCTTACGATCTTCCTCCTCACCTGATTGGAAAGTCTTTTGGTGGAAAATACCGCGGACAAACCCAAAAATGGTTTGCGGTTCGTTTTTCAGGAAAAGATGAAGATATCCGCTTTGATATGCAAAAAGAACAGGAATTTGACGACTGGAAATGGATAGCTCTTTCAGAGCTATCCAATTTAAAAACGGGTTTCAAACACGATCTTTATGAAAAATTAGCAAAATACTTTGCCTCATATGCCGTGTCTTAATTAGACTTACTACCTGCTTTATGA
This sequence comes from uncultured Commensalibacter sp., assembly GCA_945266285.1. Taxonomy (GTDB): domain Bacteria; phylum Pseudomonadota; class Alphaproteobacteria; order Acetobacterales; family Acetobacteraceae; genus Commensalibacter. The sequence goes on from CALYOP010000001.1 coordinate 395,314, forward strand.
CGATCCAGTAGAAAGCAAATTGGAACTAACGCAAAAGCACAAATACCAATAAGCATAAAGACATCGTTATAGGCCAGGATTGCTCCTTGCTTAATAAAATCTTTATATAGATATTGCATAGCCGCATTGCTCTGATCCTGAATCGCATATCCCCACTGCTGTGCTGCGGCGGTCATACGATTTAAATATTCATTATAAGGTTGATGCAACGGAGTCATATATTGCACAAGATAAGCTTGTCTAATCTGCCTTGAATCGGTAATAAGCGCAGTTGCTCCCGAAATACTTAAAGCCCCGAGAACATTTCGAATCATACTAAATAATGCAGCTCCATCCCCGTTATATTTTTGTGGGATGGTCATAAAAGCAATGGTTGATAGCGGCACAAACAAAAAAGCAAGTGTTGCCGTTTGGCAAACACGAAAAATCACTAAATTTTTGAAATCAAGATAAGGTACTAAATGGGCGGAATAAAATAAGCCACACCCCATTAAGAAAAATCCCATAGCTATAACATACCGTATTTGGACGCTATGCATGATCTTTCCAATAATGGGAATTAAGACAATAATAGCAATCGCCCCAGGTGTTAGAATTAATCCAGATAGAAAAGCCGTATAACCCATGATCTGTTGTGCTAATTGTGGAACAATAACGGCAGAACCATAGAGTATGGCACCAACGCCCCCCATCAACACGGTGCAAATAGCAAAATTACGATCTTTAAATATCCGTAAATCTACCACAGGGTTTCTTGCATAAGACAACCAGATAATTGCTCCTACAATTCCAACAAAAGCAAAAAACGCCATCCAGCAAATAAAATTTGAACCGAACCAATCTGCGTCTTCGCCGCGATCGACCATGACCTCCAAGCAACCTAATCCCAACGTGATCAGACTTAGCCCTATATAATCAACCCGTTCGCGTCTTTTTCTTGCCCAAGGTGGATCTTCAACCAACAACATGACGGCGATTACCGTCAGAATACCAATCGGAACATTGATAAAGAATATCCACCGCCAACTATAATTATCCGTAATCCATCCCCCCAAAGTCGGTCCCAAAACAGGGGCGACAATCGTTGCGATTGCAGTTAACCCAAAAGCTGCACTACGTTTTTCAGGTGGAAAAGTATCTAGGATAATTGATTGTTGATTAGGCTGTAATCCTCCTCCAAAAAAGCCTTGGATCAATCGAAACACAACCAATTCGCCAAGACTATCAGCAATACCACAAAGAAAAGAAGCGACCGAAAACATAAATATACAAATCAAAAAGTAACGTTTTCGACCCAGAACACGCCCCAACCAACCCGAAATTGTCAAAACAATTCCATTGGCTGCCAAATAAGAAGTTAAAGACCATGTAGCATTGTCATAAGTTGTTGATAAACTTCCAGCAATATGAGGCAAAGATACATTAACAATTGTTGTATCTAAAATCTCCATAAAAGCTGCCAAGGTTACTACAACTGCGACAAGCCATGGATTATGGCTGGATTTCCAGGATCGGCTTTCTTCTGCTTGTGTCACGCTTTACTCATTTAGTATATACAGTAGGCACAACCGACAACCCTAATGGTAACGGTATTTTCGGATCCAGACCTTTATCGATTAAAATCTTTACAGGCACACGTTGAACAATTTTTACGTAATTACCTGTTGCATTTTCTGGTGGGAAAGCACTGAAAACAGCTCCGGTTCCTAATTGGAGCGAATCAACATGTCCTTCAAGGTCAAGAAATGGATAGGCATCGACTTCAATCTTTACTTTTTGCCCAATGCGCATATGCGTAATTTGTGTTTCTTTGTAATTAGCAACAACCCATACTTCAGGTTCAACAATCGAAAATAAAGATTGGCCAACATTAACGAAATTGCCTTGTTCGATATTTCTTTTGGAAATCCAACCATCATGCGGGGCACGAATAACCGTCCATTCCAAATTTAATTCAGCTTGACGCAATTTGGCTTTTGCTTCTTCTAACACACCTTTCCGTTGATCAACCTGACTACTCGCATTACCGATATTTGCCTCAACGGGTGTTGCAATTAATAAATTACCTTCAGCCTGAACCACTGCTGCTTTTGCACTATTAAAGGCTGCAGTAGAATAATCAATTGCTTGTTGAGTCGTAGCTGGACGAGCAATATTATGTTGTCGTGAAAAATCCGTTTTTGATTTAAAAAGTTGTGCTTGCGCATCCGATAATTGACCTTGCGCTGCTTTTAATCGGCCCGGAAAGTTTTTCTTTGCCACTTCTAACATATAACGCGAAGCCAAATATTGACCTTCAGCTTGATCGAGTTCAGCTGCAGCTTGATCACGTGCAGCCTGATAATCACGATCATCAATTTTAACTAAAATATCACCTTTATGAACAAACTGATTGTCATTCACCAACAATTCAGTTACATATCCTTTAACATGTGGAGCAATCATGATCGAACGACCTGCTGTAAAAGCATCATCCGTGCTCACATCATGCCGTGTCAAAAACCAGTAAATCCCTCCACCAATCACAATAACAACTGTAAAAATTACAAGAACCAGACGAATCAAGAATGTTTTTTTTCCAGATATAGGACGATTAGACTGATGTTTCTGATTTTTAGAATCTGAAGCATTTTCATGATCTTGTTCTCGGTTTTCAGCCATTTATTCCTCAAATAATCTGGTTTTAATATTCTGTTAAGTCAAGCAATAAGGCTTGATAATTAAATTTGCAAATTCTGTGTTTGAACTAACCGTGCATAAACCCCATTATGCGCCATTAACGTATCGTGACTACCATATTCCACAGCTTTTCCATCATTCATAGCAATGATCATATCTGCTGAACGCACAGTTGATAAGCGATGTGCAACAATAAGCGTAGTACGATTTTTACGCATTTTACCTAATGCTTGTTGCACAAGGAATTCACTTTCTGTATCAAGCGCACTGGTTGCTTCGTCTAATAATAATAGTCGTGGGTTTCGCAATAAAGCTCGGGCCAAAGCAACGCGTTGCCTTTGTCCACCCGAAAGTCTTTGCCCACCTGGCCCCACAATCGTGTTTAATCCTTTGGGAAGATTTCTTATAAATATTTCGACTGCTGCCCCATCAATAGCCGCTTCAATTTCCTGATCCGTAGCATCTGGTTTTCCAATTCTTATATTTTCTAAAATAGAAATATCAAATAACAACGGATCTTGTGGCACATAAGCAATCGCTTCACGCAACTGATCAAGCTTAAGATCTTTTAAATCAATATCATCAAGAAAAATCTGACCTTTTTGCACATCATATAAACGTGGTATTAATGAAAGTGCTGTTGACTTTCCTGCACCGGAAGGACCAACCAAAGCGACTGTCAAACCAGGTTCGATTTCAAAATCAAGTCCCTTAAGTCCTTGTTTTCGACCAGGATAGATAAAATGAACCGATTGAAATTTTAATCTTCCCTGTCCTTTTGGTAAAGCAACCGCAGAAGGTTTTTCCAATATCTGTCTTGGTTCATCAACAATGTGAAAAATACGATCTAACCCTGCAACACCTTCTTGCATGGCAGCATTTAATGATCCTAAGGCTCTCAATGGTCTTGCAGCTAACAAAAGTGCAGCTACAAACCCAGAAAAATCACCCAAAGTGGCGCCACCCATTGCGGCTCGCCATCCGGCAAATCCTAAAACCGCAGCAACAGCAGTTCCACCCAATACTTCCATAACAGGATCAACTTTGGCACGTCCTTTGATAATCTTTAACATTGCATCGTAAAGATGATCGAAAGAAATTTTTGCTCTTTGGATTTCTCGATTTTCCATTCCATAAATACGGATGGTTCTTGCTTGAGCAAAACTTTCATTTAAGAAAGCAGCCGTTTTACCAATCTGCTCCTGCATGTTGCCCGATGCCTTGCGCACCCGTTTTCCAAGCCTTTGAATTGGAATGGCAGCAACTGGATATAAAAAAGCTGCAATTAAACTTAATTCCCAATCCATGTACAACATCGAAGCTACTAATCCCACTACGGTAATAGTATCACCGAATGCATTAACTATTCGGATCATAGCGTCTCTGATCGACATAGCATCTGCAGTAAAACGCGCAGCAAGCTGAGCAGGTGCTTCTTTTTCAATTCTTACGATATCGGCATAGGCAAGATAATGAAACATCTTACGTTGAAGACCACGAATAATCACCAACACCAATTCTTGGATAGCTAATGTCTGACCATATTGTGACGCTGCTTTGGTTGCTGTTACAACAATGACCAGTGCTGGCACTTGATAAAGAATACGAGGGTCGTTCGCCTTAAACATATCCAACGCACGACGTATTACCAGGGGATAAAGTGCCGTAAGTCCTGCCATAACCAACGTTAACACAATAATCATCACAATACGCTTAGGATAATGGCGTATTTGATCTTTCCATAAACGTCTTAGAAAATACCAGCTATCGTCATTTCCGAATAAAAACGCAAATAACTTGCCCAAAATACCCTTCTTTTTAGAAGAATTTGTATCTAATTCCTTTGTATTCATGGAATTTTCAGCTTCTTCAATGGGATATTTAATATGTGATTGCGCTTGTGATGTATAATTGTGAGGATCTGCATTCATAAATGCTGTATATAATCTATGCCAGAAAATAAGAAACACGCTTTATTATAAGGTTTAATATTTTTTAGCCAATAAACGCGATTATTCTTTGCTGCTGTGTTGTTTCAACCACGCAAGACATTCCGCACGCGATGCATTACAACCATCTTTTACCCACCATTCGCGTGCCTTTTGAAAAAGACATCCTATTTCTGGACCTTGCGCAAGTTGCATATCAACGATGTCTTGGCCTTTGATAGGAAAAATAGGTAATTCCATATTTACTAATCTTTTACGCCATTGATCCCATTCTTTTGAAGGACTTGCAAGGATACGAGCCTGGCAAAGCCAACTTTTGCTTATCAAAATATTCAGAGGGTAATTGGCTAGAAGTTGTTTCAAAACCCGGTCATCATCCTGACTTGAGAGATGTTTTTCAAATTTTGCAAGACTTTGAAGATATTTTTCCTGATTTTTTGAAAGACGAAATTGATGTACAATTTGGCTAGGTTTCCCCTTCGCAATTGCAAAAAACCTCAGCAAATCCTCAACAGGTGGTTCGCAAGCCATCAGCTGAGAAAAAAAAGATAAGTCATATCCCAGAGGAAAAATAACCGATAAAACGCCTAATTCTTCCATAAGCCTCAAAACGGCTTCAACTTTAGGACCGATAAGTATTTTTCTTAATTCGCTCCATATCCGTTCAGCAGATAAGGTTTTTAATTTTTCTGATGATTGTTGAATAGCCTGCAATGCTTCAACATCTGCTTGTCCCCATCCATAGCGTGCATAGAAACGAAAAAAACGCAAAATACGCAACACATCTTCGGAAATACGCTGTGCTGCATGACCAACAAAGCGAATCCTGCCATCTTTTAGATCCTGTTGACCATTAAAGAAATCCCATATCTTGCCATCACGATCACAAAATATCGCATTTATAGTAAAATCGCGTCTTGCTGCATCCTCTTGCCAATTACTGGTCCAAGCTACGGTTGCGTGACGACCATCCGTAAGAACATCTTTGCGCAAAGTCGTAATTTCATAATGGCGGTGGTGAATTACTGCTGTAACCGTACCATGTGCAAGACCAGTTGGAATTACCTTAACCTTATCTTTTTGCAGACGAGCCATTATTTCATCTGGCTGTTCTGGCGTTGCTAAATCGATATCTGAAATCGGTTTATTAATCAGTAAATCTCTTACAACACCACCAACTAACCGCGCATGCGGTAAACTGCCCCAAATACGTTCGACATCTTGCCGGTTTGGTAAATGTTGTAAAATATTCACCAACTACATCCATTCTGACCGCAGTAACCTAATGGGAAAAATTGATTTTGGCTCCATACACCATAACAACATTTTCCATTATAAATGCCTCTTTCTGCAAGCAAGGCAAATTCATAATAAACCGCACGTGAAAGTCTGGCCCAAATATCAAATTTTCCTTTACCCTTACGCACCCTTACATAGGGGATAGCTCCGGTTTCACCACTTTTAAAAGGAATAGTCAGATCCACTTTTAAAGGATGGTCGTTATTTAAACATAACATCTGATCAACATTGGTGCGTAACGAGATAACTTGTTGTCGACCACAACCATCCCAATGAATATCCACAATTAAAAAAGGTGCGTCTTCAACCTCAATAATCCCGCGCTCTGATGGTGTTTCTAAATAATAATTGCCTTTTTCATCACGGGTTAACATTCCTGAAAACAGGCTAATCAAGGATGAACGTAAGATTGGTTCACCACGATAAAACCATTTTCCATCACGTCGAATTAAAAATGGCAGTTTTCTATTTTGATCATTTGTATCTGATGCAAGTTTTGATTGATCTGATACAGGGAAAAGCTCACCTTTTCTAAGGGATTCCAATAAAGATTCGTCGTTATTTTTAGACATTTGCAGGTCTGACAAATTTATTAATCCAATTTTATATTTTTTCTAAATATTTATATAATTTTGTATTCATTGAGAATATACGCTAATGTATAAAACAATTTTTAACATTCGCAACAAAATCATGTCCTTGACCCTATCTGAAAATTCTTTCCAATCTGATCAAATAGCTACCAATTCTGCTGAAGACGTACATCTATCAGATTATTATAGCCAGCAACTTCACAATGTGAAACAAGAAATCGGTCAAGTTATCTTTGGTCAGCAAGAAGAGATAAATCAGATATTAGCCAGTCTTTTAAGTGGTGGGCATGCATTATTGGTGGGTGCACCTGGTCTTGGTAAGACGAAATTGGTGCAAACCATTGCAACCGTTATGGGACTTTCCGCCAAACGAATACAATTTACACCTGACTTAATGCCGTCCGATATTACAGGCAGTGAAATTCTGGATATAGACCAAGAAGGTCATCGCAGTTTTCGTTTTATCCCTGGGCCTGCTTTTTGCCAGTTATTAATGGCTGATGAAATTAATCGTGCAAGCCCAAGAACACAATCGGCTTTGTTACAAGCTATGCAAGAAAAAAATATTTCAATCGCAGGTAAAGATTATGCTTTGCCTTCACCTTTTCATGTTTTAGCGACACAAAACCCTATTGAACAAGAAGGAACCTATCCTCTTCCCGAAGCACAATTGGATCGCTTCATGGTTCAAGTCAATTTAACTTACCCAGATTTGCAAACCGAAAAAAACATGCTGTTGGCTACGACTGGAGATCATGAAGCAAATATTCAAAGCATTATGACGCCAGATGATTTAATAAAGATTCAGGCATTGGTTCGACGCTTGCCAATTGGTGAACAAGTTGTCGATAAAATTGTTGAATTAATTCGCAATGCCCGACCTGAAACGACCAAAGAAGAATTTATAAAACAGAATGTTTCCTGGGGGCCTGGACCAAGAGCAGCTCAAGCTTTAATGCTTTTAACACGGGCACGTGCTTTAATGGATGGAAGATTGGCGCCCAGTCAAGAAGACGTTGTTGCCTTGGCACCTGCTGTACTGCGGCACCGTATTGCATTAACGTTTGGTGCCAGAGCAGAAAATATTCAATTTGAAGACGTCATTCATTTGCTTACGAATAAGGTATCTTAAATATTGTGTTTTTTTCTTTCTGGTCTTCCTTGTTTTCACAGAAAAAAGATCATGGGTTTTCAAAGAATGATACCTTTAGAAAACAGTTTCGTCCTACATCAGAAACGATCCCTCAAGCTCAAAATTTAGCTTTACGTCTACCCGATTTATTACTTTCTGCAGAACGCATTGCCAATACAATTATTGCTGGAGAACATTCTCGAAAACGTGCCGGTAGAGGAAGAAAATTTTGGCAATATCGTTTAGCTGTATCTGGAGAATCAATACAATCTATTGATTGGCGACAATCTGCCAAAAATGATCGTGCTTATGTCCGTGAGACTGAAGATGAAACGGTACAAACACTTTGTCTTTGGTGTGATCATTCACGATCTATGCAATGGAAATCCAATCCCAATTTCATGAGCAAACAAGAGCAAGCTTTTCTGATCAGTCTGACCATTAGCCATCTATTACTTGGCAGCGGTGAATGTTTGCGCCTTTTATGTAATCATCAAGAAGTTGAAAATTTCTCCGGTATTTACAAATTCCCTTCATTGGCTTTTGCACTGACACGACCTCGAAAAGAGAATGATGAAGATTTACCTGAACTTAATCTCTTTTTACCCAATGCATGGAATATCCTGGTCAGTGACTTTCTATATCCCATTGAACAATTAGAAAAATTCTTAAAAGGACTTTCCCAGCGGCCTAATCGCTCTTTACTTATCCAGATTTATGACCCTGCTGAACAAATGCTTCCTTTTCAAGGAAGAACCCGTTTTTCAGGACTTGAAGATGAAGAACCAATTATTTTTTCAAATGTTGGATCACTTTCCAAAACCTATGAAAAATTATGGATAGATCACCAGCAACAATTAAAGGATATATGTGCAAAAACAGGCTATCATTTATTGAGTCATCGGATTGATTATTCGCCCATACAAACGCTTTTACAAGCGTGGAATATTCTTTCTGTTCGAAGAAAGCGGGTTGTCTAATGACTTTTCTTTCACCCATCTTGCTTTTTGCCCTACTCCTGTTACCCATTATATTTCTTTTTCTTAAGGCCATACCACCTTTACCTAGAGAGCAACCCTTCCCACCGATCAATTTACTTAGAAAATTACAAAGCAACCTTAAAGAAACCTCCAAAACACCATGGTGGTTATTACTATTAAGGGTGTTGGCTGTTTCATTATTTATTTTGGGATTGGCACAACCCGTTTTCACAACAAAACATACGACTTCTGATAAATCTTCTGATCCGATCTTGTTGATTATCGATAACGGATGGGCTTCTGGTGCTCAATGGAAATTCTTATCCTCACAGGCCTTGCAAATTGTCAAACAAGCATTCCAAAATCAGCAAGAAATTGATTTACTTTTAACCGCCCCGGATGAACAAAATACACAGCCTCATCTACAATCTCATATCCAAGCATCGAGTTTATACGTTCATTTTGATTCTATTTGTTCTTTCCCATGGCCTGTTGATCGTCAAAAATCTTCCACAATTCTTGAACAAATCAATCAAGAAAAACATCGTTATAAACAGATATATTATCTTTCTGATGGCGTAAAATCTGATTACGATAAAAATTTTGCAGCAGCCCTAAAATCTATTGGTTCAGTAAATGAAATCCGGATGATCAATCCATCAGATGCGGGTTCGGTTGTTGTTTTACGTCCACCTACTATTTATGCCGACAATATAAATATTTCCTATGAAATATTACCTACAGCAAAAACACGCCATCTAATATTACAGGCACGCAATCTTAAAGGAAATATTCTTACATCTGTTGCGGTAACCGTTCCTGCTAATGCCAATCGCGGCGATATAAAATTTTCTTTGCCAATCCAAATTCGAAATAAAATTGACTATTTTCAATTTGCTCAGCTCCGCGGTGCTGGTAATGTATTTTTTCTGGATAAAATGAATAGGCAACATTTAGTTGGACTTATTCAAAGTACAGATAACGCCAACACGCCTTTTATTGGATCATTATTTTATATTCGTAATGCTCTTTTAACCCATAATCTGGTTCGTGATGGGTCGGTAGAAAACCTTTTATCTTCAGATTTATCCGTTTTAATTGCCACCGATGGATCTTTGATCAACCCAATTATCCAACATAAAGTTGCCGATTGGGTGAAAAATGGTGGAATGCTTATTCGTTTCGCTGGACCTTTGTTGGCTGCCAGCAATATGCAAGAAAATCAACAACAAATAGCCTCTGATTTGCTTCCTTTACCCCTTTTAACAGGGTCACGTGAATTAGGAGGAACGATGACCTGGGAAAAACCGCAATCGCTTTCTCCCTTTCCTTCAGATTCCCCATTAAACGGATTAACCGTCCCTAAGGATGTTCAGATTAATCGGCAGTTATTGGCAAAACCAGTTGCAGATCTCAACCATTATTGTTGGGCTCGTCTTGAAGACGGAACACCTTTAATTACCCACCGCATTTTGGGGTTAGGTCAAATTGTTTTCTTTCATATCAGTAGTACGCCCGATTGGTCCTCATTACCGTTATCAGGTCTTTTTGTGTCCATTCTAGATCGATTGGTCGATGCATCTGAAGGCATCAAAGCGATGCCTCTCAATACCAATTTACCTTCCCTAAACGTCCTTAATGGTGAAGGATATCTTGAAACACCTATAAATTCAACACAGGGCATTCATTCACAACATCTTTCTGAAACGCTAATCGCTCCTAATCATCCCCCTGGTTTATATGGTTCTTATTATGCATATCAGGCTTTAAATCTTGGAAACAAACTTCCAACTTTGCTTACCCAAGATCCAATCGGAAAAATACAAAATCTTAGCGGAAACGTTGTACGCTTTTCACTTGGTGCTATTTTGATTGTAATTAGCTTGTTGCTTATATTGCTGGATACTATTCTTAGTCTTTCTTTGCAGGGACGATTAAAAAAATCTTTTGGTATTCGTTTGGTCGTTACCTTTATTATTTTCAATTCTATAGCTTCTGTCCATGCACAAGAAATCCCACCGACTCATTCACCAGCAGCGGCATTACAAACACGATTAGCCTATATTAAAACGGGTCATGAAACGATAGATATTGTTTCCAAGCAAGGGCTTGAAGGACTTTCACAATATGTTAATGCCCGCACAACGGTGCGATTAAGTTCTCCAGAAGGCATTGATCCAACAAAAGATAATCTTGCTTTTTATCCAATAATTTATTGGCCTATTACAGCAGATATTGAATTCGATGCTAAACGAAGTGAAGTTCTAAATAACTATATGGCCCATGGCGGAATTTTATTGCTAGATACACAAGGCCACGATCAAAATACCAATACACAACCTTTGCATCCAGAACATTTTTCAGGCGAAGCGCAAGGAACAGCCAAAGCTTTAAAACGTGCAACGCAAGCATTAAACATTCCTGCGCTCACTATTTTAAATGACCAAAATCTATTAAGTCATACTTTTTATATTATTCATGAGTTTCCTGGTCGTTATAATGCAATGCCTGTTTGGATTTCCCAAGGAGGTGACCTGACCAATGATGGAATAAGTTCCATCATTATTGGAGAAAATGATTGGGCTCATGCATGGGCAGTCCGCAATAATGAAGAACCACTTTATGCTGTAATTCCAGGTGGCGAAGATCAAAGACGCATAGCATTCCGTTTCGGTACCAACCTTGTGATTTATGCTTTAACAGGAAGTTATAAAGCCGATCAGATTCACGTCTCAACCATTCTTAAACGTATAGGGCAAAATTAATTGGGATTACTATCATATGATTAAATTTTTCCATTCCGTTAATTTTACACCTTTTGTTCCTTTTTGGTTGCTGATTACACTAGCATTACTTTGTTTGGCGATCCTGATCTTTAGTATCCTAAGAAGTGGAAAAGGTATCTTTTGGCGGTTATGCACCTGTATTATTTTTCTGTTATGGCTTACGGGTCCTGTCTTGATTCAAGAGAACAAAAAACTTTCACCTGAAACAGTTCTCATTATTGAAGATCATTCTGAATCCATGAAACTGGATGAACGCTTTGCTATTATGCAACGAACCATTAATTCAATTCGTGATCATCTCCCGTCTAATGTGACCGCAAAAATTACTACAATAAATAATCAGAACCGCGAAGGAACGCGTTTATTACCCACTTTAGAACAAAGTTTAAGTGAAATACCTAATGATCAACTTGCTGGTGTTATTATAATCACAGATGGGCAAATTAAGGACGTTCCTAATATTTTGCCGCCAGCATTTTATATGCAAAAAAATAATATTTTACCGGTACACGTATTGCTGACTGCATCTCATGAGCAAACGGATCGAAGACTACGTATACTACAAGCAGCCCCTTATGCCATGGTAGGTAAATCGACAAATATTCGTGTTCAGGCTGATGATGTTGGAACAGGTAATTCCAACGCCATACTTACTTTGTCACAAGAAGATCACCCGCCAATTACTTATCCTATTTCTATTGGCACGCCCAAAGACATCGCCATTCCCATTACCCATACCGGTAATACCTTGGTCCATTTATCTGTTTCATCGCTTAAAAATGAAGCATCGCTTATCAATAACCAACAAATTATACGAATCAACGGTGTTCGAGATAAATTAAAAGTGCTTCTTATTTCTGGAACGCCCAATCAAGGAGAACGTGTCTGGCGACGTTTATTAAAATCCGATCCATCGGTAGAATTAGTTCATTTTACGATTTTACGATCAGCTGAGCAGGATGATAATACGCCTTTATCGGATCTGGCGCTTATTCCTTTTCCAGTAAATGAGCTTTTCCAGGAAAAGATCAAATTATTTGATTTAATTATTCTTGATGGTTTTGAAAATCGCTATACATTACCCAACCTCTATCTTCAAAACATTGTTAATTATGTCAATAATGGCGGTGGGCTTTTGGTCATTGCAGGACCTGAATTTATAAGTCCGTTCTCTCTTCAAAATTCGCCTTTGGGAAGTATTCTTCCTGCACATATATCTTCGGAAAATAATCTTTTAGAACAACCTTTCCAACCACAATTAACCGATATCGGCCGTCGTCATCCGGTAACGGAAAAACTTTCTATGGATGATCATTCAGCTTCTTTAGGGGGATTTTGGTATCGATATTTAAAAGCGAATCAAGTTGATGGTAATGTATTAATGCAAACGCCTGATAAATCACCTTTATTGGTATTAAAACAGGTTCATCAAGGACGTATTGCTTTACTTCTTTCGGATCAGATATGGCTATGGTCACGTGAACAAAAAGGCGGACCGCAAGCTGAACTTTTAAGACGATTGTCGCACTGGTTAATGAAAGAACCAGAACTCGAGACACAACGGCTTTCTGCTGATATTCAAGATGGAAAGCTGCAATTCCAATGGCACGACATCAACAGCCGTCAAGATAATCTTTTTACAATTACGGCACCAGATGGAAAAACCCAAACAATACAACTTAAAACCGATCAAAATGGGTTTTCCGAAGCAACCATTCCTGCACAATCTATAGGTCTTTGGAAGGTGAGCAATGATACGCATACGGTTTATGCGGCTCCCCATCCTTCTGATCAAGAGGAATTTAATGAGTTACAGGTTACCGGTAACAAATTTCAAACGCTTGTTCAAAAAAAGCAAGCTTTTATTCATTGGTTAGGTGATTATGAAAATCAATTAAATATCCCTGCCATTCATCTGACTGAAATTGGGAAATCTCCAGCAGGGAAAAACTGGATTGGCCTACCAAAACGTACGATCTATTCTATTACGGATCAATCCACTTACCCCATTCTTCCCAATTGGGCAGCTTTATTATTTGGTTTCGGATGTCTAATTCTTGCCTGGTATCGCGAAAGTAGACTATAATGATTTTCTTGGATGTCGATACTTGATTGATTATGTATAAACAACCAAGGTTAAACGATTAATTTCTAATTCTATGAGAATTATTCCTATGATCTATCGTCATCGCTTCGGATTATTTTTTTCTTGTTTAATGGCTTCTGTTTTTTACAGTTGGAACGCTTTTGCCGTTCCAATGATGGAAGAAAATTCAGATAAGCATCATAAACATGCACCTGTTCCCCAATCAAATGATGAGCAGGAAGATAATCCTTCTCTCAAAGATGATACTAATCCTACTCAATCTTTATTCAACGCCATTAATGCTGGTCGTTTGAATGAAGCAAAGGATGCTTTGAATCGTGGAGCCGATTTAAGAGCAAAAAATGTATTAGGACAAACACCATTAGATATGTCGATTGATCTTAACCGGGACCGCATCACCTTCCTTCTATTATCTATGAGAGGTTACGATAACTCCCCACAAAGCCTAATGACCAGCACAACATCAACATCCAGTAAACATTCTGGAATTGATATGAAAAATGGCAAGGGCCACCTTTCAGTTCATGGGAAAAGCAATAAACATATTTACACAAAAAATCAGACCCAACAACCACGTTATGGTTCTGATAACGGTGTTGCGAAACCGGAAATCGGTTTCTTAGGTTTTGGTCCTAGCTAAATCAATCTAATTAGGTTCGAGCCTGTTTAATCGTATTAAATTCTGTCCGCAAAACATCAAGTGGCATGAGTTCGTTGTTGCGTTCAAAATGCCAAAATGTCCAACCATTACAGGATGGTGCGTTGGTTAATATTGCACCAAGTTTGTGAATAGAACCTCTTTGATTTCCGCTAATTAAAGTACTATCGGAAGTTACCGTTGCATAAACACGACGTTGACGATCCATCAACAAAGTACCAGGTGATATAAAACCTTGTTCGATTAACACACCAAAAGGAACTTTTACGATTTCCCTTTTAGGCGGTGTAATTTTGATATCTTCAATCGATAACGGTTTTTCGTTTTGTACACGTTTTTGAGCTGCTTTTACGTAATCTGGATGCCGTTCAATTCCTATAAAACGACGTTGCAATCGTTTTGCCACCGCTAAGGTGGTACCAGTGCCTGAAAAAGGATCAAGCACGACATCATCAATATTCGTCGATGCTAATAAAATCCGATATAATAAGCTTTCGGGTTTCTGTGTAGGATGAAGTTTCAACCCATGTTCATTCTTTAAACGCTCATTTCCCGTACAAAGTGGTAAAAACCAATCTGAACGCATCTGTAAATCGTCATTAAGCGATTTCATGGCCTGATAATTAAAACGATAACGGCTATCTGAACCTTTAGCTGCCCAAATTAATGTTTCATGCGCATTGGTAAATCTTCTTCCTTTAAAATTCGGCATAGGATTAGATTTACGCCAAATAATATCATTTAATATCCAGAAATTCATATCTTGCAGAATTGTACCCAGACGAAAAATATTATGGTAAGATCCAATAACCCAAATCGTTCCGTCTTTTCGCAATAAACGATGGCATTCAGCAAGCCATCCGCGACAAAACTGATCATAAGCGGCAAAGCTTTGAAATTTATCCCATTCTTCAGTTACGCCATCGACCAAAGTATCATCAGGTCTCCGTAACTCTCCCTGAAGCTGCAAATTATAAGGCGGATCTGCAAAAATACAGTCTACGGATGCTGACGGCAATTGCCGCATCACTTGAATACATTCCCCACTCAAAATACGATCTAAAGGAAGATCCAATAAAACAGCACCACTCATAAACTATTCGGCATCTTTACCGCCCCATATTTAAATTGACAGATTTCAAATGATAGTTGTTTGATAGAAAGAAAACTTTGACGATGATGCGGGCATATTCCATATCGTTCTAAAGCTTGTCGATGGTTCAATGTGGGATAACCTGCATTTTGTTCCCAGCCATATTGTGTCCATTTCCGTGATAAACGTTGCATTAGGCGATCGCGCGTAACCTTAGCGATAATAGAAGCTGCTGCAATGGAAAAAGAAAGACCGTCTCCTTTGATAATAGCATGGGTAATACATTCAAAATCAGGAGCAAATTTTCCATCAATAAATATCAATTTGGGTTTGGGCGACAGCTTTTGCACTGCGCGCTGCATAGCCAAAAAGGTGGCATTTCTAATATTAAGATGCGTAATTTCATGCACGGATGCGGCTGCAATTCCTATTTGGATTTTAGGAAGTATCTTAAGACGTTCGTATATTTGTTCTCTTATGCTTGATTTTATCTTTTTTGAATCATCCAAAAGACAAGCAAGATCACGAGGTATTTCTTGTCCAAACATCACGGCAGCGGCCACAACAGGCCCTGCGATAGGCCCTACTCCGACTTCATCGACACCTGCAATATGGAAAATTTGTTTTGATTCTAATAAATGATTTTGCATCGTTTCCTTCCGAAACGATACTATACTCAACGAGTCGCAAAGGATAGAGGAAAAATAACACAGATAAAAAAAAGCTGCTAAACCGATTAAAAACCCGTTTAGCAGCCTGTCTTAATAATGCTATATTCGAAGCAATTATTTTGCCTTACGACAACAACAACCTTTAAGCATCCATGCCAAAATCATACCAGCGAAACTTGCCAAACCTAAAGATAATAATGGCCGGTCACGAACAAAATTCACCACGCATTCCATTTTACCTTCTTCACCGTAGAGTTTGGTGAATTCATCTTCAGCCATATCAGCAAAGTCATTCAGTTTGTCGCCGAATTCTTTTCCAGCTTCTTTTATTTCATCGCTCATAACCAGTTCCTTATTATTTTGGAGTTTATAGAATAAATTTAGACTTTTATTGTATCATGCTGTTTCGTTTTTATAAAGGTTATCCTGTTAACCCTTTGTAAACAATAACATCTTGATATCCATTCCCTGATTTGTTGATTTTTACTAAGAAATGTTGCAGAAGCAAAGAATTTATTGTAACATCATCGAAATTTTTCGTATTTTAATTATTTGAGAATTAATTTTATGAAGTTGTCAAATATTTTGTGTAGCACTTATTGAAATCTAATTATTTAAGTCAATATGAAATACTAAAACTATAGAACCCTAATTTCCCAAAAATATTTTCCTATAGAGAAATTCTTTTAACGATGTTACCGCCTGCTAACCCAAAAGAGGTCATAAAACAACTACAATCTTCATCTAAAAGACGTCTCTTTTTGAAGAATTTTTTTCTGTTTCTAATCGTCATCGTTACGGTTATTGTTATTCTTCGTGTATTTACATCTTTAATATTTAGCCAAAATAAACAAATTTCCTCTTTCCCCCAACCGGTTGCTGTCACAACGACAAAACAAACTGACGTTCCCGTTGTTCTCACCGAATTAGGAACCGTAATACCGATTACTAATGTCACAATACAGAGTAGAGTTTCAGGCTATCTTCAAGAAGTTTATTTCACCGAAGGCCAAGAAGTTAAAAAAGATGACTTATTGGCTTTAATAGATCCGCGTCCTTATGAAGCATTAAAGGCTCAATATGAAGGAACGCTTGCATCGGATATTGCATTATTAAAACAAGCACAATTAGACAACAACCGTTATCAAACCTTGCTCAAACAAAAAAGTATTGCTGTCATGACAGCACAGGATCAACAATATAAAGTTGCTCAACTTGAAGGTCAGGTCAAAACCGATAAAGCATTGATTCATCAACAAGAATTGAATATTTTATATAGCCATATCCGCGCGCCTACGGATGGACGCATTGGTATTCGCCAAGTTGATCCTGGAAATTACATTACCGAAGGGCAAAGCGGCGGGCTCGCTGTTTTAACAAAGATGGATCCCATATCCGTAATCTTTACTATTCCAGAAAACAAAATAAGTACTGTGTTAGAAGAATTACAAAGCGGAATTTCGCTCACCGTGGATGCATGGAATAGTGATAATACAAAAAAACTCGCTTCGGGAAAAGTCAGTGTTGTAGACAGCCAATTAGATACATCAACGGGTACTATTCGTTTACGTGCCATTTTTGATAATAAGGATTGGAAACTATTTCCCAATCAATTTGTAAATGCACATCTGCTTGTAAAAACGCTTAATAATGTCATTATTTTACCCAATAATGCACTACAAACAGGTCCAAACGGACAATTCGTATATGTATTACAAGCTGATGATACGGTTAAGGTACAAAATATTAAAGCAGGTTATAATGATGGTGAAAACACCGTTATTCAGTCCGGTCTTAAATCTGGCGAAAAAGTAGTTACCGATGGAATTGATCAATTACGTGATGGCGCAAAAGTATCCGTACCCGGTGAATCCAAACCTCAAAACCTAAAAGAATAAGCATATACTTAATAATTAATTTTTCCTATTGGGCCTTAATTAATGAATCCTTCACGCCTGTTTATTCTGCGTCCGGTAGCCACTACACTTTTAATGTTGGCCATTCTGCTTATGGGGGTGTTGGGTTATCGTTTTTTACCAATCTCTGCCCTACCTGAAGTCGATTACCCAACTATTGTCGTTAAAACCTTTTATCCTGGTGCCAGCCCAGAAGTCATGATGACTTCGGTAACAGCACCTTTAGAAACGCAATTAGGACAAATTGCAGGCCTTGATCAGATGGTGTCCCAGTCTTCGGGTGGGGCCTCAGTAATCACTTTGAAATTCAACTTATCAACCCCGATGGATATTGCTTCTCAGGACGTACAAGAAGCACTTAATCAGGCTAACTCCCTATTACCTTCTGATCTACCTACACCACCAACTTATGCAAAAATCAATCCTGCCGACACACCTATCCTTACATTAGGAATTTCATCGAAAACACTGCCATTAACCGATGTTGAGGATTATATTGATACGCGTCTAGCAGCTAAACTTAGCCAAATTTCTGGGGTAGGTTTAGTAACTGTTTCTGGTGGTCAGCGTAAAGCCATTCGTGTTCAACTGAATGTTCCTAAACTTACTTCCTATGGTATCGACGTCGATAGTATTCGTACCACAATTGGTAATGTCAATGTCAACTCACCAACTGGTACATTCGATGGTCCAGAACGCGCTATTACCTTACAAGTTAATGGACAAATTCTATCTATTGATACGCTTTTAAATCAGGTCATTGCCTATAAAAACAATGGTCCTATTCGCCTACGCGATGTCGCTACTATTGTTCAGGGAGCCGAAAACTCACAGCTTTTAGCATGGTCTAACGAAACGCCGGCATTGATACTTAACGTGCAGCGTCAACCTGGTGCTAATGTGATTGAGGTTGTTAATCACATTAAAAAAGCATTACCGAAACTAGAAGTATCCCTACCCTTAGGTATTACGATAACACCGCTCACTGATCGCACAATTACAATAAGAGCATCTGTTGAAGATGTTGAGATAGAATTATTATTATCCATCGTTTTGGTTGTCGTGGTTATTTTCATTTTTCTTAGAAATGCACCGGCAACTATCATTCCCAGTCTTTCTGTACCATTATCATTAATTGGTACCCTAGCCGTTATGCATTTAATGCATTTCTCTCTTGATAATCTTTCTTTAATGGCTTTGACCATTGCGACTGGTTTCGTTGTTGATGATGCTATCGTCATGATAGAAAATATTAGCCGTTATATTGAAATGGGTGAAAACCGTATGGCAGCGGCGCTCAAGGGATCAGAAGAAATCGGCTTTACAATTATATCTTTGACGATTTCCTTGATCGCGGTATTGATCCCCTTACTTTTCATGGGCGATGTTATTGGAAGATTATTTTATGAATTCGCTGTAACGCTTGCCATTACGATTATTATTTCGGCTATTGTTTCTTTAACATTAGTACCTATGCTTTGTGCCCATCTGCTCAAAGAAATCAAACCTCAGCAAAAGAAATCTTATATCGATTCCATTATCCAAAACATCATTCATAAGTATGATCAAGCACTTGGCGTTGTTTTAAATCATCAACCATTAACATTAATTATCGCTATTAGTACCTTGTTATTAACAGCACTTCTAACGCTTTTAATTCCAAAAGGATTTTTCCCTTCTCAAGATACCGGTATTCTTCAAGGTATATCCGTCATGGCCCAATCTTCATCACTGGATGCCATGGCTCAACGTCAACAAGCCCTTGCCAAGCTGATTTTACAAGACAAAGATGTCGTAAGTCTTTCTTCTTTTATCGGGGTTGATGGACAAAATGCGACCTTAAATCAAGGACGTTTTCTTATTAACCTAAAAAGCATGAATAAACGTTCAGAAACGGCTCAGGAGATTGCTGATCGGATCACCAGAAAAGTCAAAGAAAAGATGATTGGAGCGCAGCTTTTCCTACAAACGGTTCAGGATTTAACATTAGATTCATCGGTTAGCGCCACACAATATCAATTTTTGGTCGAAAACCCCAACTATAGTGAATTGGAAAAATGGGTTCCTTTATTGATCGAAAAACTAAGCCATGAACCCGCCTTATCAGATGTTACCTCTGATCTCCAATCCAAAGGATTAGTTGCCAATGTCATTCTTGATCGGACAACGGGTGCGCGTTATTCGATTACACCACAAACGATTGATAACGTACTTTATGATTCCTTTGGCCAAAGACAGATTTCAACCGTTTATACACAATCCAATCAATATCGTATCATTCTGGAAGCTGACCCTAAATTACAGAAACAACTTTCTTCCCTTCATCAACTTTATCTGCCTGGGATCAATGGAAATTCAAGCGAAAGTGCTAGTGGTCCTTCCCGCAAACCAACCAGCGGGTTAGTACCATTATCAAGCGTTGTCCGCATAGAGCATGGAACGGCACCTTTATTATTAACGCGTTATGGTCAGTTCCCTGCCACTACGATTTCATTCAATGTCACAAAGGGATATTCATTGGGAAATGCTACCAATGCTATTTTACGCGTTGAAAAGGAAATAAACTTACCCAATAGTTTTGTTACCGATTTTCAAGGATCAGCAGCGGCATTCCAATCTAGTCTAGGCAATGAATTATTTTTAGTAATTGCAGCGATCGTTGCTGTTTATATCGTTCTTGGCATTTTATATGAAAGTTTTATTCACCCTATTACCATTTTATCGACCTTACCTTCTGCTGCGATTGGTGCTTTAATTGCATTATGGCTGGATGGTAGTGTACTAGATGTTATGGGGATTATTGCGATTGTCCTATTGATTGGAATCGTAAAAAAGAACGCAATCATGATGATTGACTTTGCCCTTGAAGCTGAAAGAAAAGAACATAAAAGCCCAACAGAAGCTATTCGTCAGGCAGCCTTACTTCGTTTTCGACCAATTTTAATGACCACGCTTGCTGCTATGTTTGCAGCTTTGCCAATGATGTTGGGGACAGGTACAGGATTTGAATTACGTCATCCTTTAGGTGTTGCCATCTTTTGGGGTTTATTTGCCAGCCAACTATTAACGTTATTTACAACACCGGTAATCTATCTCTACATGGAAAAGCTCAGCTCATGGGGGCGAAATTTTTCATCAGATTATCGTAAAAACCATACGGTAGGGACAACACGGTAATGAATATACCCCGTATATTTATTCAACGCCCAGTCGCTACTATTTTGCTTAGTATTGCTTTGGTTTTGGGGGGCATACTCGGCTATATAATGTTACCCGTTGCGGAACTCCCAAATGTTGATTTCCCGGTTATTATTGTTCGTGCACAACAACCCGGTGGCACACCTCAGGAAATTGCAAGTTCCGTTGCAGCACCTCTTGAACGTCATTTAGGACAAATTCCTGGCACAACCGAAATGACGTCACAATCAACACAAAATCAGGTTCGCATTATTTTACAATTTGACCTGTCCCGTGATGTTAATAGTGCTGCGCGCGATGTGGAAGCTGCCCTACAAGCTGCTAGAGCTGATTTACCAAGCTCACTACGCACTAATCCAACCTATTTTAAAGCCAATCCAGCAAGCACACCGATTATCGTGTTAGCGGTTACTTCAAAAACGCGTACCTTATCCCAACTTTACGATTATGCTACTAACGTCGTACAACAGCGTTTAGCAGCCGTTAAGGGTGTTGGTGAAGTCGATATAGGTGGCAGTTCGCTACCTGCTATTCGTGTTGAACTTAATCCGCTTCCATTATTCAAATATGGAATTGGTTTTGAAGATATTCGTGCTGCATTAGCTTCCGCCAATGCACATACTCCAAAAGGCTTTATTGATGAAGGGGAAAAACGCTATCAACTTGCCACAAATGATCAGGTTACATCGGCACAGGATTATAAAGATTTAATCGTAGCCTATCGTAATAATTCACCTGTAAGGCTGAATGATGTTGCAGAAATCAGAGATAGCGTCGAAGACGTCCGCAACATAGGTTTCTTCAATAAGGAACCTGCAATCATCATGGTAATTTTTCCGCAAGCCAATGCTAATATTATTGACACGACCAATGCAATTCATGCACGCATACCACAAATAAGCAACGCCTTACCTCCCGATATTAACATAAATGTATGCATAGATCGTTCTTTGCCTATCCGTGCCTCTTTGGCGGATACACAACTAACACTTATTATATCGGTTATTTTAGTTATCTTTGTGGTTCTTGTATTTTTGCATGATCTTCGCTCGGTCTTAATACCCAGCATTGTGGTTCCGACTTCGATTATTGCCACCTTTGGGTTTATGCATCTTTTAGGATATTCTCTTGATAATTTTTCACTGATTGCACTGACAATTTCTACGGGGTTTGTTGTAGACGATGCCATTGTGGTTCTTGAAAATATCAGCCGTCATATTGAAGCTGGCATGTCGCCAAAACAAGCCGCCCTTTATGGGGCAAAAGAAGTTTCTTTTACCGTAATATCAATTACGATTTCTCTGATTGCAATATTTTTGCCTATTTTATTGCTAGGTGGGATCATTGGGCGGCTATTTCATGAATTTGCCATGACATTGACGATTACCTTACTCACATCATTGGTTTTATCGCTAACGTTAACGCCTATGATGTGTGCATATATGCTCAAACATCGTCATCGTAAACCTAAAACCGAATCACGATTTAAACGATTAAATTTGTGCATTAATTTTTGTGAACGGAATTTACAGCAATTAAGCGAATTCTATCAGAAATCTTTATATCTAGCATTACGTTACCGCTTACTCGTTGCCCTATCCTTACCAGCGACAATTATCCTGATGGTATTCTTATTTATTGAAATGCCAAAAGGGTTTTTCCCAAATGAAGATACTGGGTTACTCATTTGTCGATTACAAGGTGATCAATCGATTTCATTTCAGCGAATGAAAGAAAAACTTATAGAAGCCCAAAACGCACTTCTTGCAGATAAAGATGTGGAATATGTTAGCGCTTTTACAGGGGGCCGTGCAGTCAATCAAAGTTCAATTTTTGTGAAGCTTATCAGTAAAAAAGATCGCAAAGATAGTATGCAAACCACCATCGCACGCCTTAGTAAACGTTTAAGCAATATGGTTGGTGCGCGATTTTATATGTATTCACCTGGAGCTATTTTATCCAGCGGTAGATCGAGTAATGCATTATATCAATATACCCTTCAAGGTGATTCAGCAGAAGAACTATATAAATGGATGCCTAAACTTGTTTTGGCGTTACAGAAACATCATGACATTATAACCGATGTCTCTTCTGACGTGCAGCAAGGCGGTGAAGCAATGAATATTGATATTTTACGCGATACCGCAGCCAGAGTTTTAATCACCCCACAATTAATAGCAAATACCCTTTATGATGCCTTTGGACAGCGTGCTGCTTCTGTTATCTATAATCCCCTTAATCAATACCGGGTAATTATGGAAGTTGCTCCTCGGTTCTGGAATAATCCTAATACCCTGAAACAAATGTGGGTCAGTGTTGCAGGTGGATCAGCAGGAGGCGGAACGATATCCAATACAATTAAGGTACAGCAACCTCATTTGAATGAAGCCGATCAGATCAGCCAACAGAATTTTCGCAACCAAATTGCCAATAGTCTGGCAGGTGGGAATGGAGCATCAAATGGTTCGGCTGTTTCAACGGATAGTGAAACGATGGTACCACTTTCGGTTGTTACGCGAAAAACGCCTGCGCTGACTGCATTAACGGTTAATCATCAAGGTCAATTTGTTGCAGCAACGCTTTCTTTTAACCTTGCTAAAAACAAATCTTTGAGCGATGCCGTCCATTTAATCAAATCAGAAACCGCCAATATCCATCTTCCAAAAAATATTTCTGGTTTTTTCGCTGGAAATGCTGCGCAGTTTCTAGAAAACAACAATAATGAAATTCTAATTATTCTTGGCGCCATTGCTGCTGTTTATATCACTTTAGGAATTCTTTATGAAAGTTATGCCCATCCTATAACTATTCTTTCAACATTACCCTCAGCTGGTGTCGGTGCCTTAATTGCTCTGAATCTGTTTGGGCAAGAATTTTCTCTTGTTGCTATGATCGGGATCATCCTTCTTATTGGGATTGTAAAAAAGAATGCAATTTTAATGATTGATTTTGCAATAAACGCTGAACGTATTGATAACATGAAAGCAGAAGAATCTATTCTTCTGGCATGTAAATTACGATTTAGACCCATTATGATGACCTCTATCGCTGCAGCAATGGGTGCTGTTCCTCTGATTGTTACTTCGGGATATGGTAATGAAATACGACGACCATTAGGAATCGCAATTGTTGGCGGCATGATTATGAGCCAAGCCTTAACGCTTTACACCACACCAGTGATGTATCTTTATATCGATAAATTCCGTTCTTGGTGGAATTCTAAATTTTTTAAAAGCAAAGAAACTTCACGTGCTAAATCTTCCAATTTTTAAAAATAATAACAAATATTTATATCGTTCTTTCTTGGCTGGGTTATCTTTACTGTCAATGACAGCCTGCATGGTGGGGCCCAATTATCATGTTCCCTCAGCCATTATCTCTCCACGTTTTAAAGAACTTAAACCGTTACCAGGATGGCAAAAAGCTGATTCAAGTCTTGCAGCACTTGATAAACAAGAATGGTGGACAATTTATAATGACCCTTTGCTCAATCAATTAGAAGAGCAAGTTGATATTTCAAACCAAAATTTAAAAATTGCTGAAGCTAATTACCGGTACGCACGTGCTTTGATAAACCAAACACGTGCCGGCTTATTCCCCGGCCTTTCAATGGGTACTCAATTTAATCGCGAAGGTAAAGGTGGTAGCACATTAAACACTGCCGGCGGTAATATTAATAATTTCGGGGGTGCTACTAAAAATACCTACACGCTTTCTACTGCAGCAAGTTGGGATGTGGATTTATGGGGTAAAATTCGTCGTAATGTTGAAAGCCAGGTTGCTTCTGCGCAAGCAAGTGCTGCAGATTTGGCAAATGCACGCCTTTCTTACCAAAGTGAGCTAGCACAAGCTTATTTCAATCTGCGTTATCAAGATTCTCTTGAAGACCTATTACAAAAAAATGCTGATTTTTATCAACAATCCCTTCAAGTTACCCAAAATCAATATAATGCAGGGATCATTAACCCTACGGCTTTATTACAAGCTCAGACCCAACTCCAACAAACAAAAGCATTATTAGTACAAACTGGAATTGCCCGTGCACAATATGAACATGCTATTGCTGTATTAATGGGCAAGCCGCCTGCAGATGTCGATATTCCCAAAGGAAAACTTCCTTTTACAATACCCCCAATTCCTGCAACAGTACCGGCTACTTTATTGCAAAGGAGACCTGATATTGCTTCGGCTGAGCGCGAGATGGAAACCTATAATGCTCAAATTGGCGCAGCGCTTGCCGCATTCTTTCCCGATATAACGCTCAGTGCTAATTTAGGTTACAGTGGCGATCCCGTTGGGAGTTTAGTAAATGTTGCTAATCGTGTTTGGTCTTTAGGTGCTGCAGCATCTGAAAACTTATTTGACGGAGGTGCAAGAACGGCTTCTCTACGTGCTGCAGAAGCAATGTATGATCAAGCGGTTGCCAAATACCGACAAACCGTTTTAAGTGCTTTGCAAAGTACGGAAGACCAACTTTCAAACTTAAGAATTTTAGAACAGCAAGCAATTCAGCAACAACAAGCCGTTGAATTTTCCAATCAAACCGTAACTGTTGCATATAACCAATTTCTTGCTGGAACAGAAGATTACACTACAGTAGTAACAGCCGAAGTCACTTCTTTAAATAATCAACAAACAGCGTTAGGAATACAACAACAACGTATCATCGATAGTGTGTTATTGATACAAAATCTTGGTGGCGGATGGAATCGTGATCGTTTGCCAAGCAAACATTCACTACAAACTAATCTACCTTTTGTTCCGTCCTTTATTCAGAAAGATCATAATTAGCTTGCATGGTTATAAAAATATGGATTTTATTATCTCATATAATAATCAGAAAAACATTAGGACAATCGGTGTTATAAAAGTTAGAATTTTAATATTTGCGTAACTATTCCATTCAAATGAAAATTAATAATGCTTCTATCATATTCGGTAACGAAATTTATTTTACTAAAATTGAAGCATTATTTCTTAATGTCATTTTCTTTGTGTAAATCAGTTTGTTAGAAATCCAATATAGGAAGGCAATACTCTATTACGAAACGGGTTAATCAAACATTAAAGGATAATATATTTTGATGAAAAATACATGATCATTTAATTTGCAAAATATTAATGAATCTTCTTTACAAGAATTCTATTTTCTTCATTCTTGTTTGGTTATAAAAACAACATTTTAAAACGTGATTTATTAATAAATAAAAAAAAGGAGACAATCATTTTGTCTCCTTTTCTTATAACAATCTTTAAGAAATTGTTATGCAGCCATATCTTCTTCAACCTGTTGTTCAGGTTTTGGGTCACTATCTTGACCACGTGCATTAACATCACGTTCTACAAATTCAATAATAGCCATATCAGCAGCATCCCCGTAACGTATTCCTGCTTTAAGAATACGAAGATAACCGCCTTGACGACCTTTATAACGATCCGCAATTGCCGTAAAAAGTTTTGTAACAATCGTATCATCACGTAACATTGCATAAGCTTGTCTACGTGTATGTAAGGTACCCTTTTTTCCTAAGGTAACCAGTTTTTCTACAACTGGACGAAGTTCCTTCGCCTTTGGTAAGGTTGTCGTAATCTGTTCGTGTTTGATTAATGCTACTGCCATATTACGAAACATGGCGCGACGATGCGATGTTGTTACACCAAGCTTCCGGCCAGCTATACCGTGACGCATAATATTTTCCCTATAATTATCAGTTCAGGAGCTTAGAAAAGCTCATCCAACCGCTTTGCCAATTCCTCGATATTTTCAGGTGGCCAAGCCGGTACGTTCATTCCCAATGATAAGCCCATTGAAGAAAGCACTTCTTTAATTTCATTGAGCGATTTCCGCCCGAAATTAGGAGTACGCAACATTTCCTGCTCAGTTCTCTGAACTAAATCACCGATATAAACTATATTGTCATTTTTCAAGCAATTTGCACTACGAACAGACAATTCAAGCTCATCAACTTTACGCAGAAGATTGCGATTAAAGGGCAGATCTTCCTGAGGTTCTTCCGTTGCAACCGGTTTAGGTTCTTCAAAGTTAATGAAGAGTTGTAACTGATCTTGCAAAATACGTGCAGCAAGTGCAACCGCATTTTCCGGTGTTACCGAACCATCAGTTTCCAACGTCAACAATAATTTATCGTAATCTGTAACCTGTCCTACGCGTGTTGGCTCAACTTTATAAGAGACACGACGTACAGGAGAATAAATGGCATCAACGGGAATCATTCCAATTGGTGAATCTTCCTGACGGTTAGCTGCAGCAGGAACATAACCTTTTCCCATATTAACCGTAAATTCCATCCCCAATTTGACTCCATCATCAAGAGTACAAATCACGAGATCAGGATTCATGATTTCGATATCATGACCGGTCTGTATCTGACCTGCAGTAACCTCACCAGGCCCAACAGCAGATAGAATCATACGTTTTGGTCCTTCGCTATGCATACGAAGTGCCAATTGTTTTACATTCAAGACAATATCTGTAACATCTTCACGAACCCCATTCACTGATGAAAATTCATGTAAGACACCATCAATCTGAACTGCTGTGACAGCAGCCCCTTGAAGAGAAGAAAGAAGAACCCGCCGGAGCGCATTACCGAGCGTCATGCCGAAGCCACGTTCAAGTGGCTCCGCCACCACGGTCGCCACATGAGATGACGCCGAGCCCGGTTCGACTTCCAGCTTCTCCGGCTTAATAAGAGATTGCCAGTTTTTCTGGAGGACCAAGGTGGTGGCCTTTCAAAAAAGAAATTACCATAAAGGCGATAAAACCCTGATTTAAAATAAACCAGGATTATTCTCTAAAATTCCCCTCTATTCGTTTAGAAGAGAGGATAATAATCAATTAGACGCGACGACGTTTACGTGGTCGACATCCATTATGCGGAATGGGCGTAGTATCCCGAATAGAAGTAACGGAGAATCCAACAGCCTGCAAAGCACGCAATGCACTTTCCCGACCAGATCCAGGACCCGAAACTTCGATTTCAAGCGTTTCCATTCCATGTTCACGAGCTTTACGACCTGCGTCTTCAGCAGCAACCTGTGCAGCATAAGGCGTAGATTTACGGGAACCTTTAAATCCTTGAGCTCCAGCAGAAGACCAGGAAATAGCATTACCCTGAGCATCTGAAATCGTAATCATAGTGTTATTAAACGTAGACAAAACATGTGCTACGCCAGAAATAATATTTTTGCGTTCTTTCTTTCGAAGACGCTGTGCGGCGGGTTTCGCCATGATTTACTTATCCTGTTCGTTTAGCAAAAAAACATAAACTTAATCGTAAAGGATTAACGTGTTACCTTTTTCTTACCCGCAATAGCTACGGCCTTACCTTTGCGTGTACGCGCATTGGTATGAGTTCTTTGTCCACGCACAGGCAAACCACGGCGGTGACGTAAACCCCGATAACATCCCAAATCCATCAAACGCTTAATATTCATCGCTATATCACGACGAAGATCACCTTCTACCTGATGGTATTCGCTATCAATTAATTCACGAATTTTCAGAATTTCGTCATCTGAAAGTTCGTTAACTCTGCGTTCATCTGGAATAGAAAGTTTATTACAGATTTCCTGCGCTTTTGTCGGTCCAATGCCGTATATGTAACGCAGACCTATTGTTACCCGTTTATTTGTCGGGATGTTTACGCCGGCAATACGCGCCACGCCTGTTACTCCTCACTGACCTGAAATCAGGCTTATATTTTTAAAACTCGATGCTACTTTTAAAGGAACGACATCCTTTAAACTAACAAATTCTATAAAACGTTAGCTTTACAGCAAAAAACTACCTTGCCTAAAGGTGCGGATAATATACAATCCGTGTTTAGAGTCAAGATAATGTTTAAATAATATTTTTTAACCCTGCTGTATTCTAATTTTTTTTAGCACTTCGTCAATCTCTTGACCAACTTCATTGATATCTTTTGTACCATCTATGATAAAAAGACAATTTTTTTTCTCATAGTATGGTAATAATGGCGCAGTTTGGTTTCTATAAGTTTCCAAACGAGCCAAAACGGTTTCCCTATTATCATCTTTACGATGAATAAATTCATGAGACCCACAAGAATCGCACTCACCTTCATGTTTAGGCTTGTTAAAATATTTATTATAACTTGCACCACATTGAGCACAGCTGAATCTTCCAGCAATTCGATCGGCTAAAGCGGATTCGTCGACTTTAAGCGACAAAACGACATTCAGTGTTAGATTCTGCTCAGAAAACATTTTATCTAACGCTTTTGCTTGCTCCAAATTTCTTGGAAAACCGTCTAGAATAAACCCATTCTTACAATCATCGGCCTTGACGCGTTTTTGTATCATAGAAACCATTAAACTGTCAGGAACCAATTGTCCAGCATTCATAATTTCTTGCGCTTGTTTTCCGATCTCACTATTCGCTTTAACTTCTGCACGAAGCATGTCTCCCGTTGAGATCGGAGCTATCCCATATTTCTTTGCAAGACGCTGCGATTGTGTTCCTTTTCCAGCGCCTGGGGGACCTAAGAAAATTATATTCACCGTTTTTTCACCTTACTACCACGAGATTTACGAAGCAGCCCTTGATATTGATGTGCTACTAAATGCGATTGTACTTGCGTTACTGTATCTATCGTAACAGACACAATAATGATTAAACTTGTTCCCCCGAAATAAAAAGGAACATTATAATGACTAATCAATATTTGAGGAATTAAACACACTACAACCATATAAGCTGCACCAATAGTTGTTAAGCGTGTAAGAATCCGATCAAAATAGACTGCTGTATTTGCACCAGGGCGTATACCCGGAATAAACCCCCCTTGTTTTCTTAAATTATCTGCAGTTTCTTGAGGATTGAATGTCACCGCGGCATAAAAATAAGAAAAGAAAACGATCATAGCGGCATAAAAAACCATATATAATGCTCGCCCTTGACCAAATTCCTGACCTAAAAATGCTAACCATTTTGGGGTTGATTCACTATTTAGAAATCCAGCAATCGTGACGGGGATTAATAATACTGACGATGCAAAAATCGGTGGAATTACACCGGCCGTATTAACCTTTAACGGCATATGTGTAGATTCTCCACCATATTGCCGTTGTCCAACCTGACGCTTAGGATATTGAATAATTACTTTACGCTGTGCCTGTTCCATAAACACAATAAAAGCAATAGTCGCACCAGCTAAAACAAGAAATAAAAGAACAAAAGCGGGTGAAAGCGCTCCTGTATAGCTCAGCTGAAACAAGCTGGCCAAAGCGTGCGGTAAATTAGCGACGATACCTGCAAAAATGATTAATGAGATCCCATTACCCACGCCTCGTGAAGTAATTTGCTCTCCTAACCACATTAAAAACATAGTGCCACCAACTAAGGTGATCACACAGGATAAAATGAAAAAGACTCCAGGGTTAATGACTGCCGTAACGCCACCATTCCCCGTCATATTTTCTAATCCTATAGCAATGCCATAAGCTTGAATCATCGCAATAAATACGGTCAGATATCGCGTATATTGATTCAGCTTTTTGCGCCCTTGCTCACCTTCTTTTTTCAAAGCTTCAAGAGAAGGAAGCGCATGTGACATCAATTGGATAATAATCGATGCACTAATATAAGGCATGATATTTAAGGCAAAAATTGTCATACGACCTAAAGAACCACCACTGAACATATCAAACATGCCCAGGATGCCTCCCTGGTGACGCGCTAAAAGTTGCGCCATCCCTGTCGCATCGATACCAGGAACCGGTATATAAGTTCCCAAACGGTAAACAATAAGAACGCCTAATGTAAACCAGATACGCTTTTTCAATTCAGTCGCTTTGGAAAAGGCGCTGACATTAACTGAAGCTGCCAATCGTTCGGCCATTGAGGCCATATGCTTATCCTTTCGCAAAAACAGCGTCACCGCAATATTGTACGGGACGCTGTAATTTTAAGACCTAAACGCTTTAAGTAGTATCGTAATTACAAACTTAATTAATCAAATAAATTACGACGATACTACCTCCCTAAGATTAGGCATCTGCAGAAGCATCCCTGACAGGATTAAGTATGGTTACAGATCCACCAGCCTTTTTTACAGCTTCAACCGCAGCTACAGAAGCTCCAGCGACGACAATATTCAAAGCTGTTTTCACTTCACCTTGTGCAAGAAGACGAATCCCTGCATATTTGTGTCCTTTAATCATCTTTGCTGCACGCAGAGCTTCTTGATCGATAACGGAAGATGAAGAAATCTTGCCATTTTCAATTGCTTTTGAAAGCGTTTCAAGAGTAATTTCGGCATATTCCTTACGGAAAATGTTCTTAAACCCTCTTTTAGGCAAACGACGATAAATCGGTAATTGCCCACCTTCAAACCCATTAATCGCAACACCAGACCGTGCCAATTGACCTTTAACACCTTTACCAGATGTTTTGCCTTTACCCGACCCAATACCACGACCTAAGCGTTTTTTACGATAACGTGCACCGACATTATCGCGGAGTTCGTTTAAATTCATTTTACCCCTCCACCTTAAGCAGGTGGCGTATCTTATAGATCATCCCACGAATAGCAGGAGTATCCTGCAATTCACGAGTCGCCCCAATTCGATTAAGTCCTAATCCAGTAAGCGTCTGTTTTTGATCTTTCTTACGACCAATTGCAGAAGCAATCTGAGTTACTTTGAGTTTCCCTGTAGATGAATTAGCCATTCACAGCCTCCGTATTATTTGCATGAGCTGTATCACGGCGACCCAAAATTTCAGAAACTTTCTTACCACGACGATTTGCAACAACGCGCGGACTTGCACAACGGCTAAGAGCGTCAAAAGTTGCTTTTACCATGTTATGCGGATTACGCGTGCCAATCGATTTCGCAACAACGTCGTTAATTCCCAAACTTTCAAATACGGCGCGCATTGGACCACCCGCAATGATACCTGTTCCGGAATCTGCCGAACGTAAAACAACTTTACCAGCACCAAAATGTCCATGGACATCATGATGCAATGTTCTACCTTCTTTCATAGGAACACGAATCATGGATTTCTTCGCTTGTTCTGTAGCTTTGCGAATTGCTTCAGGAACTTCCCGAGCTTTACCAGAACCGTATCCAACCCGTCCACGTTGATCACCAACTACAACCAAAGCAGCAAAGGCAAAACGTCTACCACCTTTAACCACTTTAGCAACACGGTTGATAGAAACCAATTTGTCAATCAGATCGTCATTTTCACGATCGCGACCTCCGCGACCGCCTTCTTTAGCTTCACGTGCCATTTATTCGTGATCTCCCTTAGAAGGACAGACCGCCCTCACGGGCAGCCTCTGCCAGCGCTTTCACACGCCCATGATACAGATAGGAGCCACGATCAAATACGACCTGTGACAACCCGGCGGACTTTGCACGTTCAGCGACAAGTTTGCCAACCGCACGAGCAGCTTCGATATCAGCACCCGTTTTCAATATTTCAGCAAGAGATTTATCTAAGCTAGATGCTGCGACCAACGTTCTTCCAGCAACGTCATCAATGACTTGCGCATAAATATTTTTGCTGGACCGAAAAACGGATAAACGTGGACGTCCACCACCTTTTTTGCGGATTTGATAGCGCAACCGCTTACGCCGGCGCGCTTGCATTTCATGTTGCGTGTTCATTATTTCTTCTTGCCTTCTTTACGACGAATCGTTTCGTTATCATAGCGTACACCTTTTCCTTTATAAGGTTCAGGCGGCCGGAAACTACGAATATCCAAAGCTACTTGTCCAACACGTTGTTTACTAACACCTTCTACCGTAATTGCCGTAGGGCGTGGTGTTGTGATCTTTACATCTGAAGGAATAGGATAAACAACATCATGAGAAAAACCAAGATTTATAACAAGATTAGATCCCTGAACAGATGCACGGAACCCAGTTCCTGTTATTTCCAGTGTTTTCGAAAACCCTGTTGAAACACCTTGAACCATGTTTGCGACCAAAGCTCTTGTGGTTCCCCACATCGTTCTGGATGCAACAGCTTGACTTTTAGGTTTAACAACAACCTGGTTATCTTCAACCGTTGTTTCTACATGTTCAGATAATGGGAGCGAAATCTTTCCCAACTTACCCTGAGCCGTTAAAATACCATCAGCAATCGAAACTTGAACTCCCTGCGGTATTTGCACGGGATTTTTGCCTATACGTGACATTCAATCTTTCCCTTAAAATACACGACAGAGAACTTCACCGCCAACATTGACAGCACGAGCCTCTATATCAGATAAAACACCACGGGGTGTAGATAGGATAGAAACACCTAATCCTGCATAAACCCGGGGCAATTCCTTAATTTTTGAATAAACGCGGCGTCCTGGTTTAGAAACTCTATGAATTTCTCTAATAACCGGTTCTCCATCTGTATATTTCAATTCAATACGCAGCTGTGAAACGCCTTTCCGCAATTCTTCTTTCGTATATCCACGAATATAACCTTCACGTTTTAATGCCTCAAGAACATTAATACGGAGATTTGATGCCGGGGAAACACATGATGTATGATTTGCACGCTGTGCATTGCGAATACGGGTGAGCATATCACCCAAAGGATCAGAAAGTGACATCTAATTGTTCCTCACCAGCTCGATTTAACCATACCGGGAATTTGCCCAGTAGATGCTAACTCGCGTAATGCAATACGGCATAGTTCAAATTTACGATAATTACCGCGAGAACGTCCGGTTAATTTACAACGAAGACGCACTCTCACACGTGAGCTATTACGTGGAAGTTTTGCCAATTTCAACGATGCATCAAAACGATCTTCAACAGGAAGATTTCTATCCATAACAATATTTTTTAATGCAATTCGTTTGGCCTTATCCCGTTCGGCCATACGTGCACGTTTGGCATTACGGTAGATGGCAGAAGTTTTAGCCATGCTTTATTTTTACCCTCCGGAACCTGTCAAGCTTACTCGACGGTTTTCCAAAAAAACTTATAAGCAGGATCTAATTAAAGATTCCACAACGAAGAAATAGGCTATTAGCCAGCAAATGGTAAGTCAAAAGCCTTAAGTAACGCTTTTGCTTCTTCATCGGTTTTTGCACTGGTAACAAATATAATGTCCATTCCACGAACTTCATCTACTTTATCATAGACGATTTCTGGAAAAACAATTTGTTCCTTTAACCCCATTGCAAAATTACCACGACCATCAAACCCTTTATTAGCAAGCAGTCCGCGAAAATCACGAACACGTGGCAAAGCAATTGTAATTAAGCGATCCAAAAATTCATACATTTGGTAACGACGCAACGTTACTTTACAACCAATAGGTAAACCAGCACGAATTTTAAAACCGGCAATAGCTTTCTTTGAAAGTGTTTTAACGGCTTTTTGACCTGCAATCAAGGTCATTTCTTCAACAGCGCTATCCAGCTTCTTTTGATCACCAGCAGCTTCACCCACGCCCATATTCAAAACAATTTTTTCCAAGCGTGGAATTTGCATATCATTTTTATAATGAAACTGCTCACGTAATGCTTTACGCAATTCATTTCTGTATCGTTGATACAGCCGTGGTTCTGGACGGGCTTGTGTATTATCTGACATCTCCCACTCCTCAGCTTTCGATCACTTCGTTTGTAGTTTTGGCAACGCGTACTTTACGCCCATCTTCTAGAACACGAAATCCAACACGCGTTGGTTTACTTGTTTTGGGATCAATCAGCTTTAGATTAGAAAGATGTACAGGTTTTTCCTGTTCAATAATTCCACCAGGATCACCCATACGTGTAGGCTTTTTATGTCTTTTTGCAACGGCTACCCCACGAACGATTGCTCGTTCTTCACGAGGTAATACAGTTAAGACTTCACCTTGTTTGCCTTTAGATGATCCGGCAATAACGACAACTTGATCGCCTTTTTTTATCCGAGCAGCCATTAAAGAACCTCCGGAGCCAAAGAGATAATTTTCATAAAGTGACGTGCACGCAATTCTCTTACAACAGGCCCAAAAATACGCGTTCCGATCGGTTCATTCTGTTTATTAATCAACACGGCCGCATTTTTATCAAACCGAATGCATGTACCATCTGGACGCCGTACAGGATAGCTTGTCCGTACGATTACTGCCTGATGTACATCACCTTTTTTTACTCTGCCACGAGGAATTGCCTCTTTAACAGAAACGACGATCACGTCGCCGACCGAAGCAGTCTTCCGTTTTGAACCGCCCAGTACTTTAATGCACTGCACCTCTTTTGCACCGGAATTATCGGCAACAGTCAGGTTGGTCTCGGGATGGATCATTTCTTAGTCCCCCTTATACTTCAACATTCGATGGTTGACTTGTTTGTCCGCTCAACGGCGAACCATTCCGAGTCAAAACCACCCAAGTTTTTCTTTTAGAAATTGGAGGCGATTCAATAATGCGAACCATATCTCCAATTTTACATTCATTTAATTCATCATGCGCTGCATATTTTTTAGAACGCCGAATGAACTTCTTATACAACGGATGCATAACACGACGAACGACAAGAACCGTTACCGTCTTGTCCATTTTATCGCTTGTAACCCGTCCAGTTAGAACACGCCTTGGCATCGCCCATTAACTCCTTAGGACTTGCCGGTGGAAGCAGCAGCTTCCACGGTTTTCTTTTGTAATTCTGTCATAATCGTTTTAATCCGTGCAATATCGCGACGAATTACACCTATACGATTGACACCTTCATTTTGACCAGTCGCCCGCTGAAAACGGAGATTGAATTGTTCTCTCTTGAGGTCAAGCAAAAGAGATTTTAATTCATCTTCGGTTTTGGCACGCAGATCGGCCGGCTTGTTTGCCTTTGCCATTACTTAGGCCTCTCCAATACGAGTCACAAATTTTGTCTTTATCGGCAATTTCGCTGCCCCAAGAACTAAAGCTTCACGTGCTAATTCTGGAGGGACCCCTTCAATTTCAAATAAGATACGTCCAGGTTTTACACGTGCCACCCAGAATTCTGGAGACCCTTTACCAGATCCCATACGAACTTCGGCTGGTTTAGATGAAACAGGCACGTCAGGAAAAATACGTATCCAAACACGACCCATACGCTTCATAGCACGGGTAATTGCACGACGTGAAGCCTCAATCTGACGGGCAGTTATTCTTTCCGGTTCCAGAGCCTTCAGACCATAGGTTCCAAAGTTCAACTCCGTGCCGCCCTTTGCCAGTCCGTGGATACGGCCTTTATGAGCTTTGCGGAACTTAGTCCGCCGGGGAGAAAGCATTATTTAATATCCTCATGCGTTGTAATGGTTTTCTTTTAACCATTCTGCTACAAATAATCAATTACCGTTGTGGTGCTTGTTCTGTTGCACGACGATCTTGGGCTAATGGATCATGAGCCATGATATCGCCTTTAAAGATCCAAACTTTTACACCACATTTACCATATGTCGTGTGTGCAGCAGCCACCCCATAATCAATATCAGCACGCAATGTGTGAAGTGGCACGCGACCTTCACGATACCATTCAACACGAGCAATTTCTGCTCCACCTAAACGTCCACTGCAATTGATACGAATACCTTGTGCACCCAAACGCATAGCTGATTGAACCGCACGTTTCATTGCTCTACGAAAAGCAACACGACGTTCTAATTGCTGTGCAATATTTTCAGCAACTAATGTAGCATCAATTTCAGGTTTGCGAATTTCGACAATATTAAGCGCAACTTCAGCATTTGCCATCGTTGCCAATTCTTTGCGCAAACTTTCGATATCTTGACCTTTTTTACCAATTACAACACCAGGACGTGCAGCATAAATTGTAACACGAGGTTTTTTAGCCGGTCTTTCGATTACGACACGTGAAATGCCAGCACTTGCAAGTTTTTTACGCAAGTGATCACGAAGTTTGAAATCATCGAACAAGAGTTTCGTATAATCTTCATCAGCATACCAACGGCTGTCCCATGTCCGATTAATACCGAGCCTCAGCCCGATTGGATTAACTTTTTGACCCATAGATTAAGCCGCCTTCTGTTCAGAGGAAGATTCGTTATTTTCACGTTCTGCAACAACAATCTTCAAATGACTAAAGAATTTTTGAATCTGTGCTGAACGACCGCGTCCACGAGCGTGGAAGCGACGCATTACAACAGATTTCCCCACTTCAGCACGCGTAACAACCAACTGATCAACATCTAATTGATGGTTGTTTTCAGCGTTTGCAATAGCACTTTCCAACACAGATTTTACTTGATGAGCAATTCTGCGTTTAGAAAAGGTCAGTTTCGCTAATGCGTCAGCAGCAG
Organism: uncultured Commensalibacter sp.; assembly: GCA_945266285.1. Taxonomy (GTDB): domain Bacteria; phylum Pseudomonadota; class Alphaproteobacteria; order Acetobacterales; family Acetobacteraceae; genus Commensalibacter. The sequence goes on from CALYOP010000001.1 coordinate 432,665, forward strand.
GTTGATTACGAATTAAACCAGCAACTAAATTTAGCTTACGCGGACTTGTTCTAATATTGCGACCAATTGCCTGTGCTTCTGTATCAGCAAGTGTGCGTTGACGTTTTGCTTTGCTCATATCAGCCCCGCTTCACTTTCTTGTCCGAAGCATGACCAGTGAACGTTCTTGTCGGTGAAAATTCACCAAACTTGTGACCGACCATGTTTTCACTGACCTGTACCGGTAAGAATTTATGACCATTATACACGCCAAAAACCAAACCTACAAATTGTGGTAAAATGGTTGAACGGCGTGACCAAATTTTGATCACTTCATTACGACCAGAGGCACGTGCGGCCTCAGCTTTTTTTAGTAAATACCCGTCTACAAACGGGCCTTTCCAGACGGATCTTGCCATCTCTCTTGCCCCTTACTTGCCGGTCTTCCGACGACGGATAATTAGACTGTCCGTACGCTTATTGACCCTGGTTTTATATCCTTTAGTAGGCTTGCCCCATGGTGTCACAGGATGACGACCACCTGAAGTACGACCTTCACCACCACCATGTGGGTGATCAACTGGGTTCATCACGACACCACGGTTATGAGGCCGACGACCCATCCAACGTGAACGTCCTGCCTTACCAAAATGTTGGTTCATGTTATCAGGATTAGATACAGCACCTACGGTAGCCATACATTCACCCCGAACAATACGCAATTCGTTAGATTGTAATTTGATCTGGGCATAGCCAGCATCTTTACCAACTAATTGTGCATAAGTTCCAGCAGCACGCACCAATTTACCACCAGCACCCTGTTTTAATTCAATATTATGAATAATCGTTCCAACAGGAATAGCTGATAAAGGCATCGCATTGCCAGGACGAACATCAACACGTTCACCAGCAATAACGGTATCGCCTACTTTAAGACGCTGAGGAGCCAAAATATAAGCTAACTCACCATCTTCATATTTAATCAGAGCAATAAACGCAGTGCGGTTAGGATCATATTCTAACCGTTCTACCGTTGCTGAAACATCGAATTTACGACGTTTGAAATCAATATAACGATAAGATTGTTTATGACCACCCCCGATAAAACGGGAGGTAATCCGACCGTTATTATTACGTCCACCTGTTTTATTCTTACCTTCAGTAAGCGTTTTAACAGGCTTTCCTTTCCAAAGCTCTTTACGGTCGATTAGAATCGTACCGCGTAAGCTCGGAGTAACAGGTTTAAAATGCTTTAATGCCATCTGTTCCTACCTTACGTTTAGGACAGCTTTGTGGTCAAATCAATTGACTGACCTTCAGCAAGCCGAACAAACGCTTTTTTAACATCGGAACGCCGTCCTAAACGACCCCGGAACCGCTTGGTTTTACCCTTTAAAACCAGAGTATTAACCCCAAGCACTTTCACATCAAACAAAGTTTCAACAGCCACCTTAATTTGATTTTTAGTTGCATTTGGTGCAACTTTGAAAGCAACTTGATTTTTTTCAGACAAGAAAGTTGCCTTTTCAGTTATCAACGGTGCACGAATAATATTGTACATCGCTTCACGAGACATCTTTTCTGCCTTACGACGAAGTGAAAGAATATTCGTCATACCAAGCGCTCCTTCAACCTATCTACAGCCGCACGTGTGATAGCTAAAACTTCATGATTTAAAATATCATAAACATTAGCACCAACGGTTGGCAGAACATCAATTTTGGGAATGTTTTGAACAGCACGACCGAAATTATTATCAACAAATGCATCAACTATTAAAGCAGATTTCCAACCGAGTTGTTTCAGCTTTGCAGCCAATTCAGCAGTTTTCTCAACACCATTCGCTTGCTCAAGAATAACCAGCTTCCCTTCAGCCTGCTTTTGAGAAAGCGCTGAAATTAAACCTAATCTTCTTACTTTTTTAGGAAGGTTGTAACCATGATCGCGAACTACTGGACCATGAACAACACCACCTGTACGGAACTGAGGGCCACGTAATGAACCCTGACGGGCATGACCAGTTCCTTTTTGGCGATATGGCTTTTTCGTTGTTCCTGAAACTTCACCACGCCCCTTGACTTTATGCGTACCAGCACGCTGTTTAGCAAGCTGCCAATGCACAACACGCGCCATAATATCAGCACGAGGTTCTGCACCAAATATCTCGTCTGGAAGGCTGATATTCCCTGCACTTCCATTATCGAGGGTTTTAACTTCAATATCCATTACCCTCAACCTTTCTCTGCCACAGTTGCCAACGCTGCCGGATAAGGCGCATCAGCATGACGGGCTCTTTTGATCGCATCACGAATGAGAACGAAACCATTTTTTGCACCAGGCACTGAGCCACGGATCATAATTAAATTTTGTTCAACATTAACAGCTGCCACTTCTAGATTTTGAGTGGTGACTCTTTCACTTCCCAAATGACCAGCCATTTTCTTGTTTTTGAACGTTTTTCCAGGATCCTGACGGTTACCTGTTGAACCATGTGAACGGTGACTAATTGAAACACCATGGGTTGCTTCCAAACCACGGAAATTCCACCGTTTCATAGCACCAGCGAAACCTTTACCTTTGCTAATTCCTGTTACGTCCACTTTCTGCCCCACAATAAAATGAGATGCAGATAAAGTAGCACCCAGTTCAAGCAAAGCATCTTCAGAAACACGGAATTCAACCAATTTCTTTTTTGGCTCAACATTAGCACGTGCAAAATGGCCACGGTTAGGCTTTGTAACATTTTTTACTTTAGCTTTACCAATACCAAGTTGCACAGCTGTATAGCCATCTTTATCTTGTGTACGAGTGTCAACAACTTGCACCTCATCCAGATGCAAGACAGTTACCGGCACATGGGTGCCGTCCTCTTTAAACAGTCGGGTCATGCCCAACTTTTTTGCGATCAATCCGGTACGCATCGTCTGGACCTTATAGCTTTATCTCGACATCAACGCCAGCGGCGAGGTCAAGTTTCATGAGAGCGTCCACGGTCTGCGGGTTTGGCTCAACAATATCTAACAAACGCCGGTGCGTTCTAATTTCGAACTGTTCACGGCTCTTTTTATCGATATGGGGAGAACGATTAACAGTGAATCGCTCAATATGCGTTGGTAAGGGAATAGGACCCCGTACCTGTGCCCCCGTACGCTTCGCTGTATTTACGATTTCACGCGTACTGTTATCAAGCACGCGATAATCATAAGCTTTTAAGCGAATGCGGATGTTTTGGCTATCCATTAAGTTCTAATCCAAATTGTTTGGTTTGGCTGTATGCCAACTTGTAATGACAGAAAGAACTCGACCGCGGAACGGCCGAGCACTTATCTAAATTAACTAAAATTATTCAGTAATTTTAGCAACCACACCAGCGCCGACTGTACGTCCACCTTCGCGAATAGCGAAACGTAGACCTTCATCCATAGCAATTGGAGCGATTAATTCTACATCCATGGTAGCGTTATCACCAGGCATAACCATTTCGGTACCCTCTGCCAGATGAACAACACCTGTTACGTCCGTTGTACGGAAATAGAATTGTGGACGATAGTTGGTAAAGAATGGTGTATGGCGTCCGCCTTCTTCTTTAGTAAGAATATAAGCTTCTGCTTTAAATTTCTTATGTGGTTTAATGCTTCCTGGTTTTGCAAGAACTTGACCACGTTCAACTTCTTCACGCTTCGTGCCACGGAGCAATGCACCGATATTGTCACCTGCTTCACCACGATCCAACAGTTTACGGAACATTTCAACACCCGTAACTGTTGTTTTAGCCGTTGGATTTAGACCGACGATTTCGACTTCTTCACCAACGTTAATGGTTCCACGTTCAACACGGCCAGTAACAACAGTACCACGACCAGAAATTGAGAATACGTCTTCGATTGGCATCAAGAATGGACGGTCAACAGGACGTTCTGGTTGAGGGATGTATTCATCAACAGCATTCATCAGATCAAGAATACGTTTTTCACCCAGTTCTGGATCACCGTCTTCAAGTGCTACCAAAGCTGATCCTTTAATGATGGGAATTTCATCACCAGGGAATTCGTATGAAGACAGCAATTCTCTGACTTCCATTTCAACGAGTTCCAAAAGTTCAGGATCATCAACCTGGTCACATTTGTTCAAAAAGACAACCAATGCAGGCACACCAACCTGACGAGCAAGCAGGATGTGTTCACGTGTCTGAGGCATTGGGCCATCAGCAGCAGAAACAACCAGAATAGCACCATCCATCTGTGCAGCACCCGTGATCATGTTTTTAACATAGTCAGCGTGGCCTGGACAGTCAACGTGTGCATAGTGACGGTTTGCGGTTTCATATTCAACGTGTGCCGTTGAAATCGTAATACCACGAGCACGTTCTTCCGGTGCCTTATCAATCATGTCGTATGCAGTAAACTCTGCACCACCTGCTTTTGCCAATACTTTGGTAATCGCAGCAGTCAAAGAAGTTTTACCATGGTCAACGTGACCAATGGTTCCAATATTACAGTGCGGCTTATTCCGCTCAAATTTAGCCTTTGCCATCGTTTCTCTCCGTTAACTTGGCATATACCCAAGAATTCGGTTAAAAAGGTTAACCCAAACTCACACTTACCAGCGGTAATGACTGAATGCTTTGTTCGCTTCAGCCATACGATGCGTATCTTCGCGTTTCTTAACTGCAGAACCGCGATTATTAACAGCATCCAACAATTCATTAGATAACCGTTCTTGCATCGTGTTCTCACCACGCTTACGCGATGCGTCGATCACCCAACGGATCGCCAGCGCCTGACGCCGGTCTGCGCGAACTTCAACAGGCACCTGATAAGTTGCACCGCCTACGCGGCGCGAACGAACCTCAACGGCCGGCTTCACGTTATCTAATGCTTCGTGGAACAGGCGCACTGGGTCTGCTGATTCACCGCCACGACTGCGAAGGGTTTCCAACGCACCATAAACGATTTTTTCAGCAATTGATTTCTTTCCATCGTACATCAGCGCATTCATAAAACGCGTGATGACAACATCACCAAATTTAGGATCGGGAAGTATCTCACGCTTTACTGCGCGGTGTCGGCGACTCATGCCTTTATATTCCTCTTATTTTGGACGTTTAGCACCATATAATGAACGACGTTGACGCCGTTTCGCTATTCCTTGTGTATCCAGGACACCGCGTAAAATATGATAACGCACACCTGGCAAATCCTTTACGCGTCCACCGCGTATCAGAACCACACTATGTTCTTGCAAGTTATGTCCCTCACCAGGGATATAGCTCACCACCTCGTAACCGTTGGTAAGTCGAACTTTTGCAACTTTACGCAACGCTGAGTTCGGCTTTTTCGGTGTCGTTGTATAAACGCGAGTACATACTCCACGCTTTTGCGGGCATCCCTGCAAAGCAGGAACCTTGTTGCGCTTAGCAGCAGGTTCACGGCCCTTTGCGATTAATTGGTTAATGGTCGGCATTCTGCCTTTCCCGATCCTTACTTAATTATGGTCAAATAGGGCATAGCCTATCTAACAGTTATTTACAACGAGATTCTACCCAAGTTACCTTGCGTAGCTCCATCCTTAATACCTTCGGCCTTAGCATTTTTCAAAGTTTTTGACAATTGAATGCGGCACCGAACGTCAGAATTCTGTATGACATTTGTAAGATGTTTTAACTAAAACACCTTGAGGGGCGAAGCCTACGTTGCTCCGCTCATAAAGTCAATACTATCCTTTGAATTCTATTAAAATTTGATAGAATTTGCCATAAAAAAACGCGTATTGACTGATACTTATCATCAATAACGTTGAATAGCGCTATACTATCCAACGTTATAATGTTTATGCAATCATTCGAATCGTTTAAACATTTCCTATTCAGAAATATTATTCGACTCTCCTGATTCGTTAGTCGGTGTAACTATTGAAGAAGCTATATTCTCTTCAATTCGATTCTGAACTTGGGATTGTTCAATACGTTGTTTATCACGCTTTGAAGCAATTACCCGGAATCGGTTCATAACACTTCCTGTTCCTGCAGGAACAAGACGACCAACAATCACGTTTTCCTTTAATCCAGTAAGTGTATCAACCTTACCTGCTGATGCAGCTTCCGTTAGAACTCTTGTTGTTTCTTGGAACGAAGCAGCAGAAATAAAGGATTGTGTCTGTAATGCAGCCTTAGTAATACCTTGAAGCACCGGAGATGCCACAGCGGGTCTTTCATTCGCATTGAGACGACGGATATTTTCCTGTTCATACTCAATTCGATCTACAGTTTCACCAATCAGATAGGTTGTATCACCTGGATCCGTAATTTCAACCTTCTGTAACATCTGACGAACAATGACTTCGATATGCTTGTCATTAATCTTCACACCTTGCAGACGGTAAACGCTTTGGATTTCAAAGATCAGATATTCAGAAAGTGCTTCAACCCCAAGAACCTTCAAAATATCATGAGGAACTCTTGGTCCATCCACTAATGGATCGCCTTTACGAACAAAATCACCTTCTTGAACCGAAATATGTTTTCCTTTTGGAATCAAATATTCCGTTTCCTCGTCATTTTCTTCGTTTCTAACGATGATACGACGCTTTGCCTTATAATCTTTGCCAAATTCAACAACGCCATCATTTTCTGCAATAATAGCATGATCTTTTGGACGACGTGCTTCAAAAAGTTCTGCAACACGAGGCAAACCACCCGTAATATCACGCGTTTTAGATCCTTCGCGTGGAATACGCGCCAAAACGTCACCAGCACTAACCTGCGCACCACTTTCTACAGAAAGCAATGAATCGGGTGAAAGGAAGTAACGGGCATCATTACCATTATCAAGCTTGATAACTTCCCCATTAGCATCCATTAACTGCAATCTTGGACGTAAGTCTTTTCCTTTGCTTGCCTGTTTGTAGTCAACGACAACACGTGATGAAAGACCCGTGACTTCATCCATACGTTCAACCAAAGTAATACCTTCGATCAGATCCTGATATTCGATAATACCAGATTTTTCGGTAATGATTGGCAATGTATATGGATCCCATTCGGCCATTTTCTGGTGACGTGTAACCTTTTCACCATTTTTGACCAGAATGCGCGCCCCATAAGGTACTCGATAATGTGCACGTTCTACTTTCTTTTCATCCAGCAGAATAATCTCGCAATTACGAGACATGACCACATCAACGCCTTGACTATTCCGCACCACGTTCAAGTTAACCACTTTGATGGTTCCGTCTCGCGATGCTTCAACCATGGATTGTTCAGCACCCTTTTGTGCTGCACCACCAATATGGAAAGTACGCATGGTAAGCTGTGTTCCAGGTTCACCAATAGATTGTGCGGCAATAACCCCAACAGCTTCACCAATATTCACAGGCGTTCCACGTGCCAGATCGCGGCCATAACAATGTGCACAAACACCAACACGGCTGTCACAAGTTAAAACCGAACGAATCATAACGCTTTCAACGCCTGCTTTTTCAATAGCTTCAGCCTCAGCTTCCTCGACCAGCATATTGCGCGGATATAAAACCTTACCCGTTGAAGGATCAATAACATCCGCAGCAAGGGTTCTGCCCAAAATCCGTTCAGATAAAGAGAATACGACTTCACCGCCATCCATTACAGCACGTGCAGTTAGACCACGTTCACTACCACAATCATTTTCAATAATGATGGAATCTTGTGCAACGTCTACCAAACGACGCGTCAAATAACCTGAGTTCGCAGTTTTCAGAGCCGTATCAGCCAATCCCTTACGCGCCCCATGGGTTGACGTAAAGTAATCTAATACTGAAAGACCTTCTTTAAAATTCGCGATAATAGGTTGTTCGATGATTTCACCGGATGGTTTCGCCATCAAACCACGCATTCCTGCCAATTGTTTCATCTGTGCTGGCGACCCACGAGCTCCAGAATGGCTCATCATCCAAACCGAATTAATCGCTTGTCCTGGTTCAACATGAGAAATCTTTTTCATCATTGCTGCTTGAACTTCGTCTGTACAACGTGACCAAGCGTCAACAACCTTATTATAACGTTCGCCAGCAGTGATCAGACCATCCTGATATTGCTGTTCGAATTCTTTCACTTCAGCAGATGTACGTGCAACCAAATCTTTCTTTTCTTCAGGAATGATCATGTCATCCTTACCAAAAGAAATACCAGCACGTGCAGCATAGGAGAAACCAAGCCCCATCATCCGATCAGCAAAGATAACGCATTCTTTCTGTCCACAATGACGATATACAATGTCAATAATGTCAGAAATCGTTTTTTTGGTTAGTTGCTGATTGGCTAAAGCGAAATCAATAGCAGGATGCTTTGGTAATACTTGAGCAATAAGCATACGGCCTGGGGTCGTAATTACCCGCTTTGTAACTTTATTACCTTCAGCATCTACTGTTTCAAAACGTGCATGAATTTTATCATGTAGCTTAATTGCTTTAAGGGTTAAAGCATGCTCGATTTCACCAATATTTGCGAAATAAGAAGCTCCTTGTTTAACCAAACGACCATTTGCATCATATTCATTATGATCAGGTGTCAGTTTAAACTCTGGCACTTCAAGACTAAGGTAATAAAGTCCAAGCACGATATCCTGCGAAGGCACAATGATTGGCTTACCATTAGCTGGACTCAGAATATTGTTGGTCGACATCATCAAAACACGTGCTTCCAACTGAGCTTCAAGACTCAATGGAACGTGCACTGCCATTTGGTCACCATCAAAGTCAGCATTAAAAGCAGTACAGACCAATGGATGGAGTTGAATAGCTTTACCTTCTACCAAAACAGGTTCAAAAGCTTGAATTCCAAGACGGTGCAATGTCGGTGCACGGTTTAACATTACAGGATGTTCACGGATAACTTCTTCAATAATATCCCAAACTTCTGGACGTTCTTTTTCAACCATACGTTTGGCAGCTTTAATCGTCGTGGCATGGCCATATTTTTCCAATTTGGAATAAATAAATGGTTTAAACAACTCAAGCGCCATTTTCTTGGGTAATCCACATTGATGTAATTTAAGCTCTGGCCCAACCACAATAACAGAACGACCCGAATAATCGACGCGTTTACCCAACAAGTTCTGACGGAATCGCCCTTGTTTTCCCTTCAGCATATCCGCCAAAGATTTTAATGGGCGTTTATTCGCACCTGTAATCGCACGGCCACGACGTCCATTATCAAATAATGCGTCAACCGATTCCTGAAGCATTCGTTTTTCATTACGAATGATAATATCAGGTGCACGCAATTCCATTAAACGTTTGAGACGATTATTTCGGTTAATTACACGCCGATAAAGATCGTTCAAATCCGAAGTCGCAAAACGTCCACCATCCAACGGCACTAAAGGACGCAATTCGGGCGGGATGACCGGTATAACATCCATAATCATCCATTCAGGACGACAACCACTTTCAGAGAATGCTTCAACCAGTTTCAAGCGTTTAATTAATTTTTTACGCTTAACTTCTGAAGTTGTTTCTTTCAGTTCAGCGCGTAAAGTGACTTTTTCAGCATCGCAATCAATACCAACCAAAATCTTTTTGATCGCTTCTGCACCAATACCGATTTCTACACCTTCGTGACCATAATCTTCCATTGCATCAATATATTGCTCTTCGGTTAGAAGACTATATTGCTTTAATGGAGAAGTACCAGGTTCCAGAACGACATAATTTTCGAAATAAAGAATTCGTTCAAGATCCTTAAGTGTCATATCAATCATCAGACCAATACGACTAGGAAGCGATTTTAAAAACCAAATATGTGCAACAGAACTGGCCAGCTCGATATGACCCATACGTTCACGACGTACTTTGGCAAGTGTTACTTCGACACCACATTTTTCACAGACAATACCACGGAATTTCATCCGTTTATATTTGCCGCACAAGCATTCATAATCTTTAATCGGCCCAAAAATCCGAGCACAAAACAACCCATCTCGTTCAGGCTTAAAAGTACGGTAGTTAATGGTTTCTGGTTTTTTGACTTCACCATAAGACCAAGATCGAATTTGCTCAGATGAGGCCAATTGAATTTTTATCTGATCAAATGTCATCGCTTGACCGGATTGGCCAAGAATCTTCATCAGTTCATTCATGCGTTGAATACCCTTTTGGGGAAATGGATACCGTTATCGGTCAAACGGTATCCTGTAATAAAATTATAAACCACGACTAAGTACTTATTCAGCACTTTGCTCCAGTTCAACATTCAGACCTAATGATTTTAGCTCCTTGATCAAAACGTTAAAGCTTTCTGGAATACCAGCTTCGAAATCATCCTGATCTTGAACAATTGCTTCATAAACTTTGGTACGGCCAGACACATCATCAGATTTAACTGTTAACATTTCTTGCAACGTATAAGCTGCACCATAAGCTTCCAAAGCCCAGACTTCCATTTCACCAAAGCGTTGCCCACCAAATTGTGCTTTACCACCCAGTGGTTGCTGCGTGACCAGCGAATAAGGTCCTATTGAACGCGCATGGATTTTATCATCGACCAAGTGATGAAGTTTAAGCATATAAATATACCCAACGGTAACTTTACGCTCAAAAGGCTCCCCAGTACGGCCGTCAATCAATGTACTTTGGCCTGATGGATTAAGTCCTGCTTGAGTCAACATTTTTTCAATATCAGGAATACTAGCACCATCAAAAACCGGTGTCATAATCGGCACGCCTTTGCGCAGATTATTGCAAAGTTCTAGCAATTCATCATTCGACATTGAAGAAATGTCTTCTTGATACACGCGGTCACCATAGACTTCATGCAAACGATCCAACAAAGCCTGTTTCTTGTTGCCGTCTTCCATATATTGATCGACTAATTGACCAATACCTTTTCCAACATTGGCACAAGCCCAACCCAAATGAGTTTCCAAAATTTGTCCAACATTCATACGTGATGGCACACCCAAAGGATTCAAAACCAGATCCACAGGTGTTCCGTCTTCAAGAAATGGCATGTCTTCAACAGGAACGACACGTGAAACCACACCCTTGTTACCATGACGACCCGCCATTTTATCACCAGGTTGCAGCTTACGTTTCACTGCCACGAAGACTTTAACCATCTTCATAACACCCGGTGGAAGTTCATCACCACGTTGGATTTTTTCAACTTTGTTGTTAAAGCGCGCTTCAATATTCGCAACTTCGTTGTCAAATTCGCGTTTGAATTGTTCAATATTTGCCATTACTGCATCATCAGCAACGATGATATTGCGCCATGCACCCCGTGGATGCTCAGCCAGAACCTCTTCTGTCAATATCGTGCCGGATTTAATACCTTTAAAACCTGCACCAGCTTTTTGATTCAATAACTGCTCACGCAAACGATTATAGAAGGAACGTTCCTGAATAGCTAATTCATCATCACGGTCTTTGCTAAGGCGTTCAACTTCAGACCGTTCAATTGCCATTGCACGTTCATCTTTATCAATACCACGACGCGAGAATACACGAACATCAACGATTGTACCAGTCGTTCCCGGAGGTAATTTCAACGATGTATCACGAACATCCGATGCTTTTTCTCCAAAGATCGAACGCAGCAATTTCTCTTCTGGTGTCATAGGGCTTTCCCCTTTCGGAGTTACCTTTCCAACCAGAATATCCCCTGGATTGACTTCTGCACCAATATAAACAATGCCCGCTTCATCCAAGTTCCGCAGCGCTTCTTCACCAACATTGGGAATATCGCGTGTGATTTCTTCCTGACCTAATTTGGTGTCACGAGCCATAACTTCAAATTCTTCGATATGAATCGAAGTAAAGACGTCATCCCGTGCTATCCGTTCAGAAATCAGAATAGAATCTTCAAAGTTGTAACCATTCCATGGCATAAAGGCGACCAGAACATTGCGTCCCAAAGCCAATTCACCCAGATCAGTAGAAGGACCATCAGCAATAATATCACCAGCTTGAATGCGATCACCGACATGAACCAATGGACGTTGATTGATGCAAGTTGACTGATTTGAACGCATATATTTCCGCAAACGGTAAATATCGACGCCTTGTGTTGATCCCTTTTCATCTGTTGCACGAACAACGATACGTGCACCATCAATCTGATCAATAATACCACCACGACGGGCAACAATCGTTGCTCCAGAATCACGAGCTACTGGCCCTTCCATTCCTGTGCCTACTAAAGGCGCGTCGGAACGAACTAATGGTACTGCCTGACGTTGCATGTTTGATCCCATCAAAGCACGGTTCGCGTCATCATTTTCCAAGAATGGAATTAATGCTGCAGCAACAGAAACCAATTGCTTTGGTGAAACGTCGCAAGCTGTTACTTCTTCAGGTTTAACCAAATAGAAGTCACCATTTTGACGTGCAGATACAAGTTCATCGACCAAATTACCTTTTTCGTCCTGCTTCGCATCTGCCTGTGCAACGACTAGATTTTCTTCTTCCATTGCAGAAAGATATTTCCAACCATCCTGCAATTTACCATCTTTAACAAGACGATAAGGTGTTTCAATAAAACCGTATTTATTGACCTTAGCATAAGTTGCCAAAGAGTTAATCAATCCAATATTTGGCCCTTCTGGCGTTTCAATAGGACAGATACGACCATAATGCGTTGGATGCACGTCACGAACTTCAAACCCAGCACGCTCACGTGTTAAACCACCAGGGCCTAATGCTGATAAACGACGTTTATGCGTAACTTCAGATAAAGGATTCGTTTGATCCATAAATTGCGATAATTGTGAAGATCCAAAAAACTCACGAACCGCAGCAACGGCTGGTTTTGCGTTAATCAGATCATGTGGCATTACCGTATCAATATCGACAGAACCCATTCTTTCACGAATGGCACGTTCCATGCGCAAAAGGCCAAGACGATATTGATTTTCCATTAATTCACCAACAGAACGCACCCGGCGGTTACCCAAATTATCGATATCATCAATATTACCGTGTCCGTCTTTGAGTTCACACATAATCTTGATAGTCCGCAGAATATCAATCTTACGTAATACTCTTACAGAATCATCACATTCCAAACGCAACCGCATATTCATCTTCACCCGACCAACGGATGAAAGATCATAACGGTCAGGATCAAAGAATAGACCATTAAACATCGCCATCGCTGTTTCAGCGGTAGGCGGTTCACCAGGACGCATAACACGGTAAATATCAACTAACGCATCATCACGACATGTATTTTTATCAACAACAAGCGTATTGCGTATCCAAGGTCCAGTTGCATTATCAATAGCCAGCGTTGGGATTTCCGTTAATCCAAGCTCTTCTAATAAATCAAGCTTAGCTTCCGTTAATTCTTCACCAGCCTCTGCATAAATTTCACCCGTTTCCTCATTAACCAAATCATGAGCAAAATAACGGCCAACCAAATATTCTTTTTGAACCAGAACTTCTTTGGTTTTTTCTGCAATCTTACGAACGGTACGTGCTGTTAACTTGGTGTTGGCATCAGCAACGACTTCGCCCGTTTCCGCATCAACTAACGGCGATAAAAGTTTTTGGTTACGGAATGCTTCAACATCGAATGCACGTGACCAACCTTTATCATTTTTCTTAAAGACAACCGTATTATAAAAATAGGATAAAATTTCATCGTCATCCATTCCACGAATGGGAATAGAATCAACATCACCACCTTCTGCTAATTTAGCTTCACGAGCAGCAATAGAAGTTTCACCTTCTAACGCATAAAGCAGCGTGGTTACTGGAAATTTACGTTTACGGTCGATACGAACGTAAATTAAATCTTTACTATCAAATTCAAAATCAAGCCATGATCCCCGATAAGGAATAATTCTGGCTGTAAACAAAAATTTTCCTGAGGAATGAGTCTTGCCATGATCATGATCAAAGAACGCCCCAGGGCTACGATGCATTTGAGATACAATAACCCGTTCGGTACCATTCACAATAAAAGTACCGTTATCAGTCATTAAGGGCATATCACCCATGTAAACTGGTTGTTCTTTAATATCACGGATCGAACGAGACCCGGTATCTTCATCAATATCCCAGACAATCAAACGCAGCACAACTTTTAAAGGAGCTGCATAGGTCAACCCGCGTTGAAGGCATTCTTCGACATCGTATTTTGGTTCTTCGAATTCGTAACTAACAAATTCTAATCGACCATTGCCCGCAAAATCATTAATAGGAAATACGGAACGGAATACTTCTTCTAACCCGGTCGGTGTGCGATCTTGTGGCTTTACATTCCTTTGTAAAAACGCTTCGTAACTTGCCCGTTGCACATCAATCAGATTTGGCATCGGAGCAATTTCAGGTATCCGCCCGAAATTTTTACGAATGCGTTTGCGTCCCGTAAACGATTTGCTAACCGCGTTCATCGTGTATTGTGCCTTACCGCTTGTTGCCTCTGCTCCCAACTCTACCCCCAATGGCAGAAAAGAGCATTTGGCTCATAATAACAATGTGATCTTAAACTCATAAAGATCACGCCTAACCCCTAAGGGCAAACCCAAGCAAATCGTTAAAGAAAATCGCTCTTCTTTAACGACCAAGCAGGCGGATACTCATCAAAGAGTTCCGCCCTGCCTTATATTTAGTCTAAACAGTGAAGATGATTTTCTGTCACTGTTTTTATCATCCGATTATTTAATTTCGATCGTAGCACCTTGTTCTTCAAGAGTCTTTTTGATCTTTTCTGCTTCATCCTTGTTTACGCCTTCCTTAAGGGTTTTTGGCGCACCTTCAACCAAGTCCTTAGCCTCTTTCAGTCCGAGACCCGTAATAGTACGGACTTCTTTAATGACGTTGATTTTCTTATCACCAGATTTTGCAAGAACAACAGTGAATTCTGTTTTTTCTTCAGCAGCAGCAGCGCCAGCAGCAGCAGGTGCAGCAGCAGCTACAGCAACTGGAGCAGCAGCAGAAACGCCCCATTTTTCTTCCAACATTTTGGAAAGTTCAGCAGCTTCCAAAACGGTTAAGCTGGAAAGTTCGTCAACAAGCTTAGCTAAATCAGCCATGATATTATCCTATTTATATACTAAATGACTCAATACAAGTCCACTGAAAAAAATATTACAGCGTTATGTTACGCCGCTTCGCCTTTATCCGCATAAGCACCAAAAACCCTTGCCAATTGACCAGCAGGTGCCTGAAGCACGCCAGCAATCCGTGTAGCAGGTGTGGAAATAAGCCCAACCATCTGCGCACGCAACGTGTCAAGTGAAGGTAGATCGGCTAAAGCTTTGACCCCATTTGCATCCAACATTTGGGTTCCAAGAGCTCCACCAAGTACTACAAATTTTTCATTGGTTTTGGCGAACTCGACGGCTACTTTTGCTACTGCCACTGGATCTTCAGCCCATGAAAGCGCTGTAGGTCCGACAAACAGAGGCACAAGGCCTTCGAATGGAGTTCCTTTAGCGGCGAGGCTGGCCAAGCGGTTTTTTGCAACTTTATAAGTTGCACCAGCAGCACGCATCTTCTGACGCAATACCGTCACATCAGCCACAGTCAACCCATCATTACGAGCGACCACAACCATGGACGTCTTGGCAAAAACGGCTGCTAGGGAGGATACAAACTCCCGTTTTTCCGTACGGTCCAAATCCCGTCTCCAATTTGATCGGTCAATTTAACTTGACCTTATCAGGTTACCATTTAGATCTCATTTCAAAAGAAACAAGATCCGGTTCGCCTGTCCTGAACGGATTCACTAGTATATAAACGATAGAAACCGTTTAAAACCAGCCCCGTCTCCCGTTCGCAGTAAATACTTTTAAAACAATGTTACGCACGGTCTTGGACAGGTTCGGGAATAAAATAATTACCCCTATGCGTTACCTCTTTCAAGGTAACGTAATCTCATTATTAACCAGCGACGCTAGAAATATCAACTTCCAAGCCAGGACCCATAGTTGAAGAAAGATATATTTTCTTCATATAAGTTCCCTTAACACCGGTTGGACGTGCTTTCTGAACAACATCTACAAAAGCGCGAACGTTTTCAAGAAGATTCTTGGCATCAAAAGAAGCTTTACCGATACCGGCATGCACAACACCGCCTTTTTCAGCACGGTATTCAACCTGACCTGATTTTGCTGCGGTAACTGCACCTTTGACATCCATTGTAACCGTGCCCAGTTTAGGGTTTGGCATCAGGCCTCTAGGACCTAAAATCTTACCCAAACGACCGACTAAAGCCATCATATCTGGGGTTGCAATGCAACGATCAAAGTCAATCTGACCAGCTTGAATCTGTTCTGCAAGCTCTTCTGCGCCAACGACATCAGCACCAGCAGCTTTTGCTTCTTCAGCTTTTTCACCACGTGCAAATACGCCAACACGCAAGGTCTTACCTGTTCCATGTGGCAGAGAAATCAATCCACGCACCATTTGATCTGCATAACGTGGGTCTACACCCAAATTAATTGCAATTTCAATCGTTTCATCAAATTTGGCTTTTGCATTTGCACGAACCAAATTAACCGCTTCTTCAAGCCCGTAAACTTTATTACGTTCCAGAGTAGCATAAGCCGCAGCAAGACGTTTATTTTTTGCCATGGTCTCAACCCTCCTCGACTTTCAGGCCCATTGATCGTGCAGAACCTGCCAACATACGAACGGCACCGTCCACATCATTGGCATTCATATCTTTCATTTTCTGAGCAGCAATTTCACGAAGCTGGCTCATTTTAACCGTACCAACTGTTGCACCTTTACCAACAGTTGTCGCACCTTTGGATATTTTCGCTGCTTTAAGCAAAAAATAGGTATTTGGTGGCGTTTTGGTAATAAAGCTAAAGGTACGATCTGCATAAGCAGTAATCACAACAGGAATAGGCATTCCTGGTTCTAGATTTTGTGTTGCAGCGTTGAATTCTTTACAAAATTGCATGATATTCAAGCCACGTTGCCCCAATGCGGGACCAACTGGTGGGGAAGGATTCGCTTTCCCAGCAGGGATTTGTAATTTAATGTAGCCAACAATCTTTTTGGCCATATCCGGGTCTCCTTAAATAATTCTACCCAGACCGCGGTTCATACGATGAATTCAGAAAAATTAATTTCTGAAAAATCACTCTCCCGCGTTCCGATTAAGAGGTTAGGCTCTTGCATGTTTTTATAGATTCTGTCAAGGCCTAATCAGTCTTTGAAATCGGTTTTTATTCTTCGTTTTTGACCTGTTAGATCGTTATCTTGTGGTTTTTCAATAGTTACACTACTTTTTATTCCATTTGGATAACGTAGATTATTATATTGTAATGGCTTAAATGGAGCTAATTGGTTTTGCGGCATCTCACTGGCATGCCATCCTCCGCCCAACGCTTTAATCAAATCAACAGAAGATTGTAATTGCCGAACTTTACTTTGCACTTCTGCTATTTGTGCGGTCAAAGCTGTGTTTTGTGCCACCACAACATCAAGATAATTCGTAAGCCCACCCGTATAAAGTGACATAGCCATACTCTGAGTTCGCAACGCAGCTTCAACCGCAACATGATTTTGTCGTATCTTTTTTGATAAAAGCTGGGTTAAGGTCAAACCATCTTCGACTTCACGAAAAGCATTTAAAACAATCGAACGATATTGATCGCGTGTTTGACGATATACAGACCAACTTTTTTGCAAAGCTGCCCTTCGTGCTCCTCCTTGAAAAATCGGTAATGTTCCTTGAATCGCTGCAGACCACATACTATTGGCCATATTCGTCAAACCAAAACCACTATCTTCAAAGCCGCTAGCAGCATTAATTGTAATATCAGGATAAAATGCAGCTCGAGAAACACCAATTGCACGATTAGCGGCCGCCATTTGTCGTTCTGCACTGGCAATATCTGGTCTGCGTTGCAATAAAGAAGAAGGCAATCCTATAGGAATATTTGGAGAATACGAATTCAGATTCGTTTTAATCGGAGCAATATGAAAACCTTCTGGAACAAGATTAACCATCACAGCAATTACATGTTCAACAACAGCACGTTGTGCTTGAATTTCCGTTTGCTGAGCCTGCGTCATTGCCAATTGATTTTCTGCACGTGATACATCCATCCCACCAGCAATTGCACCAATCTGACGCATACGCGTGATATCGACCGCAGCTTGATAGTATTGAACCGATTCATTTAAAATTGTGTTTTGCGCATCATAACCACGAAGCAACATGTAATTACGAGCCAAATCGGCTTCTAAACTTAATTTTGCAGATTCATAATCCGCAGCACTTGCTTGAGCCAGTTGCTTTTGCATTTTTATTTGATTACGGATTTTTCTCCAAAGATCAGCTTCCCATAATACGCTAGCTTGGTACTGCGTGTTATTTTCTTCAATCAAAGAGTTACTGTTCTTTCCTCTCCATAAACGTTTATGAGAGGCCTTATAACGCCCACCGCCTGCTTCCAAATTTAATTGTGGAAATAACTGCGATTGCACCTCACCCAATATCGCGCGGCTTTGAATATAAGTTTCCGCAGCAGATTGCAAATCAGGATTACTTTGTCCAAGCTGTATTTCTAATTGATCTAAAATGGGATCATTAAAAATACTCCACCATTTACCACGCGAAATATGATCCGTTGGCTGAGCAATTTTAAAAGGCGGTGTTCCTTGCCAATCATCAGGTAATATAAAATGTGTTGGTTCATAATGAGGTGCCAAATCACAAGCACTTATTAGAAACAATACTGAAAAAGAAATCTTTCTAAAGTTTTTCCAATATTTCTTTTGGTTCCTTTTTCGTTGTTTATTCATTAACTGATGATCCTGCTTGTGCTGCGTTTTTCTTTAGCGAATCATGTTCATGTTTTGACGTTTGTGATTCTGTATTCTCATAAACCTCATTATATCCCGGTGTGCTTCCAACCTCTTTTACAACTTGTCCTTCAAGTAAATCTGCAGAAGGATTATTTACAATATGATCTTCGGCTGAAATACCAGAAGTAACCTGAACCATTTTTCCTAAATTATTACCTAAGGTTATATTATGCATTCGAATTCGGTTATTCTGATCAACGACAGCAACCTGTAATCCTTGTGCCCGAAAAATCAGTGCTTGTTGGGGAATAATTAAAATTTTTGGATCTTCGGGAGTTTTAAAATGAACAATCGTAAATGTTCCCGGCCATAAAAGATGCGCTTTATTATCAACCATCAATTCCGTTGTAACGGTTCGCGTTGCCACATTAAAAGCACGTGCAGAAGTCATAAAAGTTGCAGAAAATCGTTTACCTGGATATTGCAAAACGGATAATTCAGCTTTTAAACCTGGTTTTAAAATAGAAGAATAATCCTGCGGTACATCTACAAAAACACGCAAACAATGAATATCAGCAACGGTAAATAGCTCGGTTGATTTACCATGACGACTTAAATCGCCATCATTATTGACATAATCTCCAATATCCGTCCTACGAGAAGTAACAACCCCATCGAATGGGGCTATAATTTTTTTAAAACCTTGCAAAGCTGCATAACGAGCGACTTCGTGACTAGCGGCATCAACCAGAGCTTGCTGTACTTTTGCATTAGCAATTTGAACATCGACTTCTTGTTGCGATACAGCTTGCGTACCCGATAAGGCTTTCCAACGTTTGGCCGTTACTTGCGCTAATTGAAAACGGGTTTCAGCAACTTTTAAATTCGCTTTAGCCGCTTCATATTGCGCATCAAGGCTGGGTGTATCAATGGTTGCCAAAACATCCCCTGCTTTGACATCGGCACCATAATCTTTGTACCATTTCTGAATATAACCAGAAACTTGCGCATATATAGGCGCTTCATACCAAGCAGAAATATTACCAGGAAGTGCCAAATTTTGCATGGGAGGGCCATGTTGTGCCCGAATAACCTGGACATGCGGAATAGAATATTCTCTGGCTTCTGATTGAAGATGTGATAAATCCTGCTGCCGTTGAAAAATACCAAAACCAACAATGGCGCATGCAACAACGATACCTATAAGGAAAAGAAACTTTGTTTGCCTGGAAAAGCCCGCCATTATGTATTTTCCTTTTTGTCCCGATGATAAAATATGGCGAATACACAGGGAATAAAAAGCAATGTTGATAAGGTGGCCACCATCAATCCTCCCATGACTGCCTTACCCAAAGAAGCATTCTGCGTATTGCTAAGCGACATAGGCAACATACCAATAATCATAGCAGAAGCCGTCATTAATACAGGCCTAATCCGCCCATAACCTGCTTCTAATGCAGCTCGCAGCGCATTACCATGCTCTATAAGTCTCTCGCGGGCAAAAGAAACCACTAAAATCGAATTGGCCGTAGCCGTTCCCATACACATTATGGCTCCTGTCAAAGCTGGAACTGATAATGAACTGTGTGTAATAAAAAGGCTCCAAGAAATTCCTGCTAAGGCACCAGGAAGCGCAGTAATGATAATAAAAGGATCCAACCATGACTGAAAATTAACGACAATAATTAAATAAATGAGCAAAATAGACAGCCCCAAACCCACAATTAACTGTGTATAGGCGTTATACATAGTCGTTGCTTGTCCTCTAATAGCAATAGTACTTCCACGCGGTAATTTCGATTGTTCTTTTTTTACAATTTGTTTAACTTTTTTGGCCACACTTCCTAGATCACGACCTTCGTTGCTGGCATAAATTTCAAAAGCCGGCATAATATTATAATGCGCAATTTCTCCGCCCGTACCAGTTTGCAAGATATTACTTAGCGAACCCAATATCTGTGTCTTGTGATTTTGTGGATTGCCATCACCTTTGCCAACAGGAATAATTTCCAAATCATTCATTGTCTGCAAATCAGATTGCGGAACCTGAATATTAACTAGATGAGAAACACCTGTTTTTATATCTAACCAATAGGTGGGCGTTACCTGTCCACTACCGGACAAACTTGCCAAAGCATTATTTGCAATATCTTCTTCGGTTAACCCTGTACTTAGCGCATATGAACGTCGTGAATTGATTAACAAAGTCGGTGTCGTTACTGTTTGATGGACGCCAACATCTGCAATTCCTGGTATCCGTTTTAATTTAGCGGATAAATGTCGAGCAAATTCATAGTTCTCTGAAAGATTACGACCAATAATTTGTACATTAATCGGTGCAGGAAGACCAAAATTAAGAATTTTCGCCGTCACATCCCCCGGCATAAATGAAAAGTCTGTTCCTGGGAATTTTTCGCGTAATCCTTTGCGCAATATTTGCCGGTATTCAGCAACTGGAGATATAGGGTTTTTCAAAGAAATCGTAATATCGCAATCTTGCGAACCAATGGTTGGAGAAGCAATATAAGCTTGATTAATCCCACTAAATGGTAAACCACAATTATTAACGACACCTTTGATCGCACCCGGTAATAAACGATCCATTTCTTGTTCGGCTAATGTCGCGATCTTTCCAGTTTCTTCAATGCGTGTGCCCAAAGGGGCTCGCATATGCATATCTAATTCCCCTGATTTAATCTCTGGAAAGAAATCTTCACCAACAAAATAAAGAAGACCAAAAGAGGACAAAGTTAAAGCCATAAACAGCGCAACAAAATGTTTTCTTATTCCCAAAAGATTTTCCAGCAAAACCCTGTATTTTTCTCGAAGTCGGCTAAATCCATTTTCAAAACCATTCTGTATACGCGTAAAAAGATTGATTTTTTTACACCCATTCTGATGCTCAAGAATTTGTTTAGGAAGCAAATAAAACGCCATGGTGGGAACAAGCGTTCGAGATAAAATAAAAGAAGCGACCATGGCAAAAATAATAGCTTCAGCCATTGGCATAAACAACCATCCACCAATGCCGGTCAATTGAAATAAAGGAAGCCAAACAATACAAATACAAAGCGTGGAAACAAAGGTCGGAACAACGATCTGATTAGCGGCGTCAATAATCGCGTTATAAAGATCTTTTCCCTCTTCGAGGTGGGTATCAATATTTTCGATCATAACCGTTGCATCATCTACCAATATCCCAACGGCCAAAGCCAACCCACCCAAAGTCATGACATTGATCGTTTGACCTGCCCATTGTAAGCCAATAAGCGCACTTAAAATTGCCAGTGGAATAGAAGTTGCGATAATTAGCGTTGAACGCCATGATCCTAAAAATAAAATAACGATTAAACCGGTCAATATAGCCGCGATAATCATTTCTCGAACAACGTCTTCTACAGAATCTTTAACAAAAGTAGAAGCATCCGAAATCACATCAATTTTTACACCTGGTGGTAATGTGTTCTGTACCTGAGGTAATAGTTTTTTAATGCCGGATACGACATTTAAAGTAGATACATCACCATTTTTCATTACGACCATTAAAACGGATTGATGCCCTTTGACCAAAACTAAATTCGTTTGAGGAGGACCACCAGAATGTACCCACGCAACATCACGCAGATAAACCGTCGCATTACCAACACGCTTTATAGGAATATGATTAAAGGCATCAATAGTCGTTGGAGAGGCATTACTTTTGACCATAAAGTCAATTGCCCCGATTTTTTGATCGCCCGCAGGTAAAACAATATTTTGCTGACTTAACGCACGGCCAATATCCGTTGCCGACAAATTATGCGCAAGCATTTTTTTAAGATTAAGATCAACTTGAACATAATTAGGAACCCCACCATAAGGACTAGGCAAAGCAGCACCCTGAACCGATACCAAAGCCGGCCTTATCAGATTGGATGCAATATCGTATAGGGTTGACCCTGGTATTGTATCCGATGCAACACGCAACATCATAACAGGAACAGAAGACGCATTATAAGACAAAACCAAAGGTGGTGTAATTCCACGAGGCATTTGTTTTAATACGGTTTGTGATACCGAAGTAATTTGAGTTTGAGCAACGGCTGTATTCGTACCGGGTTGGAAAAATATTTTAACAATACCACGCCCGTAATAAGATCGACTTTCGATATGTTCGATATTATCAACCGTCGCCGTTAGCGCACGTTCATAGTAATAAATAATCCGTCCAGACATATCTTCAGGCATCAAACCCGTATAATTCCAGACAACAGCAACAACCGGTATTTTAATATTAGGAAAAACATCCGTCGGGGTACGAAAAATAGCCTGCACCCCAAAAACCAAAATAAGAATTACTAATACAACAAAAGTATACGGTTTTTTTAAAGCCGTAACGACGATTTCTTTCATAACAAAGAATTACCAATTTATTCCTTCTATAGGGAAATTTTCCTCGAACTTATTATCATTGAAAATGTTCGTTATTATCCAGCTTATCATCACAACTCATATTACCCACGTCTTGCAAACGTTGTTTTAACTTTTGAGATCTTTTCCTTAGATCCGTAATTGTTTCAACCATCATGTTTGCATGTCGTGAAAGTTTTTCAAATACATCATCAATTTTAATCATTTCTTGGCGGGTTTTACCCAATAAATTAGAAATGACTTCTGTTTTTTCATTTAAGGCTAATGAAACATATCCCAAGTGAATAGTTCTAAGCAAAGGTGGCATCAAAGCTGGACACATTACTAAAACCCGATGTTCACGCCCAACATTATCAATTAAACCAGGAATACGCGCAATTTCTGCATAAAGCCCATCCGTTGGCAGATATAAAATCGCGTAATCTACGGTTTTGGGAGGTTGAATATATTTTGAAGCAATTTTACGTGCCTCCTGACGCATTATTGTTTCCAGCGCCTTTCTTGCAGCCTGTTCAGCAATATTATCGACCTGTTCTATTGCATTTAATAAACGTTCATAAGCTTCTGTGGGGAATTTGGAATCAATAGATAGCAAAGGACGAACTGAGCCTTGCATTGGCATATAAACAGCGAATTCAACACTTTCCTGTGTATTTTCGCGTAGTCTTACATTGGTTTCATAAGTTCCAGGTGGTAAAATATCATCTAATATAGAGCGTAATTGTGCTTCCCCCCATCCACCCCGTGTTTTAACATTACTGAAAAGCTTTCTTAGATCACCAATCTGGGCAGTAACCGAACTTACTTCTCCAATCATTTTCTGTACTTGAGAAAATTGTTCCAATACCCGTTTAAATGAAGTCTGCATTTGTTCTTCAACGGCACTATGAAGGCGATCGCTCACTGATTGGCGCAGTTCCGACAAATTACGCGCATTTTGTTCGGTTAGGTCACGCATAGCGTTAACTTGTTCAACACGTGTCTCAGCTTGCTCCATACTTAGTTTTGTGGACATCGCATGTAAACGTTCTGTCGTATCTTGATGGCTTTGTTGCAATCGCTCAAACAGTTGCCGTTCGGTTTCATAAGCGCGCCGCTGTTGTTGCTCATTATCCTGTTTCTGCTGTGCAAGACTGCGTTCCATCAGCATATAAAAACGGTTTAATGACTCATCATTACGCTGATTCTTTGAGGAATTTTTAATAATAACCGCAATTAAAATGATGATACCAATACATAGAACTGCAATAATTGCCCAATAAATGCTTAAATCTGATGCCATTAGGCTGAGTTTTCCTACTGATTAAAAATCAATTATTTATTTTAAAACAATTTACGTAATATACCCGGTGTCAAAATACGGAAAATATGAATTTTCATCTCGGGATTTTTAAAATTACCAGTAATGTCAAAAGTAGCTGCTGAAAATCCACCTTCTTTTTCAGGGCTAAACAATTTTCCAATGCCGATAATCCGACCGGGTAAAGAATTAATAATATAAGCGGGTACGATCGTGCCTTCCAAATCAAGTTTTGCTTGATTTAGATTGATTTTCCCAACCATCGTTGCCCCAAGTTCTGCATTATGAATTCGAATGTTTTCCAAACGAAGCGCATTACTATCCAGGCTAATTTCACCATCAACCGCATCAAAACCCATCTCATTTTTATTATGTTCTTTAAATAGGCCATAAATTGAAAGGTTACTCAGTGTCTGTAAGGCACTCGGTATATTTTTCACAACAAACGATCCGACATGTAAACTCCCTTTAAAGGGTGCAGAAGGTTTCGTATCGTCAAAAAGACCTTGTATAACTGTTGGCCCACCGGAAATCTGGTTATAAATCCCGAATTTATTCAGTAAAACCCCGATATCCTGAGATTCCAACCATAAAAATCTTCCACCCGCTTTCGGCTGCAAGGAAACAATAAGCGGTGTTGGATCACGCATACCAAAGAAAAGCCTTTTCAGGCGTATTCCATTATATTCCATATAAGTCGTAACATTACGAACATATTGATCCTGTTTATAATAGATCTTATGGGCTTGCACATTGATTACCCAATGCCTTCCTCTGGGCCCATCATATTTCCCTGTCGCAGCTATAGGAACTTTGATTCCTTGCGGTGGTTTCTTTTGTTGCGATCGAAAAGGTTTCTTTTCTTCCCAATATTCTTTCATGAACGGAGCCAAATCAAGCGTCTCTGCATCAATTGATACCCGAACACTACCTTCTGCAGGATTATTAATGGCTGCTCTGGTCATTGGAAAAGAAAGCGTTGCTTGCCCAGCAGATCGGTTAACCCGAAATGAATGAACTTTTAAAAGCGTTGGTGTTCCATCTTTAACTTGTGCTTCAGCCATAACAGATAATTCGGGACCATCCGCCCGCAAATTATGCATATAAATCATTTTGTTATCCTGCAATCCCATCTCACCGGACAGAATAGCAGGCTGATTAACTGGTTTATTCCAAATCGGAAAATTAATACCCGCTTTTAATAAATCAATATCAAACTTTACTCTGCCTTTACCATTGTAACGTTTGATATAATTCACATTCATTACTGCCTGGCCACGGAGGTGGCTAGGTGCATCGGCAACAAATTCTTCTAAGCTTTTCGGGGTGATATAAGATTTGATTTGAGCACTTTCGATAATATCCTGTTTAGAACGGTGTTGAAAATCCTGTCGATAAACAAGTTTTGTGGGAAAATGGGCTAATATCCCTTTTCCTCGCATTTCAAGTCTACGGGCATTGGCATCCAAAGAAATACGTCCATATGCCAAACCTCTTCCCAAAACAACATTACCCAATGAAACATCTGAAAGTTCAGCATGCATTTCGATGCCAACCTGTTCAATCTTAACCTTCTTTTTCAGCGGAATTCTTATATGAAGATCCGTATGCGTATACCCATCAGGATTTGTAAAAGTTAAATGATGTTTGGACAAAAGCCGAAGACGCGGTTCTTTTAATAACGCCAGAACATCCTGTAACTTCCCATCAATAACAGCATCAATAATACCCAATTCATTACGGTTGTCTAAACCCGTAATCCACATCGTTCCATTAGGAATGGCAAGTTTGTTAAAATGTTGCGTTTTCTTGTTATTTGGATAGATAATCTGATATCCACCCTGATAAGTAATTTTCAGCTTATCAGGATCAATAAAAACCATTTGCGCATTCATATGTTGTAAAGGTGGAACCGGTCTTAACCAATGAACTTCTAAATCATTTGCCTGTTCAATCCCACCACTCAAGCTAACCAGCTTAAGATGTTTCCAACCTTGATGTCCTTCCAAACCTGCATGGATACGAAAATTGTTTGCTGTCCCATGGGTCATGTTATTTGTAACCCATTCATAAGCCCCTTTGGCAACCATAGATGGCCAGTAATTTTTTAAGGTCGCAAAATCCAATTTGGGACTATGCGCATTTAGCTGAATGGTTGTATGCTGCGTATGTAATAAACTGGATAGATTAATTTTCACCTGAAAATCAAATATAGGACCGCTGTTTTCTTTTGCTAACTGATCCGGTGCTAAAAGCTTTAACTTGGTATCTGTTAATTCTATTTTAATGGGATCATCAAAACTGTTTGAAAAAAACATACGCGCATGGCTGGTACCACTTGATATAAATAACCGATAGTTATCCATAGAAAAAATACCTTTACCCAAATTCAGACGCATATCAGCTTGTAATGGCATTAAATACGCGTTTTCTTTCCTTGCTCCCAATTTGAAATTAGCATCAAAAGAAACGGGCAAATTAAGCGATTCAAACACTTTTAAAGAAGGCATTAATTGCGCAAAATCTGACGGGTTAAAGGTCTGCGCACGAATATTCCAATTAATCAAACCCGATGATGACAATAAATCTTTGGCAGATTTTGTCGAATTAAAAGCGTCACTCTGGGCAGAAAAGCTTAATTGACGTCCTTCAGCATTACCCTGAATATGAATATGCCCTATCGCACCCAAAGCACCTTGATAGTAAAAAGGCTGAATATCTGCGCTTTGTATATTTATTTGGATCTTTTTGTGAAGGACTTCATCCGATAATGAAGTCTGAGCATTCTGGATTTCTAACCTTTTAAGGTGATGTAAATCAAAGGATATCTTGTTCGTTTCTGGATTATTATGAATATCTGGCAAATCAAGGACAAGCTGTTTATCTTGATCTCGTTTAAGACGAAACTGCATATCGCCAACCGCCAGCTTATAAGGAACAATTTTTCCCTTTAAAAGTGGCAATAAAGCAAGTTCAACCTTTCCCTGTTGAATAAAATCGGCAACCTGACCTTTATTATTCACAATTTTAAGATTTTTAAATGTTAAGGAAATCGGTGTTTGAAATCCTTTACCAAGCAAAGGCCAATACAGCGTAAGCTTATCAAATATTAATTTTCCTGCTGGTTTATCTTTTGTCGTTCCTTCTGCAACCGTTATCGGCAAAACATATCTTGCTAAGGGCATGATATCGACTGGTTTACTGACAACCCAAGTTAACCCCACGAGTAATGCAAGTGCCAAAAAACCAGTAAACGTAATAATAACTAATAGAAAATTGCACATGCAGCGTATAAAATAGCCAAATCTATTACGAAAAGACGTCTGATCTGTTGGTGTCATATTGTTTTTGCCGTTAATTCCCTAATGGTTTTAAAGCACAAGGAAATACTCGTCTCATGCCCGCACCGTATCATAAAAAAGCTCCCTGGTATCAACAGAATTGGCCGATTGCTGCAGACCCTCGTCAAGCAGCACTCTTCATACATGATCTAGAAAATCTCTGGCAAGAAGAAGGCAAGGATTTATCTATTCTTAATCAACATGATATTTCATTAATGCTTCACGCTGTTGGTGGAAACAGCCTTTATCTTTCTGACCTAATTCGCAAAAATATTTCCTTTTTTGAAATTTTAATAGAAAAAGGTCCTGACAAAGCATGTTCACACGCTTTTAATACTTTGAAGCATTTTTCTATACAGGAATCAAGACAATCAGTCGCAAAACAAATAAGAATCACAAAGCAAGAAATTGCACTTTGCTGTGCTTTAACTGATATTGGTAATATTTGGACATTAGAACAAATTACGAAAACATTAAGTTTTTTGGCTGAACAAACCCTCGAATTATCTGTGAATTATCTTTTGCGTAATGCACATGATACAGGAAAAATAAACTTACAACATCCCAATACACCCAGCCTAAAAAGTGGACTAATCATTCTAGGAATGGGAAAACTTGGCGCTAGAGAACTCAATTATTCCTCTGATATTGATCTGATCATTCTTTACGATCCTGATTGTTACCCTAACCATGACGAATTACATACCTTTTTTGTACGTCTAACGCGACAACTTGTCTCTCTTATGGAAGATCGTGACGAGAATGGTTATGTTTTTCGTACAGACTTGCGTTTAAGACCTGATCCTGCTTCTTCACCTTTGGCTGTATCTCTGCCTGCTGCAATCAGTTATTATGAAAGTCTAGGTCAGACATGGGAACGTGCAGCTATGAGTAAGGCAAGGCCCGTTGCCGGTGATATTGCCGCAGGAAATAGTTTTCTGGAAACTATTCGTCCGTTTATCTGGCGTCGTCATCTTGATTTTGCAATTATTGATGATATTCACGCCATGAAAAATCATATCGATAAATATAAAAAAACAGGAAAAAAGAATTTAACCACACTTCCCGCTGATTTATCGGATAAGGAAGCACTTTATTGGCTGTTGGGACAAAACCTAAAATTAGGTCAAGGCGGTATTCGTGAAATCGAATTCTGTCCACAAACCATGCAATTAGTTTGGGGTGGGCGTAACCCTGATTTACGCGATTCAACAACAATAGGCGGTATCAATAAACTGGTAAAAAAGAACCTTTTACCAGCAAGTAAGGCAGAAAAATTAGTTTCTGCTTATTATTTATTAAGGAAAACCGAACACCGTTTACAAATGCTGCTTGATCAGCAAACACATTCACTTCCAGATAATATTCAAGAATTAAGGGATTTTACCATTTTTATGGGGTATTCACGCCCAGAAGATTTTTCACATGAATTATTTCCTTTGATGAGAAGTGTACGCTTGATTTTTGAGAGCTTATTCACAGCACCCAGCAATGATGAAACTTACATTCTTGATTTACCACCTGATGAAATAAAACATTATTTGGAAAAAAAAGGCTTTCCCGAAGAAGCCGTAGAAATATTACAATCATGGAATCATGGAAGGCTGCGCGCTTTACGCACAACACGAGCGCGAAATATCTTAATTAATGTTTTGCCTAACCTGCTTGACGCTTTCGCAGCACAACAAGACCCTTTAACATTACTACGTCGTTTTGATACGTTATTGGAACGCCATCAAGCTGGAATCCAACTGCTTTCTTTGTTTGAACGTAATCCAGCCTTGTTAAACCGTATTGCTTCAATTATTGGCGCTTCTCCTTTTCTTGCTGAACATATCGCCAATACTCCTGCTGCAATTGATGCTTTATTAGAACAGGATAACTGGCTTTCAAATCAGCAAAATTTTAATCAGATCATTCATTATCATTTAAAAAATTCGACTTCGCTTGAAGACGCAATGCCTTATTTACACAATTTAGTACATGGCGAGGAATTTCGTCTTTCCGTTGCTTTTCTAGAAAATCGTATCAGCCTTGACAAAAGCCAGATCATGCGCACCAAGCTTGCTGATTCAATCATGAAACTGCTGTTAGATAAGGTATTAACCGAACATAAAGCGAAACATGGAACAATCCCTCATGGCGGTATGTGTATCGTCGTTCTGGGAAAAGCTGGCTCGCAAGAAATGACTTCTGGATCTGATTTAGATCTTATGCTTATCTTTGATCATCCAGCTGATATTATCGAAAGTAGCCTTCCTAAATCTCGTTCAATCAAAAATAATCTCGTTCGTCCTAGATCTTTATCTTCTAGCCAATATTATTTACGTCTTGCTCATAATTTTATCAGCGTTCTTACCGCACCCGGTCGTACTGGGGCTTTATACGAAGTGGATATGCGTTTACGTCCATCTGGAAGCAAAGGACCAGTAGCCGTTTCCTTATCATCATTCCAACGTTATCATAAAGAAGAGGCATGGACGTGGGAACGGATGGCATTAACACGCGCACGCATTATTGGCGGTCCTTTAGCACTGCAAAGAAAAATCCAAGCGGCTATTAATGACGCGCTTTATTCGACACCACATAATCGCACAGCACATGATTTATTACAGGATGCTTGTGATATGCGTTCTCGGCTTTTACGCGATGCACCTGCATCTAGTCCATGGGATATTAAACATCGTGATGGCGGATTAATAGAAGTTGAATTTATCGCTCAAATTTATCAGCTCATCGCCCGAAAGCCCGAAGCACGTCATCCTTGCACCCGTATCGCTTTACGACGCTTAGCAAAACAAGGCTTTATTAACAAATCTGATGCAAAATCATTAATCCAAGCAGATTATTTCTGGCGCAACCTACAAAGTGTTCTAAGAATATTTTTTGGAAAAAATCCACCGCACGATTTATCAAAAGCGCTAACGCCTTGTTTGATGGAGTTTCTTGGCCAAGATATTCTGCATCAATCATTATCAACTTATTCCGATTTTAAAGATATAGAAAAACAGGTTGAACGTACCAGCGCCATCGTTCGTAAGCTATTTATAAAGCTCGTTGGCAATCCTTTAAAATAAAATCATAATTAATTCGATTTATTATAAGTAAAATATAAATCTATTCAAGTAAAAGTTTATTATTACTTGTGAATCATGAATATTGTTGAATTTTGTCTTGGTATTTTCTTGACTTTATTTTTGCTTTGTGAACTATAATATTGTGAATTATCGCAAATCTCCATTGCAAAGCAATAGTATGATATCAGACAAAAAAAACCTACTTGTTAGCATTGATGGGGGCGCCACAAAAACAATTGTGCAACTTTCAACCATCGATGGACATATTCTTGGAAAAGCACGAGGAGGAGCCGCAAATATTGCAAATGATGTCGAAGGAAGCTGGCATTCGATCATAACACCACTTCAGAAAATATTAAAAAATACCAATCTTAATTTTTCCGATGTGCGTTTATACGGTGGTGTGGGCGTTGCCGGCACCGAATTACCATCAGCATGTGAGCAATTCAGAAAAACAGCTCATATTTTTGAAAATTTAATTCTTAAATCTGATGCTCACACGTCTTGCCTTGGTGCCCATGACGGAAAAGACGGCGCTATTATCGCTATTGGAACAGGCACCGTTGCTTTGGCTTTATTCAATCAAAAAGAGCGTAAACTAAGCGGATGGGGTTTTCCTCAGGATGATCAAGGGGGCGGGGCCTGGATAGGCTTACAACTCATTTCCGATATGCTGCGAAGCCGCGATGGCCGTAAACCACGCTCTGATTTAACAAATCGCGTTTATGATTATTTAAGCCAAAATGGCAATGATCCAATGATATGGGCTGTTGGGGCAAATTCTTCTAAATTCGCAACACTTGTTCCTTTAGTTATCCAAGCTGCAGAAGAAGGCGATATAGAAGCCAATAATTTGCTTAACCAAGCAGCAAATATCATTTCCTCTTTAGCAAAATCACTTCTCGAAGATGAATTTCGTGATCTTCCAATCTGTCTGCTTGGGGGATTGTCTGAATTTTTAATACCCAGATTAGATCCAAGCATAAAGGCACGGATCGTTGCACCCACAGGATGCTCACTTGAAGGGGCATATTATCTGGCATTACAAGCCTACAAAGAAAAAGGTCTTTAATTATGGAAGTTATTGTTCGTTCAAATGCAGAACAAACCGCACAGTTAGCAGCCTTATTTATCGCCAAGCAAATTCGTCAAAAACCCAATTTAGTATTGGGATTGGCTACAGGTCGAACAATGGAACGCATTTATGCCATCTTGGTTCAGATGCATCACAATGATGATTTGGATTTTTCTAAATGTCATACATTCAATTTGGATGAATATATTGGACTGCCGACTGAAGATCATAATTCTTATCGCAGCTATATGAATCACCATTTATTTAAACAGGTGAATATTGATATCAATAATACCCACGTTCCAAATGGCATGGCAGCAGACGTAACCCATGAAGGAAAACGTTATGAAGAAGCGATCAAAAAAGTAGGTGGGATTGATCTGCAATTATTAGGTATTGGCGAAACGGGGCATATCGGTTTTAATGAACCCCTATCTTCTTTGATGTCCCGCACACGTGACAAAAGCCTTACTCCTAAAACACGCCAACAAAACGCTGAAATGTTTGGCGGAGATCCCAACAAAGTTCCAAGCCGGGC
Organism: uncultured Commensalibacter sp.; assembly: GCA_945266285.1. Classification (GTDB taxonomy): domain Bacteria; phylum Pseudomonadota; class Alphaproteobacteria; order Acetobacterales; family Acetobacteraceae; genus Commensalibacter. Next base: position 465,129 of record CALYOP010000001.1, read on the forward strand.
AATGACGATGGGCGTTGGAACTATTCTCGAAGCCCGTTCTATTCTGATGGTTGCTCTTGGATCCAGTAAAGCTGCTATCGTAGCCAAAGCAGTTGAAGGCCCTATTACTTCGATGATCAGTGCTTCGGCACTTCAACTTCATTCATCTTGTAAAATTCTACTTGATGAAGATGCTGCATCAGAATTAGCCGGCCGTGAATATTATGATTGGGTATTTCAGAACGAACCTGAATACGAATCCTATCGCTAATCAAAAGAGATTATCGCTCCTTTTATCCAATATCCCTTTTTGATTTTTCAACGATATAAAACGTGTTAGGCCGTATGCATTATAATTCAAATTCTGATTATGGATGGAAATCTCTTGCTATCGTAGGGATTCTCTTTTTTGTTATTGGTTTCTTTACGTGGTTAAATGGGCCATTAATTACTTTTGTTAAGGTTGGTTTTTCCTTAAACGATATCAATGCCTTTCTTATCCCGATGGTTTTTTATATTTCGTATCTGGCTTTTGCTTTACCTTCTTCCTGGGTTCTCAAAAGAACAGGTTTAAAAAATGGGCTAAGTATCGCGCTTATTGTAATGGCGGTTGGTGCTTTAATTTTTGGGCAGTTTATTCATCTGCGCTGGTATCCCGGTATTTTATTTGGTTTATTTATTATCGGTATGGGTTTGTCTTGCTTACAAACCGCTGTTAACCCCTATGTAAGTATTCTTGGTCCAATTGAGAAAGGGGCTCAACGTATCGCTTTAATGGGGATTTGTAATAAAATCGCTGGTGCCTGTGCGCCTATTCTTTTTGGACTGGTTGTTACCAATATTGGCGTCATCGAAGAAAACACAAAAAACGCAGTCACACTCGAAGCAAAAGAACAGATTTTGCACGCGTTTACACATACGGTCTATTATCCTTACATAGGTATGGCATTCATCTTATTATGTGTCGCCTATGGTATCTATCGTTCCAAATTACCGGAAATTAACAATGATGGCGATAACAACGAAACTACAGAAAAGCGTGGTTTGCCTACTTCCCCACGATTGTGGTTTGGTGTTTTTTGTATCTTTGTCTATGTGGGTGTCGAAGTATTGGCTGGTGATGCCATCGGAACTTATGGAAGTGACTTTCATTTACCCATCGATCAGACAAAATATTTCACAACCTTTACTTTGATTGCCATGTTGGCTGGTTATATTTCTGGGATCATTATGATTCCAAAAATTATATCACAGGAATTATATCTGATTTTATCCACGATTTTAGGTATTGTTTTGGCCATCGCCGCATGGTGCACAACAGGGCACACGTCTGTTTTATGTGTTGCTTTATTGGGTTTTGCAAATTCAATGATGTGGCCTGCCATTTTCCCTATTGCCATTCATGGATTAGGTAAACAAACCGTTTCTGGATCTGCCTTGATGATTATGGGTATTTGTGGAGGAGCAATTATTCCTCAGTTCTTTGTTCACCTCAAAGAAATCTTCCATTTCCAAACGGTTTTTACGGGATTAGCTATTTTTTGCTATGGTTGTATTATGCTTTTTGGGATCTATGGTCATATGATTTTAAAGAAAGATCCTATTCTTAAAAAAGAATAAATTTTTTCGACGATATGCTTCATTATTTGCTTCAAGAATTGAGATTAAAAAGTCAAACGTTATGAATAAGTTACAGGGAAAAATCGTTTTAAGAGATCGAATTATTACGGGTGAAGTTACGTTTGATACGCATTTGTTGCAAATCACCCCAAAAAATATTCCTAACCAGGATCCTGATCGTTATATTTTGCCGGGTTTTATTGACGTCCATGTTCACGGTGGTGGTGGTGCCGATACAATGGATGGTGCTGAAGGTATCGAAAAAATGGCATGTTTTCACATGCAACATGGGACAACAACCATTTTACCAACCACCATCACCCGTCCCTGGAAAGAAATTTTAAATGTTCTTCGTGCAACTAAAGAAGTTAAAGAAAAAAAGGAAAAGCAAGCATTAAGCACACTTCCACATATTTATGGTGTACATCTAGAGGGACCATTTATTAGTGAAAAAAAGCTTGGTGCCCAACCACCTTTTACATTAGATCCAGAAATTACTCTGCTTGAAGCATTAGTAGAACAAGATATTCTTCGCGTCATCACGCTTGCTCCAGAAGTTAAGACAATAAATGATGCTATTCCGTTGTTAACCAAAGCTGGTGTAAGAGTTAGTTTTGGCCATACAGCTTGTACTTATCAACAGGCTAACCATGCGATTCAGCTTACTCAAAATGCTGGAGGAACAGCAGCAGCAACGCATTTATTTAACGCTATGGGAGGACTTGAAGGACGTGTCCCGGGATTGGTCGGTGCTATCCTTTCTAATGATCAGGCCTATGCAGAACTCATATTTGACACGCATCATGTTCATCCGGTCAATTTTCAACTTGCGCATCACATCATGCCAAATCGCTTATTATTCATCACAGATGCAATGCGTGGCACGGGAATGGGTGAAGGTGAAAGCGAACTGGGCGGACAAAAAGTTATCATCAAAGATGGTAAAGCCATGGGTGCAAATGGACATCTTGCAGGAAGTATCCTTACCCTGGATGAAGCTTTCCGAAATGCTTTGCGTTATGGTGCTAGTTTAACTGATGCAACTGCTTTGTTAAGCTATAATGCGGCACGTTATTTGGGAATGACCGATCGTGGCGAAATAGCGCTAGGCAAATTAGCAGACTTATTGGTTATGAATGCGCGAATGGAAATTGAAGAAGTCTGGGTCGGTGGACAACGCCAAGTTTAAATACCAAAACAGATGAAGTGTAGTTTGACGTGCACTTTTGCAGTAATTCGATTTTCATAAAAGACAAATTTGAGGTGTGTTCAAATCCAATTTGAAGGCTCATAAAATCCATCAATAAATTCTTTTTCATCTTCTAAGTTATTATACGCGATTTAACAGCCATTTGTGATCTCACCCTCATTACGGTTCATTAAACGTTGTTGATTGCCCTGTCCATTTTTGCAAACTTTAACAATGCTGCTTGATTGTCGATCAACGGCGTATAACGTAACGTTTCACGTAGTTGCGGTGCTAGGTTTTGAGAAATCCAGTTAAGGCATTTGATCGCATCCTTGGATACTGGAAGTCTATCAGTTACATATTGAGAAAATCCACTTTCGAAAAACCGGGGCAAGTTGCCCCTGTTTTCGGCGCATCCTTCTTTCGAGTTGATTTTGCCATTTTCTTCTTCATAGAGGTCACATAATAATTGCACATGTGCTTCACGATCGACGACTGACAGGTCATTACGGATCAAGTTTTCTGTAACTTCCATTAACTTGGAAGTTGTTTGATCTCCCTCAATAATGGCATCATCAATTTCTCCCAACTCATTGATGATGCATGCACGCAACCTATTTGCGCCAGCAATCAAGGTAACCTTGCCATCTTTCGCATTTGGTGTTGCACATACAGTGACTGGAATAATTAACCCAACGGTAGCAATAGACAAGGCTAGAGCAGTCCTCTTCATCTTTTTGTATGATTAAGCCACTTTTAATGACTTGTTTCGTTCGCTACTTGCAGGATAGGATCGACGAAGTATACGATTCCGTGTTTTTGGATAACGGTCTAGAAAAAGCGTTTCGACAGGTTGATTTAAAAAATCTGCTATTGCTCGTTCTGTTGCTTCATGAGGTCGAGACCAAATATTGGCAACGCATGAAACGCTAAAGCCGTACTTTTTTAAGTCCACATAAGGTCATATGGCGTTCTCCTAAGGCGGCAAGAATGGTATGTCTATTCCAATGCTATTTTTGCATTGCATTCTCCCTCATTAACGGATGCAGCTACATCCATTTTTTGAGGTCATTATATGTTCAATATCTGTCGGATATTTCCGACAGTAAAAAGGAATAAAACAATCTATTGTTTTTATAGAGAAATAAATTGTTTTATAAGGTGATTGTTTGGTTAGACCGGAAAAAGAGCCTGAAACAGAGTTTGCTAAACGCTTGCGTTCAGTTCGTGAACATCTCGGTGTCGTAGAACGTGCCGAATTTGCATTCAAATTAGGCGTTCCTAGCACTACGTATGCGACTTGGGAGCGCGGCAAGAATGAGCCTCCCGCAACGGCAATCACATTATTGAGGTCAATATTTGGAGTAAATGTTATCTCGTTGTTGACTGGTGAGGGGGAAATGTTTTCTCAATCATCACCAACTGGTGCTGGAGCATTGATGCTCGACAGAGCAGCAATGAAAATGGCAATTGAGGCTGTTGAGGAGGGATTGAATGGTCGTTCATTGTCTTCCAACCGGAAAGCAGAATTGGTATTGGCTGCTTATGATCTTCTTTTGACAGATAATTCCAATAAAGATAGTATCATACGGCTCGTAAGAGCAGCTTAAATGAACTATAATTTTAAACTGATTGTTCACTATACGTTATTTCCTTACGCCCCTAAAATACTCATGGCAATTTTCATTGATGTGAGCTGTGGTGGGGGAAGAAAAATGGACGACTACAATAATAAAAACGCTAAGTTAAAATCCATAATACGTGATAGTTGGCTAACGAATTACGGAAATACATCTCAAAACCCTATCATTGAGATACATGTGCATGATTTTATCGTTGACTTGGATCTATCTGTATCACCAATGGGAAAATTGCGGATCAAATGACGTTATGCTTAAATAATGATTTAGTGGGATTCTTTTTTTTAAAGAAAATAGAATAAAATAAATGAAAACAATATGTTAATCGATAAATAAAAGATTTCCACTCATTGATGGAAATCTATTTTGCTTTTCCAGCATTTGGGGGCAGTTGATTTTATAAAATTACGACAGTCGTAATTTTCTTCAAAGCCGGTTTTACGGGCTTTCGAAGGTGCTTCAAAGGTTTTTAAAATTTCTGCATGACATTTCAATAAAAATAACAGACAATCAAATTTCATCATGATTTCAGGCGTGCAGGCTAAATCCACGTGTCAAATTTATTTTTCACGGTTTACCGCGCGATTACTGAAAAGTTCTTTGTTTTCAGCCTGTTCCCATGAAATATCGGTTTATCCAGTTTACTGTAATATATAATGTCAAACAACAAGGAAGTTACCTTCCTTTTGTCGATAATAATACTTTTCGCCCATTTCATCCACGCTGAAACCACCACGTGGCCCAATGGCTTTTTGTAAATCACTTATTGGCCGACCTCGCCATGCAGCTTGTGTTTCAGCAGAGATATTGGTTGAAAACCAACAGCCGCCCAAAAGCACGAACAGTGGCGCCAGGATAAGAAACTTATGCAATGGCTTTTCTCTTCGTTGGATTGATAAGTGTAATTTGTATAGGGGATAACATATTCAAACAACGATTTATTTCACCAAAATTTATTTAATAAACATCGCCATGTAACAAAAGAACAAATAAAAATGCTTTAGAGGGAGACAGTAGGTTTTGTTCGTTTGTTTTGTTGCCTATGTTTCCTATTATAGCTGCACACAACACGGAGAAATGTCTGTTAAAGAAGGTTTTAATGCTTTCTTTCAGCTATAGCGTTTATTCTTAGTCATTTCGCAGGCTTTAGCGTTATCATCTGTTTAGTTTCGTTGCGAAATTTGATGTAAAAAGGCAACCACGAACCAGTCGGACTTCTGTCGATGCTATGTCCTTGATTGAATATACGGTCTTCAAATTTTTCCGCCAATGCCTTTAAACTTTTCAACAAAAGCAGAAATTTTATCCAAAACTGTTTTCTTTTTTGACGAATATTGAGGATTAAGCGGACTCATTCTCGGAAGAGCATCACTCAAGTCTGTGCCGTTTTCATTGGCAAATTCATGCTTTAGAGAGGTCGCCAAATAACGTTTCGCCGCATCCTCCCGCAGTTTTTCGGAAGCAATCAGTTCTTCGGCTTCTCGTGCCTGTTCTTTTTGTGCAAATTGATAGAACTCGTCGATAATGCTTTTTTTATCAGGAATTTTATCAAAATCCATGTGATTGATAAAATCAACAATCAGGCTTTCTTTTGCTCTGCTTCCCACGCTTGAGCGGATCAAACGGCGTCCCTCTTCGATAATAGTCGCCTTATCCTTGTTTTTTCTAGTCTCTTCAAAAATAAGTTCGAGAATATAATCAAGGTTGATTTCTTGCGATTTCAACAAATCGACTTCAAAGACGACGTCTTCCCAGATATCGGGTATATCGTCCGGCTTTTTACCTTCTCTTTGTCGACGAAGCCAATCGCGAATATTGTTGTAGGTTGATCGATAATCTTGCAAGAGACGAATGTCCGGAACGTCTATCTCTTGCAATTCTTTCAATTTTTCATCATCAATTTGATATTTTGCTTGTAAAGCAGCAACTTCTTCAGGGTTTTCAATGTCTATTTTTTTAAGTTCATTAAGGCAGGTAAACTCGTCGTAATTCCGCAATATGTTTTCAATGCGCAAATATTCGCCAAAAAGGTTGACAAATTCCTTTTTGTCTTTTTCCGTATGAATAGCGGTCGGGTCGGAAAACCGGCTCTTGAGTTCATTGACGATCTCGATGTAACCACGGTGTAGCTCGCCTGTACGCTCGTCCGTATAGCCCCTGATATAATCCTCGAAACTCCGCTCAAGAGCGATATCTTCAATGTCTTCATGATTTTTTTGACCAAAAAGCTTCAAGGCGTCGATTGTCGGCTGTTCAAGATCACGAAAGGTTATAATATTGCCGAATGTTTTGGTTGCATTATAAATGCGATTTGTACGCGAATAAGCCTGAATAAGGCCATGATAGCGAAGATTTTTATCAACAAACAAAGTGTTCAATTGTGGTGCATCAAAACCTGTCAAAAACATGCCGACAACAATCAGAAGATCAACTTCCTGTTTTTTTACCCTTAAAGAAAGATCACGATAATAATTCTGGAAGCCCTCACTATCGACGCTGAACTTGCTTTTAAAATCTTCGTTATAATCGTTGATTGCTGCTGTTAGAAATTCTTTATCGGACTGGTCAAGTTGTGAGGGATCGAAGCTCTCGTCGGCAATATCACCTTTAGCATCGGGTACTTTTTCGCAAAGTGCATCTTGTTCGCCATTGGCTGCAAAAGAAAAAATCGTTGCAATTTTTAATCTATGTTTGCAGTTTTTTTGCAACTCTTTCAAACAGTTATAGTACGCTTTGGCAGCCTTCACGCTTGAAACCGCAAACATAGCATTAAAACCTTTGCCATTTGGTACATTGCGGTGTGTTTTGATAGAAAAATTGTCGAGAATATAACGCGAAATTTCTTTAATTCGATTGGGGTGTAGCAATGCGTCACTGGTTTCCGCAGCCGAGAGCTTTTCAATGTCCTGTTCACTTTCCACTTTGTTGAACAGCGGGCGCACGTTATTGTAATCAACCTTGAATTTTAAAACCTTTTCATCCCGAATAGCATCGGTGATAACATAGCTGTGCAATAATTCACCGAAAACGCTTTTGGTCGTTTGGGCGCCTAAGGCATTTTCTTCGAATATCGGGGTTCCTGTAAAACCGAACTGATAAAACTGCTTGAACTTCTTGTTAATGTTCTTTTGTGCTTCCCCGAATTGCGAACGATGCGCTTCATCGAAAATGAACACGACCTGCTTGTTATAGATTGACAAATCGTCTTCACTTTTTATTAGATTGTTAAGTTTCTGAATGGTCGTAACGATGATTTTATTATCATTATTCTCGACATTGCGCTTCAATCCCGCCGTGTTGTTGGATCCGATAACGCTATCGGGTGAAAAACGCCGGTATTCTTTCATCGTTTGATAATCAAGGTCCTTGCGGTCGACCACAAAGAGAACCTTGTCAATAAAATCGAGTTCGGTCGCCATAAGCGCTGTTTTAAAACTGGTCAGCGTTTTTCCCGAACCTGTTGTATGCCAGATAAAGCCGCCGCCTTCTGTGCTGTGCCACTTTTTAGCGTTATGGGCGGATTTAAGTTTCCACAAAATGCGTTCTGTTGCGGCGATCTGATAGGGGCGCATAATCAACAGAGTATTTTCCACATCAAAAATCGAATAATTTATAAGTATATTGAGCAACGTGTTCTTGGAAAGAAATGTAGCGGTAAAATCTTTCAAATCGGATATAATTGTATTGTCGGAACGCGCCCAATTCATCGTGAAATCGAAGCTATTTTTGTCACGCTTGGTAGTGTTGGCAAAATAACGTGTGTTCGTACCGTTAGAAATGACAAATATCTGCAAAAACTTGAAAAGCGAATTATCTTTATTGAAGCTTTCTTTTGTATAGCGATGAATCTGGTTGAATGCTTCACGTATGGCAACGCCACGCTTTTTGAGTTCCACCTGAACCAATGGTAAGCCGTTAACCAGAATGGTTACATCATAGCGATTGGCAAAGGTACCCTCTTGTTCAAACTGGTTAATAACCTGAAGCTGATTGCGAAAAATATTCTTTTTATTAATAAGATAAATATTTTTTATTTCACCACTGTCGAAAATAAAATCATAAATATAGTTGTTCTGGATTTTGCGGGTTTTATCAATAATCGTGTCACTTGGGCGATCAAGATATTCGGTTAAAAACCTCTGCCATTCACTGCCTGAAAACTTCACGGAATTCAACTTTTGCAATTGCTCGCGCAGATTTAAAAGTAAAGCTTCATGTGAGGTCAGCGAAGGCAAATATTCATAGCCTTGAGAAGACAGATCTTTTATAAGCTCATTTTCAAGATCGGCTTCCGTCTGGTAGGTAGTACCTATTTGATCTATGGTGTCGTAACGATCAAGCACAATAAAATTGTTTGTTTCGGCAATCGGTTTTGTTTCAACAGCCATTTTCCCCGCCTTATGCAGTTAATTTATAGGTTCGTCGGATTCTGTTTTATTGCGTCATTTACCGGTTTAGGAAAATTCAACAACTGGTCCCGATAATATTCATATTGCTTATTTCGTAATTCAATTTCTCTTGGCAGTCCTTCAGAAATCGAAGTCGTTAACGTCGAAAAAGCATCTAATTTCCGCACAATTTCCTTTTGAACCGATATTGGTGGAACGGGAACTAAAAATATATCCGTATCACGAATTGAAATTTGCGGCATCTGCATTTTATTGCCAATATGTTGGAAGTATTGTTCTTTATTTTTTACGTAATAATATATATACTTTATATCTATATTATCATTTTCCGAATGATAGGACCAAAATTCTTTTTTATGAGAAAACGGTTTATCATAATAATCAAATTCAATATTTCCTCGCGACTTTACGATTATAGAAGGATATTTATTAATGTCCTTTTCAGGAATATCATTAAAATCTGCAAAAGCAAAAGTTCGTCCACCAGCGAATATTTTCAAAGCTCCATTGGCTTTGTTCAGCTCTTTCATTTTTTCAGCCGTTATTGAAGTTCCACCTGTCCTCTTCAAAATTTCACCCAAAGACTTCCATTCAACTTCATCGTCAGAAAAAGTAAGTAATTTATTGAGATAATAGTTGTATTGTTTTTTGCGTTCATTAAGCTCAGCGGTAAGCTCTGCGGTATGAGCCGTAAACGCATCCAATATTTTAATAATTTCATTTTGAATCGATAATGGAGGTATAGGAATTTTAAATTTTTCCATCAGTTTATTCGAGCTTAAGTTGGGTTGTGCACCTCCTCCGGCAATTGCAAAAATGTCATTTACTTTTAATTGCAGATAATGATACAAATATTTATTATTCAAAATTTTTTGTTTAGGTACAAATTTTCCTACACGCTGATTCAAGTATGATGTGTATTCGTGATTATACAGGCCTATTTTTCCGGTTGTAGCGCCTGACATCGCGATAATTATATCGCCTTTATTAACTGTATATGATGTCAAATCCTCTGAATAGTCTTTCATTTGAAAGTATTTTACATCATCGGTATTCACAATTTTTCCATCAATATTCGTTATACGAACGATCGGGTCTCCAACCTCTTTAAACAGACTACTCTTGAAAGCAAAGCCATTTTTAAACTTACAAACTTCACCAAGAGGCTTCCACTCGACTTCGGCGCCTTTGAGCAGCTTTTCTATGATTGATTGGCTCATGCTTCTATCTCCGCAACAATCTGATCGATTTCAGCACGAAGTTTGTCGATTTTTTTGACCGTTTCCTTGATTTCAGTATTGAGTTTTTTAATGTCGATTTTTTCGCTTTTGTCTTCATGTTCCACATAAGAGCTTACAGAGAGATTATAATTGTTTTCCTTGATCGCTTCATAAGAAACCATCTTCATTTTATAATCGACATCTTGCTTATCAGCGAAAAGCTTCAAGATTTCTGTAATATTATCTTCTGTCAGAATATTATTATTGGTTTCTTTTTTGAAAATGTCACCGGCATCAATAAAGGCTGTTTCGGTATGGCGCTTGTTTTTTGCCAGAATTAAAATATTAACCGCGATGCTGGTTCCGAAAAACAGATTGGGTGCCAGAGCGATAACCGTATCAACATAATTGTTATCAATCAGATATTGGCGAATTTTTTGTTCGGCCCCGCCACGGTAAAAAATACCGGGAAAGCAAACAATTGCCGCACGCCCTTTGGGAGAAAGATAGCTTAAGGCATGGAGGACAAAAGCAAAATCCGCCTTCGACTTCGGTGGCAATACGCCGGCAGGGGCAAAACGCTCATCATTGATAAGGGTCGGATCATCGCTGCCAATCCAGTGAACTGAATAAGGGGGATTGGAAACAATCGCGTCAAACGGTTTTTTATTATTATGTTTCGGATCCAATAATGTGTCGCCCAACGCAATATCGAATTTGTCATAATTGACATTATGCAAAAACATATTCATACGGGCGAGATTATAGGTGGTATGGTTGATTTCCTGACCGAAAAATCCTTCTTCAATAATGTGGCCGTCAAATTGCTTCTTTGCCTGTAGCAACAACGATCCTGAACCAGCTGCCGGGTCATATATTTTATTGACATGATCCTGACCATATAAGGCAAGTTGGGCAATAAGCTTCGACACACTTTGCGGCGTAAAAAACTCGCCACCGGATTTACCGGCATTGGCAGCGTAATTGGAAATCAGAAATTCATAAGCATCGCCGAACAGATCTATGTGATTATCCTGAAAATGGCCGAGATCAAATTCCGCCACCCCCTTGAGCACCTTGGCCAAAGTTTTGTTTTTATCTTGAACAGAATTTCCCAATCTGTTGCTGGTTGTATCAAAATCGGCAAAGAGGCCTTTAATATCCGGTTCAGAATCATGCCCATTAGCCGAATTTTCAATAGCGTCGAATATTTTTTTGAGGTCAATATTGAGCTCGTCATTCTGCTCGGCTGTTGCAACGACATTTTCAAACAACTGACTAGGAGCGATAAAATAACCTTTTTCCTTTATCGCAAGAATACGCGTTTCGTATGGAATGTCCTCATCTGCCATTTTTGCATAATTGATCGTTTCATCGCCATTTTGAATGTAGTCGCAAAAATTCTCACTGATAAAACGATAAAACAATGCGCCCAGCACATATTGCTTGAAATCCCAACCATCGACTGAGCCGCGCACATTATTGGCAATTTGCCAGATTTGGCGGTGCAATGCTTGACGCTGTTGTTGGCTCTCAGACATTTCACGACTCCCCTTGAAAACTTTTTTACTCTATTTAGCGCAAAGTAATTTGGATTAACAAGTCTGTTTTAATTCAACTATCATCACCCAATTGCTTTTCAAACGCTTGACGAGAAAGACCGACCATATAAGGAAGTTAATCCAGCGACCTGAATTTGATTTCGACAGAACTGTTTCCCCAATAGTTAAGATGAGAAATATCGCGGCAAAGGCCACGCGGATCATCTAGCTCGTTTATCCCGATATTGAGATGCAAATTTAACTATTTTGAGTGCCGCAAAACGTCAGCAAAATTCGTTTCCGCTTTATAGGCGTTATAGTGCTTCAAGAATTCTTCTCGCACATTGCCATCGAGATTAAGTATTTCTTTGAAAAAGCCTCGAACAATACTCGTGTAATGCCACTTTGTAAAAACAGATGATCGGCAATTGTATATGCTTTAAAACCGGTTTTTCAGGCTTGAAACGTTCAAGCGATTCTTGGATATATCCGGTGTACGCCAGATATTGATCGCCTGATTGGAAAGTTTTTCCGCCAGACACGTTCAACTTCGGTTATCAGATATTCGCGAAAATGCGTGACTTCTATCAGCGCTGCCTTGGTAACTGTTCTATTGATTAGCTCAAGAGAATACAGTTTTGGCAGCACAAAAATAACATAGGAAATGCTGAGCTCTGTTAGCGTGACGATAGGCTGCTGCACAAATGCGTAATAGAGAAACGGAATTAGGGCTAAGAAGCAGGCTTTTTTCATTCTTTCAGTCTCTAAGTGTTCGTGGATGGTGTCGTGCAATGATGGTCGAGTGTTTCGTTAGCATTCGTCATTCTCTCTAAAACTATATTTCCCTGTTGGTGACATAAGCAAATAAAGAATTGCGCGCGAGCCTCGAAGAAGGTCTTTGTGACTCATCGCTTAAAATGTGATGTCGTATTGTGTGCTAATATCTATAGCGAAAACGATTATGGAAATATCGAGGATGCGTCAGGTATCTAATTGAAGATTGTATTCGTATAATTCGTCCGTATAATTCGCCTCGATAAAGTCTCTGGTGCCGTTTTGATATGCGCCGACAATTAGATCCTTTTTTTGCTCTTCAAGCTCAGCGTTCAAATCAATCAAGCCGTTTATTGTCGCTTCTTTCTGTTTGCGGAGTTCGTACATTTTCTCCAGATACCGTACCTTTTGGTCTTCGATCTTCTCATGCTGTTTCATAAGTTCTTTGACCAAGTTGGCGGTTCGATGTTTCTTGAAATTAAAAAACCGAACAATTTTAAGTCTTCTGGAAGATAACAACTCGTTGTTATAGCGAGACGAAAACTGGATTTTATGAGGTACAAACCGGATAGAGCATACGTGTGTAAAAAATCACTGACCGAAGACACATATCCATGGTAAAAAAATATCTACAACTAATTTTCTTCTGTTGTGTTTTGTGTTTTCATTTTGTTTGAATACACTCTTTTTGAGTTTACATTAAGCCTTCCCTAATCGGAAGGTGTCATCATATCGCCCCCTCAAGTTCAAATGCCGCTATTTCTGTGATCTGAATCCATGTGCAAGACGGCTTTTTCTCGTCAATAATAACCAAGAAATGTCGAGGATCGTCAAATATTGCCACTTTTCCTCGAATGGAAACGGATTGCCTTTCAGTGTAATGGCGACCGAGCAACCGACAAGCTCCTCTTTGACCGCAAATATATTAATGAACATCGGTGTCACTGTTTGCGTTCCTTTGTTCGAGCCACATTGCGAATGAGAAATTCTTGTCCGTGGTGGTTGATGCTATGGATTTTCGATTGCTGCGATCAGAGCGGATCTATCAATCGTTGGATATTGATCGAAATTTTTGATTGGATTGGGGTGATCAGGAAAGCTTAAGGCAAACCGACGGCGTATTTCCGCAAGAAAATAAACGGCGGCGAATTCCAAGCATAGACGCGATATATTTTGCATAATAGGTCACAATTTTGTTAGACGGGTAAAAAACCATTGTTACAAATAGTTAAGGTTTTATAGTGTCGCCCAAATCTGAAAATCGCGGGGGTATTTCTTGTTCATTGAGCAATTTTTACGGGCTCTGGCAAAATATTTGATCAAAAAATAGAACAAAAATGTGGGCATTAATAAGGGGTTTCCTGTGATGCAATACTTGGATGTTAGAATTATACGAGCGGCGAACTCGTTACAATGAGAATTAAAAAAGACTGTTGGGCTAATTTTTAGAGAAAATGACATTCTTTTTAATGAAGAGGTGTTTTTGCAAAACACTTCAATCGATTGGGAACAATTGGTTCAAGAAGCTTTTTGTTATGGCGCTAATGTAACTCCACGTTCTACGCGCGGAAAATCAGAAGTCAGCGTCAAAACCCGGCTTTAAACGTATAAAAAATCTGTTTTGTAAATAAAAAATAAGAAGTAGGCCAACGAATTGAGCAAATCGGGGAGAAAGTTATTCGTTGATCTATAATTGTTAAATTATGAATATGAAATAAGAAGTATTTTTTCGGATTTGAATTATATTTTCTATGTCACGCAAAATCCTTTTGTTTTTCTTATGATATTTTATAACAAAATTGAACTTGGAGTGCTGCAGATAAATCCATATAGTCCAGGCTCGATAACGTGACCGGCCAGTAATTTCTCTTAATCGTAACGTCTTCAAAATCTTTAACACACTGGCTGGAGAAATCTTCAGAGCGGCCGCCGCATTTGTGGTTGTAACGACCGATGTTGCAATAGCATAATCGATAAAAGCCTTGATTTGGGATCCCGAACGTATGTTTTCGGTGTGTTCTTGCTAACTCTCGTAACCAACTTTGATTTTGTGAGCGTTACGAATGGCTTGCTCGCTTGAAAGAGCATAAGCGTCGATATAGGCTTTTACACGCTTCAAACGATTATGATTTTTGCCGGCGTTTAATAGAATTTGTCTTAAACCCGTTGTTATGGCAGGCAAATAGTCGAGCTTCAGATCCATACGAAGAGCAGCATTTGCATATTCAAAGCCAAGCCATGGTTTGTTCGGTATTGGATCGAGGTTAATCCAGGCGTCCAGAAGGATGGCAGAACACAAGATTGGCGGTTCATACCGCGTTGATTTTATAACCTCTTGCCTTTTTTCCCATATTTCATCCTGATTTTTTTGCTTCAGCAATTGCTTAAGTCGGTTAGGCTTGATCTCAAGTGTTTCCGGATTTTCGAGAATTTTGTTTGTACGCTCTAAGATGGCGTCTATATCTTCCAACTCTCTTTTAAAAACCATCAATAACCGTTTTATCACGTGAGCTTTCGTGAATTGGCTGTTGTGTTGATTGGAATGAATCCGCCTCAGATAACCACTCGCACTTCTTGGTCTCTATCAAGCGTCTGGTAGCCAGAATATCCATGGCATCGGCAAGATCCTGATGCGATATTGAAACGTCGGTATTGTATGTGTGGAGTTTCAAGTCATTCAATTCTATCAAACCGTCTTGAAGATAGATTGAGGCAACGACCGCAAAGAAATGTTCGCGACTGTTTAGTCCGTTCTTGAATTTGGATGCCTCAATGAGACCGTTGTAACGCATGATTAGTTCGGTCGCTCTTATCAGAGGTTCAAGGTGCTCCGGACAGCCAACCGTCGACAATCTATAATCAATTGATTTTACTAAGAAAATATTTCACATTAAACCGAAAGAGGCGTTCAGTTTAATCACTACCGATAATAACGCAAGCGGTTTATAGCTATTGATAATATCAATTATCGAAAAGTATAATAGCCTTTTCGGTGTTGACATTCCTTGGTTGGTAACTGGAAAGAGAGAAATGTTCGCGAGTACATCCGACAATTCTCAAAGTTCCATAGGGATGGCATTTCTAAATAAAGCAGTAATGAAGGCAGCTATTGAAGCTGTTGATGTCGGATTGGATGGACGTTCATTACCTTCAGACAAGAAAGCAGAATTAATATTAGTTGCATATGATCTCATTCTCAAAGATAGTTCCAATAAAGATAACGTCATACGGCTCGTAAGAGCAGCTTAAATTAACTATAATTTTAAATTAAATGTTCATCATACGTTCTTTTCTTGAATCTTCGAAATACTCATGGCAAGTTTTTTCTTAGAGTTACCAGCGGGGGAGAAAAATGGACGAATATAGCAGTGAAAAGGCTAAGATAAAATCTATTATTCGTGATAGTTTGGCTAATGATAACGGGCGTACATCTCAAAAAACCATTATCGAGATACATGTGCATGATGGTATTATTGACGTTGAATTATCTGCATCAGCCATGGGAAAAGTACGGATCAAATGACGTTTTCATCGAATGATGTTGTCGTAATCTTTTTTCTGATAAGATCAAAAGAAAATACAATAAAATCAAATAGTAAGATGATGTTTATGGAGATTACGACAAAGTGTCGTAATCTTTTTTGCTTTTCACAGCATTTTAGGGCAGTTGATTTTATAAAATTACGGCGGTCGTAATTTTCTTCAAATCCGGTTTTACGGGCTTTTAAAGATGCTTCAAAGGTTTTTAAAATTTCTGCATGACATTTCAATGAAAAATAACAGACAGCCAATTTTTGTCATGATTTCGGGCGTTTTGACTAGATCCATGTGTCAAATTTATTTTTCGCGATTTACCGCGCGATTATGGAAAAGCTCTTTATTTTCAGCATGTTCCCATGAAATACCGGTTTATCCCGCCATATCCCGTCT
>CALYOP010000002.1 GCA_945266285.1 uncultured Commensalibacter sp.
AAATAAATAAAAATCTAATACCAATCCCCGATTCCTTACAAACAAACCCCCTCAGCCAGATAATCGTTCTAAAATAACTTATATATGGAAAATAATTAAAAGCTATTAATTCGCAAATACATCTTGTGTTTATAGAAACAAAAATGAAAATATTTGGGTTTCAAAAATAACATTTTTTATTTATATTTATATAAAATTAACTCAACCACCCTTCAATTATTAACAATTTCATTAAAATTGTAGGTTATAATAAAAATAGTTACTAAAAATTGTATTAATTACAGATTCCATTACAGGTGATCCAATGAGACTCAATTATATTAATCAAGCTGATCTAGCCGTAAGCTTCACCTATGAAGGTTATCAAATAGGAGGACTTTCCGGAATTGATTATGATGCGAAAACGGATACTTATATTGCAGAATCAGATAATGGTACGGATGGAAAACCACCAGCGATTTTTAAATTCCAATTTACAGGATTAACTAATCCTGATGGTACACCAAAAATTAATATAATTGGGACTCCTATTCCTTTAAAGGGTGTTTCTAATGTTGAATCCGTTCGTTTTGATCCGAACGGTAATGGTTTTTGGGTTACAACCGAAGAAAGCAAACCGCATATTTACCATTATGATAAAAATGGTGTTTCAACAAAATTAAAAGTTCCAGCTTATATTGAAAATGGTGCTCGAGCTGATTTAAGCCTTAAAGGTGCGACTTTTGCTCCAGATGGATCTTACTTTGTTTCTATGGAACGAAATTTAACCAATGATCCAACGGGTTATTCCCGTATCCTTAAATATGATAAAAACAAAAATTTAGTTGGCGAATATGTTTATTTCACAGATAGGCCCTCAACCGTAGGAGCAACCTCAAACGGTATTTCAGAGATTCTCGTACTTGATAATACACATTTGCTTGTCTTGGAACGCGGTTTTAATGCCAATATTAATGAACATGCAAATCCTAATCAATCGGTCAACCCTGTTCGTATTTATAAAATTGACTTATCCCATGCTCAGAATGTCATCGGACAAAGTTCGCTATCTTCCGCTCCTTCTGCTGTCAGTAAAAAATTAGTTTTTGATTCAAGAAATCCTTCTATTGCTGGAACACTAACAACCGAAGCTAACAAAATCGATAATATTGAAGGGATGACATTAGGCCCAAAATTACCAAATGGACATCAAAGTATTGTTTTAGTTTCTGATAATAATTTCAACCCAATCCAAGCAAAAACACAATTTATCAGTTTGGACATAGAAGATAGTCTCGATTATATCAATCAGCTGGATATTCCATTCGGAACTGCAGTAAATGGCCATGTTATTGGTGGTATTTCTGGAATTGATTATAATCCTGCAACGGGTACCTATCTCATTGAAACAGACCATGATCCATCAGGTCGCTCTATTGTTTATGAGGTCAGATTAAATGGTTTACTAAGTAGCAATACAAAACCTGAATTAATCATCAACCGAACCCTTACGCTTCAAGGTCATAATCAAGCAGAATCTATTCGCTATGATCCTCATGGTAACGGTTTTTGGATCACAACTGAGGAAAAAACAGCAGGTATTTATCATTATGATTTTAATGGTAAGCTTCTTAATCAATTTCACCTTCCCAGTTGGATGAACAGTCGAATTCAAGGCAACTTAGGTCTTGAGGGTTCAACCTTTTCACCGAATGGTTCTTATTTTACCTCTTTGGAAAGAAACCTTAAGGCGATCCTTCTGGATATTCACGTATTATCCAATTCAATCCGAATGGATCGATTGCGCATGAATATGTTTACTATACCGATAGACCTTCAAGCATAGGTGCAGCCTCAAATGGTATCTCTGATATTCTTGCCCTTGATGATACCCATCTTCTTGTCTTGGAAAGAGGACATAAAAGCGGAGTATTAGGCAATCAAGTGCGTATCTATGAAATTGATTTAACAAATGCTCAGGATGTAAAAAATGTACAAAAATTAAATCCTTCTGCCAATCCTGCCATTCACAAAACGCTTATTTTTGATTCTAATGATCTGTCTATCGCAAACAAATTAAATAATTCTTTAACCAAGATAGATAATATTGAGGGGCTGACATTAGGTCCTAAACTGCCAAATGGACATCAAACAATTATCCTTGCTTCTGACAACAATTATAACCCTCAGCAGATTAAAACACAATTTATCAGTCTGGAATTAGATAATGATAATACCAGTCTTTTAAAAAACGCAGGAATGCAAAAGGCGGATGAAATTCACGTCAAAGGTAGTGGAAACGTCATTACATGCGGCACCGGTCATAATCAGATATTTGGGGATGTTGGTCATAATGAATATGTTTTAAACAGAGCTTTTAATTCGATTTCAACCTATACTGAGATTGATCATTTTGATGCCAGCAAAGACGACAAACTTGACCTAAAGAAAACGCTAGCCGATACGACCTTTAAAAATACAACGAAAGATTTTACCAGCCTTCAAAAATATGTTTCCGTAACAAACCAAGGAAGCGATGTGAATATCGGTATATCGCAATATGGAGATAATCATTTCACAACGATTGCTACTTTGCATAATCAGAATAACCCCGTGGATTTAGGTTCTCTCGTCAAACAAGGTGCGATTTCTTATTCGTAAGTTTGTAGAAATATAGATTCGATTTATTGAATTTAAACTTAATATTTAATATCCCAGCAATAATATCGTAATTATTGTTGGGATTTATTTGTAATATGCTGTTCATGTAAAGTGCTATTCATTTTTAAAATGCACATTTTACTAATTAATCTGTTCATTATGTCTTTTAAATTCTTATAATTGACCCAGATGGTAATTGTGTTACTTAAATTAGTTGATGTATTCTTTCTGAAGATTATTGTTTTTTAAAAATAATTTCATTTATATTTATATATTATTAGCAAATGAAATATTTCTGTCCTTATATCCCTTGATAATTATGATCAATTTTTAGATTATGAATTCAATTCACGACAATTAAAAAAACCTCTTATGAAAAATTCATAAGAGGTTTTGTAGTCCGTACGAAATAGCTGTTAAGTCTTAACTTATATCAGCCGCAGGTTGACCACGAATTAACAACCCTTGTTCGTTAGCACTAACAGGTATTGTTTCACCATCATGTACCGTGCCCTGTAATAGAAGTTCAGCCAACTGGTTTTGCAAATTACGTTGGATAACCCGTTTTAAAGGCCGTGCCCCGTAAACAGGATCGTAACCTGCATTCACCAACCAGTCATAGGCTTTTTCATCGACATTCAGTTCAATCTTACGGTCTACGAGTAGTTTTCTTAGACGATCCAACTGAATATCAACAATCTTAGCCATATCTTCTTTTTGCAGTCTGGAGAAAAGAATGATTTCATCCAACCGATTAAGAAATTCAGGACGGAAGTGCCCTCTTACGACCTTCATGACTTCAGCCTGCACGATATCGGTTGATTCTCCATCGGGTTGCGCTGCAAGTAAATCAGAACCTAAATTACTCGTCAGAACAATAATTGTATTACGGAAATCAACCGTTCGCCCTTGTCCATCGGTTAAACGACCATCATCAAGGACTTGCAAGAGAATATTAAAAACATCCTCATGCGCTTTCTCAACTTCATCAAAAAGAATAACCTGATAAGGACGTCTTCTTACCGCTTCGGTTAATATACCCCCTTCTTCATAGCCAACATAACCTGGAGGTGCACCGATAAGACGAGCAACGGCATGCTTTTCCATAAACTCGCTCATATCGATTCGAACCATCGCTTTTTCATCATCAAACAAGAAACGAGCAAGCGCTTTGGTAAGTTCGGTTTTACCAACCCCAGTTGGGCCAAGAAACAAGAAGGAACCAATCGGACGATTAGGATCCTGTAATCCCGCACGTGCTCTCCGCACTGCATTGGCGACTGCCTTTAAAGCCGGCTCTTGACCAACCACGCTTTTACGCAGTTCATCTTCCATCCGTAATAACTTAGCCCGTTCCCCTTCCAGCATACGATCTACTGGAACACCGGTCCAACGCGAAACAACGGCTGCAATTCCTTGTTCGGTGACTGCTTTTGAAACCAACTGATTTTCATCAGGATGATCTTGCTGTTGTTCTTGCGCCTCTTCGATCTTGCGTTGAAGATCAGGAATAACCCCATACATTAATTCAGAAGCACGTCCCAGATTACCTTTGCGTTGCGCCATTTCAACTTCAGAACGTGCCTGATCAAGCTGTTCCTGCATTTTCTGAACATTATTAACCCGATCTTTTTCCGCATGCCATGCGGCTGTCATTGCATTGGATTTTTCTTCCAGTTCCGCAATTTCAACTTCCAAAGCCGTTAAACGTTCTTTGCTTGCGGCATCCTCTTCACGTTTTAAGGCTTCGCGCTCGATTTTTAATTGAATAAGACGACGATCCAATTCGTCCAATGCTTCAGGTTTACTATCAATTTGCATCCGCAAACGGCTAGCTGCTTCATCAACCAGATCAATAGCTTTATCCGGCAGAAAGCGATCCGTAATATAACGATTAGACAAGGTTGCCGCCGCAACCAAAGCACCATCGGTAATTCTTACCCCATGATGAAGCTCATATTTTTCCCGAATACCTCGTAATATCGAAATCGTATCAGCGACCGTGGGTTCTCCAACATAAACGGGTTGGAATCGACGCGCCAAAGCAGCATCTTTTTCAATATATTTGCGATATTCATCTAATGTCGTTGCACCAATACAGTGCAATGTTCCACGTGCCAATTCCGGTTTAATTAAATTGGATGCATCCATTGCCCCATCAGTACGACCGGCACCAACCAGCGTATGCATTTCATCGATAAACAGAATAATCTTGCCAGCTGCGGATTCAATTTCTTTAAGAACAGCTTTAAGACGTTCTTCAAATTCACCACGATATTTAGCACCAGCAACCAATGCCCCCAAATCAAGGGCAAGTAATTGTTTGTTCTTTAATGCTTCGGGAACATCACCATTAACGATACGCAGCGCCAAACCTTCAACAATCGCTGTTTTACCAACACCAGGTTCGCCAATTAAAACAGGGTTGTTTTTTGTACGACGTGCCAATACCTGAACCGTACGCCGTATTTCTTCATCACGGCCAATAACGGGATCAAGTTTCCCTTTTCGTGCTATTTCAGTCATATCGCGCGCATATTTCTTTAAAGCATCAAAGCTTGATTCCGCACTTTGACTATCGACTTTACGGCCCTTACGAATAGCATCAACCGCTTTGTTTAAGCTTTGCGCCGATGCACCACCTTTGACCAATGCTTCGCCTGCAGGGGTGTCAGAAGCAGCAATAGCAACCAATAAACGATCCTGCGCGACATATTCATCACCGGCTTTTTTTGCTTCCTGTTCAGCAGCATCCAAAAGACGGATCAATTCCGGCGTTGCTTGCGGTTGTCCAGCCCCACCGCCTTGCACTTTTGGAATGGCAGATAATGCTTGTTCAACCGCCATTTTAACAATTTGTGGATCTCCACCAGCAGCACGTATCAATGAAGAAGCTGCTCCTTCTTCATCGTCTAGCAATGCTTTTAGCAAATGTTGCGGTGTTAATTGTTGATGAAAATCACGTATAGCTATAGTTTGAGCAGCTTGTAAAAAGCCACGAGAACGTTCTGTAAATTTTTCAATATCCATATTAAATGTCCCTCTTAATTAGGCAACAAATGAACTCAGCTTTACGTCCCTTTAAATTAGGCAACGTTTGTTGCTGTTCATTTATGAAATTTAGGTATTTAGAAAAAATAAACAAGATATTTCTCAACTATTTTTCTAACTTTTGGTTCCCTTTAAAACCAACCTGTCGCCTTTAGATCTATTTTACGCTGAAAAAGTTAATTTTTAACAAAATAAATAAAAAATTCGTAAAAAGGATTGCATTGATATAAAAGTAAGAAAGATAATCATTATTAAAACATCAATATGATTTGCCATGAAAAAATTTTACCTACACGATCTCCCAATCGGAACAAAAGGCATTGTTGACTATGTCGAAGATGCATCATCCACTGACAAAATTGCAGAACGCTTACGTGATCTTGGCTTTGTTCATGGAGAATCTGTTGAAGTTATCGCTTTTGGCCAATTAGGTGCCAACCCTATCGCAGTTCAAATTGGTTCAACCCGCTTTGCCTTACGTCGATCAGAGGCAGCACGCGTGGTTTTACGTTCAAGTATATGACAAAAGAAACAGAAAATACTCCGCTTCGTATCGCATTGGTTGGAAATCCCAATTGCGGAAAAACAGCTCTATTTAATCAATTAACCGGTAGCCGGCAAAAGGTTGCAAACTATGCCGGTGTTACCGTAGAGCGTAAAGAAGGACAATTTATCACACCAAAAGGAAGATCAATCAAACTCATTGATCTGCCTGGTGCCTATAGTTTGAAAGCTACCAGTCCTGATGAAGTTGTCACGCGTGATATTTGTATGGGCAATTATCATGGAGAACCTGCGCCAGATGCGCTGATTTGTGTAATTGATGCAACCAATTTAAGACTGCATTTGCGATTTGCACTTGAAATCCAACGCCTGAATCGACCAATGATTATAGCCTTGAATATGGTTGATATTGCCAAAAGGCGGGGATTAGACATTGATATCCCTAAATTAGAATCCCTTTTAGGTGTTTCAGTTATCCCTACGGTAGCAACACATAAAGGAGGCGCTGAAAACCTTTTAAAGCGAATAGACCAACCCATTGAACGCCCAAAACATGTTCTAGATGAAAATGCGGACCTCCATGTCGAAGTCAGACGCATTTTAAAGGAATGTGTAACTGATCGCGCTTTTAAATCTTCGACTCTTGATCGGAAATTAGATCGCTGGATCTTACACCCCATTTGGGGAATGATTATTTTGTTAGTTCTGCTATTCTTAATGTTTCAGGCGGTGTTTTCTTGGGCACAGCCTTTTATGGATGGCATACAAGATCTAACAACTTGGTTAGGCGTGCATATTGCTCATTTATTACCTGACGGAATACTGCAAAGCCTGATCATTAATGGTATTTTTGCAGGCGTTGGGACTACGATTGCCTTTCTTCCACAAATTCTTATCTTATTTTTATGGATTTTATGTTTGGAAGAATCGGGATATTTACCAAGAGCTGCTTTTTTGCTTGACCGTTTTATGGCTATTGCCGGATTGAATGGTCGCTCTTTTATCCCTCTTCTTTCCAGTTTTGCCTGCGCAGTTCCGGGGATTATGGCAACACGGACTATTCCAAGTGCCCGTGATCGGTTGGTTACCATTCTGATTGCTCCTCTGATGACCTGTTCGGCACGATTACCGGTTTATACTTTATTAATCAGTGCTTTTATTCCTTATAAAACCGTTGGATATATCTTTAATTTACAAGGATTGGTACTATTTGGACTTTATATCTTAGGGATTGTTGCAGCTTTTATCATTGCATTGGTCTTAAGAAAACGTGATCAATCCTATGAAAATACCTTACTGCTCGAACTTCCGTCTTATCGTTTACCCAATTTACGCGATATTCTTTTTGGTCTGTGGCAACGAATTGCTATTTTTGTCAATCGTGTCGGAACGATCATTTTAACGGTTAGTGTGTTATTATGGGTCTTATCCAGTTTCCCCAGCCCTCCGCCCGGCGCAAAAGGACCCGCCATTGATTACAGTCTTGCTGGTATGGTTGGGCATTGGATACAACCATTTTTCGCACCTGTTGGTTTTAACTGGGAAATCTGCGTTGCATTAATTTTAGGTTTAGCCGCACGTGAAGTCGCAATTACATCTTTGGCAACCGTATATTCACTAGCAGCCGTTGATACAGATTCACCGACTCAATTAATTCAGTTTCTATCTTCTCCAAATTCAAGTTGGACGATTGCAACGGGGCTTTCTTTCTTGATGTGGTATGTATTTGCACCCCAATGTTTTTCTACCCTAGCAATTATTCGACGTGAAACCAATTCTTGGAAATATGCTACACTTGCAGCACTTTATCTCTTTGCCATGGCTTATGCTGCATCGTTTATAACATGGCATGTCGCATCCTTTTTCTGTACGTAACACATAGGGAGAAAGCAAATGGAAATGGCGATCGTTATTTTTATTGTTGCTTTATGTGCCTTATATTGGGTGGGGAGAATTTCCCCATCCGTAACACGGTTTCTTTGGCAAGGATTATCGAAACTTTTAAAATTAATTCACGCTCCAGCTTCTATACAACAATGGACTTTGAAGCGTTCCATTCCCGATAACGATAATAAATGTAGTGGTTGCAAAAAATGTGGGGGTAAATGTCATTAAGATGACGTTATTACCCCGCAGAAATCCGTGTCAGATATGAAGATAAACTAGAATCCTGTGCAACCAACCTTTGATAGGCATTTTCTATTTCGTCGGGTATTGTTACATGCGCAATAAAATTAAGTCCTCTTGGTCCGTAACCTTGTTCGTTATCGCGTAGACGTGGGATTTCACCAGTTAATAAACTGATGAAACGGTCAACAGGCCAAAGTCCAATACGATTATCCGTAAAGGCAATTTTATCGCCTTCTTGTTTTAGCTGCGGTGTTAAAACGGGCCAATTCCAAAATCGTACTTTATTATTCTGATTTTGCCATACATGACGAAAGGTTGCATCTGTACGCCTCTGCATAGTTGGATCCTGAATTAAAATAACATTATGAGGCATTCGATGTAATTGATTCAGCATATCGCGTGTGAAAAGCGCATTTTGTCCACAATTGGTAGATTGGGTTTCAAGCAAAATCTGATCTTTTTCCAATTCGAAAAATTGAATAGCTAGATCGCTTATAATTTCTGCCTCAGATTTATCGCGCGTAGACATATGATGATAATCAGGATGTTTTGCAATTACTTCACGCAGGAAATGCGTTGAATGCCCGATACCACCGGTAATAACCAAAGGAAGATTCCGCGATTTGGCAAGTTGAATAGCGCCTTCAATATTTGGCAAGACCGCGTGACCCGCCAATATAATCATATCGGCTTCAATTGTCTGGGGTATATTCCCAGAAAAATCATCTAATGCCAGAAAAACAGCTATTGTATTCAGTGCTTTAAGTTCACTTGCACTCAGATGGAGTAAAGATTTCATTTCTTCTCCGCTATTCATCGTATTTGCTTAACTGCTGGTAGGTTCCATTTAAATTTCAAAGAAAGCAACCGTATCGAGCTGCAAACAATAATAGCAGACCATGAAGCTGTTGCTCCATTTAATAAACCTTTTTCACCCAGAATTTGGAGTATTGCCCCTATCAAAGCTGCAGAAGCATAAATCTCTTTAGTAAGTACCGTAGGGATAGAGGTAATCAAAACATCACGCAGAATTCCACCGCCAACAGCCGTAAGAACTCCCATAAGGATTGAAAATTCGATATTTTCAGTAAATAAATAGGCTTTGTGTACACCAAAAGATGCAAAAAATCCCAAACCAATAGCATCAAAAAACAACGTTGGCTGTGTAAGGCGTAATAATAACTTTTGGAAAAATGCAGATAGAAAAACGGCAAGCGCAACAACGATAAAATATTGCAGATTAATCATTCCCGCAGGTGGAAAAGAACCAAGGCAAATATCTCTTAAAACACCACCACCACACGCCGTAATAAAAGCGACAACAAAAATACCAAATATATCCAGATTGCGATTAATAGCGGCTAAAGCACCACTAATAGCGAAAGCAAACGTCCCGATTAAGTCAATAAAATGAAAAACACTCGAACCCATTTTGCTTGAACCCTGCAATGAAAAAATGATTTGATTGTCAAAAACCTATCTTTTTTCAATCTTGATCCATCAATCAGGAAAAAGAATAGGCCTCTAATTCCTCAAGCGTTGGCATACCCCCTTGCGCACCAAAATGTGTAACGGAGAGTGCGGATGCTTGCAACGCCTTTTGTAAAGCAATTTCAAACCCTTGTGACAAAAAACAACAAAAAGCACCGCAAAAAGTATCGCCTGCGCCTGTTGTATCCATTGGAGTCACCGTATAAGCGGGTTTATGAACGATTTTATTGTCCGTACCTTTATATAGAATACCTTTGTCACCCCATGTCATAACGATAGGTATTTCTGACTGTAAAATAATTTCTTCTATTGTTTCATTAGCATTCTTTCCCAAAGCAAGGATTTCATGCTCATTTGGCAAAAGGTAACTTGTTTTACGAATTATTTCGTCCGGTAAAGGCCTAACAGGGGCGGGATTTAAGACAACCAGCTTGCCTAATTGATATCCAATCTCAATAGCCGTAATTTGGGTTTCCAACGGAATTTCTTGCTGTAATAATAAAACATCATTTCTCTCAACCAAAGATTGAGCAGCTAAAATGTCTTTAGGACGAAGCGTATTATTCGCCCCATCTGTTACAATAATATGGTTATCCTTATGCGTTCGCGTAATTAACGCCGTTGCGGATGGTTTGTCTTTGCGAATAAATATCGAATCCGTATTCACATTATTTTTTTTCAAATTTTCAAGCAACATATGGCCAAAATTATCTTCACCCACCGCCCCTAACATCGTAACTTTGGCTCCAAGACGTGCTGCGGCAACGGCCTGATTATTTCCTTTACCGCCACAACTTACCCGTAATGGACCACCCAACAAGGTTTCACCCGGCTTTGGAAAACGTGCAACTTCTGTTTCCAGATCTGCATTCAAACTACCAATAACGAGAATACGTTGCATAGATATCCTTCTTTTTGACACGATCAATGGAAGACGAAACGCTATTCATGAAGGTTATAGACAGGCTATAATTTAATTATGATTACAACACAAAAAAACCTGTAACCCTTCACTAACGAATAGAAAAACGTCTTAATATACGAGAAATAACACCTTAGTTAACATAAAGGTGAAGAGAAAAGCCCTTTTTTGCGCCACAATACAGCATTATTCTCCAGTAAAGCATTCCTCATTTCATCAAGTTATCGCCTTGATTAATACGGAATTACTTATTTTAGGAGAAAGTTTTAATATGGCTTATCAAACTATCAATCCATTCAACAATGAAACTGTAAAAACATTTCCAACTTTAACTGATGATGAAATTAAAAATCTCGTTAATCAGGCGGATGCTTGTTACAAGCAATGGAGAAAAACCGATTTCGCAACCAGACGTAAAGTTATGAAGAAAGCTGCTTCTATTCTTCGTGACAAAAAAGCCGAATTTGCGCGTTTGGTTACTTTAGAAATGGGTAAGCTTATCGCAGAAGCTGAAGGCGAAGTCGATTTAACTGCTGATATTTTTGATTATTACGCTGATAATGCTGAACAATTTCTTGCTCCAGAAAAACTGACGCCAAGCGATGGTCGCAAAGCTTATGTTGAACATGATTCCGTTGGTATCATTCTTTGCGTTGAACCTTGGAATTTCCCCTATTATCAATTGGTCCGGGTTGCTGCTACCAATCTGATGACGGGTAATGTCGTCATGGTTAAACATGCATCTATTGTTCCTCAATGTGCTGCAGCTTTTGAAAAACTATTGCTTGATGCTGGCGCTCCAAAAGGGGCTTATACCAATCTTTACGCTTCTACAGATCAGGTTTCTAAACTTATTACTGATCGTCGTATCCGTGGTGTTGCTGTTACCGGAAGTGAAAAGGCTGGAAGTGTCGTCGCTGGAAAAGCTGGGGAATCGTTGAAAAAATCAACGATGGAACTGGGTGGTAGTGATGCATTTATTGTTCTTGAAGATGCCGATCTCGACAAAGCTGTACAATGGGGTCTTTGGGGTCGTATGAACAACACCGGACAGTGCTGTGTTGCTGCAAAACGTTTTATTGTTGTTGAAGCAATTGCTGACAAATTCCTTGAACGACTGAAAGAATGCTTTTCTAAACTGACCATGGGTGATCCTATGGATCGTAGTACAACGCTTGGTCCTCTGTCTTCTGAATCTGCAGCAAAAGATCTTGCAGCACAAACAGCCGAAGCAATTAAACATGGTGCAAAAGCTGTAATCGGTGGCAAACGTCCAGATCGTCCAGGTGCCTTTATGGAAGCAACGATCTTAACCAATATTACCAAAGACAATCCTGTTTTCTACAAAGAATTCTTTGGTCCAGTTGCAATGTTCTTCCGTGTTCCAGATGAAAAAGCTGCAATTGAATTGGCTAATGATTCTGAATTCGGTTTAGGCGGTAGTGTATTCTCTCAGGATATTGAACGTGCTAAACGCGTTGCAAGCCAGATTGATACAGGTATGGTCTTCATTAACCGTCCTACATGGACAACACCAGATCTTCCTTTCGGTGGAGTCAAGCATTCCGGCTACGGTCGTGAATTAGCAAAAGACGGTATTTTGGAATTCGCTAATCGTAAACTTATTTACATTGAAAACTAAAATTCTGTTTTGGTTCGTTAAAAGAAATTTTAACTGATACCTTTACAAGGCGGCGTATGTTCTTAATAAGAATATACGCCGTTTTATTTGGACTAGAAAATGACATCAATCTTTGAACTACGCAAAGCAAACTTACGTCGTGATATTGATTTTACCACAGCCAGATGCATGGAAATTGGAGCACTGAATAAACCTATTATTCAACCCAATGAAGGTAATATTTTATACGCAGATCATCTATCTATCGAAGGCTTAAAAAAACAGTTTGCCTGGGATACTACAATCAAACCCGAAGATTTAGCGCCTGTTAGTGTTATCTGGCAAGAAAAACCCCTAAAAGATTGTGTTTCTGGCCAATTTGATTATGTCATTGCATCGCATGTTGGCGAACATGTTCCGAACTTAATTGGATGGATTAATGAAATCCAAGAAATTTTGAAACCAAACGGAGAATTACGTCTCGCTTTGCCTGATGGTCGTTTTTCGTTTGACGCAAAGCGCCAATTGACTCGTCTTTCTGACTTATTAGCAGCATGGATGAAAAATCTGCGTTGTCCCGACACACATATAGTACTTGATTTTGCTCTCAATAAAATCGACGATTCTTATGCTGGATTAGATTTATTAAATCAAGATCCCTCCAATCTTGATCGCATTAAACCTCAATTCCCCTTTTCTGAAGTATTAATGTGGGGAGAAAGAACTTTAGACCCTAATCACTATGAAGACGTCCATTGTTGGGTTCTGACACCTGGCCATTTTGCGAAATTAATGCTTCCTTTGGCACAAAATGATATTTTAAAAATGGCATGCGTTAGCTTTGTAGATACCGTCGCACCAGGACTAGAATTTATTGTTAACCTCTCACCAGAAGAAAATCGTGAAAAACGTGTTGCAAGTTGGAAAAAATTAAAAAGAGAAGCAAAAGACCTTATACCCAATTCTACTCAAGCCAATTTATTACACGGACAACAAAATTTACAAACGCAATGTCAAGAATTGCAAGAAGAAGTTAACCAGTTAAAAAGTCAATTGGAGGCCATACTTCATTCCCATTCATGGCGATGTACAGCCCCATTACGTCGTATCAGCAAAAAATTTAAGCGTTAGACTTTCTTCATAGGACGGCCAATAGAATGATATTCCATACCCTCAGCCTGCATAACTTTTGGATCATAGACATTCCGTAAATCAATAACCTTGTTTCCGCGCATCCATTGCTTCAGATTAGCAGGAAACAAAGAACGGAATTCATTCCATTCAGTTAGAATAACCAAAGCATCGGCCTGATTGGCAGCTTCCTGAACATTACTGCAATATTGCACGCTTTCTGGCAAATAAGGTTTGGCCGTTTTATTACCTACTGGGTCAAACGCTTGAATTTTCGCACCACTTTCAACCAATCGATGAATAATAGGAATAGAAGCCGACTCACGCATATCATCGGTATCTGGCTTAAAGGTTAATCCCAAAACAGCTATTGTTTTGTTATAAACATTACCATCACAAATTCCGATAATACGGCCACTCATATTGGCCTTACGACCCTCATTGGTTTGAACCGTTGCTTCAAGCACCCGTGAAGCAACGCCTGCTTCTTGAGCAATACGTTGCAAAGCCAAAGTATCTTTTGG
This sequence comes from uncultured Commensalibacter sp., assembly GCA_945266285.1. GTDB lineage: Bacteria > Pseudomonadota > Alphaproteobacteria > Acetobacterales > Acetobacteraceae > Commensalibacter. The sequence goes on from CALYOP010000002.1 coordinate 14,015, forward strand.
AAAACAAGATCCCCCAAAACCAGGACCAGGACGCAGGAACTGCTTACCAATACGACCATCAAGCCCCATACCACGTGTGACATCTTCAATATTGGCACCAACTTGTTCGCAGAGATCAGCTAACTCATTCACATAAGAAAGTTTAACCGCCAAGAAACAATTCGAAGCATATTTGGTTAATTCGGCACTTTCCAAATCTGTAAAGACAATGGGTGTTTCTTTCTGAAATAAGGGTTGGTAAAGACGGCGCATAATTTCTTGCGCACGTTTAGCACCGTCAGCTTTGTCTTTTTCCAAACCGATAATAACCCGATCAGGAGTCATGCAATCCTTAATCGCATCGCCTTCACGTAAGAATTCAGGATTAGAAGCAACATCAAATTCTAAAGCTGGATTTTCTTCGCGTAAAATTTGAGCAATACGACGACTAGTACCCACAGGAACCGTTGATTTCGTAACGATAACAGCATAATGTTTCAAAGAACGTGCAATTTGTTGTGCCGCTTTATGAACATAAGTCATATCTGCATGGCCATCTCCATTACGAGGAGGCGTGCCAACAGCAATAAAAATCGCTTCACACTCTGGAATAGCCAAATCAATATTATCATAAAAGCTTAGGCGACCTGCTTTGATATTATTGCTAACCAAGTTATCTAAACCGGGTTCATAAATCGGTATTTCGCCTTTTTTTAGAGCATTTAACCGATCAGGATTGGTTTCAACCACAGAGACCTTAAAACCAAATTCTGCAAAACATGCTGCTGAAACCAGACCAACATAGCCGCCACCAATCATCGCAATACGCAAGGTTACTCTCCTAAGTTTAAATGATTTTAACAGACTAAAAAATTAAGAATAATATTAAAATAAATAACAACTTATTAAGTTCCTTGTTAGAAAATCAATATAGCATCAATTATAAATTAAATTATTTATTTCAATATATTTTAGGAAAATTCTCAGATAAACGTCACATTACCGAATATACAAAAAATATAAAACACATTTTTTCTGGGTTTCCTTTGACGAATGAACTTAGTCCCGTTAAAGGTAAATGAGTTTCTGATTGCTAGGGGGACAAAATGGATAAGTTAAGTCGGCCTTTGGCCTTTGTTGCCGCCCTGGGTCGAATGGTTTTATGGGGTGTACAAGAAACAGGCACATTGGCATTGTTTGCCTTGCAAGGTATTGCCGGAATTTTATACCCGCCTTTTTATTGGCGTATGTTTTTTCAATGTATGGTCAATATCGGTTTTTTATCGCTTCCTGTCGTTGCCTTGACTGCCCTATTTTCTGGCGGGGTTATCGCGCTGCAATCTTATACGGGCATGGCTCAATATCATGTCAGTAGTGCAATTGCGAGTATTGTTGTCCTGGCCGTTGTTCGTGAACTAGGGCCTGTTCTGGCTGGCCTTATGGTTGCTGGCCGTGTGGGTGCTGCTATGGCTGCGGAAATTGGTACAATGCAGGTTACCAATCAGGTTGATGCTTTACGGACCTTATCTACAAACCCGATTAAGTATTTAGTCAGTCCTCGTTTATTGGCTGCAACGCTTGCTTTGCCTTTCCTTGTACTTATTGCCGATATTTTGGGTGTACTAGGAGGATTCACCGTTTCAGTAATCAAATTGGGATTTTCTACACAAGGTTATATTGCAGCAACCTATAATGCCGTCACATCAAACGATATCATTGTTGGCCTTGTCAAAGCGGGTGTGTTTGGATTTATTATTGCACTAATGAGTTGCTATAATGGTTATCGTAGCCGTGGCGGCGCACAAGGTGTAGGTGCTGCAACAACGGCAGCTGTTGTTTCTTCTTCCATCCTATTACTTGTTTTCGATTATCTTTTAACGGATATCTTTTTTGCAAAATGAACAATTCTGTCCCTAAAATTCGTATTCGTGGTTTATCAAAATCCTTTGGCAGTAATCATGTATTGCGTAATATTAACATGGATGTGGCTTTAGGGACCTCTTTTGTCGTAATTGGCGGTTCTGGAAGCGGAAAATCGGTATTGCTTCGATGCATCTTGGGATTAATGACCCCTGATAGCGGCAGCATCGAAATTGATGGGCATAATATTCTGACATTGCCACATCGACAACGTATCGCTAAATTACAACAAATTGGCATGTTATTTCAAAATGCTGCATTATTTGACAGCTTACCTGTTTGGGAAAATATTAGTTTTGCCCTGCTTTCAGGACAACACCCAGACAAAAACAAGGTAAGCCGTAATGAAGGCAAGCAAATTGCTTGTAAAATCCTGGAACAGGTTGGTTTAAATTCATCGGTTGCCGACCTATATCCAGATGAGTTGTCGGGTGGAATGCAGAAACGGGTTGGATTGGCACGCGCTATTGCAGCAAAACCGAATATTCTCCTATTTGATGAACCTACCACGGGTCTTGATCCTATTATGGGTGCGGTAATTGATGGTCTCATCGTCGATTGCGTAAAAAAACTAGGTTCAACAGCAATTGCTATTACGCATGATATGGCTTCTGCGCAGCGGATTGGGGATCAGGCAGCCATGCTCTACAAAGGCGAACTGATCTGGCAAGGGCCAGCAAATTCTTTGATGGATAGTGGCAATCCTTATGTTGATCAGTTCACGCATGGTTCTCGTCATGGTCCGATTAAGGTTGAACTTAAATAAAGAAGATTTCCTTGGCTAAAAAACCTGAAAAAACATTTGTTTGTCAAAGTTGTGGAACGGTTTATCCCAAATGGATGGGACGCTGCGAAGCCTGTGGTGAATGGAATACCATTGTTGAAGAACAAATTTCTGCTTCCCAAAGTCCAACGGGATTAAATCATCATGGTAAAACCATCAAGCTCAGTGGACTTGAAGGCAGTAGTACACCGCCGCCACGCAAACCAACTGGCATTGCTGAACTGGATCGTGTGCTAGGCAGTGGGTTAGTTCAAGCTTCGGTTAGCCTTGTCGGGGGTGATCCTGGTATTGGTAAATCGACCTTACTTTTGCAAGCAGCCTGTTCATTAGCCGATCAAGGGTTTCGGGTATTATATATATCGGGTGAAGAATCAATTGATCAAATTCGTATGCGGGCCCACCGTTTGGGATTAAACCCTACATCGCCCAAAAACAAAGAAAACCAAAACGCTATAGAGCTCGCAGCTTGTATCAACGTTACTGATATTGCAACGACTTTAGAAAAAGAAAAGAACATTTCATTAGTCATTATCGACTCTATTCAAACCATGTGGCTTGATCGTATTAGCGGCGCACCTGGTACTGTCAGTCAGGTACGTTCTTCAGCTTTTGAGTTGATTCGTATTGCCAAGCAAAGAGATTTTTCTTTGATTTTTGTAGGTCACGTAACCAAAGAAGGTGCGCTTGCAGGTCCAAGAGTCCTTGAACATATGGTCGACGCTGTTTTATATTTTGAAGGCGATCGCGGCCATCAATTTCGTATTCTTAGAGCTGCAAAAAATCGCTTCGGTGCCACTGATGAGATTGGTGTTTTTTCAATGACTACCGAAGGATTGATCGAAGTCAGCAATCCCTCGGCCCTTTTTCTTGCTGAAAGACGTGGAAATATCGCCGGTTCTGCTGTTTTTGCGGGACTTGAAGGTACACGCCCTGTATTGTTGGAAATACAAGCCTTATTAGCGCCTAAATTTGGTGAATCAGCACCAAGACGAACGGTTGTTGGGTGGGATAATGCCCGATTAAATATGCTTTTAGCTATATTAGAAACACGGTGTGGGCTTCGTTTTCATAATGTAGATGTTTATTTAAATATTGCCGGCGGGCTTAGAATAACGGAGCCAGCTGCCGATTTGGCTGTTGCTGCAGCACTGGTTTCGGCATTAAGCCACCAACCTACCTCTTCTGGAGCGGCCTATTTTGGCGAAATTGGTCTATCGGGTGAAGTTCGTCAGGTTCCTCAAGCTGATTTACGTCTTAAAGAAGCGCATAAACTCGGCTTTGATCAAGTCATTTTACCGAAACGAATTGACCGTGGTAATTCCCGTCTGGCTGTTCCATCGGGACTGCGGATTGAAGAGATTGGTCATATTAATGATTTGGTTAGCGCTTTTAAAATGGAAAGCGATTAAAGGGGAATTTCTTAACATTTAAGAGAAAGCACTGGTATTAAAAGTCGGTTTATTCTATGCCAATCAGTATAAAAAGATTCATCACATACGTTTTATGCGTTTGAACTATTCCATCTCTAAAATCAGGGGAAAATAATAAATATGCAACAGGATTACAAAGTAAAAGATATCGGTTTGGCCGATTGGGGCCGAAAAGAAATCTCAATTGCTGAAGGTGAAATGCCGGGTTTAATGGCGCTTCGTGAAGAATATGGCCCAAAGAAAATTCTTAAAGGCGCACGAATCGCGGGTTGTTTACATATGACCATACAAACCGCTGTTTTAATTGAAACGCTTATCGAACTTGGGGCTACCGTTCGCTGGTCTTCTTGCAATATTTTCTCAACACAAGATCATGCCGCTGCTGCAATGGCTGAAAGAAATATTCCAGTATTTGCATGGAAAGGTATGAATGAAGAAGAGTTTTACTGGTGCATTGAACAAACCATTCACGGTCCCGATGGTTGGGAACCGAATATGATTTTAGATGACGGTGGAGATCTTACGCTACTGATGCATCAAAAATATCCAGAAATGCTTAAAAACATTCGCGGTTTATCCGAAGAAACCACCACCGGTGTTCATCGTCTTCGTGAAATGGAAAAGAAAGGCGAATTATTGGTTCCTGCTTTCAATGTTAATGATAGCGTTACCAAATCCAAATTCGATAATCTTTATGGTTGTCGCGAAAGTTTAGTTGATGCTATTCGCCGTGGAACGGATGTCATGATGGCAGGTAAAATTGCCGTTGTTGCTGGTTTTGGCGATGTCGGTAAAGGTTCTGCTGCTAGCCTAAGAAATGCAGGATGTCGGGTATTAGTCACCGAAGTCGATCCAATCTGTGCTTTACAGGCCTCAATGGAAGGTTATGAAGTAGTCACTATGGAAGAAGGTGCCCCTCGAGGAGATATTTTTGTAACCTGCACAGGTAACGTCGACGTTATCACTCTTGATCACATGCGAGCCATGAAGAATCGTGCCATTGTCTGCAATATTGGGCATTTTGATTCGGAAATTCAGGTCAATGAATTACGTAATTTTGTGTGGGAAAATATTAAACCCCAGGTTGATGAAATTGTTTTCCCTGATGGCAAACGTTTGATTCTTTTGTCAGAAGGACGCTTAGTCAATCTTGGAAATGCTACGGGTCATCCTTCATTCGTTATGTCGGCTTCTTTTACCAACCAAACTTTAGCTCAAATCGAATTATGGGCAGCTGAACCTGGAAAATATCAACCCAAAGTTTACACACTTCCTAAATTCCTTGATGAAAAAGTTGCGGCACTACATTTGAAAAAAGTTGGAGCCACTTTGTCAAAAATGTCTGAAAAACAAGCACAATATATTGGGGTTGAAGTCAACGGACCTTTCAAACCCGATACATACCGTTATTAATTGATAAATATAGACCACTTCATTTCAATCAAATGAAGTGGTATTCTTAGCGAATACTATCCTAATTTTTTACTTTTTCATATTCTATCAAGAAATTACAAATAAAAATCCATATCAGCATTAATTATTGATAATGAAAATTTTTGATAACAATAAACACATATAAATATATGTTGTATATTAAAAATATCGAATTGAATATTTATATTATATATTGTAAATAAATTTCTTAAGAAAACAATTCAACGTATAAGAAATACCATTAAATTCTATTATAAAAATCACTTATAATTCATATAATATTTTTATGTTTATCATCAAAAATCTAATTATTAATGCTAATTTATATAATATTCAATAAATTATAAGCTTGTTTATTTTATTCAATCACCAAAAATAGCTCAATCTCATGGATAATTTTTAATCGGAATAAATATTTATCTCCAATTCCCTTATTTCGCTGCCAAGGAAACTATTCTGCGGTTTTCCTTCTTATAATTAATAATAAGTTTTTTCCAGGAGATTATTCCATGAGTATTCTATCAACAATCAAAGATAAAATCTTTGGTATCGCCTCAGCTGCAACGGCCCATAATTCATCGCAAGCATCGCAACAATCGCCTCAGAATTCTGCAACTTCCTCCACATCAACACAAGGTCAAAATTCAGGAGGAGGTCCCGTAGATGTTATGGCGCTTCTTGCATCAAAACCAAATGCCAGTTCTCTAAATTGGCGCGAATCAATCGTTGATCTATTAAAGCTGCTCGGTATGGACAGTTCACTTGATGCACGGAAAAACCTTGCGAAAGAACTTGGATACACAGAAAGTACAGAAGATTCAGCAGCAATGAATAATTGGTTAATTAAAGCTGTAATGAAAAAACTTTCTGAAAATAGCGGGCATATGCCTGAAAATCTCAAATAATAAATGAATATTTCATTCGGAAGATATAATAAAATTAAATAATTTATCTTCCGTTTTATTTTGCTTTGTTTACAAGATATTTATAGCCTCACAATTGTGTGATTTAAATTCATCACATTTTTTTTAATACGTTAACATATATGTTAATACTATTGATTTTGGCTGAACTTCTCACCTAATCTAGATACGACTATATTTTATTTTAACTTAACAAGGTTCATTGGTCGTGTCAATGCAAAAATATTATCAGTACAAATCATTTTTATCATCCGCTATTCGACAAAGTGTGCCTTCATCTTATTTTTATAATTTATTTCGTATTTTTCCTTTAGCGATTGCTTTAAGCAGTTTCACAACGCCAGCATTCGCTGATAAAGCAGAACGACAAGAAATCGAAGCATTAAAAGCCCAATTAAAACAACTTGAAGCCCATATTCAATCGCTGGAAAATCGGCAGAATAAAGGGAATACTTCGACAAAAACGCGTTCGAAACGTAAAACCTATACACAAAAGTCAAATCAATTTCAGGCAACACATTATTCAGACAATAACCGTGTCAGTAATTCAAGGAAAACTGTGGATCCAAGTAATCTAATCCCTTCTGGACAGAATGATCTGGTTACTTCCGCAAGCAACCCCAATGACAGTTTTGTCAAAGATAATACGCCACCCCATCCACACACGTTAAGCTTGGATTCATCAAGCCCATTAGCAATTACGCAAACAAACGTGCAAAATTTACCACCTATTTTTACAATTGGAGGAATATCGGTAAAAATTGGCGGATTTGTGGAGATGACCAATATTTATCGTGATAAAAATATGGTCAGTGGTCCGCTTACTTTATGGAATAAGTTCCCTTACAAAAACGATCCTAATTCAAGAATTGATGAAGATCGCTTTAGTGCCCAAAATACGCGTCTAAGTACTTTATTAGAAGGGCATCCTGATAAACGTATTGGTTTACAAGCTTATGTTGAATCCGATTTTGTAAGTGCTGGAACCACATCCAACAGTATTTCGATTAGTGGTTACACCCCTCGTTTACGTCAAGGTTATTTTGAATTAGATGATAGCGAATATGGATTACACTTCGTAGGTGGTCAGGCTTGGAGTCTGGTTACAAATTATTCAAAAGGATTGCTCCCAAGAAATGAGCAATTACCTCCTGTTATGGATAATAACCAAATTCCAGGTGTTCCTTTTACCCGTTCGGCCCAGTTTCGTTTCGTAAAAGATTGGAATAAAAAATATTGGCTAGGACTTTCTTTCGAAAATCCTGAACATACAGCAGATTTCTCTGATACGGTTGTATCCGGTGGTACATTACCTATTGCTTTTGGTCGTACTAAAGGGGCTACTATTATTTTCAATAATAATGGATCGGGTTCCTTAAACCCTAATGCCAAATATAGCTTAAGCTCAGTTCCAGATATCGTTACCAAAGCTGCAGTCGATACCTCTTTTGGTCACTATGAAATATTTGGACTAGCACGCTGGTTCCGCACGCAATCAGCAACAGATGGTAGCAAAAACACTACCAATAATAGCAAAATGGGTGGAGGAATAGGTGCCAATGCCTTAGTTCCTGCTTATAAAAAATTCGTACAATTAAGTGGAAGTATTTTTGCTGGACAAGGAATTGGACGTTATGATGCGATTCAAATCCCTGATATTACTTTTACTGGTGATGGAAAACCGACGCCTGTTCCTGAATTAATCGCAAATATGGGCCTTCTCACACATCCCAGAAGCGATTTATTAATTTACACCTATGGAAGTGTCGATGCAGCAGGACGCCGTACTTATCTTGGTGCAGATGGTAAAGAACATGGCTATGGTGCACGATCAAATAACCTGTCTGGCTGTGGTATCGAATTTGGAATCTGTAACGCACAAACCAAAACTTTGGCCGCTTATACACTTGGTGGGTGGTGGCATGCCTTAGATGGTAGCTATGGCAATGTGTTAACAGGATTTCAATATACCTACATCCGTAAATTTGCTTTCAAAGGCAATAATGGTTACGGAAACTCCCTTAACCCAGCAACAAATGGAAATACCATCTATCTCTCTGTTCGTTATTTCCCATTCCAATAATAACTTTCTTTTTTTATAAAACATGTACACTTAATCAGTGTGCATGTTTTTTATTTGAATCAAATCCTAAAATTCTACTTTGATTTTGGGGTAAGGGTTGATGATGTAAACTGGCTTCAATCAAACCTATCATCACCTTATCCGCGATAAAATTCCTATAATGAATAGGATCCCAGAAATTCGAACGCTGCGATGTAATTGGGCTTTGCTGCGCAAAATCAATTGCTATTGCATTCGGGTAATCTTGAATAATTTTGGTAATATCCGCCTTACAAGCCTGCCATTTCATATTCGTCCACCCCCCTTCTTTTCCGAAGAACTCTGCTGAAAAAGGTGGGATCCAAACAATTTTTAAAGTGTTTGTTGGAAGCATTTTCAACATAAATACTAATCGCCGCAAAGCCGGTTGATCAAGAGATCTTCCATTAGGAGGGCTAGAATCTGTAGGCCACCACTCACGAAATACTTTATTAACAACCTTAGGGTTATAAGCATAATCAACAGGAAGTAAGGTCGTATATCCATCCGACCCATAACGTTGTTTTTTCAAGCCAATTAGCCAAAGAAATTGATTGCTTGCTTCTTGCAACGCATATAAATCAGCCATATGCAAGTAACCTTTCCAAAGTGACCCTTCATACATCCAATAGGGAAAAGGTCTATTTGGACCATTGATATCCTGAAAACACCAAGTAAAATCGATATCAAATGTAACCACTTTTGGCTGTGGATGATGACGAAGAAACAAGGAAAAGATTTTTTCTTGTTCCCATGGACTCGCCGTATTCATGGATAAATTAACAAATCGTGCCCCAAAAGGGCCATTCATAAATTGCGGACGTAACAAACGGCTTGTTGAAGTACCAATCATCGCTGAATCAAAGCGATCACTCATGGCTAACGCCGGCATACTATAACGAGCATTCGTAGAAATTGGTATTCGATTGAATGGTGGCGATGCTGGAAGGATGTTCCACGGATCAATAATAACAATAAATAACCAAATTGCTAAACCGCAACCGAACATGACGCCTATAAAAATCATGGCAAATCGACGCCATTGACTAGAACCGGAAGTAAATAAAGGCATCTGGAATGCGTCCCCCAACTAATAATAGGAAGAAAACAGCGATAACTCCTCCAATGACGGCAATCCAGACCGAAGGCCGTAAATAACGGTTAATAAGAATTTGGCTAGCAGGACATAATAAAACCAATAGGATTCCTACCCAAAATTCAAAACTATGTTTGAATGTGACACTGCCTGTGCCGTATAATCCGATCATTGACTGCCAAATATGAACTGCACTGTTAAAATCAGATGCACGAAAAATAACCCAAGTGAAAATCAGAAATAATAAAGTTAAAAACCAACCTAAAAAAGATGGAAGTTTTAAATTTGTTCTTTTCCAAAAATGATTTACAACCAAACCACTTCCATGTAATCCTCCCCAAGCAATAAAAGTCCAACCGGCTCCATGCCATAGCCCTGCAAGCAACATCGTCAACATTAAATTAGTTGCTTCTCTTGTTGAACTACAACGATTTCCTCCGAGGGGTATATAAAGATAATCCCTAAAAAAACGTGACAAAGTCATATGCCAACGACGCCAAAATTCTTGTAAATTGTGGGATTGATATGGTGCGTTGAAATTAAAAGGTAAGCGCAAACCAAATAATAAAGCTATGCCAATTGCCATATCGGAATAGCCCGAAAAATCAAAAAAGATTTGTAAACTATAGGAAATCGCTGCTACCCAAGCCTGCCCCCAATTCAACATTTGGCCATTGGAAACTTGATCAAATAATGGGTTACAAATCATACCCAAACTTTCGGCAATGCCGGCTTTTTTGACCAGACCAATAACGATAAAGCAAAGTCCTTTAGAAATATTTTCCCAAAAATAAGCACCCTTTGGATTATTTTCAAATTGCGGAATAATTTCATTATGCCGTACCAAAGGTCCTGAAATTAACTGAGGAAAAAACGTAACAAATTCAAAGAAATCTAGGACATTATAAATATTTTTAGCACCACGGCTCAAATCAACCAGATAAGATATCTTTTGGAAAACAAAAAAAGAAATCCCTAAAGGAAGAACAATTTGCCAAGCAACATGCTGTCTTCCCCATAATGCTTCGATATTTTCAGCAAAAAAATTGGCATATTTAAAAAACCCTAGCATAGCTAAGTTGATTATAATGCCAATAACCAGCCATAACTTCTGTTTTGTTCGTCCAAATTGATAGGCTAGAAGCCAATTCAACAAAGTAAGCAAAAATAGAAAAGGAACAAAACGCCAGTTCCAAATCCCATAAAAAACAAAAGATGCGCCGATAAGAACAAGCTGTCGCAATGGTCGAATTTTTGCACAACTATAAAATAGCAGCAAAACAATCGGCAAAAATACAAGCAGAAATGGCTGAGTACTAAAAAGCATGAAGCGATTAAAGATTACTGAATCGGTTCGATCTTTGATGCATGCAATAAAGTTGCTTCATCCATTTGGTAAAGTTCATCTAATATTGCAACGCATAACGACCCAGGACCTTTGACCTGTTTCGCTGCTCGCTCGCCAGCAACACCCAATAGCACCATAGCATGAACAGCTGCTGCAATCTTACTTTGTTGAACAGCCAAACAAGCAGCCGTAATAGCCGTTGCACTGCATCCTAAACCGGTAACATATGGCATCATAGCATCACCATTATGAATAGCCACAACCTGTTTACCGTCAGTTACATAATCTGTCTTTCCGCTAATGGAAACTATAGACTGGCTATATTGCGCTAAAGATTGCGCCGCAAGCAAAGCTTCATCTGATCGTGCAAGACTATCGACCCCTCTTCCACCCATCAGAGGATGACGATGAACCATCGCATTAAGCCCTATAATCTCCGAAGGGTTTCCTCGAATGACACTTGGATGATAAGCCAACAAATCCAGAGCAACATGGGAACGATAAGAAATTGCACCGATACCGACGGGATCCATCACCCATGGTATATGATGGTTATCTGCCATCTTTGCTGCCAATTTCATTGATTCAGCTTGAAAATGAGTAATTGTTCCCAAGTTAATCACCAAAGCATTTGCTTTGATAACAAATTCTTCGACTTCTTCTCGAGCATTCACCATTGCCGGAGACGCGCCAAGTGCCAATAGCATATTCGCTGTAATCTGTGTTACAACCACATTGGTAATATTATGAATTAAAGGAACTTTTTCCCGAATCCGTTTCCGCGTTAATGCAACATCTTTGGGTGAAAACACAGATTTCCCTTTCTTGAAAATATCAATCAGAGGCTATATTTTTAACCCAGATCACATCTTTGTCAAAAAAATCCAAAAGACCCTTCTGCCATAGCTCATTATGCGATGTCCGTTGAACTTTTTGAGGTATAAAACGGCTAAACCCTGTTGTTATTGGAATATTAGGTCCCTGGTATAAAACCATTTCTCGACTATTTTGTTTTGCTGAAGCCCAGCTTTGATGTCTGGCTTCAATAACCATATTATAAGCCCGATATTCCTGACGAATATCATCATAACGTAGCAGAATCACACTACTTAACACTCCAATAATACAACATAGTCCCAAAGGTATCATTCTTAACGTTATCGGTTGCGGCAAAGCAAAAATTAAAGAAATCAAAGCAAAAAGCAAAAGAATATGACGGGTTGTATCATGACGTTCACAACAGGACTGCCCAAAATGGTAAAAAGCTGCAAATGACGAAAAAAATGCAGCAAACAAAAGACTAGCCGAAACGATCAAGAATACTTGCTTCTGCCGTGTTTTAAGAAATCCAAAAGGACACAAAAAATAAATACCTACGCAGAAAAGCAATAAGAATGCCCATCCGAAAGAAAAATTCATTATCGGTAAATAAAATAATTCGGCTATTTCCTTAAGCCCGGATAATAAACTGGCTGGAAGATGATTTTGTATTAATGAATCGCTGGCTCCAATTTCTTCTGATTTCTGTAAACGCTCTAAAAATGTAATAAAAAAGACCCCAAAAGCAGCTAACCAGGGAAAAGCCAAACTCCAATAAGGTTTTTTAATATAAAAACGCCATAAGCCATAAAAACTGGAGAAACATAAAACAAATGCAGCGCCCATTTCACTTGCACCTGCTGTTAGACATAAAATGAGTGCTAACCACCCTTTTTTTCCCCGTTCAGCTTGAGGAATCAGTAAAAGCGTCAGAAATATTCCTGATAACGTTAACAGATAAGCCGCAGAACCAACCGGCCAATAAAATACCTGGGAAATATGATCCATCATCAGCGATAACGCCATCACACTTAGGCACATAATGCTCATTCGTCCGAAGTGATAGCGCTTTCTATATATCCATATTACCCATAAAGGTAACAGAAAATAGCATCCCCATATAACCGTCATAAATGGCGTTACCAAAGGTGCTTTTGCCCATATTATGACTTTGCTATAAAGATAAAGAACGATCTCAGAAAATGGTCGAGGGCTCCAAGAAATTATGCGCGATATGAGATCAGCAATCCCTTGACGTTGGTAAACTCCAAAAATGATATACTCATCGCCATACCAATTCGATAACGGGACTAACCCCGCATAGGCAATAATACATCCCAAAGCCAAAATCCACGTCACGATAAAAAGCAAAAGTAATAGAGGATGACGTTTAACGTTAAGAAACCGCATAAGATGTTCGATCATTTAAAGAAATTTAAAACTATTCAAGGGGATCGAATATCATCATTATAGCAAGCTTAACAATCTGTCGATAATCCTTATCGCATTTACAAAATGCACTATTTCACATTTTTTCTGTAACGCGTTTGATTGAATATCTTTTCAGCTTCCTCTGGATAGAAATTAAGTAAGCACAATAAAATCGCATTCGTCCATCCAAATCCGATTTGATTAGAATACTCACCACCGCCCTTACCACCAGAAGGACACACCTCTTCGGATACGACATCATATTTTTCAAGCAAAACGCCAGATTTTTCATAAACCGCAATTACACGTTTCATCCACAAAACGGCTATTTTCTGGGCTAAATCGTCATAACCATAATGCAAAAAGCCACGAATAGCCATCCATTGCAAAGAAGCCCACCCATTGGGAGCGTCCCATTGTTGGCCGGTATCTTGATCACTTGCAACAATCCCACCGGGTTTCAATAATTTTTCTTCAACGGTTTTGGCCACTACTTTAGCTTGTTCTTCACTAGCAATATTCAAATATAATGGCATCGTCATTCCAGCAGAAACGACATCGGTACATTTTTCTTCAACCCAGTTATAATCGTAAAATCCTGATTGTTGATTGCTCCAAAAAATACGCCTGATATTTGCCTTTCTGATTGCTGCTTTTTCCTGATATAAGGCTGCCTTTTCTAAATCTTTGGTAATTTTATAAGCATAGGCTAAGGTATCTTCCAGATATTGCAGCAAACAATTCAATTCAATCGGTAATAAATCGACTGCACTTATCGTATGTAAATTCTTTTTATCCGTTAACCACCGCGAAGAGTAATCCCATCCCGTTTCGGCACCAGCACGTAAATTACGATAGACCTCCTTCGCTGGTCTGTTACTAAGCGATGCGGTTTTTATATCTTCGGAATAACTCTCATCGCGTGGCGTATCACGATCATCCCAATGACGATTCATGATTGAACCATCAGCCAAACGAACAACACGACGATAAGCCCCTTTGCCTTCAAGCTTATCTTCGCCATCCATCCAGTAATCATATTCCCGCTGCAACTGAGGCAAATAATCCGTATAAGCTTTTAATCCATCCCCATAAACCAACAAAGAAATCATTAATGCATAGAATGGCGGCTGAGAACGGCTAAGATAATAAGTGCGATTACCATTAGGAATATGACCATAGCGATCAATTAATGAACTCATATCCTTAATCATATTTCGCAGTTTGGTAATTTTCCCGCCCTCATAAAGGCCGATCATCGTAAAATAGCTATCCCAGTAATAGATTTCCGTAAACCGACCACCTGGCACAACATAAGAATAAGGCAGATTCAACAAAGAAGAATAGGAAACCGGACGATCAGCTGGACGATCCAATATATCCCAAACCGATGCAATATAATCGCGAACCGACATTTTAGGATCAGGATCAAAGGATATATTTTTGCTGGGTGTTTGCGTAAAATGTTGATTTAAAAATTCTTTTAACGAAAACCCTGCCAAATCTTTTTGCTTACGATATTCACGCAAAATCCATACAGGAGAATAATTCGGCACAAGATCCGCTACTGTCTTTGAATCGCCGAACAAATGTGATTTTGCCATAGCAACAAAAAGCTCTTGAAACAACACAGAAGGCGGAGCAAGCATTTCATTGTTTTGTTCATCAAAAAAAGTGATATCATTAACATCGGGTAAAAACATGTTATTATTTCTCTAATGATATAAGCTATAGCGTTATCTAAAGTGATTTAAGAATTTCTTGCTAAAGGTTTAATCTGATACGCTTGATATTTCTTAATCAAATCAAAAATTTTCACAAATCGAATAAGCAAAATTAGCTTTTTCGATATTCATTGTTTGTAGAACTTAAGGTCGTAATTCGAAAAATAAGGCATATAGGTTTATAATCGGCAATTACAACCATCAAATTCTGGAATTTTCTACAAAGAAAATCGATAAAAGGAAAAAATTATGGCGATTCAAAATTTTGAATATTGCAACCCTACTCGCATTGTCTTTGGTCAAGATACAATCAGTCACCTGGATGATCTAATTCCAAAAGATGCATATGTTCTGATTACCATTGGCGGCGGTAGTGTCCGTCGAACAGGCACTTTATCCGAAGTTGAAAAAGCATTGGGTGATCGCAAATTTTCCGTTTTCGAAGGTATTGAAGCAAATCCTACTTATGAAACCTTGATGAAAGCAGTCGAGAGAATCCGGCAAGAAAAATTTACCTTTATTCTTGGTGTAGGTGGCGGTTCAGTTATGGATGGAACCAAATTTATTGCAGCTGCTGTTCATTTTAACGGAGATCCATGGAATATTGTCCTACAAAAAGGCAGTAATATCCAATCAGTAATTCCATTTGGATTCGTGCTGACCTTACCCGCCACAGGATCGGAAATGAACTATTATGCGGTTATTTCGCGTAAAGAAACAAAAGATAAAATCGGCATTGCTAGTGATTTCCTATATCCGATCTTTTCCATTCTTGATCCAACGAAAACCTATAGCTTACCCTCCCATCAAGTGGCAAATGGCATCGCCGATGCTTTTGTTCATGTCATAGAACAATATCTAACCTATCCCTCTCATGCCGATGTTCAGGATCGTTTTTCCGAAAGTCTGCTTCTTACCTTAATAGAAGAAGGGCCAAAAACGCTTGCATATCCAAATGATTACACCTCGCGCGCTAATTTTGTCTGGGCCGCAACGTTAGCTTTAAATGGACTGATTGCTACTGGAGTTGCACAAGATTGGGCAACCCATATTATTGGCCATGAAATGACCGTTTTATACGGTATTGACCATGGCCGTACCCTCTCAATCATCTTGCCTTCCCTACTTCATATCATGCGTGAATCCAAGAAGGACAAATTACTGCAATACGCACATCGTATATGGAATATTCATTACGATGATCAAGAAAAAACCATTGATGAAGCCATTCATCGTACTCGACAGTTTTTCGAAAGCCTTGGCATCAAAACGCATTTGCAGGACTATAATCTGGATGAAAAGGCAATTGATGAAATCATTGACCAGCTACATCGCCATAATCTTACAGCGCTTGGTGAACGGCAGAATATAACGCTTGAAATCAGCCGTAAGATTTTACAAGCTAGCCTTTAATAATGAAATCACTTATAAGCAATAGCATGCTTATAAGCCTTATGAGGGATTATGTATATGAAGCGGTTTTCCGTTCTTGCTTGTTTTCTGTCATTTTCTGGTCTGATAGGTCTTCCTATCGCAGCTTCTGCACAAATTCCCTCAACGAATGCTACACAAATCAATAGGGCAAATTTAAATCCTGCTGATCAAAACTATATCCAACAAACAGAACAATGGATTAATCATCTAACCACTTTACGTGGGCGTTTTCAACAAATTGCCCCTAATGGTACACGCAGCACCGGTGTTATATGGATTAATCGTCCTGGTCGTATCCGTTTCCAATATGATCAACCTAGTAAAATGGTTCTGGTTGCAAATGAAGGAAAAATTGTCTTTTATGATGGTGAAGTTGATCAAACGACGATCATCCCCGTTGATCAAAGCCCATTGGGGTTACTGTTAAAACCTCAGCTTAGTTTTTCTGGTGATGTAAGCATTATCGGCTTTAATCATAGTAACGGATTTATTCAGATTACGCTTGTCCGTACACGGTCACCAAATGATGGCAATTTAACACTTGTTTTCTATGAAAACCCTTTGCAACTCCGTTCCTGGCGCGTTGTCGATGCACAAGGTCAAGAAACACAGGTCGATCTGTTTGATATCAAATTTGGTGCTTCTGCTCCAGAAAACCTCTTTAATATTCATATTGGTGATAATAATTAACCAATTTTGCTTAATTCCAAAGCTCTCTGATAAACAACGCGTTTAGGCAAATGAACCATATTTGCCACAACACTCGCAGCATCTTTGACGGATAAGGTCTTTAACGCTTCCAATAAACGCATATCCAAATCATCCTGACTTTCCTGTTGCGGTTCTGGAGGTGCTAGCAAAACAATAATTTCTCCCCGAACTGGATTTTGAGTAAAATGTTGAATTAAACCTTCAATTGAATGCCGTTGTACTTCTTCGAATTTTTTGGTTAATTCACGTGCAACAACGGCTTTACGGTCTGCACCAAAAACCTTTTTCATATCTTCTAGCATATCTAACAACCGATGCGGTGCTTCATGCCAGATTAAGGTCACGGAGAGTCCAGCACGTTCTGCTGCACAAAGCGTAGCAAAACTTTCCTGACGAGCCGCTGAACGAGGGGGTGGAAAACCAATAAACATATAAGGATGCGGTGGCAATCCTGAAAGCGTTAAAGCCATCAAAGCAGCGTTTGCGCCAGGAATCCCCGTTATTTTAACCCCTTCTTTAATCGCAGCTTTAATTAAGCGATAACCCGGATCAGACATTAAAGGTGTACCCGCATCGGATACCAAGGCTATAGATTTTCCTTCTTTAACCCGATCCAAAACCAGATCAATCCGTTGTGCCTCGTTATGATCGTAAAAACTTTCAAGCGGTGTATCGATAGCATATGCTGATAAAAGCTTTCCCGTAACGCGTGTATCTTCACAAAGAATAATATCGGCTTCTTGCAAAGCTTTTTTAGCACGAATGCTAAAGTCTTCGAGATTGCCTATGGGTGTCGCAACTAAAGTTATTTGTCCATCTTCGTTCAAAATCTTGAATACTCTCTTGTTTAATGGTTAAAAAAGAGGAACTATTTAGCCTTATGCATTTTATTATTTCGATAATGCTAATTAATCCTATAGGCCATAAAGGAAAGATGTATGTTTTTTAAACCACAAAAGGCTTTGAAGCGAGAATTTCTTTGTCATTCTACAATAATAGCACATGGTCTACGCCTTGGATTATGCATCCCTGCTATTATTTTAGCGGCTTGTACTTCTTCTGATAATCATCATGTCCGCAGTCCAGAAATCACCCCAAATAAAACGACCACTACCCGACAGGTAGGTATTTTATTGCCGCTCTCGGGCAGAAATGGTGTGCTGGGCAATAATATGCTCAAAGCAGCCAAATTGGCCATGGCTGATCCTTTATCACCGCCATTAGATGTTCGTGATACCGAAATCTCAGGCGCAAGTGTTGCTGCTCAACAAGCAATTGCCGCAGGCGATGGAATTATCCTTGGCCCTCTAACCGCTAGTGAAACAGCAAGTATCGCACCAATTGCTACGGCTGCAAATGTTCCGGTTCTTAGCTATACCAGCGATGTCACCAAAGCTCAGTCAAATTTATGGGTAATGGGCGTAACGCCAGAACAACAGGTTGAAACAATGGTTGTTGCTGCAAAAGCAGAGGGAAAAACGCGTTTTGCCGCTTTATTACCCGATAACGCATTAGGGCATGCGCTAGCCGATAGCTTAACCCAAGTCTGTTCTGAAAATGGTCTTGCATCTCCACAAATCAGTTTCCATAGTGGTACATCCGATGACATTTCCCAGAAACTTAAACAACTTTCTAACTACGATAACCGTTTGCAAGAAGCCAAAACGCATACATCTTCAGATTCTTCTGTAAAAACTGCAGATACGGATTCTAACGATTCATCCAATTCCACAGGATTGATTGATGATTTGGTCCCTCCCCCCAGTAATGGCACGGATTCCAAAAAAGATAACAATAATAAACTCGTTTTATCCGCTCCGCCTTTTGATGCGCTTTTGCTGGGAGATACAGGGCTTAAATTACAATCTGTAATCAATGCGCTTAAAGAAAATCAGATTTCTTCAAAAAATGTTCGTCTGATGGGACCCGGATTATGGTCTGCTTTTGCTTCTAAGCTCGGTAAACTTCATGGTGCATGGTATGCCGCGCCAGATCCTAGCAAACGGCAGGGGTTTGTTCAGCAATATATGAGCAAATATGGTACGATGCCTAAACCTTTGGCTGATTTAACCTATGATTCTTCTTCATTGGTTCGTAGTCTAGACAAGCTTGGTGGCTATACTCAAGAAAATCTGACACGTAACCAAGGTTTTGACGGGGTTGATGGGTTATTTACCTTAAGTAAGAATGGTCATATTCGTCGCTCTCTTAGAATTTTTGAAATTCAACCTGGCGGTGGTGGAAAATTAATTTCTATTCCAGCTACGCAACCAAAGAGCTAAAAAATAAAGGGCTAGAAAGAAACATTTAGCCCTCGACACTATTCATATTTTGCTAGAGTGGAGGAGAAAGAACAGGTCGAATACTATTCAGTGCTTGCTCAAAAATGCTATAAACACCTAGTCTTTTCTTCTGTATATAATCGAAAACCTCCCATTTATGATCTAATGGTCGGACGATATAAGCCGGGTTTGCGTTTTCCCTTACCCAAATAAGAATATGATCAACGCTTATTTTAGAATCTCCTTTTCTTACTTCGATATCACAGATACCCATACGAACGCTTGCTTCAAACCAACGTTTTAAATAGGTATGGTGATAAGGTAAAAAACATCCACGAAATGGTATAATATTTGAACATTCCTTCCTCTTTTGGACAGGATGTAGGCTATTCATTATGTGTTCTCCCCTTAGTACTTTGAGTATAAATATGAATGACCTATCCTTTAGGCTACAACGAATAGTTACAAAGCACTAAATAGATTTTAATTAGAACTATAAAAATTTATAAATTGTTTTCGTTTTGTTGTAAAAAAAACACCGAAATATGACTTTGATAAATATTCTCAATATTAAAGTTAATATTTATTAATTATTTCTTGATAAATCTTAATTTTTTGGCCAACGTTTATGGATCCATAACCAAATTTCTGGTTTTTTACGAATCCAACTTTCGATTTTATTATTAATTATTCCCGTCAATATTGTAATGCTTTCGTTATTATTGCGATTAAGAGAATATTTTATTGGCGGTTCAACTATGATCCTTAATCGAGCAGGGCCCAAACGTTCTACATAACCTGGAATAACAGGGCATTCTAATCGCAATGCCAAACTTGCCACTGCTGAAGAAGTCATTGCGGGTTTTCCAAAAAATGGTACCTCAATACCATCATTCATTTTTTGATCACTAAGAACACCTAACCTTCCTCCTTGTATTAAATGTTTTAAAGCCTGACGAGCACCTTTGGCACCTTTAGGAAACATGGGAATAGAACACCCCATAGCTTCGGCCCTTAAATCAAGAATAAGTTTATTTACATGTTTATTATTGGCTGCTCGATAAAAAGAAGAAAAAGGAACGCCGTAACGGGCAACACCCATAGGAAGCATTTCCCAATTCCCTAAATGACCGGATACAAAAATAACCGCACCACCGTGCTTTTCCTGTTCTGTTAAATATTGTGCACCAACAACTTCCCAACCTGGGCCCATAGGAGTGTTTTCTTTTAATTTGGACAAATGAGGAAATTCACCAATATTACGACCCAGATTATCCCACATTCCCCGAATAATTTTGTTTCTTTTGTGTTCTGAAAGTTCTGGCATCACCAATTGTAAATTTTGATGCGCAATTTTCGATACAGGTAACTTCGGCCCTAAAAAACGACCAACCCATCCACCTAAATTAGAAGAACATTCTGGTGATAGTTTTCGCAAAAAAGCAAAAATTCCCTTTACCAATAGATATTCAATATATTCTTTTAAGAAAGTTCCAGCAGAACTCATACGATTACGTAAAAGAGAAGCGTTCATAATCTATTTTTACTTTATCTTTTTGAATTCCTTAGCTTATGAAGAACAATTATTCTCATTTTGAATAGAAAACAAGTAAGAATAAAAATCCTTAATAACGATCTGACGCTATTAACTCATTTTGGCAGAAATGAGGAATTAATCGACACAATTATAACTTTAAACCCAGAAATGCCATTAAATCAGAAACGGCATTAGGATTTTGCCATTGTAAAGTTACATCTACAAAAGTGACATATTTCTTAAATGTAGAGGGTAATCTCACATAATCTTTTGGGGTTGTTAACAACACGGCCTGATGATGAAAAGCCACGGCAGCAAGCTTAGCAAGATCCCGGGAACGATAATTATAATGATCTGGAAAAGCTACAGTTTGCACAGGATATACGCCAGCATCGTGAAGTGATTGGAAAAATTTTTCTGGTCTTCCAATTCCTGCAAAAGCGACCACTTTTTTTGTTGCCAGCTTTTTTATTTCAGGATTCATTTTTAAAAACGCATAAAATACAGGCAATTTGGATGCAAGTTCTGGAAAAAGATGATGTCGATCCTCTCCAATCATGATAATGGCTTTTGCTCGCCGAATTCCAGATTGAATGGGCTCCCGTAAAGGACCAGCCGGTAGAAGATGGCCATTACCGAAACCTGCAATACCGTCAATAATCAACAAAGGTAAATCCTGATACAAAGTCGGATTTTGAAAACCATCATCCATTATTAACAATTCTGCACCATGTTGGATTGCTGCTTGTGCTGCTTTTGCACGATCTGCACAAACCCAAGTTGGCGCAACTTGTGCCAATAATAACGCCTCATCCCCAACAACTTCGACAGAGTGCTTTTTTAAATCAACTTGAAAAGGTGTTTTTTTACGATTTTTACGACCATAACCCCGTGTTAGAAAAGCAGGTTGAATATGATATTGTAAGCAAAATCGCCCCAAAGCCAGTGCTATCGTTGTTTTCCCACTTCCCCCAACCGTTAGATTGCCACAACAAATAACGGGAACAGATGCCTTCCATCCTCTTTTTTGTAAACGGCGTCGTGTCACATAAGCAGTAATGTTCTCAAATGGTGACAGCAGTGCAGCCATAAAAGAATTTTTGGATGGATACCAAAAAGAAGGCGATATCATAAATCAGACCTTCATGGATAAGAGATATTGCGCAATGCGATCCGGTAAATGATTATTCTGAGTGGCCATTTCAAAAGCAGTCTTTGCTTTTTGTTCTCTTGTTTTAGGAAATCTTAACATTTCGTGAACCCAATTTGTCAAAGCCTCTTCTGTAGGCGTAATCGTTACAGCGTTACTTAAAACTTGGTAAGCATCAACAAAATTTTCTATACGCGGACCCGTAGCCAAAGCACAATGAAGCCTTGCTGGTTCAAAAGGATTATGACCACCACCTTTGGACGTAACGTTCAAACTGTTCCCCATAAACACAATATCAGCCAACCGGTAGAACAAACCTAATTCACCTAACGTATCACATAACCATAATCCAGAATGGTCAGGATATTGATTTAAACTGCGCCTAGGCATAAAACCCAATTGTTTAATAATTTTATCTCCACGTTGTGGATGACGCGGAACAAGGATGGTCCATAAATTAGGCCATTCCTGAGTCAGTTTTTTATGGACGCCAACAATAACCGCCTCTTCTTCTGCATGCGTCGAAGCGGCAAGCCATATTGGGCGATTCTGAATTACTTGACGCAAATGCTCCAAAGCCGATAAATCAACGGGCAATTCTGGGGCAATTTGTTTTAAATCTCCATGACATTCTGCTTTTATTTCAAATTGTAAGAAATTCTGACGATCTTTCTCAGAGCGGGCAAATACCTGTTGAAAGCAGCTTAGTATATCGTGCGCCAGTTTTGGAAAATGTCTCCACGCTTTCACCGTTTTATCGGAAAGTCTTGCATTAATTAAAGCCAGAGCGATACCATTTTTATAACTTTGTAAGATCAAATTCGGCCAAAGTTCACTTTCAACTAAGACAATCACATCAGGATGCCAGTAATCTAAAAAACGCCGCACCCAACCCATACTATCCAAAGGAATAAATTGATGACGAATTTTACTAGAACGTTTGGACTCTTCTTTTAACCAATTATATACAATCTGTGCTGAAGTTAGGGTTCCGGTTGTCAATAATATTTCCTGTTGTGGATTAAGCTTTTGCACAGCATTTATAACAGGAAAAATAGATACAACCTCACCAACACTTGCCGCATGAAAGCAAATTAATTTGCCAACTGGCCTTGGCAATGTTGCAAAACCCATTCTTTCTTTCAAACGAACGGGATCTTCTTTTCCAATTTTACAACGATAATGAAGATAATATTTTAAAATTGGTGCGATGCATGATGAAAAACCGCTCCAAAACTTCGAAACGGCAAAACTCCCCAAAGAGGGTCTGTTCATTCATATCCCCTTTCTTGCCGTTATTGATGATTGAATAGTATAAAATTAAACTTACTACAATGATGTGTTCACTTAGCCAAGCGTTAACTTTTTATGATGGATATTAAATTTGCCACCGTAAACCTTTGCCTCTTACTTCGGAGACAATGGATGGTTGATAAGATTCTGTAAATTGGTGAAAAGCTTTATGCCACAAAGCAATATCAGCAGTTTCAGCTACTTCAACGGTTGAAAAACCGGTTCTATGCAAAAATTGATACTGATCTGGGAGAACATTCCCAGTTGCTCTTATCTCACCATTAAATTTAAGCATTTCACGCAATTTTCGAGCTTGCGAAAAAGGTCTGCCATCACGGAAAACTGGAAAATTAAGCACAACCAATTTTAACTTCGTAATATAGGGTTTTAATAGCTCAGCATCCGTTTCACTTTTTAAAGACACACCGATATCAATTGATGGATCAGCATTTTCTAGAAAATTTGCTAATTCTTCAAAAGATATGACAACGCGTCGTTCTGAAATTGTTTGCTGATTTCCAGTTCCTACCAAATTCCATGGATCGGTGATAATTTGTCCTTCTTTAAGCAGCGGCATAGACAATTTCCTTAAACGGTGCTGCGCCTAAACGGCGATAAGTATCAATAAAGGTCTCTTTTTCTTCACGTTTATCAAGATAAAAATCGATCATTTTCTTGACAG
The DNA here is from genome assembly GCA_945266285.1 of uncultured Commensalibacter sp. Lineage (GTDB taxonomy): Bacteria > Pseudomonadota > Alphaproteobacteria > Acetobacterales > Acetobacteraceae > Commensalibacter. Next base: position 38,093 of record CALYOP010000002.1, read on the forward strand.
CCTCAATGACTTGTTCAGCAGTTAGCGCAGCGCCAAGAATACTACCAATTTCTGCGTCATCTTTATAAGAAGAACCGCCAATTTTAATTTGATAGAACTCTTCACCTTTCTTATCGACGCCCAAAATACCAATATTGGTAATATGATGATGCGCACAGGAATTAATACATCCATCAATTCCAATTTTAATTGAACCGATTTTTTCCTGAAGTTCAATATCTGCAAAACATTTAGCAATTTCGCGGGCAATAGAAATTGAGCGCGCATTAGCCAAGGCACAATAATCCATACCAGGGCAACAAATAATATCAGTAATCAAACCTTGATTGGCAGAAGCCAAATCATTTTTAACCAATTCTTTCCACAGCTTATAAAGCTGGTCTTTGCGGACATGTCCAAAAACGATGTTCTGCAAATGCGTAACTCGAATTTCACCCCAACTATATTGATCAGCTAAATTCGCAACCGCATCCATTTGATCGGCAGTTATATCCCCTGGTGTTTCGCCAATATTTTTTAATGCAATAACCACTGCAAAATAATCATTATGAAAATGAGGATGGGAATTATTTTTTATCCAGCGATTAAATTCGGGGTTTTCGTTCCGATGTTGATCTAATATTTTTGTAGCTTCTGGAAAATCCTGTAAAACTGGGCGGCCAAAACGTTGATTAATCTGTTCCATTATTTCAGGAGAAAGTTTAAATTTCTCCTGATCCATGACCTGATATTCTTTTTCGACAGCTTCTCGAAACGCATCAATTCCCATATTTTGAACTAGAATTTTAATGCGTGATTTATATAGATTATTGCGAGCACCATACATATTGTAAACCCGCAAAATTGCTTCGACATAAGCAAGAAATGATTCAGGCGCCACATCATCACGAATGAGTTTTCCTTTTACAGGGATACGCCCCAAACCACCACCAACCCAAATTTCGAATACAGGTTTCTTTTGGCTGTCTAATCGTGCCAGAATGCCGATGTCATAAAAGCAAGCCGCTATTCGATCATTCGGTGAGCCACTAATGGCAATTTTAAATTTACGCGGCAGAAAAGCAAATTCTGGATGAAGCGTTGACCATTGGCGCAAAATTTCAGCATAGATACGTGGATCTATAAGCTCGTCCTGAGCAAGACCCGCAAATTCATCACTTGTAACATTACGAATACAATTCCCGCTCGTCTGAATAGCATGCATTTCTACCGATGCCAGATGAGTCAGAATATCGGGAACTTCTTCCAGTTTTGTCCAATGAAACTGTATATTTTGCCGCGTGGTAAAATGTCCATAACCACGATCATAATAACGCGCTATATAAGCCAATCCTCGAAGCATTTTGGAAGAAAGGATTCCATAAGGGATAGCCACCCGAAGCATATAAGAATGAAGCTGAAGATAAACACCATTCATTAGACGAAGCGGCTTAAATTCTTCTTCGGAAAGTTCACCTTTAAGGCGACGTTCTACCTGAGAACGAAACTGGTTGATTCGCTCCTGCAAGAAACCATGATCAATTTCATCATAGTTATAACGACCAACCGCAAGATTAGGTTGGGTCGCGGTCTGATTATCCATGAGTAGAAATTTCCTGTATAGCTCGGGGATTAAATTCAGGATGTGTACTTGGCCCAAAAGCTCGTATTCTTTCGCGCGTAGTAAGCGGTATTCGCGTTGTTGGTTTTAATTCAACGCCATATAATCCGACAACATATTGTTTTTCAACATCCTGTTGCGCTTGCTCCATCGCTTTTTCCATATCTTCTTTAGAAAAAATATATGCTTCTTCAAGAAGAACACTCCAATATCCTTGTTCGGTAAACCAGACAACACGCCCATCACTTAAGCGATTTGCCGTGATAATATGACATTTTTCTTCTGACAAGGCATTGGTTTCGGCAGCCATCTCAGGATATCCCTCTGTTAGAAAATACTTTACCTTTATAATATACTAAAAATAATGTTAAAGCAAAAAATAAAACTTAAATTTATGTTATATTAATATGGTTTTTGTGAATTATACGCAATAAATTAGGGTAAAACATACAACTGTCTTACCCTATGATTTCGTTTGGCTTTTAAAATTAGCGGTTCATCAATACCGGAATATTCGCATTTTCCAGCATATAGCGTGTAACACCACCCAATATTAATTGCTGCCATCTTGGATGGGAATAAGCACCCATACAAAGCATATCTGCATTTAATTTATTACAAATATCCAACATACTTGCGCCAGTATCCCGCCCAGGATTAAATTCTTGAGCAACGGCCTTAACCTTATGGAATCTTAGATATTCAATAACATCTTTGATTTCCATACCTTGTTTTTCGTAATCTGGCGTATAAAGGATCGTAACAGCGTCAGCCCGCGTAGTCCAACTTAGACTAGCATGTAAAGCAGCTGCGGATTCAGCACTTCCATTCCAAGCAATACAAACCCGTTTACCAGCAGTTTTCGGAGATTCTTTGGGAGCAATTACAACGGGACAACCACTATCAAACAAAATAGTATGCAATGCTTCCGAAGAAGAAATTTCCTCGCCGGAATCTGGGTGACTAATAATGGTAATATCCGACAAACGTGCCCAATAGGAAATAAGATTGCTTTCCCGTCCCATTAATGTTGTAAAACTGGCAGTTGTTTTCCCATCAACCATTTCGTCGGCACGAAACGCCGTAGGAATAATATTCCATTTTCCAACAAATTGATCATAAATCTGCCTTACATGACGTATGCGACGTAAATTTTCTTGTTCCGCTGCATTCATGACTTCTTCGATCATACTGCCGGAAAGCCCTTCACCGGTAAGGGGAATGACATCACGCGTATCAGGATAAATGTGCAAAACAGACAGATGCGCACCCAAGCCTTCAGCAAGCTGATAAGCTGTATTCATCGTAATTTCGCTATACGGTGTTCCTTGGATGGGGATCAGAATCTTTTTCATAACAGACATGATATTTTCCTCTGCACCAGGCTAAAAAAGCTAACAAAATAAATTTTTATGTTTTAAACTTAATAAAAATCTACCATAAACGTCGCTTCATCATAAGGTTAAATGTATTTGTTTCGAAATCATGCCAGAACTTTCAAAATTCTGAAAGTATCGCTTATTCATTCTCTTTTCTTTCATCCATAAAATAGATAATAAATTTGTGATCTGTAAGAATAAATTAGTTTACAGAATATCCTGTTCATAATTATTATAATAATAAATAAGATTATTTAAGGAATATCATGTCAGAGAAACAAGATACGGTTCTTCCTGTGCAAGGAACATTAATGCAAGGCAAACGCGGGCTGATCATGGGATTAGCCAATGACCATTCTATTGCATGGGGGATTGCACGTGCCTGCGCTTTACAAGGTGCCGAATTGGCATTTACCTATCAAGGCGAAGCAATGGGAAAACGTGTAAAACCTTTGGCAGAAAGTTTAAATTCAACCTATGTTCTTCCTTGTGACGTAAGTGATGACGCCGAAATCGTTAACACATTTCAAGATATCGAAAAAAAATGGGGAAAACTGGATTTCGTTGTTCATGCTATTGGCTGGGCAGATAAACAATATTTACGTGGGCGTTACGTTGATACACCACGGGATGCTTTTTTAACGGCGATGAATATTTCCTGTTATTCATTTACAGCTGTTGCACGTGAAGCATCCAAATTGATGACTGATGGTGGCTCACTCCTCACCCTAACTTATTTAGGGGCAGAACGTGTTATGCCTCATTATAACGTTATGGGATTGGCAAAAGCTGCACTCGAAGCTTCTGTACGTTATATGGCAACAGATCTTGGTAAAGATAACATCCGTGTTAACGCAATTTCTGCCGGCCCAATTAAGACTCTTGCCGCTAGTGGGATTGGTGATTTCCGCTATATTTTAAAATGGAACCAACTTAATTCCCCTCTAGAACGGAATGTTTCTATTGATGAAGTTGGCGGTTCGGGAGTTTACTTGCTTTCCGATCTTTCACGTGGTGTAACGGGTGAAGTCCATCATGTGGATTGTGGTTATCATCTCGTAGGAATGAAAAACCCCGAAGCACCCGATATCTCAATCGCTAAAGACGCCTAAATCCTTCATCTGAAAATGAATTAAATAGCGAATATGTCGTTTAATAGTTTTGGAAAATTGTTTCGTGTAACTACATGGGGAGAAAGTCATGGCCCAGCTATTGGCTGTGTTGTTGATGGCTGTCCTCCTTTAATTCCTTTGTCAGAAAAAGACATCCAACCATGGCTTGATTTGCGTCGGCCAGGACAATCTTCTTTCACGACAATGCGACAAGAAGCAGATCAGGTTAAAATTCTCTCTGGTGTGTTCGAAGGAAAAACAACAGGGACACCTATTTCGCTTTTAATCGAAAATACGGATCAACGTTCCAAAGACTATTCAAACATTGCACAATCTTACCGGCCTGGACATGCCGATATTACTTATGACATGAAATATGGAATCCGGGACTACCGTGGTGGAGGTCGATCATCCGCACGTGAAACGGCGATGCGTGTTGCTGCGGGTGCAATTGCACGATTGATTTTGGGAAATAAAATTACCATACGTGGTGCATTAGTACAAATTGGCGATAAACCAATTAATCCCGCCAACTGGTCATGGGATACTGTTAAAACCAATCCTTTTTTCTGTCCAGATGCAAGCATAGTTCCTGTTTGGGAGGAATATCTCCGAAATATTCGCAAAGAAGGCTCTTCCATAGGGGCAGTTATCGAAGTCATTGCTGAAGGTGTTCCCGCAGGACTTGGCGCACCCATTTATGGAAAGCTTGATGCCGATATTGCGCATGCTATGATGGGTATTAATGCCGTCAAAGGAGTGGAAATTGGTGAAGGATTTAACGCTGCACTCCTCCGTGGAGAGGAAAATGCTGATCCAATTTACATGAAAGATGGAGAGATTACTTTTGGTTCTAATCACGCTGGAGGTATATTGGGTGGAATTTCAACAGGTCAACCTATTACTGTTCGTTTTGCCGTAAAACCTACCAGCTCAATTTCCATCCCAAAACCTTCAATTAACAAGGCTTGTGAAGCTGTAGAAGTCATTACCAAGGGACGTCACGACCCCTGTGTCGGTATTCGCGCAGTACCGGTTGGTGAAGCAATGATGGCTTGTGTGCTCGCAGATCATTTACTTCGGCACCGCGCACAGATTGGTTGTAAATAACCTGATTTCTACAAAAATTAAGATTCCAAAGAGGCCGATAACGTTATTTTAGCTTTTATCAATTTTGAAATTGGACAATTCTTTTTGGTATCTTCAGCAATTTTGTGAAAATCGGCTTCAAGAAGATTAGGGACTTTAGCCTTACAAATTAAATGGCTTGCTGTTACCTCAAAACCATCGCTGACTTTACTCAATGTTACTTCTGCATGTGTTTCGATACATTCTGGCACATTGTTTGCTTGTTCCAAAGCTAAAGACAGGGCCATTGAAAAACATGCACTATGGGCTGCGGCTATTAATTCTTCAGGATTAGTACCAGGTTTCCCTTCAAAACGTGTTTTAAGAGAAAAAGGTGCTTTATTAAGTGCTTTGCTTTCTGTGGAAATATAGCCTTCACCTTGTTTGATACCGCCATTCCAAACGGTCATACCTTTTTTTACTTCAGACATTGATTTTCCTTTTGACTGTAAAATGAATATATATTTTCATAAGTGTCGAAAACCTAGAAAGTTACTTTTGAACACAATTTTGTGATAAATACCTATTCACCTTAATCTGGATAAGCTTATTATGACTGTAATAATATCTATTTATGCTTAAAATATCTTGTCATCATGAGTAATGCTGATAACCAGCCTTCAAAGGCTAAAAAAATTAAGTTTTGGTAAAAAACAATCATGCCCGATTTTCCTAAAAAATTTATGCAAGAAAACTTGAAAAAACTTGCCTTAAAAGCAGCACAGGCAGGCATAACATCAGAAGTATTTGAAAGCCTTCTAATTGAATTGGCAGATGAAATGAATTTTGCCGAAATCATGCACGCTTCCAAAAAGGAGCCTTTATGAATATTGATCCTTACAAAACACTGGGTGTATCCAAAACAGCCAGCGCTGACGAGATACGTAAGGCTTATCGAAACCTTGCCAAAAAACATCATCCTGATTTAAATCCTGGTGATAAAAAAGCTGAAGAGCAGTTTAAAGCCATTGGTATTGCCTATGCCTTACTTTCTGATCCTGATAAACGGGCTCGTTTTGATCGGGGAGAGATCGATGTTAATGGACAAGAACAGGGTTTTGCCGGTGCCAGAGGTGCTGGTGGATATCGTCAATATGCCGATGGTAATCAAGGATATTATTACAGCACCCAAAATGGTCCTGGAGGACAATCATTCTCCGAAGAAGATCTAAATGACATTTTTAGTATGTTTGGCGGACGTATGGGTGGAAGTGGATTTGGCCGTCAAGGAAGTAGAAACGCGGGTCCATTACGGGGAGAAGATCGCCATTATTCGCTTGATATTAGTTTTCTAGATTCCGTCAATGGGACAACTTCACGTATTACACTTCCTCAAGGTGGAGAATTGGATGTCAAAATACCTCCAGGTATTGAGGATGGAAAAATTTTAAGATTACGAGAAAAAGGCAGCGCAGGTTTTCAGGGAGGAAAAGCAGGCGATGCTTTGATTACAATCCACGTTCAACCACATCCGCAATTTGTACGTGATGGGAATGATATTCGTTTATCCTGGCCTATTGATTTAAAAACGGCCGTTCTCGGGGGGAAAATAACCGTTCCAACCCCTAAAGGAGATGTCACCGTTAATGTTCCAGCTCATTCTGATTCTGGCAGTATATTACGTCTGCGGGGTCGTGGTGTTCAAGGACATGGCAAAAGAGAAGCAGGAAATCTGTATGTAACTTTAAATGTAGTTATCGGTAAAACGGACCAGGCTTTGGAGGAATTCCTTCAACAATGGCAACCTGGATCTTCTACTACTCAAAAAACGACAGGATAGGAAGAAAGGTTATCTTGATGATTACGCTTGAAACGCTTTGCATAAACCTTCCACAAATCACACCACAAGAAGTCCAATTCTGGATTGAAAAACAGTGGATACGGCCCGAAGAACAAGCCGGTTCCTATGTTTTTCACGAAATTGACGAAGCACGCATCCGACTCATCATTGAATTACGTGATGATTTCGGAGTTACCGATGATGCTATCCCCGTAGTACTTCAACTATTAGATCAACTTTATACGACACGTCGACAAATGCGTTATCTTTGTGAAGTTATCACTACGGATAATTATCCCAATTTACGGGAAAAGATTCGCCATATGATAAACAACGATACGATATCAAATTAATCGTTAGAAGAAGGTCGATTTAACATTGAAAATAATTCGGCACGCTTTGTTGGGTCGTTACGAAATACACCCAGCATTTGCGATGTCGTCATTGTTACACCGGGACGATGTACTCCACGCGTTGTCATACATTGATGCGCAGCTTCTATGATTACTGCTACCCCATGCGGTTGTAAAACCTCTTGGATGGTATTTGCAATTTCAGCTGTCATCCGTTCCTGAATCTGTAAACGCCGTGCGTAAGTATTGACTACCCGTGCAAGCTTAGAAATACCAACAACACGTTTAGAAGGTAGATAAGCGACATGGGCTTTTCCAATAATGGCAGCCATGTGATGCTCACAATGACTTTCAAAGCGTATATCACGCAAAAGCACAATTTCTTCGTAACCAGCAACTTCTTCAAAAGTACGTGCCAATATTGACCTAGGACATTCCTCATAACCAGAGAAGAATTCTTCATATGCTTTAACAACACGTTTTGGTGTATCTTTTAGCCCTTCTCGATCAGGATCATCTCCGGCCCAACGTAGCAAAGTACGGACGGCTTCTTCGGCTTCTTGACGACTAGGACGAGATAGAGAATGCGGTTTATCCATAGGAAATCAGACTTCTTTTAATTAAGACAAGAACTTTGATGGGGACTATCCAAGCTAAATTCAGGAATAGCAATATCAAAAATCTTTCCAGAATTCATATGTGTAATCTTGTAGTACCCCTTCATAAAACCAGAAGGTGTATTCAAAGACATGCTCGAAGTGTATTCAAACACTTCACCAGACTCAAGTTGAGGAACCTCACCTAAGAGGCATTCTCCTTCAATATATTTTTTATGACCTCTTGCATCGGTTACATCCCAACTTCCACGAAGAATACCGACGGTTTCACACCCATGATTTTCGATACGAATCTGATAAGCCCAGCTAAACAAATGTTGTTCAGGACAAGATTGTTCCTCTAACCAGAAGGGCTGTACAACAACACGAATATTGTGACTGGTTTTTTCGAAAAAAACCATTTCCTCGTCTGCCTCTTCACAAAGCTCTTCTGTATCAATTGAAAATGGATAAATAAAGGAACGATGATTACTCATAATGTAATATTTCTATGTATGTTTGGAACAAGCGGCAACGGCTTCCAATCCACGAGCCAAATCCTCGATCAAATCTTGTGGATCCTCAAGTCCGACTGAAAAACGGATAGCTCCATCCGTAATTCCCAGACGTTGCTTATCTTCCATGCTGACTTTCATATGTGTGGTTGTTGCTGGATGCGTCATCAAAGAACGACAATCACCCAGATTATTTGAAATCAAAATTACGTTGAGTGCGTTCATAAAGGCAAATGCGGCTTCTTTCCCGCCTTTGATTTCCAAAGCAATCATCGTGCTTGCATCGGACATCTGTTTTTTTGCAAGCTCATATTGCGGATGACTTTTTAATCCTGGATAGAAAACGTGCGTAATAAAAGGGGATTTTTCTAAAAATTCTGCGCAAAGCAGCGCATTTTTTGTCATTTTTTCTACCCGCAGCGTCATGGTTTCCAAACCTTTTAAAAGAACCCACGCGTTAAAGGGCGATAAACTAAGTCCCATATTTCTCACAAAAGGTATAACATGATCATTTAATACCTGTTCAGACCCAAGAATAGCACCACCTAAAACCCGGCCTTGACCATCAATATGTTTAGTACAAGAATAAACAACTAAATCAGCCCCAAATGTAATGGGTTTTTGATATATAGGCGTCGCAAATACATTATCAACGACTAATTTTGCCCCAGCTTTATGAGAAAGACGCGCAATCATCGAAATATCAAGGACATCCAGCATAGGATTCGATGGCGTTTCAATCAAGACAACTGCCGTGGGTTGATTGAGCGCATTAGCCCAAGAGGCCTCATCACCTCCATCAACAAGGCAGGTTTCTATTCCCAAACTCGGTAAATAGTTCTGAATAATCCAATAGCTTGATCCAAATAATGCCCGTGATGCAACGACACGATCACCAGCCTTAATTAAGGAAAGGATCCCCGCCATAACGGCGCTCATGCCAGTCGATGTGGTAACGCAAGCTTCAGCCCCTTCCAGATCCGCTAAACGTCTAGCCAATGCATCATTCGTTGGGTTACCAAAGCGGCTATATTGATAATGTTTTTCTTCGTTGGTAAAAGTTCGTTCTGCCTGTTCCGCACTTTCATAAACAAATCCCGATGTTATAAACATAGCATCGCTTGTTTCTCCAAAAGGCGTACGTTCGATACCGCCATGAATCAACTTTGATGCTAAACGTAATGAAGTGGATTTGCTCATAAAGTACCCCTTGCTATTTAATAAAATACTTCATTTTTTGAGAAAATATCTGTCTGCCTCAAATGTAACGCAGATAATAACACTGCCACCAAAAAAATGAATAGCCTCATGTTAATAAATATTAAGGCAAGCTGTTCTGTGAACATTGCATATCTAGCCAAAAAACGCTAATAAAAAAACAATTATCAAATGCGGGTGTAGTTCAATGGTAGAATGGCAGCTTCCCAAGCTGCATACGAGGGTTCGATTCCCTTCATCCGCTCCAGATCTTATTTCATTATCTCTGGTTTACTGCTTTCTACCTTATTCATGTTATTTTAAAATTATAGTGATTAGGATTTTATTGTTACCTTTTTAAAAATTTTTATATTTAAAATATAAATAAAAATTTTACTGTGAAATTAAATATTATAAAATTTAATAATATTAAATAATAAATTACAATTTCATCGAAGAATAAATTGATATTATTTCTTGACAGTTTGCACCTTATAATAATATATCTTCTAAAGATTAGATCATATTTTCTTAATTTTTAATGTATTTTTCTTTTCTGATGCTGATGCATTTCAACAGAATGTTTTAAACCTTTTAGATCAGGGCCTTCGTCTACAGCTTGATAATTGGAACCACGCCAAACCCATAAATCAGTATTATCAACCAAAAGATCATGCATTCCAAGATGCCGTGTTTTCTGGATGGAAATGATTCCAGTAACCGAATCAAGAATTTTTTCCCAACTATTTCCCTGTTTTAAGTAAACAGAAGTTGAACATCCACCTGACCCACAAAAACCTGAAGATTGTAGTTGCACAAATAATGCCTGCCCACTCTTTTGATTGGATAGCGCAAGAACTGCAATTAATACTAATGGTTGTTCACCATTATGCTTCGCAAAAGCGATATCCTTTTGGCTAAGTCTTCTGGCAAGCAAATCATAAGAAGTGCCTGGTTTTGATACGAGTACTACGGGGCCAAGTTTAACGGTATTGGCCACGTTTGACCGCGTATGTGTTTTTACGGAATGATGCCCAGAAGCGGCATGGGAAATCCCAACTGGTATAAGAAAGCCAGAAAACCCTAATAGCAGACTTAAAAGTAGACTTTTTTCATTTACTCGTTTCCGGGTCATTTTCGTTTACCTTTATCAATCTGCATAAAAATTCTTGATGCTATTATGAAAAGGGATGAATGAAATAGCAATGATTTCTTTTGTGTGTTTATTTATCTTAACACTTTGTATTGCATTATTTTTCTGCTTGGTCTTTTTCTACCATAGCTAATATTTTATCAGAACGATTAAAAAACTGTTTTTATCTGTCACGAATATCATGCATATTTGAAAATTCAACCATTTGAGTATTCCCTAATTTTTTCATTGATAATTGGGTTAACAAAAAGGAATAACCGTTATTTATGACAATATCGGATACAGAACAGCCTACAAAACCGTTCCAACCTTTTAAAAAAATCGTTTTCCCGGAAGGCATAGTACTAGAAAGCGGGAAAAAACTTGTACCTCTAGAAGTCGCTTATGAAACTTACGGTCATTTATCGCCAGAACGTGATAATGCCATATTGATCTGTCATGCTTTAACCGGTGATCAATTTGTAACAGGTATAAACCCTATCAGTAACCGACTAGGATGGTGGAACCGAATGGTTGGCCCTGATCTTCCAATAGACACAAAACGGTATTTTGTAATCTGTATGAATGTCTTAGGGGGATGTATGGGAACAACGGGCCCTAAGAGTCCTCGTAATCCTGAAAATAAAGAAGAACTTTGGGGTGTTAATTTTCCATCTATTACAATCGGTGACATGGTCAATACCCAACGTATGGTAATTGATCATCTGGGTATTCAGACCTTATTTGCTGTTATAGGGGGCTCCATGGGCGGGATGCTTGCCTTGGAATGGTCAGTTCGTTATCCAGATAGGGTATATGCTACGATTCCTATTGCCACCTCTTCTTTTCATTCAGCACAAAATATTGCCTTTAATGAAGTAGGAAGACAGGCTATTTTTTCCGATCCGAATTGGAAAGATGGTTATTATTGGCGTTATGGTGTTTTGCCAGAAAATGGTTTGGCCGTTGCACGAATGATGGCGCATATCACCTATTTATCTGAAGAAGCACTGAACCATAAATTTGGCAGACGTTTACAAAAAAATGCCGCGGCCTCTTCCTTTCCTATTTTTGGGGAAATGTTTCAAGTCGAAAGCTACCTACATTATCAAGGATCCAATTTCGTTCGTCGATTTGATGCCAATTCTTACGTAACCATTAGCCGTGCCATGGATTGGTTTGATCTTTCCCAAGCATATAATGGTAATCTTGTTGAAGCTTTTGCAAAAGTTCAGTCCCGTTTTTGCGTGATATCTTTTTCATCGGATTGGTTGTTTCCTACTTCTCGCTCGCGATCTATTGTTCAGGCACTTAATCGGGTTGCTGCCAATGTCTCGTTTGTAGAAATTGAAAGTGCAAAAGGTCATGATGCCTTTTTACTTGATGAACCTGATCTGGACCGAACTATTCGAGGTTTTCTTAGTGGTATCGCTGAACAAAGGCAGTTAAAATCTTATGCGTCTTGATCAAGAACTTATTGTAAGCCTGATTAATCCTTATTCAAGAGTATTAGATATTGGCAGTGGTGACGGTACACTGATTGATCATTTATCACGCCATCGTAAATGCGATGCACGTGGAATTGAGCTGGATATGTCGCTTGTAACACAAGCAGTTGCCAAAGGGCTTCCTGTAATTCAGGGAAATGCTGATTTTGATTTAAAAAACTATCCTACAAAAGGATTTGATTATGTCGTGCTTTCCCGAACGCTTCAGGCTGTTAATCGCCCCAAGGAAGTTTTACAGCAAATTATGCGTATTGGTCGGCACGGCATTGTTTCCTTTCCTAATTTTGGACATTGGTTTCCCCGGATGCAACTTCTGTTTGGTGGGAGAATGCCAATGAACAAAGTCTGGAGTACCCAATGGTACGAAACCCCAAACATACATCCCTGCACCATGATGGATTTTGTAGATTTATGTCAGCAAGAACATTATGAAATCAAACAATGGTTAGCAATCAATGACAAGGGAGGAAAAGCCCCTTGGAAACGTTCGCTTTATCTAGCGAATATTTTTGGTGAACAGGCTTTGTTTTTATTATCAAACCGTAATTAGCACATTATGGGTGCGCCGTTTTTTGCATTTGCATAGGCGCAAAAGAACAAAAACTTCCATGCCAAGCAGAACAATCGGTTTCCTTAAGAATAGAAAACCCATCTGGATCTTTTTGTAATAAAAGACGACATTGATGTTGTGGCCCGCGTGGATCAGGAATCTCCATTTTGAAGATAAAACGACGATCTTCCTGTTCCAAATAACCCTGTAGATGACCACCGCAAGCAATAGAGCTTAATCGAATTTCGCCATATAACTGATTCGGGAACTGTGTCTCAAGCGACATATGCCCCAAGCTATTCGCCTTCTTATTATAACCAATATAAATACCATCCAATGATTCAGCATGAAGTGATAAAGGATTGGCTAAATAAAACCCTATTATAAGTCCTAGGATTACGGTTTTATAATAAGATAAGAAAATAAATTTATGCACCTTAAATATAATATTCCTCAAGCGGCTTAAAGCCGTTAAACCGTGTTGAACAATAAGTAGAAACATAGGCACCTGTTGATAAAAGCTCGATCCGGTTTCCAGCCATTAACTGTAAAGGCAAGTGATAATCGGCTTTCTGATACAGAATATCCACCCCATCACAAGAAGGACCTGCCAAAATTACAGGAGCAGTAATCGATCCATCATGTGGGGTACGAATAGCGTAACGAATAGCCTCACCTTCGGTTTCTGCTAATCCTCTAAAACGTCCAATATCCAAATAAACCCAACGTGGATCATTGACCTTTCCTCGATTACTGACAAGAACAACTTCGGTAGAAATAACACCTGCATTCCCTACAATAAATCGACCAGGTTCCATAATAATATGCGGTAGATTCTTGCCAAAATGATGTGCCATTGCCTGCTGAATAACATCAGAAAATTGTTCAATATCGGGTACATCTTCACGATAGCATATAGGCAACCCACCTCCAATATTGATCATACGAAGGGTTAAACCTTGAGCAGCCAGCTCCGTAAAAACCGTTGCTACCTTGGTAATTGCTGCTGCATAGGTTTGCGGATTAATCTGCTGACTTCCAACATGAAAGGAAACACCATATGCATCCAAACCCATTTCCTGAGCTTTTAATAATAGTTCAATTGCATGCTCTGTTGTGGTGCCGAATTTATCCGTAAGCGGCCAATCAGCCCCCTTATTTTCAACGGTCAACCGACAATAAACCTTGGAAGCCGGTGCATTACGCGCAATTTTTTCAAGTTCTTCAAGACTATCAAAGGCATACATATCAATACCCGCCATAAAAGCATGGCGTATAGAAGATGCTTTTTTGACCGTATTCCCAAAAGAAATTTTTGAAGAATCAGCCCCAGCCTCCAAACAAAGTTCAATCTCTTCCCAAGAGGCAGCATCAAAATGCGCCCCAAGTGCCACCAATCTTTGTAAAATTGGCAAAGCAGGATTAGCTTTAACAGCATAATAAATTGCCGCTTGCGGAATAGATTGACATAACTGGCGATAATTTTCTTCTACACGATCCACGTCAACGACAAGACATGGTGTAACCACCTTACTTTTCGCAAGAAAGCGCGAAATTTTTGAGTTCATTGAACTCAACCCTTCTATCCTATCTGTCTATGGTTTAGACAGGAAATATTACAAAAAGGCCCGACAGACCAATAATAAAAATTTTAAATATTTTACCTTTTAGGAAAAGCCATAAGCTTGCCAGAACGCTTGATGCCGTTGCATAATCGTTAATAAAAATCTGAAAAATATACGTTGTTGCATGAATGCGCGATATATACTTTTTCTGTTAAAAATCAATTCTAGAATTTGATAGAATAGAAAGAAATTTTGCCTTGAATTACACTTTTTTGCTTTTCTAGAGAAAAAGCATTATTTTCTAGAAAATAAAGATCATATTTTTATCAATGATAAAAATCGAGTTGCAACGGTTTCGTGGTCAATATTCATTAAAAACATCTATTTTGAAATTAAGGATGCCATGTCTGATCTAGAAAATTCTTCTCAACTCGAAGCAATTTTTCAGAATAAACATTATGCACCATGGCGTATTTCTTTTAGAAGCTGGTTAACCATTTTCTATAATACCATAAGTGATCTCATATCAGGGACAACGTCTCTTGTTGCAGCAGGCTGCGCTTTTTTCGCGACTTTAGCACTTTTCCCAGCAATTAGTGTTTTGATTTCTATTTATGGATTGGTTTTTGATCTACAAACGGTAGAACCACAGCTGCGATTCATTCGAAGGCTCTTACCACCTTCTGCTTATGATCTACTCGTGCAGATGATCAATAATGTTATATCACAAACCCATTCCAGCCTAACCTTAAGTCTGATAATTGCGATTGTTATTGCATTATGGTCTGCGTCAGTTGGAACTAAAGGTTTATTATCGGGGTTGAATATCGCCTATGGCACGACTGAATCACGAAACTATTTCAAATTTCAATTTATTTCTCTGTTTATGACTTTTTGCGGCATATTAGGCACCATAACGACGCTTGCCGTAATTGTTGCTCTCCCTGCTGTTTTGCGGTTTATCCCTAAACAAATTTTTGAGGTGATTGAAATTTACCTACCAACCATTAATTTGGTTAGCACTATTGGTAATATTATCGTTCTTCTCTTCGCAGCGATTACGTTTTCTTTGTTTTATCGCTACGGTCCATGCCGATTTAACGTATTTTGGCGTTGGATTATTCCAGGATCGATTATTTCGACTTTATTTTGGTTGCTTTTTGCATATGGCTTTTCTTTTTACGTCGCACATATTGCTAATTTCAGCAGCACATACGGCCCTTTAGGTGCCGTTGTTGCTGTAATGATGTGGTTTTGGGTTTCGTGTTACGTTATTCTATTGGGCGCACAATTCAATGCAGAGATTGAACGTGAACTCATTCGCAAATTAAAAAGAAAGAAAAAATCTAAGCCTTTAATGCAAAAGGCTTAAACAAGATTAACCTTCTGGAGCCTCTGCCACCTCGGTGCTTTCTCCATTTACTGGAGTAATCGTTACATGAGCAACTCCGGAGCGCAACATACCAATTTTTTCAGCAGCAGCTTTGGAGAGATCAATAACCCGATTATGGGTAAAAGGACCACGGTCATTAATTGTTACAATAACCGAATCGCCTGTATCTTCAGAACGAACCATTACTTTGGTTCCCAAAGGCAATGATGGATGTGCTGCAGTCAGTCGATTCATGTCATAAACTTCGCCTGAACCTGTGTTCCGACTCTGATGACGACCACCATACCAGCTGGCTGTCCCACTTTGTTGCCATGATCCGTCTGGCTGATAAGCAATATTATCACGCCGTAAATTGTATTTTTTGACCGAATCATAACTATGAATTCGATGAACACGACTTTTTCTTTGATTCAGCTTTTTTGATTTGATCGTACGCGTTTTTGACGAAGTCTTTACAACGTGACCGGCATGCGCCGTATTTAGCGTGTACGCACCACAACCAACAATTAAACAAAAACTCAATACTCTATTTTTTATTCTAGGCATGCATCTTCCTTCTAATTGCACGCATATTAAATACAAAAAAAAATGAAATAAATCAAGTTATTGCTAAATATGGTTCATCTGCCTTGAATTTCTAGAGTATAAAAATGGCAAAAGAATGAAAAAAAATTATAATCTTTTGACAGCTTTTGGTATAAGAAATCAACTATTTATGTATGATTGCGAAATGATTTCCATAAATTAGTTAAATATTATAAATGATGCGTAACAAAGTTTGACAGGATTTCAAACTTATTATTTGATAAGCTTGTTCGATTCCGAGGAAATAGTTTACGAGGTATAACTAATTATGGAGCTACCGCTAATATCGGTTTTGAATGGTCCTAATCTTAACATGCTTGGCCTACGTCAACCAAAAATATATGGTCGAGCTACTTTAGATGATGTGGAGCAGATTTGTATCCAGAACGCAGAACAACTGGATATTGCAATCGACTTCCGTCAGACAAATGATGAAGGAGAATTAATTTCCTGGATCCAAGAATGCCGAGACAAAGCAAAAGGGATTATTATAAATGGCGGGGCCTACAGCCATACGTCCATTGCAATTTTGGATGCTTTGTTAGCAGTCGAATTACCTGTTATAGAAGTACATATTTCAAATATATATCGTCGAGAAACGTTTCGCCATCATTCCTATATATCACATGCAGCAACAGGCGTGATTTGTGGTTTAGGCTTACAAGGTTATGCCTTAGCTCTGAATGCAATGGCCAATCTTATAGAAGAGGATAATCAATGAGCAAAATGCTCGTAGATACAGATGCAATACGCACCTTAGCCGATATTCTAACTGAAACGGGGCTAAGTGAAATTGAAATTACTGACAAAGATCACCGAATCCGTGTTGCTAGAACAGTCAGTGGCACGGTAGCAGCAGCGCCCGTTACGATTACAGCCCCTGCTGCACCAGCTACGGATAATTCAAGTAATGCAACCGCTCATGCAAATTCGCATAGTGAAGATCTTTCCAAACACCCTGGTGCCGTATTAAGCCCAATGATTGGTGTTGCTTATCTTACCCCGGAACCTTCATCTCCGCCCTTTATCTCTGTGGGTCAGCAAGTCCAAGAGGGGCAAACACTAATGTTGATCGAAGCCATGAAAACTTTTAATCAAATTCGGGCACCTAAAGCAGGAACGGTAAAGCAAATCCTGGTAACCTCTGGTAATCCTGTAGAATATGGCGAAGTATTGGCGGTAATTGAATAATGTTTTCCAAGATTCTAATCGCCAATCGTGGCGAAATTGCCTTACGTATTTTGCGTGCTTGTCGGGAAATGGGAATTCGTACCGTTGCAGTTCACTCAACTGCCGATGCCGATGCAATGCATGTTCGTCTGGCTGATGAAAGTGTCTGTATTGGGCCTCCTTCCCTTACAGAAAGCTATTTGAATAAAGCAGCAATTTTATCAGCAGCTACAATCACAGGTGCTGAAGCAATTCATCCTGGCTATGGATTTTTATCTGAAAATGCCAGTTTCGCCGAATTGGTAGAAGAACATGGTATAAGCTTTATTGGTCCTAACCCAGAACATATCCGTATGATGGGGGACAAGATCCAAGCCAAAATCACGATGAAACAATTTAATGTGCCTTTGGTTCCCGGTTCCGATGGCGCATTACAAGATATTGCAACCGCTTATAAAATTGCTGATGAGATTGGTTATCCTGTTTTAATTAAGGCCGCAGCCGGTGGCGGTGGTCGTGGGATGAAAGTCGCCTATAGCAAAGATGAACTTGAAGAAGCCTGGAAAGTTGCACGTACTGAAGCACAAATGGCTTTTGGCAATGATGAAGTTTATCTAGAAAAATATCTCGATAATCCACGTCATATTGAATTACAGATTATTGGTGATAGCTATGGTAATGTCGTTCATCTTGGTGAACGTGACTGTTCATTACAACGACGTCATCAAAAAGTTCTGGAAGAAGCACTTTCGCCAGTACTTACGGATGAACAGCGGCAAAAGATTAGTTCTATCGTTACCAATGCCATGAAGAATTTGAAATACCGTAATGCAGGAACCCTCGAATTCCTTTATCAAGATGGTCATTTCTGCTTTATTGAAATGAATACACGTTTACAAGTGGAACACCCAGTTAGCGAATACGTTTCGAATATTGATCTGGTTCGTGAACAAATTTGTGTTGCAGCTGGTGAAAAGCTTAGCTTTATCCAAAACGATATTCATCTTCGTGGCCATTCTATTGAATGTCGTATCAACGCAGAAGATCCCGTAACTTTTGCACCGAGTCCTGGAACAATTAAAATGTTTCATCCACCCGGCGGTTTAGGCGTTCGTTTGGACAGTGCTTTGTATCAAGGTTACAAAATACCACCTTATTATGATAGTTTGATTGCCAAACTGATTGTTTACGCACCTACGCGTACAGAAGCTATTGCACGTATGAAACGTGCTTTGGAGGAATTTGTAATTTCAGGCGTAAATACGACAATACCATTGCACCAAGCAATTCTTAACGATGAAGAATTTCAACGTGGTGAATATACTATTCATTGGTTAGAAAACTTTATCGCGAAAAACCAACAATAGCTTCATTTATCTTTAATTGCCGTTTTATTCATTTCATTTCATATCAAAGCAAAGTTAAAACATACGTGTTAAAAGCTTTGATATGTTTCGAATATTGATCAGACTGGTAATGATGGATGCTATTTTGCTTATTATACCAGCAAATATTCAACCACATAAATACGGTGTGTTTTATTTGCTGGAGTTTTAAGAAACCTTATTCGTCATATGAAATGATAGCATGTAGAGGAACATCAATCTTTTCTCTACCTTTTAAAGCAGATAATTCAATTAAAGCAGCAGCTCCAACAACTTCCGCTCCAGCTTTACGTAATAGCTCAATTGCTGCGCATAACGTGCCGCCTGTTGCTAGCAAATCGTCTGTTACAACAACACGTTGTCCGGGTTTTACGGCATCATGCTGAATGTGCAAACAATTGGTTCCATATTCAAGATCATATTGGGTAGAAATCGTTTTACCGGGTAACTTGCCAGGTTTACGAAGCATGACCATCCCGCAACCTAACGCCATCGCCAAAGGAGAAGCTGTTAGGAATCCTCTGGACTCAATACCTGCAATCATATCTGGACGCCAGGCTGATACGCCATGTGCCAAACGTCCCGCAGCAATCCGCAATGCCTCAGGACTTCGCAAAAGTGTTGATATATCGTAAAATAATATCCCTTTTTTTGGGTAATCTGGAATCGAACGGATATAATCTTTTAGATTAATTTCCTGTGGAGCATTATAAGTTACGGTTGATGGGTTAGTCATTTGAAAGGATATCCATATTAATAAATCCCAAAATTGGCAAAACAGCCCTCACATGTAAACCGCCATGAGCCATATCGCAACCCATTAGCAATTTATGTTAGTAAATTTTCGGAAAATAGTGGAAAAAGCAGAACTTTACAAAAACTGGTTATACAATTTATCAAACAGTTAAAATGGCGGACCCGACGAGATTCGAACTCATGACCTTTGCCTTCGGAGGGCAACGCTCTATCCAGCTGAGCTACGGGTCCGTACACGCTATGCAATACCCTCTTCTTTTTTAAAATACCAGTTTTTTCTTATACTTTTTTTGGAAATTATTTTTAGGGTTTACAGAATATTATTCTGATATAATAATAATTATAAATCTGTAACGTTTTTGCTGCAGACCATGAAAGGATTTTTAATGAAAAAGCTCTCTATTGCCCTGTTATCCATGGGTGTTCTGTTTGCCTATCAAGCTAATGCAGATGACAAAGGGGGTTATCAAGGCCCTAGTCTGCAAAGATCTGTTAATACCGAAGACAGCACAAATACACAGCCCATTTCTGTAAATGCAGCTCGTGCACTTCCAGATGATACCAAAGTTTTTCTTCGTGGCATCATTGTTCAGCATTTAAAAGACGATAAATATCTGTTCAAAGATGATTCTGGAAACATCACCGTAAAAATTGACAAAGATAAGTGGAAAGGTCAAACCGTTGTGAATAACAATTGGATTGAACTTACGGGTAAAATCCAGCATGAAGACAAAACCGTACAGATCGAAGCTGAATCCGTTAATCTTATTCGTGTGAAATAAGATATAAAGATTTATCTTTAAGCTTATTAGCATTATAGGGGGAAATGTTTCCTCTATAATGCTAATATTTATAATACTTTGAAAAACCGTATATTAATCAATTATAGAATTTCAAAATACTTAATAAAACAAAACAATTATATTCTTGCTTCTTCAAATATTTGTTTTACATCACCCTTCCAAACAGTTTCATAGCGGTTTAACCAGTGTTCTGCCTGTGTTGGTTTCCCTTCCGCAATTTCCATAAGCGGATTTAAATAAAAAGCTTCATCCTCAAGATCTGCATTTTTTACCTTTCGATTTTTTAAACCGCCTATGGCGAGTTCAACAACCGGTTTCAGCAAATTCCTTAAATTACCTTTTCTCCACGAAGTAGACAATCCATATTTTGGAACTTCTGGTCTTAATGCTTCATAGGCCTGCCAAGGCATTTCCTTTAAGAATTTCTCTGCCGCCAACAAAGTGGGTT
Organism: uncultured Commensalibacter sp.; assembly: GCA_945266285.1. Taxonomy (GTDB): domain Bacteria; phylum Pseudomonadota; class Alphaproteobacteria; order Acetobacterales; family Acetobacteraceae; genus Commensalibacter. Next base: position 59,048 of record CALYOP010000002.1, read on the forward strand.
CATCATATAACAACCCTACCCATAAGGCCGACATCGCCAACATCATATCAGGACTTCCAGCATCCGCACCCCGCATTTCAAGATAACGTTTTAAGCGAACATCAGGAAAAGCAACGGTTACATGATTTTCAAAATCTTCCATGGTGGGTCGCTGTCCTTCTAATCCCTTAGGCGCTTTACCAGACATCCACTCCCGTAACGATGCTCCTGCAACGTCAATCATCTCACCATTACGCAAAACAAAATACATTGGAACATCAAGCAACCATTCAATATAACGCTCAAACCCAAATGAATCCTCAAAAAAGCTAGCGGGTAAGCCCGCGCGATTATTATCCGTATCCGTCCAAACATATGCCCGTGTTGATAAATAACCGCTAGGTTTTCCTTCATAAAAAGGCGAATTCGCAAATAAAGCCGTTGCCAAAGGTTGCAACGCCATAGAAACCCGCATTTTTCTTGCCATATCAATTTCAGAAGAAAAATCTAAATTGACCTGTACTGTACAAGTTCTTTGCATCATATCCAAGCCCATTGTGCCAACTTTAGGCATATAAGCCCGCATAATTTCATAGCGTCTTTTGGGCATCCATGGCATTTGTTGTCGTGTTGCGAAAGGATGAAAACCCAAAGGGGCAAAACCTATCCCCATAGGATCAGCCGCTTGATGCACCGATTGAATATGCGTTTTAAGTTCCTGCGCTGTTTCATGAAGGTTGGCAAGTAATGTACCCGAAAGTTCAAACTGACCGGCAGGTTCCAAAGAAATGCCTGCTCCTGTATCCGTTGTTAATCCAATTAAACAGTCGCGATCAGAAACACTTTTCCAATCTGGATGAGCCTTTTGTAAATTCGACAAAATAGCTCCGATGCCGTTTGGTGAATAGGGTGGCGGTAGATAAGATTGTGCGTCATTTTGAGAACGTATAAAACCAAATTTCTCATGTTCTGTACCAATACGCCAAGATGGGCTGGGTTTACACCCTGCTTCCAGATAACTGACCATCTGCGAAATAGAAACAAGCGGCGTATCATCATGATTACTTACATTTGACATAAATCATCTATCACTATGCGTTAAGGTATTTAATACATTCGAAAAATCGGCTATTCTAAAACAATTAGCGAAAATTTTCAGGTTATGCCTGAATATGATTCAGTAATTGTGCCAAGCCAGCAGCAATAGCAGTTTCAGCTCGTAGCGTTAACATGCCTAAAGGTAATGGTTGCACAAAATCACAGCGCAGAAAAGTTTTTATTTCGCAATCATCAAATCCACCTTCTGGACCAACTAGAATTCCTTCATTTCCTGAAAAATTTTGGGAATCTTTAACCGAAATATGACGTGTATCCCACCGTTCGATAGCCGTCAATAAAACCCGATCTTTTTCCCAACTTTCTAAAAACTGATCAAGTGTAATAAGCGGCCTTATTTCTGGTAAAGTAAGGCGATCGCATTGTTCAGCAGCTTCAATTGTTATACTACGCAAACGCTCTTCTTTAATTCTTTGGCTATTTGTTCGTTTCATAATCACAGGCTGTAAAACCCGTACTCCCATTTCCGTAGCCATTCGGACTGCAATATCTGTTGCATCGCGTTTTAAAGGTGAAAAAACCAGCGTTGGTCCATGTGGAATTAATGGTTTGCGGGTTTGCTGCTGTAGAATAACCGAACCTTTTCCACGCTTTAATGATTTTATATTACAAAGCCACTCCCCGTCCCGTTCGTTAAATAAGGCAACTTTATCCCCTTCACCCAATCGCAGAACATTTCCCAAATAATGTGCATTTTCAGTTGATAAAATACCAATCCCATTGATCATAAAGGTTTCATATAATGCAGGATCAGCATAAATTCTGGGTAAGAAAGACATTATCGTTACCTTTGATAAAATTGATTTAATTATGAAAATAATTGCTATTTTTATCGACAATCTTTAATGCAATTTACATTGAATATCGCGATATACTCAATTCTATCTTTTTGACAAAATAATCTTTCGCATATTTTAGGCTAGGATTTACGGTGAAGAATACATCAACACAATCCGATATTAACCTTTCTGGCTGGATTAGTTACTTGCCGCATTCGTGGCAAGCTTATGTTTTATTACTTCGTCTGGAGCGCCCGATCGGAAGTTGGTTGCTTTTTCTTCCTGGATTATGGGGAATTCTGTTACCCCACGATGTGCCTATTACAACGCGTATATTCTTAATTATTCTATTCGCTTTGGGCAGTATCCTTATGCGTGGCGCAGGATGTATCGTCAATGATATTTGGGATCGCGATTTCGACCGACAGGTTGCACGAACTAAAAACCGCCCTATTGCTAGTGGTGCAATTTCTGTTTTTCAAGCCATTATATTTCTAATTGTTATTTTAATAATTGGACTATTAATCCTACTACAATTAAATATCCCCGCGCGTTGGTTAGGTGCTTCTTCTTTAATTCTGGTAGCCTTATATCCTGGAGCAAAGCGAATTACCTGGTGGCCGCAATTGGTTTTAGGATTTACTTTTGGTTTTGGCGCACCTTTAGGTTACACGGCCGCCACCGGGCATTTATCCTGGGCACAAGCAGCATTATATGGCGCAACCATTGCCTGGCAAGTTGGTTTTGATACGATTTATGGCTATCAAGACATTGAAGATGATAAGCAAGTCGGTATCAAATCTACCGCACGTCTTGCTGGCGAATCTGGAAAATTGTTTGTTTCAATTTGTTTTACCATCTGTATTCTTTTGCTAATTGTGACCCATATTTTAAACCACAATGCTTGGCCTGCCATAATAATGCTATCATTGCCGACACTTCATTTTATTTGGCAAATGCGTCATTTTAATCCGCATAATCCAAAAATTTGCCAAAAACTATTTAATGCAAATCGGGATGCCGGCCTATTAATTGCCTTTACACTTTTCATAGGTCTGCTGTTCGAATGAAAAATCTGGATGATTTCAAAAAATTTATTATTGCGCATACCCAACCCAAGAACACTGCTTTAGTTCCTGAAATCACACTTTATCAAGCGAGTAAAATTACCCCCATTTGGCAGGCCAGCGAAAAATGGCTACAGGAAAACAACATAGAGCCCCCCTTTTGGGCCTTCGTATGGCCAGGTGGGCAAAGTTTAGCACGTTATATTTTAGATAATCCAGAATTTGTGCAAAAGAAACGGGTTCTAGATTTTGCAGCGGGTTGTGGTATTGCAGCTATTGCCTGTGCACTTTGTCAAGCTGCCTATGTCGAAGTGGCTGATATTGATCCTATGGCACAAGCTGCTTGTACAATTAATGCTGTACTTAATCAGGTTATACTTGATTGTAATACTCAAAATGTGGTCGGTGCTTCTAACCGTTGGGATATTATCCTATGCGGTGATGTTTGTTACGAAGCCCCGATGACCCGCCATATATGGCCATGGTTAAAACATTGTGCAGAACAAGGTGCTGAAGTAATTATTGCAGATCCAGGTCGTGCCTATCTTCCCCAAAAAGAGCTTGAAGCCATTCGCCAATATGACGTTCCAACGACTTTGGAACTTGAAGATTGTACACAGCGACAAACCACACTTTATCGTTTATCTATAGACACACATCCGAAATAGACATATCAGGTCTTTCCCACCAACGTTGTTGAGCATTATTCCCCTTTGGCAGAAAATCAAAAGGATTACCTGTAAAACAAACGGTATTCGTTGGTGTTTCCTTAATTTCAATTCGATGACACCGTAATGTCGTTTGTTCATCCTTTAAAATCGCATTGACTTTGGACATAAGCAAACAAGCCAAAAGTTCCGTTGTCGGATCACCCGGAGTAATCATTAAATGCGATATCCGTTGTGGTTCATTTGCTTTAAACCAATCCAATAAAGGATCATCTTCTGATAATTGAAAAGCATGATCTACGGAACCATCAATAAAACGATGCCATGCTGTTTTGGCTTTGCTGAAAGGCAAAACCATATTATGGCTTCCATCCAAAACCTGAGCATTTTCATCTATTAAATAAACGATGACCTCTTCATTATGACCATGAGGCGTCGAACAAACATCATTGGTATCGTGGATTAAACGATGCCCCATAGAAAAACGACGGGTAAAAACCATTTCAAACATGATAAATTCCTTTTTCTTGCTGGTAGGTTTCCCATCCTTTACGACGCAATTCGCAGGCCGGACAATGACCGCAACCATAACCCCAATCATGATATTCATCCCGTTGCCCTAAATAGCAACTATGACTTTCATGATTAATCAATTCAACCAACGGCTTACCACCCAGATCCTCTGTCAAACGCCATTCATCTGCCTTATCCATCCACATCAAAGGTGTATGCAATACGAAATGACTGGCCATACCCAGATTTAACGTTGTTTGTAATGCTTTTATCGTATCGTCGCGGCAATCTGGATAACCAGAATAATCGGTCTCGCACATCCCACCAATAATATGCCGAAGATTGCGTCTACCAGCTAAAATAGCAGCATAAGTAAAAAATAATAAATTGCGTCCCGGTACAAAAGTGGTCGGTAAACCTTGCTTATCCCATTCAATTTTTGTCTCTCGGGTCAAAGCTGTTTCGGAAAGGCCGGCCAGGTCTGAAAGGTTTAACAAATGGTCATCACCCAAAACATGTTGCCATGTGGGTTGTAACGCTACCATTTTTTTTCGCAATACACTTCGACATTCCATTTCAATGGCATGCCTTTGCCCATAATGAAAACCAACGGTTTCTACATATTTAAAGTGAGTCAAAGCCCATGCAAGGCAAGTTGCCGAATCTTGACCGCCTGAAAAAAGAACAAGCGCACTTTCTGAAAATGTCGCCATTAAGGAATACCTATTAATTTATGTGTCTGAAGTGATAGTCGCCATTGAGGATGCCTTTGACAATAATCAATAGCTTGTTGCAAATATTCTGCTTTATACGCGCCATCCATGGGCTGCAACCGAAAAGTCTTAAAATTCAAATGTGCTACATTTTCAGGCATTAAGTCTTTTTGTGGGTAAACAAGTTTGATTTCATCACCAAAATCTTGCACTAACGCCGCCCCTGCTTTCGGACTTACACAAATCCAATCCACACCATCAGGAACGGGCAAAGTACCATTGGTTTCAACTGCAATGTAAAAACCTCTTTCTTTAAGCAATCTTACAAGGATATCATCGAGTTGTAACAGGGGCTCTCCGCCTGTCATAACGACAAAACGTTGATTATAATCTCGATTTCCCCATATTTCTTCAATAGTATCTGCTAAGGCATGAGTATCTTCAAAACGCCCACCGCGCGAACCGTTCATTCCAACAAAATCAGTATCACAGAATGAACATATTGCTTTGGAACGGTCACTTTCTTGACCAGACCATAAATTGCAACCGGCAAACCGACAGAACACGGCTGTTCTGCCAATTTGACCGCCTTCTCCTTGAAGAGTAAGAAAGATTTCCTTAACCGAGTAACGCATGCCCGTAATGTTGGGCAAAATGCATTTAAATACAAGTCCTCGTTTTCAATATTTCGTAAAAGCAATATTTTCAAAGTTTGTGAATAAGCTAAAATTTATCGTTTAAAGAATTACTAAAACGAATAAATAAAGCTTATTCTCCATTTTATTGCCTTTTTTCTTTATGGAACAAGAAACACAAAGTAATTACACACCTTTTAATGCTTTAAGCGCTTCTACCATTTTTGATAGAACGGCTTGAGCATCACCAAAGACCATCGTGCTATTTTCGTTAAAAAATAAAGGATTCTCTACTCCAGAATAACCCTTCCCACGACCACGTTTGATAATGAAGACTTCATGCGCTTTATCCACATCCAAAATAGGCATACCATAAATAGGTGATGATTTATCACTGCGTGCCGATGGATTTACGACGTCATTAGCACCAATCACCAAAGCCACATCGGTATTCGGGAAACTTTCGTTAATTTCATCCATATCAAAAATCATGTCATAGGGAACCCCAGCTTCAGCAAGCAATACATTCATATGACCCGGCATACGACCTGCTACTGGGTGAATAGCAAATTTGACATCCACACCCGCATCCTGAAGTAATTTGACCGTTTCATAAAGCTTTTGCTGGGCTTGAGCTACGGCAAGTCCATAACCAGGAACAATAATCACCGAAGCAGCATAGCGCATCGTCGTCGCTGCATCTGCAGGATCGACCGACTTCATTTCTTTTTGTTCAGTGTCGGCAGAAGACTGAGCAGTACTATCACCGAAATTGCTAAATAACACATTGCTCAGTGAACGGTTCATCGCTTTGGCCATTAGAACGGTTAACAATGTACCCGCGGAACCCACAACCATACCCGCAATCATTAAGGCGGGGCTATCCATAACGTAACCCTCAAGACCGACGGCTAAGCCAGTAAACGCATTATAAAGTGAAATAACCACAGGCATATCGGCACCGCCAATTGGCAATGTCATACATATCCCAAAAGCCAAAGCACCCACATAAAATAAAATCGCGAAAATACCACTATCATCTGGACCGTAATTTATTACAGCAATAAGCCCCAAAATTATGGTTAATCCAAATAGAACCGCATTCACCGCTTTCTGTTGTGAATAGCGATAAGTATTCAAACGACTATCAAGTTTTGCCCAAGCAATAACCGAACCCGTCAAAGAAACACATCCGATCAAAGCTCCCAAAAATGCAATAAGCAAAGATAAGCTACTGGTATAGCGACCACCTAATAATTCCACAGCAGCCAAAGCCGCAGCTGAACCACCACCCATACCGTTATAAAGCGCAACCATCTGCGGCATGGCAGTCATTTGTACGCGCTTACCTTTCCACGCAGCCCAAACACCCCCAAGCACCAGCGCAATAATCGCCAAAAGAATATTTATGGGCAAGTGCGATGCAGCTTCACCACTCACATTGAAAATAGAGAAAAAGGAAGCCAAAACGACCAATAACATGCCGTATCCTGCAACAACGATCCCTTTAACCGCCGTTACGGGAGAAGACATGCTTTTTAAACTGTAAATAAATAACGCCGCGGCAATTAAACCACTTAGACCAACAATATATTCTGCTATCATCGTGATTAACCTCTCTTACCAGAGGTTTTATCGGTTGTTTTGGTACTGGGTTTAAACATTTCCAACATACGATTGGTCACGACATACCCCCCCATTACATTTCCGGCCCCCAAAAGAACGGCAAAAAACCCAATAATTTGAGCCGGAAGCGTAGTTGCATGAAAGAGCGCTTCCAATGCCCCTACAACAACAATCCCATGAATAAAATTAGAACCAGACATTAAAGGCGTATGCAAAATCGAAGGCACGCGGCTAATCACGACATAGCCGGTAAAAGCAGCCAGCATAAAAATATACAATGCTACTAAAAACGTCATTGAAGAGATCGCCATAATTATTCTCCGATTTTTATAGTTTCAAACCATTTTTTTACAGTTTCGTTTGTAATTTCCCCATTACGCGTAATCGCTGTCTTTTCAACAACTTCATCCGTAAAATCAGGAGCCAATGTTTGATCTTTGACAATCAAATCCAAAAGCTTGGCAATATTCTTTGCATAAAGTTCGCTGGCCTGTTGTGCCAATGCTGAAGGAAGATTAATCGCACCGATCAAAAGTGCAGGGCCACATTTAACCGTTTCACCAGGTTTCGTACCTTCGCAATTTCCGCCCCCTTCTGCGCCCATATCAACGATCACGGCACCTTCTTTCATATGTGCAATCTGTTCAGCGGTGATGAGACGTGGAGCTTTTTTCCCTGGTACTGCTGCTGTGGTAATGATCATATCTGCACGAGCAATATGCTGACTTAATACCTCCTGAACTTTTTGGTTTTCTTCTGGTGTAAGCTCACGGGCATAACCACCCTCTCCACGCGCATCAATGCCTGTATCGACAAATTTTGCACCAACTGATTCTGCTTGCTCTTTGGTTTCAGGACGCACATCATAACCTTCACAAATCGCACCTAAGCGATGCGCCGTTGCCAAAGCTTGTAAGCCAGCTACGCCCAATCCCATAACCAGAACCTGAGCTGCACGTAGTGATCCCACCGCGGTGGTCATCATCGGTAAAATACGTTGCATTTTTGAAGCCCCCAATAAAGGAGCATAATATCCTGCCAATGCTGCTTGACTTGAAAGCGCATCCAAAGCTTGCGCACGACTGATCCGAGGAACCATTTCCATGGCGAATGTTGTTATTTTTCTTTCACAAAGCGCTTGAATAAGTTCTGGATGATTCTGGGCATGAATAAAAGAAATTAAAGTAGCTCCTAGCTTCATATACTGAATCACCGAAATAGACGGTGGTTGAACAGCAAGAACGATATCGGCTTCTTTAAGCAAGGATTCTAAATCTGCTTCAATACTGACATGCTGATAAATTGCATCAAGATAGGTTGCAGCTTTCCCTGCCCCTTCTTCAAGACAAAATATCATGCCTTCTTTCTGAAAACGCGCTAAAACCTGAGGAACCATCGCAACACGCCGTTCCCCAACGGCAGTTTCTTTTAAAATGGCGATCTTAATAGACACAAAGACGCTCCTTTCAAAACAATGCATCAGCATTTGTTATTGGCTGGATGCCAATTTTTGGAGACTAGATATAAATCGGTAGTGAAACGGAACTATAGCATAAAACCAATAATGAATATGACAATATTTTGTAATGTCCTTTTTAAGACTTTAGCGCAAACAAGGCTGCTTTTTGTGCGTGAATGCGTGTTGTATCAAATAGTGGAACATCTGTATCTTTTTGATTAAGCAAAAGTCCTATTTCTGTACAACCGAGAATAATGCCTTCTACGCCTTTATCTTTTAGACGATTAATCACAGAAAGATAAATTTGCTTTGATTCAGGATAAATTCTGCCATGGCAAAGCTCTTCAAAAATAATGCGATTTATTTGTATTCGATCATCAGTATCGGGAACAATAACTTGGATATTATGAGCTTCTATTCTTTTTTTATAAAAATCCTGTTCCATCGTATAAGATGTTCCCAGCAAGCCAATTTTTTTCAGTCCTACTTCTTTTAAGGCTTCTACAGTCATATCAGCGATATGTAACAAAGGAATTGAAATCGCTTTCTGAATTTGATCAGCAACTTTATGCATCGTATTAGTACAAATAATTAAACAATCGGCACCGCCTTTTTCCAAAGCGCGAGCAGCTTCGCTTAAAATAATCGCACTTTTATTCCATTGATCCTGTTTCTGACACCATTCGATTTCCTGAAAATCAACGCTATAAAGTAATAACCGTGCCGAATGCAGGTCACCTAATTTTTCATTTATAACCCGATTTAAAATTTGATAATAAGTAACGGTGCTTTCCCAGCTCATACCCCCTAATAAGCCAATAACTTTCATTTTAACCCCTAACCATTAAAATTAATTTGTTAACGTTAATTTAAAAAAATATGTTTTCAAATCGCTAAAATGAAACAAAAAACCTGTTCTTTTATATTCATGTCCTTTAAACAAGATACAGTCTGAAAAAGGAGTTAATAATGAAACATTGGTACCGTTGTTTTGCTATAATATTTGGAATGATTTTGAGTATATCGTCTATCAATATGGCACAAGCCAATGATATTTTCTTTATTGATCAACAAAATTACGGCGCTTGGATTTTATCAAGAAGCTATAATAAGGTTGCTATCAATAATACGGAACAATCTTCCCCGCTTCTTTTTCAAATTCAACCCTATCGTTATTTAATGACGGTCAAGGTTACACTTCCCAAAACCACTCAAAATCCTCCGGCTATCCTTGAAATGGATATCGGCAGTTTTATGCGCAATCTTGATCGTCAAGACAACAGCATGACCTATATGATCAATCTTGAAAATTCAGATTCAGAAGAATTTATCAATGCACTTAAAAATGAAAAAGCAATAACGATTTCCATTGATGATGATCATACAATAGATATTGCAACAACCAATATCGACAAAGCTATTGATGCCATGGTTGAGTTCGCAAAAGATCATTATATTTTAATGCCTTATCCCTTTAGTATGCGACTCGATGAATTTGCATCAATGCCTATCCCTGATGCTATTCCGGCCCATCTTTACCCTGTATTCCGTTTACAAGCAGCTTACGATGAAGCCTGCCATAATCCCAAAGACAAAAACAAACCAGACATGGAAGCTTGCAAACAATACGAAACCGTTATTAAATTGATTAATAAGGCTGGATATTGCAGAAAAGAACAAAGTATTCCGCCACAAATTATTGGTCAAACGACTTCGGTTTCATATACTTGGGAAGCATGTCAAAAAGATCCTTCGTTTTCCGATTAATGATTCATTGTTAAAAGGAAGGTCTGAGAAAAAATGGGAAACAAAATGGAAAAAGGCTCCTTAAAAACACCATCGAACAAAATTCGTCTATTAATTTCGGATATTGACGGAACACTAATCACCAAAGATAAGGTTTTAACGCCTGAAACTTGTGAAGCAGCAAAATCCCTGAACAAAGCAGGTATTCAGCTCTGTCTCGTCAGTAGCCGACCTCCACAAGGTATAGAATTCTTTTTTTCTCAGCTTGAAAATAATGCTCCTTTTGCAGCCCTAAATGGCGGTGAAATCCTTGATCATCAAGGTCATATTTTGTCTAGCCTTACAATGAATCAAGATGTCGTTCATCAAGTTATCAAACTGCTTCAGAAAAATAATGTTCATGTTTGGCTTTTTGGTGGTACAGATTGGCTTGTCTTTAATGTCGAAAATGCTTTTGTTGAACATGAAGTAAAAACCATTCATGCTCCTCCACAAATTATTTCTCATTTTGATCAATATCATGGTCAGATTACAAAAATTGGAGGCATCTCAAAAGACACAGATCTTTTGGATCGAATAGCCCAAGAATTGGAAAGCATGTTTTCTGGTGAAATAAAAGCGGCTCGTTCTTCGGATCATTACCTTGATATAACCCATCCAAAGGCAAATAAGGGTCATGCTGCCATCGAACTAGGTAAACAGCTTGGAATTGATATTAAAGAAACGGCTTGTATTGGAGATATGTATAACGACATTGCCATGTTAAAACTGGCGGGCCTTGCCATTGCTATGGGACAATCTGATGAAGAGGTTCAATCTCATGCGCATTTTGTAACGGAAAGCAACGAAAATAATGGGTGGGCAGAAGCGGTCAAAAAATATATCCTACCTCGTGCTTAAATCTAGTAGTTATCCTATTTAATGATAGCTACGCTACCCTTTTCCCCCAGAGGGTATTTTGAAATACATCATGAAAATGATCTAATAAAATATCATTTTTGCGAACCAGAATGCATGGGGTAGCAATTTTCAAAACACCGCATATCTGGTATCAATGAATTTATAACAGATGTCGATCGTCTGAAGTTGTTAATAAGTAAAATTTCGTTAACCTTATTTTTATCAATACACCGATAAAATGGCGGTTTATTTCCGCAATTTTGCAATCATTTCTTAAAAAGCGTATATTTAAATTAACAGTTATAAACTGATATTTTATAAGCTTCATTTAAAGAAACGAGTAATAATCATATGACAAAAATGGATCATAATGCGCAAACGGGTCGTGTTTTTACTTTACCCGATGCTAATGCACAAGCAACTTATCTGGCAGATTGGATTTTAGAACAGGCGCTCGCAAAAAAAGATGGTTTTTTATCCATTGCTTTGTCAGGAGGTTCGACACCACAGAAACTCTATGAACTTTTAGGTAGTCCAGCTTATGCGCGAAAGATGCCTTGGTCACGCATTCATCTATTTTTTGGTGATGAACGTATGGTCCCCCCTACGCATGAAGCTAGTAATCACCATATGGTAAACAAAGCATTGCTTTCGCATATTGATATTCCATTCCGTAATGTTCATCCTATGCCAACATTTGCTGATGCCGATGATGCAGCAAAAATATATCAGCGTGAACTCGAAATCTTTTATGGCAATAATCAATTAGACGCTGCAAAACCTTTATTTGATATTGTTTTCCTTGGTCTAGGAAATGACGGGCATACCGCATCTTTATTCCCTAAAACACCTGTTTTACAAGAGAAAACCAAATGGGTTTCATGGTGTGACCCAACCACTGTTCCTTACCGCCGGCTTACTTTGACCTATCCCACGCTTGCTTCTAGCCGTCATGTCGTTTTCGTTGTCAGTGGTGAAGGTAAGAAAGACATTCTAAAAGCTGTACGTTCTGGAGAAAATGATTATCCTGCTGCCGCAATTTCAACGACAGGTGAATTATCTTGGGTTATTGATAAAGCCGCCAGTAGCGAATAACCTATTCATTATGTTATAGTTTTTAATCTTTCGATTTCAATAATAAGGAATTGCTTATGCCTACTGATCAAATGGAAGTTTATAAAAAAGAAGTCGGAGATGTTGGTGCATCTTTAATTCAATCCGGTATGAAAGTTGGTTTAGGAAGCGGTAGCACAGCAGCTTGCGTTGTACGATCTTTAGGACGCCGGTGGAAAGAAGAAGGATTACGCTTTATAGGCGTTCCAACATCCAATGCAACGGCTCAACTTGCCGAATCTTTAGGTATTACCTTAAGTACGTTGGCTGAATATCCTGAATTAGACATCGCTATTGACGGCGCTGATGAAGTAGAAAAAGGAAGCCTTAACCTTATTAAAGGGTTAGGGGGTGCTTTACTACGTGAAAAAATTGTTCGCTATGCTGCAAAACGTTTTATTGTCGTCGTCGATGAAAGCAAGATTGTCGATCAACTCGGAGATCACACACCAATTCCTGTTGAAGTAACGCCTTTTGCGTGGCAAGCAACAGCCAAACATCTTGAAAAAATCGGAGCAAAGATTTCTCCACGTAAGAATAAAGATAATTCTGATTTTTATATTACGGATGGTAAAAACATGATTTTGGATTGTAATTTCGGTATTATTAGCGATCCAGTCAAATTAGATCAAAAAATTAACGCAATCGTTGGGGTTATGGAAAACGGCTTATTTACCCATTGTACCGACGAAGTTTTAATTGCGGGTCACAATGGTCTTAGCCGGATGCAAAAATCATCATGAATGATCTTAACGCTTCCTCTTCTATCCATTCTATTCCTCCGTGTTTACTGGTTATCATGGGGGTATCTGGAACGGGGAAAACCAAGCTAGCTAAAAATTTACACCAAAGTCTTGGTTGGCCTTATCAGGAAGGGGATGCGTTACATTCTATTGAAAATATTCAAAAAATGGCTTCGGGTATCCCGCTTACCGATCAAGATCGTTTACCATGGCTGGAAAAATGTCATACATGGTTACAAAATTGCGTGGAACATAATGATGGTAAGGGGATATTGACTTGTTCTGCGTTAAAACATCAATATCGTGATATTTTACGAAAAAATATTCAATCACCGCTCTATTTTATTTGCCTACAAGTTCCCAAAGACATTGTAGCTTTTCGGCTCGAAAAAAGACAAAACCATTTTATGCCGGTCAGTCTATTAAATAGTCAAATTGATACGTTAGAACTGCCAACACCCGATGAAAATGTCATTTTTATCGATACCCGACATGATCCTGCTGAGACTTTGGAAGAAACCCTAAAGCGGCTTTCTCAACGCTAGAATAAATAATTAAACTTCTTCTGCTTTTTCCATCTCAATAGGGAAAAATAAAGAAAAACAGCTTCCTTTCCCTACATCGCTTTCAATATAAAGCTGTCCTTTATGACGGGTCATAATATGTTTAACAATAGACAAGCCTAAACCGGTGCCATTATGTGATTCTTCAACCCGATAAAACCGTTCTGTTAAACGTCCCAAATGATGCTTTGCAATTCCCGGGCCATTATCACTAATTGCAATGACATAACCCATATTAGGCCAACGTGCATTCTTCCCTACTTGAAAAAGCTTGATCGTTATTCTTGCAGGTTTTTCATTACCTAATGGTACATAACGAACAGCATTTTCTAAAATATTATGTAATACCTGTAAAAGCTGATCATGATCTGCAAGGATAACAGGATTTTCAACCTCACATTGAAAATCAAGGTCGATATGTTTTGTTTGTAATTTAATCTGCTGTTCGGATAAAACCTGACAAACCAGTTCTCTAAGTGATACCTTATCTTTCAACGCAAGAGTCTCATTTTTTTCTGCTCTTGATAGTGCAAGCAAATCATCCGTTAAACGAATCATTCGTTGAACCTGTGTCTGCATAATTTCTAAAAACTGTTTGTGAACTTTGGCATCATTCGCTGCTGGTCCCAGTAACGTTTGGATAAACCCATCCAAAGAGGTTAACGGTGTCCGCAATTCATGACTCGCATTTGCCACGAAATCTCTGTAAATTTTCTGAAAATATTTTTCCTGACTTTGATCAATGATCACAACTAAAATCAGATCTGGTCTCGGCTGATATTTCCGAAAACGTTCAATATAAATCGTGAAATAATAATTTTTAGGAATAACAAACGATATATCCAAATTTTGAACAGGTTCTTTTTCTATATTCTGCATTGCTTCAAAAAAAGCAGGGTGCCGCAAAATATCAAGCAATATATCTTTATAATTCATCTGTGCTGCTTGATTAATACAATAAAAACGTTCTTGCGTAGGCAGAAAATTTGATAAATGGTTTTTACCACGTTCTTGTAAAACAAAAGCAGGAATAGGTAACATATCAAGCCATTGCTTTATATGGGTATTTTCTCTTTCTTCTGACAAAGAAGGAGTTGCTTTATCATTTGTGGTCAAATTTTTCTTCTGGAATTTTTTAAATAATCCAATAAGTATAAAAGCACAAAAAAAACCAATCAGAAAAAACGATAGTGCCATGAAATTACTTATTCCAAATCTAACGCATATCCTGCTGAACGAATGGTACGAATGATATTTTTATCGTTTTGTAAATTGAGTTCTTTTCTCAATCGCCGTATGTGAACATCAACCGTACGGATCTCAACATTAAGATTTTCTCCCCATATTTCTAAAAGCAATTCTTCCCGAGAAAATACTTTACGCGGATGACGAACAAAAAATTCCAATAACCGATATTCTGTAGGCCCCAAAATAATCGGGCGATCTCCGCGAAATACCCGATGTTCTTGCGTATTCATATGAATATCTTCATACGTTAAAATAGTTTGGCCGGTTTCAATATGTTCTTGAAAATTTGAACGTCGCAAAATGGCTTTCAATCGCAGTAAAAATGTTTCCATATTAAACGGTTTTGAAACATAATCATCGACACCAACATCAAATCCCATAATTTCATCAATTTCTTCACTCCGAGCTGTCAGCATAATAACCGCTATATGTGCCGTTCGCGTGTGATTGCGAATATAACGACAAACATCCAACCCCGATCCCCCTGGCAGGTTCCAATCTAAGATAGCAGCATCCCAATGATTATTTTTCAATTGATCCATTGCAATGGGACAAGTATTCGCAATTTCAGCTTTATGACCAGCCTTTTCCAGATTGTATTTTAGCAAAAGCGCAATTGAGGGATCATCTTCAACAACAAGAATATTTTTAGGTTGACCGTTATTTACCATCATTCTTCTCTAATGATTTTCTGTTTCGCTTATGCGGTCGTAAATAAGGCAACATCTCTCCGGTTACGACATAGTAAGTACTTTCAACGATATTAGTAATATGATCACCAATCCGTTCAATGTTCTTGGCCATAAATAACAAATGTGAACATGTCGTAATGCAATGTTGGTCTTCCATCATATAAGTCGTCAATTCTCTAAAAACAGAAGTATAGAGATCATCAATCAATAAGTCGGCATTCCAAACATGCACCATCATCGTTTCATCTTTTTTAGACATGGCATTGGCCGTTTCGCGCAACATTTCTTGCACTTGTCGCCCCATGCTTAGTAAACCGGATAAAGAAACTTCATGATGCGTAGCATCCACCTTGCGCAATCTTCGACAAATACCAGAAGCTAAATCACCGATCCGTTCTAAATCACTACTAATTTTTAACGCAGCAACTATTTCCCTTAAATCAATCGCAAGTGGAGAGCGTAATGCCAATATCTTGATTGAAAATGTTTCAATTGACCGTTCGAATTCGTCAATTTCCCTATCTTGTTCAGCAATCTTTCGAGCCATGTCGAGATTACGCTCTTGCAATGCGATTAATGCTTGACTGAACTGATTTTCAACCATACCGAACATCCGAAGCAGCATCGTTCTTAATTGTTCCAATTCATATTCATAACGACTAATGGTATGTTCTGGTAATTTTCCCATTTTATTCCTCTTATTTTAACCAAAGCGTCCAGTAATATAATCATGTGTTTGAATATTATCAGGTTTCGTAAACATCGTTTCCACGTCATTAATTTCTATCAACTCACCCATATAAAAAAAGGCAACCTGATCGGCGCAACGTGCAGCTTGTTGTAGATTATGGGTGACGATGACAATTGTATATTGTGTTTTTAAGGCATCCAATAACTCTTCAATCCGCGCTGTAGAAATAGGATCCAAAGCAGAGGTGGGTTCATCTAGCAAGAGAACTTCTGGCTTAATCGCTAAGGTTCTTGCCATACATAAACGTTGTTGCTGTCCACCTGATAAAGATAAGGCAGAAATATGCAAACGGCCTTTGACTTCGTCCCATAAAGCAACTTGACGCAGAGCCTCTTCAATCCGGTCTTTCATTTCTGATGCAGAGAGTCTTTCATACAGCTTTATACCAAAAGCAATATTATCTTGAATAGACATATTAAACGGTGTCGGTTTTTGAAAAACCATTCCTATTCGAGAACGCAAAATATTTAAATCAATGCGTTTATCCAGAATATTTTTACCATCGAACCATATTTCTCCTTCTGCTTTTTGTTCAGGATAAAGATCATACATTCGATTAATAGTACGCAATAAGGTCGATTTCCCACATCCCGACGGCCCTATCATCGCTGTCACCTGATGACGTGGCATATCAAAACCAATATTTTTCAAAGCATGAAAATTATTATAATAGAAATTCAGCCCTTGAATGGAAATAGCAATATCATCTGTCATTATTTTCTCTTATTTTTAAGGCCTTTTTCCAAATAGCTTTTAGCTACAATATTCAAACATAAAACAGCCATTGTAATTAAAAGGGCCGCTGTCCATGCTAATTGAACCCATTGATCATCTGCTGAATCCGCATATTGATAAATAATTAATGGCAAACTTGTCATCGGTGCAAAAATATTCCACGACCAATCTGAATTGCCTAATGAAGTAAAAAGTAACGGTGCTGCTTCTCCGGCTATACGCGAAATAGCTAACAAAATCCCGGTCATAATTCCACCTTTTGCAATTGGCAAACAGACAAAAATGATAACTTTCCACTTGGGTGCGCCCAAAGCAAACCCAGCCTCGCTAATAGTCGTCGGAATTAAGCGAAGTGTATCTTCAGTAGTTCGAACAATAAGTGGTATCGCGAGAATTGCTAATGCACATATCCCTGCAAAAGCAGAATAACCTAAATAAATGACAATTACGGTATAAATAAATAGCCCAACCAAGATAGACGGCGCTGACATTAACATATCTGAAATAAAGCGCACTAAAGAAACCATGCGCGTATTCCCATATTCAGCTAGGAAAATGCCTGCTAATACCCCGATAGGTATTGCCAAAAAAATCGCTAACCCTGTTTGAAACAGGCTTCCTAATATAGGATTCAACAACCCGCCTTTTATTCCCTGGGGTGCTGTCATATGACTCAAGGTAAATAAGCTTAATCCCGATAAACCATTAATCAACAAAATCGCCAGAATTGAAAATAATACCAATAATAAAAGACCGGTTATCCCTAATGCTCCAATAATAAAAAGCTGGTTTTTCAATTTTCTACGCTGGACAAGATTATTTTTCTGAACCCATGAATTGTTCAATTGAGACGAAGCAGAAGATAAATCCATTTTAATTCCCTCTCAACTTACGTTCACTTTGCCTTAGCAAATAACGAGAACAAAACAAGGCTAAAAAAGAAATTACCATTAAAATCACCCCTAATCCCATCAAGGATGACATTTTCAAACTTCCGGTAGCACTTTCTGGAAATTCAAGCGCAATCAAAGAAGAAATCGTATTGCTTGGCGCAAAAAGTGACCAACCAATCTTATTAGCATTACCAATGACAAAAGTAATCGCCATTGTCTCCCCCAACGCACGTCCCCACCCTAGTATAATTCCACCTAATACGGCTTTCTTTGACCATGCCAGAGTTACATAACGCATGATCTCCCACTTTGTCGCACCAAGACTATAAGCACTTTCCTTTAATAAAACTGGTGTATTCTGAAAAGCATTCTGCATTACTGCAGCAATAAAGGGTGTAATCATGACGGCCAGGATTAATCCACCCGTGAACAATCCTACGCCAAAAGGTGGTCCACTAAATAATGCCGATAAAATCGGAATATGACCAAAATTATGTTTCAAAAACGGTTGCACATATCTTGCCATTAACGGCACGATAAAAAAGAATCCCCACATTCCAAATATAATAGAGGGTACTGCTGCCAAAAGCTGTATGATAGGAGTTACAATACGGGATATTCGAATGGGAATAATTTCGCTCAAAGCGTAAGCACTCCCAAATGCCAATGGAATAGCAATAACAATACCAATCAATGAAGTAACCAACGTTCCTAAAACAGCGGAAACAGCCCCGTATTGTTGTGTTACGGGATTCCATATGGCTCTGGTCAGAAATTCTATACCAAAAGTCGCAAAAGCCTGCTGACTTCCCCAAAGTAATTTTAGGATAAGCCCTATAAAAATAAACAGGATCAAAAAGCTACTTATCCAAACCAGACCATTAAACCAGGATGAAGAACTTGCTTTACGATTTATATCAATATTTTTTTTAACGTTTGTCATACACAATTATTCATTGCTTGTTTAAAATGTTATTGGCCTGTTAAATTGGAATCTTTCCACAAGCTTATAATTTTTTTCTTAACGGAATCTGGCAAAGAAACATAATGCAATTGTATCGTAATTTTATCACCATTTTGAATGCCCCAGTTAAAAAACTGAATGACATCTTTTGTTCTTTCTTCTTGAATAGGAACTAATACATAAGTTGCAGAGATTATCGGCCAAACCTGATCTCCTGAAACATCAATCAGATTGGTATTAAATCCCTTATCATAGTCCCAATTTGCAGCATTAGCGGCATTTTGAAAGGTGATAGGTGTAGCTGCAACGAACTGTCCAATTTTATTCTTTAGTTTAACAGCATCCAGGTGACTTTGAAGCATATAGGCATATTCAATGTAACCGATGCTGCCTTCTACATTCTTAACAATTGAAGCAACTGAGCTATTGCCTTTACCTCCCATTCCTGTTGGCCAGTCAATAGAAGTATTGGATCCGTAATTGGTTTTCCAGTCTGCAGATTGTTCCGATAAATAATTTGTAAACACAGCTGTAGTACCTGAACCATCAGCCCGATGAATAGGCGCAATGTCAATATCGGGTAAATTTTGATTCTTATTTAACGCTATAATTGCTGGATCATTCCATTTAGTGATTTTACCACTATAAATATCCGCCAATACTGAGCCCGTTAATTGAAGCTGATTAGATTGAATACCAGGAATATGAACGACAATAACAATCCCCCCCATGGCTGTCGGAAATTGCATCAAATTAGAATTTTTACGTTTCTGTTCGGTCATCGGTATATCCGATGCACCAAAATGAACCGTTTTTGCCAAAACCTGATTCTGACCTGCGCTAGAACCCAATGCTTGATAATTTAGCTGTATATGCGTTTCTTTGGTAACTTCACTTGCCCATGCTTGATAAAGCGGCGCGGCAAAACTTGAACCTACGCCTGTAATCGTTTTTAAAGATTCAGCTTTCGCTATATTCACCATGATTATATATAAACTTATACAGCATATAAGCATGGTTTTACGTTGAAATCGATTTTTATAGGATAGAGGCATATTTGCTTCCTAAAAGCATTACAAAATATGAACTAAGCCTCTATCTATATATTGAATAAAAATCGCAACGCGTATAATTATTTTATGAAATATTTATGACAACATCATGCTAAGCAATTTCTTCAATTGGATAATTCTGTATTTAATCAGATTGAAAATATCTATTTAAATTTATTTTTGGGAAAGTATTAAGCATATCGCACCCACAAAGTCACCTGGATCTACATGACCTATAGAACCTAAAAAACTATAAATCTCACCGTCTTTGTCAATCGAACTATCTTCTGTATAGATACTAGAAATATTTCTCCCCCAGCTTAAGGATGGCAATATACCAAAACTAATAAATATAGTAAGAAAACATGCTTTTTTATTGTTTTTATAGAAATTTTTGATTTACCTTCATTATTAAATGATAAAGAAATATAATAGCAGTACAGTACTTTCTAAAAAATATTACCAAGTATAAACCTAACCACTATCCATGTATTCAATAGAAATCATGATGCGTATCATTGTTTTATGAAATATTTATGACAACATCATGCTAAAGAATTTCTTCAATATGATAATTCTGCATTTAATCAAATTGAGAATATCTTTTAAAATTCATCCTTTAATAAGTATAATATGCTCATGATTTTACCATTTTAATTAACTTAGATATAATAACTAAGCGATAGAAAATTTTAAAATATACAATATTTGAAGTTCAAATATTATGGAATATCGATAAACCAAACTGCAGGCCATCCTTTTGGAAAATAGTGATGATCTTTTTCCCATAAATATATTTCTCTATGCCAAGATGAACCGTTTGTTGTTGCCGAGAAAGGATGAAAATAATTAAATACACCTACTAATATTAACCATACTATAAAAAATCTAGCAATGATCTTTCCTTTTTTTGGTAAAGTTACAGAAAATACAACCAAAATAAGACAAAAAAGCGCTTGTGAACAGAATACATAGCGTTCTGAAGAGTATGGATCAATCATCATTAATCCACCACCAATAGCTCCATAGATAGAAATCGCTCTTAAAATAATTGCAGATATTAAAAGCCATAAAGCAGGTCGTGTTTTGGGATATTTAATCAAACAAAAAATAATTATGCCAAATGCTATTATAGGAACAAAACAAATTAAAAATGGGATGTGATGCACCATTCTTATCTGATACAGATGTTGTATCAAATTCATAGTAGCATGCGTTTGGCCAAAGAAGGGAATTACGATATCCCGAGCAAAAGAAACAACTAGAAAATCAATAAATGAAAAATTATAGCTTCTAGCAGAATTAGAAAAAGGATCATAAAAAAAGAACAGTTGAACAAAACTTCCAATAGATAAAACCAGAATTTGTTCGTAACGCAACCTATTTCGATCAACGAAAGCACGTAGTCCAAAAACGACTAATAATGGAATAACAATCAAACCGCATAAAGGAGAAAGAAATAAAATACTTAATCGAAGCCATCTTTGATAACCTGTTTCGGTCCCCAGGAACGCAATGATTGCACAGCATAAAGCAAGCTGGAACTGAATATGGAGACTTTGCAAAGCAATTTCTGAAGAAGCAGGAACCAAAAGCAAAAGCAATGTTATCAGCAGCCGTGTTCTGAAAGAAGACAACCATTCATTTTTTGAGGTTAATAATAAAAATAGAGGAAGTATTTGGAAAAATAGACCGATGAATATCGTAACATATGGTGCGTAATAAATAGGAACGGCCCATCTAGCAATCAGCGTTGAAGCATTCGTTGCAAGATTTAAATATCCGCCGAAAACAAAGAATAATGCTTTAAGTGGTGGTTGTACAAAAGCATTATGAAAAAAAACGCTTCCTTCTTCTGCCCAAAATCGACCATAAATTAAAATATATGGTGCTCTAAGACACAGTAAAGTTGCGAATAATGCTATTAATAAACACGTTTGTTTGTTTTTGCTTTCTAAAATTTTTTGCAAGATTTAATACTTTCTATTTTTTATAATCAGCAAAACCAGATCCGTATCTTTACCGAAAAAATGTACAAGAAGAAATATCTATTATTTACTGTAAATAGAAACCCTGTAATAACGCACAAAATATCCTTTTCTAACAATCCAAATTCCAGCTTTCTTTTTAAAGGAATAAGCGTTAAAAAATCCTTAATTTATTTAATTTGAAACTAGAATTTTGTTTCTACAGCATTTCGATAAATGAGGCTGTAGTCCAGGATTTATTACGTTAGTCTGATCAACCCAGGTTGGTAGATTAACATTTTAAATTTGATCGTTTAGCGTATTTAGTCCGTTTTGTATTATATAAATCTTTTTAAAAAATGATTATATATAGCAATTTATCTATATATTGAATAAAAACCGCGATACGTATAATTATTTTGCAAAATATTTATACGCATCACCATATTAAATCATTTATTCAATTCGATATTTTTGTATTTATATCAGATTGAAATATAATATTCTTTTAAAATTTATCTTTAAGTAAGTATAATGCACCAACAATATCACCTGGGTCTACACAACCTATAAAACTGTACGAACCATTATAAATACGGCCATCTTTGTCAGTTCTGCCTATAGCTCCTTTAGACATACTAGTAACATTACCGCCCTAACTTAAAGACGGCAATACACCAAAACCAATAATTATGCTAAATAAACATGATTTTCTTATTGTTTTTATAGACATTTTTTATTTACCTTAGTTGTTCAATAATAAAGAAATAGAATAGCAGTATATTATTATTTCCTAAAGATATTAAAAAATATAAATCTGATTGCTATTCATATATTCAATAGAAATCATGATGTGAATCATGTTTTGCGAAATATTTATGACGTATCATGCTAGGTAATTTATTCAATCTGATAATTATATTTTTAATCAGATTAGAATATAATGTTTTTTAAAATTTATCTTTAAGTAAATATAACGCACCAACAATATCACCTGGGTCTACACGACCTATAAAACTGTTCGAACCATCATAAATACGACCATCTTTGTCAATTCTAGCTATAGTTCCTTTAGACATACTAGTAACATCACCCCCCCAACTTAAAGATGGCAACATACCAAAACCAATAATCATGCTAAGTAAACATGACTTTTTTATTGTTTTTATAAACATCTTTTATTTACCTTAGTTGTTCAATAATAAAGAAAAGTAGAACAGACACTCTAAAAATAATGCGTCACAATAACAATTTATTGTAAATCATTCCTTCTGAGATTTTTTTAGCAATAATAACGCACTGATAGGATGATTAACATCTGCACTGCCTATGTACTAGCCATGCTTATCATAAACGATTCCATCTTTATCTATCTTTCCTTGGCTCTCACCATACTTATTAGAAATTATTCCATCTTTATCTATCTTTCCCAGCTTCTCGCCATATTGATCAGAAATTATTCCATCTTCTTGTGCCCAACTTAAGGAAGGCAACATGCCAAAGCCAATAGATAAGATAAAACAGTAAAAAAATTTCTCTGTATTTCTAAAAATTTTGCTATTTTCCATCGTTAATATTATGATATTGTTAGAGAAATTAATCCATATTACTTGCATATATTCTTTCAATAAAGAAAATATATACCTTAAAGCATAAAATTCTCTATTACTGTAAAACAATATCGTTCTATATAAAACAGGTTATTTTTTGCAAATCAATTAATAAAATTATATTTTTATGTAAAATTATTAAGTAAAAACAAATAAGTATATGATTTTATTTTTACATTTGATGTTTTTTAAATATATGACAATAAAAATTGATAATCTTCTTCAAATTTTTGTCATAATGTTGCAATATGGTATTGTTTTAACTTACCCAATATTTATTTGTCATCAATCTTAATATCTGAAATTTCAATGAAATAATCATATAAAACAATTGCTATTACACAATTGTTTTATTCTAGATTTCGCTACCTTTTTGATGAAAGATGGCGGTAACGCTGTCTACGTCTTTTTCTTTTAATATAGATAATTCCAACCACCGTTAATAATATGACACCGCCTATAGGCAACACGATCTTAGCAATTATTGGTCTTTCTCCACCCAGTCGCAACAACTTCACCTGCTCCGCTGTAACTTTGAGTGAATCATTGCCAAATCGTTCAAATATATAATTCGCCAGATTAGCAATCTGTATATCGTTCATTTCGTTGCCAAAACCAGGCATAAATACAATACCATCATTTGTTTTTCTCTGAATACCATTGAGAATTACCATCACGGTATTATTATAAAACATTCCCCCTGTCGCGCTATTCGCCGTTAGCGAAGGGTAAAACTGATCTTTCGTTCCCTGACCATCAAGCTGATGACAAGTTGCACAAGCCGCAACATAAAGTGCTTGACCATCAGTAGTCGTTTTATCGGTCATCGCATTTGGGTTACGGTCAATCGCATAATCAAGCAAAGCCATATTAACCGGTTTTGCTCCAGTAAATGAAAATGCTGGACGAATCTGCCCATGGGTACGGATAGGTGGAACCGTTTTTAAATAAGCTGCTATTGCCTGCAAATCCTGATCGGGCAAATGGCGTAAACTATTTTCAATGCTTTCAGCCATACTTCCTGCAGCCTGACTTTTCCAATGAGCGGTCCCACTACGCAAATACGATACCAGCTCATCATTACTCCACCTTCCTATTCCGCTAATAGGATCAGAGGTAATATTGGGCACATACCAACCTGCAAAAAAGCCGCCTCCCAGAAATTGACTTTCTTTTTCTCCCATCAAGATATTACGCGGTGTATGGCAGGTAGAGCAATGTTCTAACACTTTTACAAGATATTCACCCCGTTTAATGTTATCCTGTTCAGGTGGTGCCTTTTCCCATGGTTGCTTTCTTGCAAATATCATGTTCCAACCCATCATTAACCAACGTTGGTTAAATGGGAAATCAAGGCTTGTTATCCGTTCTGGCTTGTTATCAACGGGCTTTACAACTTTCATAAAATAAAGATAAAGCGCATGAACATCAGCATCGCTTAATTCAGCATAAGCCGTATAGGGCATGGCAGGATAAAGATAACGCGTAGGACTGATACCTTGACGAATAGCTTTGGCAAATTGTTCCTCATTCCAATTACCAATTCCGTATTGTTTGGATGGTGTGATATTGGTTGCGATAATATTGCCCAACGGCGACGCAAGAATAAAATCACCCGCAAAAGGTTTTTCTCCAGCATTGGTATGACAACCAGTACAATCTGCCGCACGTGCTACATAAGCACCACGCTGAATGACTTCCATTTCACTTTGAGCAAATCCCCTGATTGGTACAACAAAACCTAATATCAGCGCAAAAGAAATGATTTTCACACATCTCATATTATACCTCACGCGCGATAATATCAGCGGAACGAATAGCAACAGCAATTCCAGTCAAAGTTGGGTTAACTACATTACACGCCGGAATAACCCCTGTGCTTGCCAGAAATAAGTTCGGATGATCCCAACATCGGCCTTCATGATTAACCACCGAATTCTTTGCATTATCACCCATTAATACGGTGCCCATAAGATGATCCCGATTTTGAAAACCTGTATTATTTTCAATAACAGTTCCACCCATAATTTTGACAAACTGCGCATAATCACTCTTAGCAACTTCAGCTGCACGTCTGATATAATCTTCAATATCATAGTGAATTGTCATGGTCGGTATGCCCAGAGCATCTTTACGCGTTGATGAGGGCTGTATACGATTAGTAGGATTAGGAAGCACTTCTAACATCGTGGATATATCAACCCATCGTGCAGACATATAACGAATCTGACGATCTAGCTCTGGTCCAACAATTCCTTTGGACAGCAAATATTTGGTTACCGGCCGATTAGGTACGATATTTGTTAAAGAATGTTTCATCGCAGCATGCTGGCTTCGAAAATCACCATCACGACGATTAAATACTCCACCTTGCTCAACAGGACCTCGACCGGGCCATAAAGGTTCATCGGCAATAAACTGCAACCCAATACCAGTATGATCCATGAGATTACGACCAACCTGATCCGATGAATTCGCAACATCAGAAATCAAGAGCAATTTAGGCGTTTCCAAACCATTGCAAGCGACAACAAAATAACGGCCTGTTAATTGATGCTCTTCTCCCTTTGAAGAACGATAGTGAACAGCGACGATTTTTCCGCCTTCACCTTTTTCAAGTTTATAAGCCGTAGCATCTTCAATAATTTCTCCGCCAAGATTCTTTACTTTACGGGCATGTACATCACCAGAATACATGGCCCCTATAGGACAAACCGGCATACAATTATTATTGCCTGAACAAGGCGGTCTTCCATCCCAATACTGTGTTGGTCTCGCATTAGGTTCATGAATGAGATGATAGCCATTGGCTCCAAGACGTGCTTTGATACGTTGATAATAATATGTTTCTGCTTCTGGTGGGACTGGGTATGGTTTTGAGCGAGGCGGAAAAGGTTGATTTCGATTTTGTCCTGACTGATCTTCAATATCGCTACCGGCGACCCCTAAATTATATTCTGCTCGTACATAATAAGGTTCAATGTCTTCATAAGAAATTGGCCAATCACGCCCTACACCGTAAAGCGTTTTGATTTTCATATCATTGGGTAAAAGTCGCCACGTAAAAGCTGCCCAGTGCCATGTGGTTCCTCCTACCAGGCGAAGCATACCAGGATAGAACTGAAAATTTCCAGTATTCTCAATATAGCCCGGACGATAAGAAGTCGGTGCCCAAGGTTGATCAGGATAGGGATCATTGTAATTATTTTTTCGTGGAGAAGACCGGAAATTTTCGACAATTTTCCAACGAGGAATCCATTTTCCCGATTCAATAATAATCACCGATTTACCATGTTTCAGCAATTCATAGGCAAGATTGCTGCCAATAGCACCGGAACCGATTACAATTACATCAGCATCATACTGCGTTGACATTGTTTATTCTTTCTTTCTACAAAATGCCATTTTCAATCGGTAAAAATCGTCTTAGGCGGATTAACCCAGAAATTGGGATGCGCTCTTGAAAAAGTAGGAATTACCGTTGCATCTCCAGTCGGTGCATACATCAGCGCTCCAACATAGCTTACAAATCTAGCATTATCCTTGGTTGGTCTTCCATTTTCAGAAGGATCCCCTGTATAACCAAGATACCATGCAGAAATTATTTTCATTGCAATCGGCTTCATATCAGGATGTTTCGTTACAAATCCTGAAAAACTCCTCATATCAGTAAATTTTTCTTTCTCAATTGCCTTTGCTAAGGCAAGAACATTTTGAGAGAAATCATTATCTTCTGCTGTTAACGCTGCTAGAATACGTGTAGCGAGTTTTGGATTTAAATTTGTTTTACAAGTTAAAAATTCAGATAATTTTAGGAAAATATCTTCACGGTTGTTCGCATCAGGAACGGTTGCAAAAACAGGATCATAAGCGGCGACAACACTAAAAGCGACCGTTGATACAGCTGTCCCCAACAACCATCTTCGGGAAAACCCTTTGATGTATGCTGTGGTTAACCTTCTATCCGTCATATAAAATCCCTTTTTATATTCTCCCGAAACCGCGTTAAGAGACAATATCTTATTGATAAAATCATATTCGATTATTTAACGATTCACAGGCTTCAAAGTTTCTTTTGTAGTGATGAACGACACAAAAATGAAAACGCTTTGGCTTTAACTATCTGTTAATAAAAATTTCTACACATTGAAGTATTATTCTGAAGGAAATGCTTATTACAATGTTAATAGAATTTGTAGCATTCACTTCAAATCAAAGTTTATATTATTAACATTGATGGTATTTAATTTATTTATTAACAAAGATTAATTTTTGATATGTCATTTTTTATTAAATTTTGCTTTTTGAGCAAAAACGATCTTAATTTTTCATAGTAAAATTTTATTGGTCTGTTCAGACCGTTGGTTATTAAAAATTTTCATATAAGAACAAAAATGGTACATTCTTCATCTACCCTTCTTTGAAAATTGGTTAAAATAATTTACTATTATTTCAATTCAATGACCATATTTATCGTTTATTCTGTTTCAAAAATTAATATCTTGATGACTTAAAATTAATAAATCCTTTATATTTTATTAAATCTTATTCTTCCTATTGAATGATATTCTAAGAACCTTTGAGATTACACGATCCGCAGAGAAAACAGCTCTGCGTTCACCATAATAGCATTACGATAAAAATCTAAGCCAAAGGCAAGGTTGATTTTTCGATTTTGGGGATATCCGCATGTTGACCACTTTTAAGATTCAGCGAATCAATCCAGTCTTTTTTTAGGATTAATTCCATTTTGGAATCCGCTTTAGGACCCAGATAGATTTTTTCAAGATAGATTTTATTATCGCTATCCAATGCCGTAATCTTCGTTGAATATTCAACATAAACTCTTCGCTCTTTCTCAGAAGATTTTATGAGATTATTCATTAACGACGTAATATAAAAGATACGACATTCTGCCTCCTCTTCAAAGGCGACATGTTTTGTTAAATAAATTAAAGGAAGCAAAGTCGTGCCTATTGCTTCATAAATAGCTTCGGAATTTTCAGATCCTATTTCATTTATTAAATTCTTTATCTCTTCAATATTTCCTTTTATTCCCTTTAATTCATCTTCTAAACTTTTATTTAAATCATTTATCTTTTTGGAGTAATCTTCCCATAATCCTTCAATATTTTCTTCATTTTTCATTAAATCATAAAACGAAGCTTTACTTTTAGAGGCTACACTGACATAATTAGTTTTCGGATCAATATAAATACAACGAAATAACGGTAACTTTTCAAATAATCGGATAACTTTATTGGTATCTTCCTTTTTCTCAATAATGTTTTCTTTTGTCACCTTTGATTGGTTTGTTTGTAAATCATTAGTATTAGCCGCCTTAAAAGACATATTGATAAAATCGGAAGGATCTTCGGGATCAAATTGCGATTTAAAAAAATTATTCTGAATAACCAAGCTTACACCGGTTCCGTCTTTATTATCTTCTTTACCGTATAATCTGAATTGATTGAGCGAGTTTTCATTAAAAGTAAAGCTTGTTAAAAAAGCCAATAAATCATTATTTTGGCGCATCGATATATTGAATGATTCTAGTAAAATCTTTCCTTCTAATGAATCATTCATATGATTGGATACCCCTAATTGAAAATATCCACTTCGAATGATAATTCTTGCAATATCCGCACGGGTATAATGCGCAACGCTCTTTTCACAGACCTCCTTTTCATTAATATACAATTTTTTCAATAGGTTATTGGTATACTTTTGAATCGATTGAATAGATTTATATATATCAAATGCACTATTTTTATTACTATTTTTTTCTTAAAATAATCTACGATTTTTTGAGCGCTATAAATTTTCAAACTGTCATTATATTCTCCTTTTTGAAAAAAACATTGAACATTTAATAAGTTATTCCAATGTTCTAGAGTATGCTCAATATCGTTTTTTTCACCATAAAAAATACCTAAATCAAATTGTGCCTTACCATAGCTATTAGTATCATCTTCTCTATTCGGAGCATTTTCCCAATGTTTTCGCGCACCAATTTGATCATCTCTCTTAAAACAAATAAGGCCTAATTCAAGTTCTTCTTTAGGATCAAAATTTTCCATTTTATCTGCACAGACTAATTTTATTTATAAATTTATATATGATGTGTGATAATGTTATTAATGGAATGAAAATTGAATTTCAATCATTGATATTATCAAAAGACTTTATTTTCGGATTCAAATTATCACTATTTTTCTATAAATCTGTCTTGTGAAAACCTTGATCTTTAATCATTTCAAAGCATGGTTGTTAACTTTACACTTAATAAATCGCGCATTCACCAAACGGTAAAAATGCTTTGCAATGAATATCAAATGCGCGCTTCAAGCCTGCGGCAATATTATGCCTTAAAAATCTTTATTTGATAGGCCACAGTAGTAAAATGCTTAGTGTCATCATAAACAAAGCCGTAAAACCATCGAAAATCTGCCATGATTTTGGATTGCGAAATATGGGTTGTAAAAACCTTGCACCATAAGTCAATGTGGTAAACCATATGACACTGGATATACACGTTCCTAATCCAAACCACCATTTTCCATTTCCTGAATAATGTGTTGATATACTGCCAATCAGAACCATTGTATCAAGATAGACATGCGGATTAAGAAAGGTAAATGCCAAACAGGACAGCAGAACTTTTTTTCTATTGGTTATGTTTTGTTCTGATGGATTTAATTTTTCTGTTCCCTGTATGGCTCTTTTTGCTGCCATCATGCCATAAATAGCTAAGAAACCGGCTCCCAGAAAACGTAAAACCTCTAATAATGCGGGCCATGTCTGAACCAATTTGCCCATACCGGCGACCCCTGACATAATCAGAAAGATATCACCCAAAGCACAAATCGTAATCACAAGCCCAACATGTTGCCGTTGCACCCCTTGTCGCAAGATAAAAGCATTTTGCGCCCCAACGGCCATAATTAATCCGGCTCCGGTAAAAAAACCGGCACTTATCGTTGAAAAAATCATTATTATTTCCGTTAAAATACGATTTTTATTACGGCT
This sequence comes from uncultured Commensalibacter sp., assembly GCA_945266285.1. Classification (GTDB taxonomy): domain Bacteria; phylum Pseudomonadota; class Alphaproteobacteria; order Acetobacterales; family Acetobacteraceae; genus Commensalibacter. Next base: position 89,609 of record CALYOP010000002.1, read on the forward strand.
AAATCGTTAATAGAACCCCGTACAATTCCCCACACGGGATTGTATGATTTATCAAGAAAGCCCATGTTCATTATCAATTTGCCAATAGTGCTAATATTGATCCATGAAATATATTTCATATCTAATATTATGTTTTTTATTGCGAATAGAATAAATATAATCCAAGCGAATAAATCCCTTATTATTTTGTCAGGTCGTCCTGGATAAAGCTGAAAATTGTTCGGGTCGTCCCGAACACAGCAGAAATAAGAAATAGGATAAAAGTAACTCGATAAATTAGCATTTCCTATAAACAAATTATTATTCTAAATGATATTGCATTAACAAACAAAAATCATCACCACCAATTAAATATATTTTAGAACAAAATAGGATCATAAACAGCGATATCATTCTTAAAATTAAAAGAACATCAATAAGGGCTGACGACTTTTCATAAGCATTTCTGTTGTATGACTGCCAATAAAGAAATTACGCAAACGCGAGTGGCCATAAGCACCCATGATCGTCAAATCAATAGCATTATCATCTGCATATTTACATAAAGCATCCGTAACCGAAGAATCATTTAAATGCTGAACTTTTAAAGTAACCTGGGCTTTCTGCAAAATATTTTGCGCTGTCTGCAAAGCAACCGCATCGCCTTTAACCATCACCAAATGACAGGTTAAACCTTTTAAGAATGACCCATCGGCTAAATGCGTCAGGCTTTTATAACTTGCCTCACTCCCATCATAAGAAATCATAATCTGAGAAGGCATTTTAAAACATTCTGTAGCAACAAGAACGGGTTTCTTCTGAAGCCGGATAATATCTTCCAACTGACTTCCAACAACATGCTCGGATCCCCGACGCCCCATTACAATTAACCGGATATTTTCTAAATCAGCCAGGATATCTTTCAAAGTTCCATGTTTCTGTAACAATTGAACATCTGAACATCCTCTTTTTTCCAAAAGTGCTGCACATTCGGCTAATATTGCTTTCCCCTGCGTCATCATTTGACGGCTGCGTTCACCCTCAACCTTAACCAATGCTTCGGTCACATATTCTTTGCTATCAATGCCGATATTACCGGTCAAATCGGAAATTGCAGGATGTTCATCTTTTTCTATAACATGCAACAGGGTAATCGGTGCATTCAACTTCTCAGCAATCCAAGCCGCATATTCGCAAATTACGTTGGTCGATTCCGAACCATCTACACAACAAATAATGGCATCATTCATTATTTCAGTCTCCTGTTATTTTAATGCTCACTCATCTTTGTTTTTAATGATTCGGGTTTGCCATGAATTGCAAATTGGTCAACGATCGTTTGTGTTGCCTCATTCATTCCACGAATATCAACTTTGGTGCCTTCACGACGGAATTTGATTACAATCTTATCCAATGCACTGACAGAAGTAATATCCCAAAAATGCGCTTGTGTTACATCAATGACCACATATTCTATGGCTTCACGAAAATCAAAATAACTGATGAAACGATCGGATGAAGCAAAAAACACTTGTCCAGTTACGGTATAAATACGGGTGTTATCCTCCAATCTAGAAGATACCCCCATAAAACGCGCAACTTTTGTAGCAAAATTTAATGAAGCAATTAAAACGCCTGTTAAAACACCAAAGGCAAGATTATGCGTTGCTAAAACAACGGCCACTGTTGCCAACATAACAATACTGGTTGAAAGCGGATGGGTCCGTAAATTACTTATCGAACGCCATGAAAATGTGCCTATTGATACCATGATCATAACAGCAACTAATGCTGCCATAGGTATTTGAGATACCCATTGACGAAGGAAAATAATAAAGCAAAGTAACATAACCCCAGCGGTTAAGGTTGAAAGCCGTCCTCTGCCTCCTGATTTCACGTTAATGACCGATTGTCCGATCATGGCACAACCTGCCATTCCACCGATAAAGGATGTACAGATATTACCTATACCCTGAGCTTTACATTCACGGTTTTTATTACTGGGTGTATCGGTCATATCATCTACAATCGTCGCAGTCATCATCGATTCCAACAAACCAACCACAGCAAGTCCCAAAGAATAAGGGAGGATAATTTGCAAGGTTTCAAAATTAAATGGAATATCAGGAATATGAAATACGGGAAGACTAGAAGGTAATTTACCCATATCCCCAACTGTATGCACATTCAGATGAAACGTCATCGAGATTATAGTCAACACAATGATACAAACTAGTGGTGAAGGGATAACTTTATTAACGTAAGGAAATAGATAAATTATTGCTAGACCTGCCGCTGTAAGCGCATAAACATGCCAAGTAACATGCGTTAACTCAGGTAACTGAGCCATAAAAATCAGAATAGCTAATGCATTCACAAAGCCGGTAACGACTGAACGTGACACATAGCGCATTAAGCTGCCCAACTTAAGATAACCTGCAATGAGCTGAAACACACCAGTTAAAGTAGATGCTGCTAGCAAATATTGTAAACCATGTTCTTTGACCAATGTTCCCATCAATAAAGCCATCGCCCCTGTAGACGATGAAATCATTGCTGTGCGCCCACCAAAAAAAGCCATAACAAGCGGAAGGCAAAACGCCGAATAAAGCCCAACCTGTGGATCAACACCAGCAATAATGGAAAAAGAAATCGCTTCTGGAACAAGCGCAAGCGCAACAACAATTCCAGCCAAGATATCCGCACGGATATTACCCAGCCAGTCTTTACTCCTCGACGACAGTAACATGAATTTTCTCAGTTTTCTTTAATCAATTAGTCAATAAAGGTAATTTGGAATCAATTCCAAATTAAATATTAAAACATGCGTGCCAAGTTATACTCAGTGCATCAGAACTTTATGTCTTAGGGGGGCGTTATACGCATGATTGATCTTAGACTCTTAACTTTATTTATAAATATTAACAAACAGAAACAAATAATCCATCTTAATAAAATGGTTCAACAACAAATCATTTCTTAACAGACGCTAATCTATAGAAAATCATCGCTTGGTCAATATGTTAATTTTATATACGTTATTTTAACGGGTAAGATTTAAATATAAATTTTAAGAAAAAATTAACAATTTTTAATGATAGAATAAGTTTATGCTGCCTAAAAACATGTAGAAAAGATTTATCAATTTATAGTTAACTATAATATTTTAAATGTTACGAGCTTTTTAAAAATCATCTTATAATGTTTATTTGCAGAAAATGATTAGCCATCAATAAAATATTTTATTTAATAATTTATGCATCTATTTGTATTTTTTAATAACAAAAATTAACAATATATAAAATACTTGTATTCGTATAACTTCTTCAAATATACACAGAAATTAATATCAACACATTATTTACGTTCTTAACCATTTTCGAATTCGTCCGCGCGCATTGCTATAAGGTGATGATGTATTCAATTGAATCATTCGACCTTTAGTCCACTTTCCAACCCAACTCACTCCATAAAGTTCTTCATTCGATCGATTTGATATAGTTTTTATTAGTTCGGTTTTTACTTCCGTCAAACGCTTCATTAATTCATCCCATCGAAGCGATTGATAATCCGCATAAAATTTCTGAGCAAGCAATCCAAGCTGATTCCACTGAAAGCCCGTCTCTGGAAAATCAATAGGTTCCCCTTTATCATCCTGTCGCAACCATTTTAATACCAGTTCATTCCAACCCAATAAATATGACACTAAATTGGCTGGACATATTCGTGTACCAGCCTGATGGCCTTCCATTGAATATTCGTAAACACGGCTTTCCGGAATTCGTAGAAGATCATTCATCAATTTATCAAAATTTATAGAAATCGCTGATAATAACGCATCTTTAGATGCCGGTATTGCCATAAATTCTCCGATTAAAGATCATTAAACACGCTATAACTTCTAAAATTTAGCGTATAATTTTTCTTATCCTCATACAAGTTTCATCCTAAAGATTATTTTTATATTTTACCATACCCAAAACATCAGCCACCATGCTCCAACAATCGGTATTAATGAAAGGCTAAACAATCCGAACGATAGAACAAATTGATATAAGTAATCAGTAGATTTTTTAAGGATCTTGTAACCAAAATACAGGCTCCAAATACATGTTCCGGCAAGAATGAATGCTCTAACATCATTCAACCACCAAAAATTTATTCCATCATATTGTAATAATTTTACACTTGTCGCGGTGAGACCAAGAAAAAGACCTGCCGCAGCCAATGGTATAAGTGCCTGCGAGATATAGTTATAAAGATCTGATCGATGCAAAAATTTGGCCAAGAATTTATAAATTAACGTCAACCCCGTCCCGAACACAAGTCCAGAGCCAAGAATATAAACCGTAACACAAAACCCGTCCAACCAATTAAAGCTGTCATTATTTTCAGGATGATTGGTTAATATCCACCACGGTGCGGTTGCATTTAATGGCCAATATATATCATGATTAACTAACCAACTTGCCAAAAACTGTTTAAATTGAACAAACCATGGCGAAACCGTCCAGGTAAATGCACCAATAGCAACGCCTATCATACCAAAAAGCAAAAGATAGGTCTGCCAGACATTGGTCTTTTCATTACCATAAACAATAATTTCTTCATTAACCGATCTTGGTTGCAAACTTACCGCATCACGAAATCCTGCACAGCGTCCACACATATGACATGCAGAAACACCATGAAGTTGCCGAATATTAATCATCGGTGGACAATGCGGATTAACCAGATGCCCCCCATGATAATCAGACCATTTTTGTGTGTTACTTTTAAAAGCAATGGGTGAAAGCCGTGATAAAAGGTTGAAAACACCATTTACAGGGCATAAATATCGGCACCAAACACGATTTCCCTTGCCATATAAGAAACCAACCAAAATTGCAGCAAGCGTTGACCCACCCAAAATTAATAACGCCGCATTTGCATAATCATAAACACTGATTAATTGCCCATAAAGCGTCGTCAGAATAAAAGCAACTGCCGGCCACCCTTTCCATTTAATCCAGCGCGGTATGGTTTTATTCTTACCGAAATTTTCGGATGTCCATTCACTCAAACTTCCTTCTGGACAAAAAACACCACACCATAACCTACCAACAACCAGCATAGATAGAATAACAAAAGGCCACCATATTCCCCAAAAAACAAATTGAGCAAATAAAACAAGATTGCTTAAAATATGCTCTTGTCGTGGAGGAAGCTTCATAAAAGCTGGAATGACTAAAAGGACAAAATAAAATCCAACAACCATCCATTTAATCGTTTGTATGGCACGCCTATGACTTTGCATAGCCGTACCCAATTTATAAACCGCTGTTTTAAGCAAGGAAGCCATTATTTTCCTAATTTACGCTTGGTTGACTTGTAGAAATATTCTTTTTAAAGCGAATATTGCTAAACAAAATTGCACTTAACCAATAAACAACAAGAACCGTAATCTGCATCAATGAAGGTTCTGCATGATAACCCGTTAATCCAGTTAAGGTGCTATTATCTGGGACAAGCCATGAACTGCTCCATACGGGATTATCCATAAAATTATAAAGCCATTCTGGTAAGTCATAAGCCGAAATCTGTGCTGCTGCTTTATCAAAAGCACTAATCATTAAACCGCCACCGATCAGTAGCAATAAGAATTCGCTGACAAGAAAAAACCATTTCCATGAAATAATTTTTGATGATTTCTGTAAGAGCCAGAAAGTAAGCAAGGCTAATAATAAACCGAGCACACCCCCAAGAATAAACAATCCCAGCGATGTTCCTTTCTGTTGGGCACCAACACCTGCAAGGAAAACAACGGTTTCTGAACCTTCTCTCGCTACAGCCAACATAGACAAAACGAGAATACCCAGACCATTACCGGTTGTTTGCAAGCTACTTGCGGCCTCTTGTTCAATATGTTTTTTCATGCCACGGCCATGATGATGCATCCATACGACCATTTGCAGAATTAAAACAGCCGCAACGAACATCATAACCGTGAAAAACCATTCACCACCCGTTCCAGCGAACCAATTGCTAGCAACCCAAAATGCAATTGCTAACAGGCCTGCAAGCATAAGACCCAAACCCGTACCGATCCAAAGCTGTTTGGTTAATGCTAATAAATTTTCTCGCCTTAACCATGCATACAAGATACCGATAACAAGTAATGCCTCAACGCTTTCACGCCATACGATAAATAAAGGCGCACCCATGGATAACTCCTATTTGGAAATAATATTAAAACCTTGCATATTCATGTGAAACTCATCGATAAAATGATATGTATTTGGTTTAAGCGGATGAATAACAACAAAAGATGTCACCCCCGGCCCGAGAACCTTTTCGACTCTTAGTGATAGATTTTCGAATTCGGCAGGCCCTTCACCGATATTTTTTATCGTTATTTTAAAACGCTGATCAGCAGAAACATTGATCGATGATGGTTCGAAAACTCCATCTTTGATCGTAACATCATAATTCGGTAGCGGCGCAGCAAATGCAGGAACCGATGCAAACAGAAACAGAAAAGCCAACAATATTCTCATAACAACCATCCTAATATTTTTACCCAACTATCAACTGAAAATCAGCAAATAAAAATGGTATAGATGAATAAATCTTTCATTTAATAACGTTTATAGAACTATTTTATTTGTGTAAATAAAAGTTATTAAATAAAAAACGGGACTTTAGTATAAAATAAAAATAATTGTTAAGATATTTACAGAAAATATAATAGAATTTCGAAATCTATTTTGATTCGATATGATAATAACGCTATTTTCATCATAATATCTTAACAATTTTGAACTAAATTATAATTAATAACCGCCTTTTTTGCCCGTACCAGCATAGGTAAAGTCATATTCGGTTACACATTCTTTAAACCATGGTGCAACACCTGTTTCTTTATCTACATGTCTTCCGAACATTGATTCACGAGAAGGTGGTAAAAGTGTAAGCTTCAAATGATATTTTCCTGCACCCATCATCTTGATATTTTCACCATAATGCGGCCCATCATTAGCAACCATTGGGTGTAAAATACCATTCGATTTTTTCTCATCACCGGATTTGGTAAGTTCATAGGCTACCTGTAAATAGGGCATCCAGCTTCCTTCAGGAAAACCATTTTTATTGCTAGCAGTCGCATGAATATCCGCTTCAAGATGAACGTCAGATTTTGCTGCTGGTAACATTATTCCATCTGGATCCATTTCAATGGGTTGAAGATAAACAGATGCTATTTCCATACCACCACATATTTGTGGTTTACCAATAGGATATTCAGCAGCGAATACAGGGCTAGCAAACAACGCTGCACAGCTTAATAAAAGATATTTTTTCACTCTCATATGTACCTCGATTGAATAGACGGTTGACAAACTTTACATAACTTGAAAATTTATTTGGCCGGATAACTTCTTGTAAACTAATTACAAATAAATGCAAATGAAAATTATTATCAAATTATTATGATACGTATTATTAAGGCATTTTTTATGATGTAGAAAAACAAATATATGACGGTTTATACCCAATAAACTTGCTAATTTTATTAATTAACAACTTAAAAATAACGTAAATTTAACAAATCAATAATGCATTGATTTTATCTATATTCATTGCATATTTATAACAAAATGACAATCTATATACTTATATTCGATTAATCCTCGTTTGAAAAATCCATAACTTTTAATCAATAACTGATTTAATATTTGCTAAATCCTCTTCATAGGATCATCTAAAAATATTTCTTTTAACATATTGAATAATAAGTAGAATTATAGGAACTTCATTTAAAATATATGATCGTTTTTTTAACATCATATGAATTTTTACATTTATTTTAGGGTAACAGATCTAATGAATATTCTTAATAAATGTGAATTAATTCACAATCGACTCCATATTTTGTAATACAAAGAATAAATATGGAATAATTTCTAAAATAATCGAATAGTTTTATGCTATATTAAAAAGCAATCGAATATGATTTTCCGATCAAAACAAGAACAAAGTAAAAAGAAAAGCAAGAATAGTATTACAACCATTCTTGCTATTTATCTAATAAAAAACCAATAACTTATTGTAAATTATTATCTTTTCTTAGAATATATGCCGCTTCCACCATATTTTTTAATGCAGGTAAAACCTCTTCCCAACGACGTGTTTTTAATCCGCAATCAGGGTTAACCCATAATTTTTGAGGAGGAATATGTTCCGCCGCTTTATGAATTAATTGGACAATATGATCTATTTTCGGAATATTCGGTGAATGAATATCATAAACACCGGGCCCTATACTATTTGGATAGTCAAAATTTTCAAACGCTTTTAATAGCTCCATATTCGAACGTGATGTCTCAATCGTAATCACGTCCGCATCCATTTCAGCAATTGAAGCGATAATATCGTTAAATTCAGAATAACACATATGCGTATGAATTTGTGTTTCATCGCTAACACCGCTGGCAGTTATTTTAAAGGACTCAATCGCCCAATCTAAATAATGCTGCCATTGTGAATGTCGTAACGGTAAGCCTTCCCTCAATGCAGCTTCATCAATTTGGATGATACGAATACCTGATTTTTCTAAATCGAGAACTTCTTCTCTTATTGCCATGGCTAATTGATAACATGTTTCAGAACGTGGCTGATCCTCCCTAACGAAAGACCAATTTAAAATCGTTACAGGTCCTGTCAACATACCTTTGACGGGACGTTTTGTTAAAGACTGCGCATAAAGAATCCATGAAATCGTCATCGGTGCTGGACGATGGATATCACCATAAAGAATAGGGGGTTTCACACATCGCGAACCATAAGATTGAACCCAACCTTGCTGACTAATTACATAGCCATCCAATAGCTCTCCAAAATATTCCACCATATCATTACGTTCCGGCTCACCATGAACCAAAACATCTAATCCCAAAGCCTCTTGTTGTTTGATACAGTATTCAATTTCCTCTTTTATTTGGTTTTCATATACATCCCAAGAAATATCACCTTTTCGGAATTTATTTCTAATTTGGCGGATTTGAGGTGTTTGCGGAAAAGAACCAATGGTTGTGGTTGGAAATAAAGGGAGGTTTAAAATTGCTATTTGCTTTTTAACACGTTCAGAATAACTACTCTGACGGCAAGTCATCGCTTTTCTATTTTGGAGATATCGATTTTTTATCTCAGGATTATTCACCCGTTTCGATTGTTGTCGCTGATTTATAAAATATTCATTGGCTTTTAATTCTTCTTTTACACTTGCTCTGCCGTTTTTCAACGCCTTTGCCAAAATATTTATTTCATCCAATTTTTGAACCGCAAAAGAAAGCCATGATCGAATTTCACTATCCATCTTTAATTCACGACTGACATCCACAGGAACATGCAATAAGGAACAAGAGGGAGCAAGCCATAAACGTTCCTGCAAATGCGTATAAATTGGTTCAAGCCATTCTAAAATAGCATTCAAATCGGCTTTCCAGATATTGCGGCCGTTGACGACCCCTAAAGATAATATTTGTGCCTTACCTAAACCATTTATAACCGCCTCTACTTCATCGCGGGCATTAATTGCATCCAAATGAATACCTTGGACTGGTAGTTTTTGTAGAACTTTCAAATTATCTTTTAATTGACCAAAATAGGTCGCAAGCAAAATGTTAATTTTATCATTTTCCAACGCATTATATGCGAAAACAAATGCTTCTTTCCATTCCTTTTCTAATTCCATAACTAAAATCGGTTCATCAAATTGAACCCATGAAATCCCTTTTTGAACAAGAAATTGTAGAAGTTGTTTATAAGCTAAAAGGATATCCAGTAATAAAGAAAGTCGATCCGTATGATCATATGACTTTCCTAGCCATAAATAAGTCACAGGCCCAATCAGAACCGGCTTAATAGACCCCTTCTGTTCCTTAGCTTCATCGAGTTGTTTAGAAAAATGTTCAATATTCAGTTCAAATTTCGTGTTTTTGGTAAATTCAGGAACAATATAGTGATAGTTTGTATCAAACCATTTCGTCATTTCCCCAGCTAAAACGCTACAGTTACAACTGCTATTACACGCCGAACGTCCTCGAGCCACCTGGAAATAATGATCGATTTCTTCGCCATCAAGATTTTTGACGCGTTCTGGTATATTACCCAATAGGAAGCTCATATCCAAAACATGGTCATAAAATGAAAAATCGCCCATAGGTATAAAATCAAGATCTTGCTGAATTTGCCAATTCTGCTGACGAAGCTGCTTTCCAATAGTTTCTAAATTATTTAAAGAAAAGCCGCCTTCCCAATATGCTTCCAAAGCAAATTTTAATTCCCGTTTAGAACCAATCCGTGGAAAACCTAAATTATGCGTTGTGACCATGTCTATTTCCTGTTCAAATTTTTAGGTCTGAAAACGCAAGCACGATAATACGATTTTTATTATGAAATAAAATGATATAAATTCATTTATCTATTATTTTTATTTATAGTTTAAGAGCCATTATGATTGAAATTATTCATCTAAAAATTATCAGAGAAATTGATAAACAGAAATCAATGACAGCTGCGGCAAAAACGCTATGCCTAACTCAACCGGCATTAAGTCATTCCATCAAAAAATTGGAGCAAATGTTTAATATTCATATTTGGGAGAAAAAAGGGCGCTATTTAGAATTTACCCCAGCAGGCCAACATCTGCTTTCACTAGCAAATCGTATTCTTCCACAAATAGAATATAGTGAAGATTATTTAAAAAAATACGCGCATGGCGATATGGGTAGCCTGCGTATTGGTATGGAATGTCACCCCTGTTACCAATGGTTATTAAAAGTAATTTCCCCTTATCTCAAAGAATGGCCAGGGATTGATGTTGATGTAAAACAAAAATTTAAGTTTGGCGGTATTGGTGCCTTATTTAATTATGAGATCGATATATTAATTACCCCTGATCCCTTGTTAAAAGCAGGACTTTGTTTTGAACCTGTTTTTAATTATGAACAAGTCTTGGTTGTTCCTCATAACCATCCTTTTAGATCACTTCCTTATATCAAAGCCTCACAGATGGCTTCAGAAACATTAATTAGCTATCCCGTCGAAACCAATCGACTGGATATTTACAGTATGTTTTTAACACCTCATAACATCTCACCCAAACAACATAAAATTATCGAATCCACTGATATTATCCTGCAAATGGTCGAAAATGGCCGCGGTGTAACGGCCCTTCCTCATTGGTTCGTTGAGGAAAATAAAAAACGTTTTAACATTGCTTCGGTTAGATTAGGAAAACATGGAATTGCAAAAAAGCTTTTCATAGGAATACGGAAATCTGACCAACAAATTAAGTATTTAAAAGCATTTATTGCCTTATCCAAGAAAATATCTTTTTCATTCTCAACAAAGTAATCTTGTTGAATGGCGCAGATAATAAATGCCACAAAAATAAAAATCTATTGCAATATCTAATTACTGAAATGGTAAATATCTTAAAGAAAAGAATGCCATATTATCATCGGTATGCGGTCTACCGCCCGTTCCGGAAAAACCAACAACATCGGTATGAGAGAATTGTGCTCCTGCTGAAAGCGTTCCATAATCGCTTTGCAAGTAACGCCACCAAAAACCTACAGCACCTTGCGCTACTCTTCGTATATTAGCATTACAAGGCATTGTACTCGGCGCATTTTCTATTTGGCAACCCGATACATCGGCATGAACATTACTATAACCATAGGGTTTACCATTCACTTCATAACCGCTACGCGAAAGGATCTGTTCCATTCCTCCATACGCATAAACATCAATTTGTTTGGTTGGATAACCAATTAAACCAACCAAAGTTTGAGCCTCTGGCAATAAGGCAGGCGATCCATCTTTCTTATTCGTAGCATCAGCCAAATTAGAAACACCATAACGACCAATTCCATAACCTGCCATTCCTGATGCCTGGAATTCCATTTTGTCTTTAATAACGGGAATGACCATTCCGCCACCGCCACCGCCAGCAACCGCTGTGTGACTTTGACCGCCGCCAATGTGACTAACACGATTATGTACAAAACGTAACATACCAAAACTTTCAAAATGGCCCAGTTTTGGATCAGCAGAAACTTTTAAAATAATATCAGGAGCAACATCCGTTGAATAAGTAGTGCTTGGATTGTTAACCTGCCCACCTGGCGTATTATTCGTAATGATATGACCATGGGGTATATAAGCTGTTCCACCCCAAATAGATTGAGGATTCTCAAAGGCGATACCGACATGATATTTATGGTTATCAAAACCTTTGACAAAACGGACACCGGTATTTCTTGTCCATGTAAAACCGGGAACATATTGTGCGTCAATTACCAAAGGCACCTGTTCATGACGAACCGCCATACCTTTTTTAAACAAGGTTGCCAAAGACCAGGACTGTCCCCCCATTATATAATAATCATCATCTCTGTTCTCAATTTCACCGTAAAGCACTCGAACTCGAGGCACATAACTATTACTTTGACGCGAATTAGACGATGATCCTGCACCTTGAAAATCTATCTCTGTGTAACCTGAAACGCTGATCGCTTTGGTAACATCCGCTCCAACCAACGCAGAAATTCGACTTTGTCGTTCAGACATATGAAATTCATTCGTATGAGCATTTGGATTGTTTTTCCAAGGAATTGAATTCCAATTCGAGCTAATATCAGCAGTTTCATTACGTGTTCTATAGAAACCGGCAGTTTCAAAAAAACCACCTAACGTAATCGAAATACGGCCAATGTTAAACTGTCCTTTGTGGAAACCGTCTTCGGACTGACTTGCTGATAAAGGGACAGGCGTGCCAGTAATTCTTGCATAAGCTGTCGGTTCACGATGATAATCCGTTGTTCCAAAAGTCAACAAAGGACGATTGGATGGCTTTTCATTTGTACTATAAACAACAGACCCATCGGCCATCGTTGTTGTTATGACATTACTATTTGGGAGACTGCTTTTTGTAGCGTTATTTCGATTTGCAGTAATTGCCGCTTGCCTTTTTATTTCCTTAAGCTCTTTTTCCCGCTGAGCTTGCAGCTTTTTCATTTTTTTAAGTTCAATCTGCATTGCACGGATCTGTTTTTCCATACGATCAATCTGTGCAGCTGATTGACCATAAACTTCATTATTGGCCAATCCTACAAAAAAACATGAAATAATGACAATGCAGTAAAAAGTCTTTACGGATGGTCGATAATAAATCGGCATATCTGGCTCTTAAATTAATATTATAGAGCCGTTTCTATGATAAATTCCAAGCAAATTGTAATAAAATTTTATGAAAAAAATATTACAAATTTATGACAAGGACGGATCCAAATCTCATTCGAATAAAAGATTCTCTCCAACCTTGTAGGCCGATTCATTCAATTTCCTGTTTAAACAGCAGCATTTTGAAATGCATTTAACATTTTAATATAGCTTTTACGACCGCCCCCTTGTTCCTGGGCCATCCATATTTTGCTCATCAAACCACGTAGTTCCGAAAGATTACTATAACCTCTTGAAGAAACCCATTTCTCTAATCCATCATGCAAGACTTTTAAATATTCTGGTCCATGTCGTAATAGTACAGAAGTCATCATAACCACATCAGCACCGACCAACAAATATTTAATAATGTCATCAACCTCTCTTACTCCAGTAGAAGCAGCCAGAGAAAATTGACGTTTCTGATTTTGCGCTAACAGGGATATCCATAACATAGACAAGCTCATTTCCTGTTTGCTACTGAGTAATAACCGGTTGTCTAAACGTAATGTTAATAAATCAATATCAGGTTGTAATACTCTATTAAATAGCACAAAACCATCAGCACCCTTACATTTTAGCTCATTAACATAATGACCCAGAGAACTCATAAAAGGCAATAATTTCACAGAAACAGGAATCGTTACCGCCTGTCTCACAATCGAAAGAATACTGATAAAATGTTGTTCAATATCTCTACCACTCATCGAGAAATCATAAGGTACATAATAGTTATTCAGTTCAATTGCACTTGCGCCTGCCTCTTGAAACAAACGGGCATAATTGACCCAATCACTTTCTGTCGCACCGTTTAAACTGGCAATAACTGGAATGGAGAGATTTTCTTTGGCCAAACGGATAAGGTTTAAATACTCATCTGAACCCAATCCATATGGAGCTATTTCACTTGCAGGAAAATAATTACTCGTTGCAGTATTATTATCGGATTCTTTGGCTGATGCCGATGATAACTCTTCATCTCTCGATTCAATTTGCTCCTGAAATAATGATGGTAGTACTACTGCTGCTGCTCCAGCATCTTCAAGTTGACGGAGATAGGATATCTTTGAATTTTGTGGAGAAGAAGAAGCAATTAATGGACTTTTTAAATCCAGACCTAAATATTTTGTCGAAAGAGACATGGATAACGTTTCCTTACTAAAATTGTACAATATTTTTCTGTTTTGAAACAAAATTTATCTATTTACCGATAATTCATATTGTTTTGCGACCAAATATTAACGTTACAAATATTCAAATAATAATCAGAACATTATACTAAAAACAAGATCACTTTTTATTTATTGACTCATGAAAAATGACCATCCATATATATATATTTTTTTTTATATTCATTTAAAATATTTAGAAGCCACCTAAAGGTTAATAATTTTTATTTCTACGATTTTCCACATAATTGTAATATATTATTCTTTTGCAACAAATAAAATAGTTTTACTAGTCACAATTTACGGATTTAATTCATTTTTGACGCTATAAATGAATTATCATAAAATACCCTCTTTACTTTTTGAAGGTAAATATAATTCGCTGGCAAACAAGCACCAAAACATAAACCAATTACCAAGATTTCGTTTCTAATAGGATAGAATAACATGCAAAAAATTGTGGTTTTAACAGGAGCAGGCATTAGTCAAGAATCCGGTCTTGATACCTTCAGAGATGCGAATGGAATTTGGGCAAAATACAGTATGGAAGAGGTTTGCACACCCGAAGGATTTCGCCGTAATCCTCAAAAACTTCACGAATTTTATAATAATTTGCGTCGTGATTTACCCAATGTTCAGCCTAATGCTGCACATTTTGCACTTGCTGATCTTGAACAAGCAACACGGGATGGTAGAATTGACGCAGAAATGGTTTTGGTTACGCAAAATATCGATGATTTACATAAACGCGCAGGCAGCAAAAATCTTTATGCCATGCATGGTGAATTGTTAAAAATCTGGTGCACGGCCTGTGATGCACGAATAGAATGGCATAAGGATTGTACAACCGAAACACCTTGTCCAAAATGTGGAAAAACAGCTTTACGTCCTGATATCGTATGGTTTGGTGAAATGCCTTATCATATGAACGCTATTGAAAAAGCACTTCTTGAATGCGATCTTTTTATTTCTATAGGAACATCAGGTGTCGTTTATCCTGCTGCAGGTTTTGTCCGCCTGGCTGCTGACCATGCGCGAACGATTGAATTAAATTTGGAATCTTCTGCTGGCACTTCTCTTTTTAATGAAAGTCGTCTAGGTCCAGCGACGAAATTGGTTCCTGAATTCGTTCAATCCTTGTTAAACAGTAAGTAAGAAAATCTCTCTAACAATTTCCTTAATTATAATATCTAAAAAATACACGTGTAGAATAGCAGATTAATCAACCTTATTTATTTCCCTAAACTGAAAACCTTTACATTTTATATGATGTCTTATGAAATTACGTTTTGATTTTACCAATCATCATTATTATTTTACCGATGCTTTACAAATTATTCAGGCAAAAAAAATCGAGGACGTCATCCCTTGTATGAGGGAAGTGGAAAAACAGGTTAAACAAGGACATTATGCTGCAGGATTTTTGACCTATGAAGCTGCTTCTGCTTTTTGCTCTTTTTTACCAACATATCCGTCAAGCAACTTACCATTCTTATGGTTTGCAATCTGCAAAAAACCGATTGCCTTTCCAAAGAATGATTTAACCAATTTGGATACGACAAGTTGGAAAACGCTTAAATGGCAATATGATACTTCAAAAACGGAATACCAACAGGCAATTACCAAGATCAAAAACAATATTGCCGAAGGAAATACCTATCAGGTTAATTATACGCTAAGATTAGAAACGGAATTTAAAGAGGATCCTTATCCATTCTATTTACATATGTTACAGACGCAACAAGCTAATTATAGCGCGTATCTAGAATGCGATGAATGGAAGTTTTTATCAGCTTCTCCAGAATTATTTTTTGATTGGACCAGTGATACAATCATTGCTCGCCCGATGAAAGGGACAACACCTCGCGGCAGAACCAATATCGAAGATAAACAATATGAAAATATTTTAAGAAATGAAAAAAATTGTGCTGAAAATCTAATGATTGTTGATCTTCTTCGCAATGATTTAGGAAAAATTGCAAAACAAGGAAGTGTATCCGTAGATAATTTGTTTATTTCAGAGAAATATCCAACGGTATGGCAACTCACTTCAAAAATCTCTGCAAAAGTTAAAAAAGATATTTCTTTGATTGATATATTTCGAGCTATTTTTCCCTGCGGTTCGATTACCGGGGCGCCTAAGATAAACACAATGAAAATTATCAAAGAAATTGAAAAACAACCTCGAGGGCTTTACTGCGGGGCATTAGGTATTATTACTCCAAATCAACAAGCTATTTTCTCAGTACCTATTCGCACTTTAGTAATACAAAAACAAAAAGCAACATATGGTGTCGGTAGTGGTGTTACTTGGGATTCCAAAGTCAACGACGAGTATGAAGAAGTTATACAAAAAACCCAAATTTTATATGAAAGTAAAATTCCTGATTATTTATTAGAATCTTTGTTATTAAAAGATGGTTCATTTTTTTTACTTCAAGAGCACCTAGAACGTCTGCAAAATTCAGCAATATATTTCAATTTTCTTTTCGAAAAACAGAAAATTGAAGCATCTTTACAGGAATTAGCAAATCATCATCAAGAAGGGCAATGGAAAGTTAGATTTTTACTTTATGCCTCTGGTACATTTACGCATGAATGTATAGCAATCAAACCATTGCCTCCTTTTTTAGAAGCACAATGGGCACCAAATCCCATATCAAGTCAGAATATTTTTTTATATCATAAAACATCAAAGCGGGATTTCTATCCAAAAGCTAATTTAAATCACGAATTTCTCATGTTTAATGAAAAAGATGAAATTACTGAATTCGTAAATGGAAATGTCGCTTTATTTCGGAATGATCAATGGCTTACTCCACCCATACAAGCAGGGCTTTTAAATGGAACAATGCGGCAATATTTATTGAAAACGAATAAAATAAAAGAAGTTACGATTTATAAAAAAGATATTGCTGCAGGATGTAAACTTGCCTTTATGAATAGTGTAAGAGGGTGGCGCTTAATAAAATGGCAGTCTTAATTTACGATTTCATACAATGAAATTATAAGAATATTCTTGGTTCTGATAAAAAGGATAGATTGAAGCCAAAAATCATCCCAAAAGCCGCCATACTGATCCTATAAGTTTTATCTTAAAGGAAAAGGCGACCTGATTCATGGATAAGAAATTAGGTCGCCTTAATCAGGATATAAAAACTTGAAACGTTTTCGTTCTAAGTGAATTCTTATAATAAAATATACTTTTACGTTTTCTATATTACACTACTATTAATACTATCAATAATATTGCGACGGTAAATTTTTCCCGATTGATTATAACCCGTTTCTTGTGAATTTTGGGCAGGTTGTTGTTGAACAACCGTTGAATGTGTGTTTTGAATTATTGTCTGATAAGTTTGTGATTTTGATCTTGGACGATTTATCAAGGAACTATTTAATTGATGAATAAATTGAGAATTACTTTGCGTATCTTCTTGATTTGATTCAGGTTTTATATATTTATAACGTTCATTCAATAATACTGTTAAATGATATGCTTCTTTTTCAATCTTTTCTCCAGCTTTTTTCGCCATTACATATGTTTCTAAGCTATGTTTAAATAATGGCAAAAAATAATTGTCTGATTTGTTATCTGTATTCTTTAAAAGGATTGAGCTATTACCAAATGGATTGCTTAATTTTGTGAAAATTTTATCTTGCTTGGGATTAAAGACCGTATGAACCTCTTGATAATAATTATGTAATGAATCAACATTGGCAAAAATATCATTTTTATCAATCATATCTAACTGTTGATCAAGCAATTTTGCATAAACTTTTTTTATAGAATTATATTCTTGAGAAGGTATCTTTTCTTTGTAAGTTACAAATTTACCTTCATTATTTTTTCGAACGATATAAAGACCATAGTTATAAAATTCATCTAATAGTGAAGAGGCCATCCCTGTTATTGTTTCTTGTGGATGCGTCCCACTTACAAGCTGGCTAATCTGGTTATTAGCCAAATCTACAGCCTGCTCTGCTTCATCCATACGCATATAAATATTTCCTTCGATATCCGTATTAGACGTCAGATTATCTTCTTGTGCCAAGTTTTGTGTTGCTGGTTTTTTCCAACTAGTAAAAACAGTCCGCCAAAATGCGTTATGAAAGGGATTAATTTCCGCGTTTCTTGTCTTAAGAGGTATATCTTTCTTACTTTGCTTACTGGTGTGAAATTGTGCTGACATGTCATCAAGTTCAGCTGTATCCATAACCTTTTGAATTATCGAGGTTAATTTATTGGAATCTTTCTTGTTTACTGGACGATCATTTTTATAAGCAGTCCAAGAATACTGCGGTGATGTATTACGAAATCCGACATTATCAGAAAACTTTTCAATCAGCGAAGCTAAATTCTTGGGATATTTCTTGTTTGTTTTCACGCTATTTTCGTAAACGTTGCGAGAAGAGGAAAAGGGAGATTTACTTTCTTGAGGATATTCTTGTGTATTGGGATTATTAAGAAAAGAAGGATTCATAATATCAAGAATTTTATCACCCGTTTCTTGATCAATTTTAAATAAATCCATTCCATTTTCTTGGAGATCTTTCGTCTCAATATTTGTTTTTTTACGAGAAAGAATCTTATTTTTTCTTTTCCGCAGAAAATAAAGCAGATTATAAATTTGTTTATCATCTGTAAAAATATAATCCATTGAACTATTTTGTACAAATTGTGTTAATCCATGTGTTGAAATCCAATTTCTGCCAGCAATAAACAAGTATTCCTGTGAAGGAAGCTGATAAAGAAAAAAATCTTGCGCAGAAATATCCTTGTTCTTTAAGCGATTAATAATATCAAACAAATTTGAATAATTATCAGGTGACATCTTGATACCTTTTTTAAAAAATTAAAATATATTTATATTTTAATTTATTAAAAAGACATATCAATTGACATTCATCAATCATCAATTATTTATATAAATAAATATTTATTTATATTAAACCATAAATAATATTAATTATACTTTATTTTAATAGCTTTTTACATGATTTTTCTTTTGTAAATGTTGAACAAAACATATCGATTTTACCATAACCATCTATCTTACTATTTTACAAAACCATACCTTTAGACCAAATAAACCTTTTCATCTAATTGATCTGCATATATTCATTTACTTATTCAATGATATTTTACTTTATAATTTATGCTAAATTAATTTATTCGCATAAACGTCTTTTAATCCAATTCTTTAACCCTATGTAAGATATGGCATTATGATCATTCTTATATACCCGAACGAATTCGCTTTCACCTTCATAAAATTAGCAGGAATTTAATATGTCTGAAGAGGCGATACAATCCTTGTTAAAATCCATTAAAGCTTGTCGTGTCTGTGAAGAATTCTTACCTCTTGCTCCAAAACCAATATTACAAATTTCATCTACAGCAAGATTATTAATCACCGGCCAAGCTCCAGGCACTATTGCTCATGAAACTGGAATTACTTTTAATGATAAATCAGGTGACCGTCTGCGATGTTGGCTAGATATTGACCGCGACACATTTTACGACAAAAGTAAAATTGCTATTGTACCCATGGGATTTTGCTATCCTGGGAGACTTGAACGAGGCGGCGATAAACCCCCACGTCCAGAATGTGCGCCTTTATGGCGTGATAAAATTCTTGCTTTGTTCCCTAATATCCAACTAACGCTTCTTGTCGGATCTTATGCACAGAATTATGTGTTGGGTAAAGGAAGCTTTACCACGCGTGTAAGAAATTTTCAGGATTATTTACCCGAATATTTTCCTTTACCCCACCCTTCGTGGCGAACATTGGCCTGGGCAAAAAAAAATCCCTATTTCGAAAATGAAATACTGCCAACTTTGCGCGAACAAATTCATAACCTTCTCAATGACTAAATAAACCAAACGGGTCTTTAAAGAACCATCCCTGCACCAGATGTATGGTTGCTGGCACTATCTACCAAAATAAAGGCTCCCAAAGTCCGCGATTGATTATAAGATATTAAAGGCAAAGCTTGTTGTAATTGTAAATGAACTTCACCAATACTATTAGCCTGTAATTGATGTGCTGGTTCAGTTTCCAATGTTTTAATATTCAGCTGATGATGAATAGCTGAAATTTTCGCTTTGACCCACCGATGTCCGTGTTTTAACCAATATGCTCGGCCAATTACCAAAGGCTCATCATCTAACCAAGCTAAATTTGCTTTAATTTCCTTATGTAATGGTTCCGTAACACCATGAGTAAGCCAGTCTCCGCGTGATACATCAATTTCTTTATCCAGAACAATCCCTATTGATTTTCCTGATGTTGCCTGAGGTAATTCTTCACCTAGAGCATTATGTAAAATTTTGCTGATCCGTGCCTGCTGTCCAGAGGGTTGAATAGTAACCAAATCCCCCTTTTTCACAGTACCAGAAGCAACCTTTCCCCAGAATATCCTTTGACCATACTGATTAGCCTCAGGCGTATGTTGTTGTGCCTGTTTTTGCACATATTGAACTGGAAAATAGAAATGGCCATCCACATCGTCTAAACAAGCAGGTAATTCGGTCAAAGCCTGTAACAAAGTAGGACCATGATAGATATCCGCACAAAGAGACGCTCGACCATCCTGTGTCTTATTGTCGATGACGTTTGCACCCGTCAATGCAGAAATAGGAATAATGTGGGCAATTTGAAGACCAGCCTGCAAAGCAAATTCCTGCAAAGCTTTGCTTACATTTATAAAAGCCGTATCAGGATCCGAGACCGCATCCAGCTTATTAATAGCAAAAATCAAAAATGGAACACGTAATAAATGTGCCAACAACGCATGTCTACGTGTTTGTGAAAGTAACTCAACCGGTTGTTTATCCCAATGCAATTTCGTTGCGTCGACCAAGATCACAGCAGCATCACTATTACTGGCTGCGGTCACCATATTCCGTGTATATTGTTCATGTCCCGGTGCATCGGCAATAATGAATTTCCGATTAGGTGTCGTAAAGTAACGATAAGCAACATCAATCGTAATTCCTTGTTCCCGTTCTGCCTGTAACCCATCGGTCAATCGCGCCAGATCATAAGAATCATCACTGGTTGCTTTTTGCTGAATACCTGTTAACTGATCGGCAAGAATTGCCCTACTATCAAGCAAAAGTCGACCGATTAAAGTGCTTTTGCCATCATCGACACTACCAGCAGTTAAAAACCGCAATGTATGTCCATCATTTACAGAGGATAAAACGCCGCTGCTTTTCTCAAAATTGGTCGTCACGCCCATAACTTTCATTTCAAATCTGTAATTTCAGAAATAACCTTCAAGCTTCCGCTTTTCCATTGAAGCTTCGGAAGTCTGATCGTCCATACGTGTAGCGCCCCGTTCACTGACGGTTACGGCTGCGGTTTCTTTAACAATATCGGAGGCAGTTGCTGCGTTACTTTCAACAGGACAAGTACAAGTCATATCACCCACCGTTCGAAAACGAACCGTTCGTGTCTCAACCACTTCACCTTCCTGCAAAGGGGTAACATCCGTTAAGGGAACCAAAAGCCCTTTCCGAGGAATAACTTGCCGTTGATGCGCATAATAAAGGCTAGGTAGCGGTATATCTTCTTGTTCAATATAACGCCACACATCATATTCCGTCCAATTGGAAATGGGAAAAACGCGAAAATGCTCATCTGGTAAAATACGTGTATTAAACAACGTCCATAATTCGGGTCTTTGTGCTTTAGGCTGCCATTGACCAAATACATCACGATGAGAAAAAATCCGTTCTTTGGCCCGTGCTTTTTCTTCATCACGGCGTGCACCCCCCATTAAAGCATCAAATCGAAATTCTTCGATTGCTTCAAGCAAAGTTACCGATTGATGTGGATTTCGACTTTCCATAGGGTGACTCAAACGAACTGTCCCTTTTTTCATCGAATCTTCGACATAACGAACTATTAATTTAGCTCCAAGTTCAGCCGCCCGATGATCACGAAAAGATACGACTTCTGGAAAATTATGACCCGTATCAATCATCAATAATGGGAAAGGAAAACGCCCTTTGCCAAATGCTTTTTCAGCGATCCTGAGCATCACGCAAGAATCTTTCCCACCAGAAAAAAGAAGTGCAGGCCGTTCGAATGCTCCGGCAACTTCTCTCATGATGAAAATAGCCTCTTCTTCTAGGTCATCAAGCGGAGTGTAAAAAGATTTTAAATTAGATTGATCGGTTTCAATTTTAGTTATAAAATTAGCCTGCATGATCAGAATGCTTTCTTGGTTTATTTATTTAATAACGATATATTTTCAGAAGATGATTCATGAACATGTAGCCCGCATTCACGTGCGCCTTCTTGTTCCCACCACCAGCGACCTGCCCGGAAATCCTCGCCCAGTGCTATCGCTCTCGTACATGGCTCACAACCAATACTGACAAAAAATTCATCATGTAAGGTATTATAAGGAACCGAATTCTGTTCAACATAATGCCAGATATCACCGATCGTCCATTCAATCAGTGGATTAACCTTTATTCTGCTGGTTCCTTGTTGCGTTGTTTCTGTTTCTATTTCCTGCAAATTAGAACGAAATGACGATTGTTCTCTACGTAATCCTGTAATCCATCCTTTGTAACCAGCCAATAAAGCCTGTAAGGGGACGAGTTTACGAATATGACAACATTGCTTTCGGATCGCTGGGCTTTTGAAAATACCATCTACCCCATTTTCTTGCACAAAATGCAATACAGCTTTTGCATCCGGTTGGAATACTTTAATTGATATGCCATAATGCAATTCTGCTTGCGTTTTCAGCGATAAAGTTTGTTTATGTAAACAACCAGTATCCAGCATTGAAATCTGAATTGGCAAGGCCAATTTCTGAATTAAATCGGTTATCACCATATCTTCGACTCCAAGACTGGTTGCCTGAACCAAAGGATGATGGTGATTGGTTACATCCTTTAGAAGTTGCATTGTTGCATGCAATTTTGCTTCATAGGTCGAACTTGGCTGTTGTGAATAAAGTTCCAGAGGAGTCATAATAATAAGTTTCCCGACCGGTAGCGTTAAATATACTCAACATTTTATGGTTTTTCATAAAATACTATTTAATTTGATTAATACATGTATTTAACAATTAAATCAACACTATTAAATAGTATTAACTATTTTTTATAGTGTTTTATAGATAAATAAAAAGTCGCCTTTTCCCCCGTAATAAGGTAATAAACCACACACTTAACTCAGAAATTTCATCAAAGTGATCTCATAAGTCATGGATATTACAAAGAAAACAGAATTACTAAGTCCCGCAGGAACGCTCAAAGCCATGCGTTATGCATTTGCTTATGGCGCCGATGCCGTTTACGCAGGACAACCACGATACAGTCTTCGTGTCCGTAACAATGAGTTTACTCACCAAAATCTCAAAATTGGTATTGATGAAGCACATGCGCAGGGAAAATGTTTTTATGTTGTCGTCAATATTGCCCCTCATAACGCCAAACTAAAGACTTTTATTAAGGATCTGGAACCGGTTGTTGCCATGAATCCTGATGCCTTGATCATGTCTGATCCTGGCTTGATTATGATGGTACGAGAACATTTTCCTAATATCGCTATTCATTTATCGGTGCAATCGAACGCCGTAAATTGGGCGACGGTAAAATTCTGGAAACAGATTGGTATTTCGCGTGTAATCTTGTCCCGTGAACTTTCACTAAAAGAAATTGAAGAAATCCGCCAGCAAGTCCCTGACATTGAATTAGAAGTCTTCGTCCATGGCGCTTTATGCATGGCTTATTCTGGACGTTGTTTATTATCGGGTTACATTAATCACCGCGATGCTAATCAAGGTGCTTGTACCAATTCATGTCGTTGGCAATATGGTGTTGAACAAGGTACAGAAAACGAGCTTGGAGAAATTGTTAAAAAAACTGCTCCAGAACCGACATTGGGTCAAGGTGCTACCACTAATGAAGTATTCATTCTTCGCGAAGGGATGCGCCCTGATGAAGAAATGACCGCTTTTGAAGATGAACATGGTACTTATATCATGAATTCAAAAGATTTGCGCGCTGTTCAACATGTAGAACGTTTAGTAAAAATGGGTATTCATTCGATAAAAATTGAAGGACGTACCAAATCGCATTACTATTGTGCCCGTACTGCACAGGTTTATCGAAAAGCGATTGATGACGCATTAGCCGGTCGCCCTTTTGATAAAAACTTGTTTCATACTCTCGAATCCCTTGCACATCGTGGTTATACAGAAGGTTTCCTACAACGTCATCGACATGATGAATATCAAAACTATGAAACAGGTTCTTCAATTTCCACGCAACAACAATTTGTCGGAGAATTAACAGGCAAAAAACGTGGCGATTTAGTCGAAATAGAAGTGAAAAACCGCTTTAATCTTGGTGATCGTTTGGAAATTATGACTCCAACGGGAAATCATGACTTTACTTTGGAACAACTCGAGAACCGTGGTGGCGAAAAAATAACGGTTGCACCCGGCAATGGACATTTCGTTTATATTGCTATTCCACCAGACACAACGGTTTCTTATGCACTTTTGATGCGCTACCTTGATTAGATTACTCACCTCTTTAATGCATGACAAAGTCAACCGGTATCTGTGTTTTTACTATAGGTTGGGAATGCTCTGCTTTGCAGTGAATGGTTTTTACAGCATTAAGTGCAGCTTTATCCAAATCCGAAAATCCACTACTTTTTAAAACCGTAAGGTTTTGAATTGAACCATCTCCCATAACTTGAAAGCTAATTATAACGCTTCCTTGCTCGTGGCGTCTTTTAGCAGCCAAAGGATAATAAACTGCTAAATTCGGTAATAGACAACGCTCTGCTACTGAAAGCGTTTTTATTGCTGGTTGATTTTGCGCCACGGGTGCAGGTTTTATAATTGTTGGCGCTACTGAATCCTTATGAGACAAAGATATTGATGGGGTAACCGCTTGTCTTTGAGTTGGTGTGATTGTCCTGGACGAAGATAAAACAGGACGCGATGTCACAGCGGGTAAACTGGTGGGTGAAGTTACAATTTCTGGAAGCGTTATCGATGTCGAAGGCGGCTCTTCTAATGGTTCTGAATCTTCATTTGTAAGTTCTTTAATTTCAGATTCTATCTGCAATTCAACTGGAAATAAGGTCACAGCTTCATCTTTTTTAGTATATCGATAGGGATCAAGAATTATAAAAAATATAATATTGATAATGAACGCAAATACGATTCCCCATACAATCCACCATGACCTAGAAGAATTCGAAATTCGCATTAATGATTTCGAAATTTCTAACTTTATTAAGGAATTTATCGGTAGAATTGGTTCCTGTCGCATTATCATCATTCAGTTATGAACATAAACTTTAATGAACTATTTTCTTATATCCCGTCAAGCTGTCGATTAAATGAATATTGATCAGAATAAGTTACTTTTAAAATATTCGATCAAAATAGATTTGACAAAGCTGAATTTTCCTTGAACTAATTAATCTGTTAATCATTTGTTCATCAAGAACCGAAAACCGATCAAAAAAATGCCTTCTTCGTCACAATCTCATTTAATATTTAAAAATAAGCAGATTGCCGAAGTCGGTTATGATCGTTCTCGTAATTTCTTAATTCAATTCATTACTTTTCTATTCAGTCTACAACTTCTATTGGGCAGTTTAACTTTCACAAGGTTGTGGAATTGTCCAATGATGCCAGAATCTATGCCTTCTGACACAACATCCATGTCGATGGATATGGATTGCGATATGCAGATGCAGAAGGCTAAGCCCAAAATACCAACGCATAATTATCCGACTCATCACTTTCCAAGCTGTCCATTATGCAGCTTATTTTCGCTTCCCAATATTCTGTTAACCAACGTTTCCGTTTTACCTAGTGTCGCTATTATCTGGCATTCTTTAAAACCCAAGGCTTATTGGGCTCAAGCGCCTCCTATTTTTCCTATACAAGAAATCCAGCCACGAGCCCCACCTCTAAAATCCTGATTTAACCACGTTTCTTTCAACGAAAACTGTTGCTGTACTTTTTTCAGGATTTCAAAATGTTCTATTTCCGTCGAGCGGGCCAAGGTCTTGGTTTGCTCCTCTCATCCCTAAGCCTTGAGATGCCGGCCATGGCGGCTTCTCCTCCCTCTCCCCCCGATACCGCACCTTCGACGCAAACACTCCCCAAGATTACGATTGAGGGTACTTATCTACCTGATTTGGCTAGCAATCCACCGGGTAGTACCACCTTAAAAGAAGATCAGTTAAAAGAAATTCGTAATCGTATTACAGATAGTTCAGAACTTCTAAAAAACCTTCCAGGAGTTAGCCTTTATGGAGCAGGACGTATTTCATCACTTCCTGTTCTAAATGGTATGGCTGATGATCGGGTTGCCATAGTTATAGATGGAATGCGCGTTAGTGCTGACTGCCCAAATCATATGAATCCTGCGCTTTCTTATATTGATCCACATGATGTTGATGTTGCAACCGTGATGGCTGGAATTACACCGGTCAGTATGGGCGGTGATAGCCTAGGGGGAACAATTGAGATAAAACGCAAAGACCCACAATTTTCTAAAAAAACAGACAAAATACTTGTAACTGGTCGCGTATCCAGTTTTTATCACAGCAATGGCCGTGGTTTAGGTGCTTCGGGTTCAACCACCGTTGCCAATGAACATCTTAGTATCCGTTATGATGGCGCCTGGTCCCAATCCCGTAATTACAAGGCCGGAGCTGGAGGACATCAAGTTCGTTCAACAAAATACAAAAATTTCAATCATGCCGTTACGCTAGGATATAATAAAGAAAATCACCTACTTTCTTTGACAGTGGGCCAAAGTGATACTCCTTATGAAGGTTTTCCTAACCAATACATGGATATGACCAATAATCGATCCACTTTTGTCAATGGCAATTACAAAGGGGATTTTGATTGGGGAACATTAGAAGCCAAGGGGTATTGGCAACGCGTTTCGCATGTCATGAACAAACTTAATGATAAAGGTGGACACTCTCCGACCACAGGTATGCCGATGAATGTCAATTCGAGACTTGCTGGTTATTCACTTAAGGCCACAATTTATGTCAATGATCGCGATACGATACGCGTAGAAAGCAGTTTCGATCATTCTGGACTTAATGATTGGTGGCCCCCTTTGCAGAACAGTATGATGATGGGTCCCTACACCTACCATAATATCAATAATGGACACCGTAATCGGTTAGGCCATTTTGCTGAATGGGAAGCCAATTGGACACCTAAAGTAACCACGCTGCTTGGTTTACGCAGCGATGTTGTAATGATGAACACGGATAAGGTTTCAGGTTATCAAGGCTTGGCGGGTATGAACACCGCTGAACATAATGCAATTCAGAATTTCAACAATGCTAACCGTGGGAAAACAGATACTAATTTTGATGTGACCGCCCTAACACGCTGGAATATTAGCAATTCTTTTAGTTGGGAAGGCGGTTATGCTCGTAAAACCCGTTCACCAAATTTATACGAACGCTATTCATGGGGAAATACTAATATGGCCAGCAGAATGATTGGCTGGTTTGGTGATGGTAATGGTTACGTTGGTAATGTTCATTTAAAACCTGAAATTGGAAATACGATCAGTACTACGTTTAACTGGTATGATCCTAATCATCAAAAATGGGAATTAAAAGTTCAGCCTTTTTATACCTATATCCATCATTATATTAACACCAATTATTTAAGCAGTATCGCCGGCCCTAAAGGAAGTAATGCACATTTTTCCAAGCTCCAATTTGCAAATCACAATGCACAGATTTATGGCGTGAATACTTCTGGTTTTTATCAATTATGGAATAGCAAAAACTTTGGAAAAGGTAATATCAAGGCCAACTTGAATTGGGTCCGAGGCCAGGATTTAATCAGTCACAATAGCCTTTATCATATGATGCCATTAAATGGTACGATTAGCTTGAATGAATTCATTGGTCCATGGACAGGCATGATGGAAGTCACCATGGTCAATTCTAAAACCCTTGTCGATTCAATGCGAAATGAACCCAAAACACCAGGCTATATTTTGTTTAATTTGGGTGGTAGCTATACATGGCGTGTATTACGTATCGACGCTAGTATCGAAAATCTTATGAATAAAAAATATTATCTGCCTTTAGGTGGCTGGTCGTTGGGTGATCTGAATGCCACGAATAATTTAAGAGCTTTACCAGGTATTGGACGATCTTTTAATCTATCTTTAACGGCTAATTTCTGATCTTTTACACCCAAAGGCTATCGACCGCGTTTGGGTGTATTTTTTTAATTTATTTTGCACAAATTTTTTGAAAAACCTTCAGCAAAGCCTGACATTCTTCTTCGGTACCAACCGTAATTCGTAACCAATTCTGAATACGTGGTTTATTAAAATGGCGAACAATAATATTTTCTTGTCGCAAAGTTTTAGCCAATGTTTCCCCTGAAAAATCAGGATGCATGGCAAAAACAAAATTTGCGCTGGATTCCAAAACCTTAAATCCCAACGCTTTAAGCGCATTCGTCATCTTTTCACGATTGGCAATAATGCGTTTTGCATGATCAATCGACCATTGAATATCATTGATTGCCGCCAAAGCTCCCGCTTGTGCTAGGCGGTCAAGTGGATAAGAATTAAAGCTGTCTTTAACACGCCTTAAACCTTCAATTAGATCAGCATGACCAACCGCATAACCAACCCGTAATCCAGCCAAAGCATAGAATTTAGAAAATGTTCGTATGACCAGAACATTCGGATATTTTTGAATTAAAGGAATAACGGTTTGACCACCAAAATCAACATAAGCTTCATCAATAATAATTAATTGCTGAGGATGGGTTTTAACCCAATTTTCAATAGTTTCATAATCTAGGGCGATGCTGGTCGGAGCGTTTGGATTAGCCAAAACAATCGCCGATGCTTCGCGATTATAATCATTCAGATTCACCCGAAATTCTTCATCAAGCGGGATCTGTACATAAGGGATATCAAATAATTCACAATAAACGGGATAAAAACTATATGTTATATCGGGAAATAAAGTCGGTGTATCCTGTTTTAAAAAAGTATAGAAAGCCAAACCTAATACTTCATCAGAACCATTACCAACAAATATATTTTCTTTATTTACTTGATGTAAATTGGCTAATGCCTGACAAAGTTGCGTTGCTTCAGGATCAGGATAAAGGCGTAAATTATCGTTTATGGTTTGTTTCAAAGCTTCAAAAACACGTGGAGAAACGCCATAAGCATTTTCGTTTGTGTTTAATTTGACCAGATTAGTAACTTTGGGCTGTTCTCCTGGTGTATAAGGAACAATATCCTTAACAAAAGGACTCCAGTAACGGCAGGACATCAAATTCTCCTAAGATCTATTTATTTGACTCAAATTGATATTTTTTAAAAAGATCGATTAAATCTTTATACCCTTGTCTTTCTGCCAATTTTGCAGGGGAAAGACCCTCGCCATCCATGTGATACGGATTTGCGCCTGCCTCAAGTAAAAGATGGATCATTTTCTGCCGTCCAAATAAAACAGCAAATATCAACGGTGTACGACCTACGTTGTTTTGGATATCTACTTCAGCACCAGCTTCAATTAATATCCTTGCAATATGATCGTATCCTTTAAATGCCACGCCAGTTAATGCTGAAGCCCCAGAATTATCACGAATATTAGGATCGGCCCCTGCTTGTAACAAATATAATGTTGCCGCCACCTGATCATTATAAGTTGCAAGAATAAGCGCGGTATAACCCTCATTATTCTGATGGTTAATATTCATTTCTGCCTTGATGAATTCTTCTAAAAGTTCAACAGATCCGTCACGTGCAGAATTAAAATAGAGGGCTTCTATTTGTTCAGCTGTAAATTCCTGATCTGAAATTGTATTCGAATTACTACTTGCATTCGTAGATGAAAAATGAGGCATTATATTCTCTAGCAAATCAAAAACACAAAATTATTGTCTGTAAATCTTTATTTTAAGCGTATTTTAAAGAAAATAGAAGGGTTCACCCCCTTTTTATTTTACACGCTTAATCAATTAAAAATTGTGTTTTTCTGAGAAATTGAATAATATTCATATCTAAGATCTGTCGTACCTGCGATATGAATCAACATATTTCAAAGATTAATCTATATCAACTTATCGTTACGGACGTACAGCTTTCATTGAGAATTTGCACAGAATTACCACATTTTTATAGAAGAACATACCTAATCTAGGTGTAATATAACGTTTATGAAGTTTTTTGTTATTTTCCTTTTACAAGGAATTTTATTTGATCAGGTTTAATTCTCATGACTTTTTCTGGTCGGTAATTCTATCAAAGATTAATTTTAAAGGAGGATTTTTATGCGTTCCATTTTGTTGCCTATTGCCTACGCACATGATGGCCATTTAGGTAGCGGTTCTGACATGGATGCGGCTTGCATAAATACCATTCGTGGACTGTCCATGGATGCCGTTCAAAAAGCAAATTCAGGACATCCCGGCACTCCGATGGATTTGGCTCCTGCTGCTTATGCCTTGTGGAACAAGGTTATGAATTATGATCCCGCAGATCCTCTATGGCCTGGACGTGATCGTTTTGTCCTTTCTGGTGGTCACGCATCCGCATTGCTTTATTCGCTTATTCACCTTGCTGGCATCCGCAATGTATCCCATGATGGTAAAGTCGAACATGGACCAGCTTTGACACTTGAGGATTTAAAGCAATTCCGTCAACTTGATTCAAAAACCCCTGGTCATCCTGAATATCGTCATACGGCTGGTGTTGAAACAACAACTGGCCCTCTGGGACAAGGCCTTGCCACTTCGGTTGGGCTTGCTATGGCTCAACACTGGTTGGCAGCACGTTATAATAAACCTGAATTTCCACTTTTCGATTATTACATTTACACCTTCTGTGGTGATGGCGACTTGATGGAAGGAATTTCCTACGAAGCCGGTTCAATAGCGGGTCATTTGAAATTAGGAAATCTAATCTGGGTTTATGACCGCAATCGTATTACGATTGAAGGGAGCCTTGATATTGCTTCAACCGAAGATGTTACCCGTCGCTTTGAAGCTGCTGGCTGGAGGGTTTTTGAAGTCAAAGATGCGAATAACATTGATGATTTCGTCGCTAAAATCCAACAGGCACGTCGAGACAAAGAATGCCCAAGCTTGATCATTATTGATAGTATTATCGGCTATGGCTCTCCTAACAAAGCTGGTAAATCTTCTGCTCATGGAGAACCCCTTGGTGTTGATGAAGTTAAGGCAACCAAGAAATATCTTGGCCTTCCTGAAGACAAAGACTTCTATGTCGCTGAAGGCGTAGAAGCACATTTCAAAAATGGTCTTGGTGCTCGCGGTGGTGCAGCACATAAAAAATGGCAAGAAGCCTTTGCAGCCTATAAAAGCAAATACCCCGAACTTGCTCAAGAAATCGAAGATATTATCCATCAACGTCTGCCAAAAGGATGGGATAAAGATCTCCCAGCATTTGCAGCTGATGCCAAAGGGATTGCTTCACGTGCAAGCTCAGGAAAAGTTCTCAATGCAATTGCGAAGAACGTTCCTTGGATGATTGGTGGTTCTGCTGATTTGGCACCATCGAATAAAAGCAGTTTGGACTTCCCCGAAGCGGGTGTATTCCAGAATCCTCAATATAAGGGTTCTTATGCTGGTCGTAATATCCATTTTGGGGTTCGTGAACATGTAATGGGAGCAATCTCAAACGGGTTAGCCCTTTCGGGTCTACGCTCTTTTGCTGCTGGATTCTTTATTTTCTCGGATTATATGAAGAATCCCATCCGGCTTTCTGCTTTAATGCAATTACCCGTAATTTACATTTTTACACATGACAGCATTGGCGTTGGTGAAGATGGTCCAACGCATCAACCTATTGAACAGCTCATTCAATTCCGTGCTGTTCCAGATTTGATCACATTGCGTCCAGCCGACGCTAATGAAGTTATCGAAGCATGGAAACTTGCTATGATGCAGACACGTCATCCTGTCTGCCTGGTTCTTAGCCGTCAGAATCTCCCTACGATTGATCGTCAGAAATACAATTCTGCTTCTGGGTTAACCAAAGGCGCTTATGTTGTTGCTGATAATGGCGGAACCCCCGATATCATTTTGATTGCAAGCGGTAGTGAAGTTGGCTTGATTATGGAAGCTTACGAAACTTTAACCAAAGAAGGTGTTAAAGCTCGTGTGGTTTCGATGCCTTCATGGGAAATCTTTGAAGCACAACCAAAATCCTATCGTGATGAAGTTCTCCCTCCACAGGTTACAGCTCGCGTTGCCGTTGAACAAGCTTCACCTTTGGGTTGGGATCGCTATGCAGGTCCAAATGGAAAAATCATCGCTATGCGCAGTTTTGGTGCATCTGCACCTTATGATGCTTTACGCAAAAAATTCGGTTTCACTGTCGATAACGTATTAGCTGCAGCTAGAGAACAATTAAAAAAATAATCAATTCCTGATAAACGAAGCCACTTTTTACAAGTGGCTTTTTAAACGGTATTGATTTCAAAGTAACCCTATGTGTTTTGAAGAAAAGCAATAGGTTTGTTTAAAAGGTTAATTATATGACCAATAATTTAGTTCAACTTGAAAAATACGGTCAATCACCCTGGCTTGACTTTATTCAACGTTCTTACACTGAAAATGGTAGTCTTAAAAAACTGGTTGATGAAGATGGTTTAAAAGGCGTTACTTCTAACCCTTCCATCTTCGAAAAAGCAATGGGCCATGGCTCCGATTACGATAGCCAGTTCAAAGCACTGACTTCAGGAAGCATCCTTGATGTTTTCAATCTTTATGAGACGATGGCGATTGATGACATTAAAGCTGCATGTGCGGTATTAATGCCTGTTTGGGAAAAAACCAAAGGCTTGGACGGCTATGTCAGCTTGGAAGTTTCTCCCTATATCGCTATGGACGGAAAAGCAACCATCGAAGAAGCAAGACGCTTGTGGAAAACCGTCAATCAGAAAAACCTGATGATCAAAATCCCAGCAACAGCACCTTGTATTCCAGCCATCGAAACCGCAATCAGCGAAGGCATTAATGTTAATGTCACCTTGCTCTTCTCTTTAGATTATTACAAACAAGTCCTCGAAGCTTACATCAAAGGTCTGGGAAAACATCTCCAGGCAGGAAGACATATTGCTCATATCGCCAGTGTCGCTTCTTTCTTCGTCAGCCGTATTGATACAGCCATAGACAAAGAAATCGATGCACGTATTGCTGCAAATGATAAAGATAGTGACGCTTTAAAAGCAACACGTGGTAAAGTTGCTATCGCAAATGCGAAACTGGCTTATCAACATTATCTGGAAGTAACCAAAAGCGAACGCTGGAAGAAATTGGTCGCTGCTGGCGCTAATCCACAACGTCTGCTTTGGGCTAGCACAAGCTGCAAAGATAAAAGCTTCCCCGATACTATCTATGTCGATAACCTAATTGGCAAAGACACCGTTAACACCATCCCACCAGCGACTTTTGATGCTTTCCGTGATCATGGAACACCTGGTGAAACATTAACCAAAGATGTCGAAGGTGCTAAAAAGGTTATGGCTGATGCTGAACGCCTTGGCCTCAACCTTAAAGCTGTTACCGATAAGCTCCTCAAAGATGGTGTCACCTCTTTCCAAAAAGCTTTCGATGACCTCCTCGGTTCCGTCGCCGATAAACAGAAACGCTTTTCGGCATAAGCTTATGCAAGCTTGCTTCTGCTTATAAAACGCCTGTTATGCATAAGCATGCCATTTACGCGTGTTTATGCATTTTTTATATTAGAAATTCTTTTAATTAGATAAGGTCTTATGATGGCTAATAATCCTCTACAAGAACTTGAAAAATACGGTCAATCACCTTGGCTTGACTTTATTCAACGTTCTTACACTGAAAATGGTAGTCTTAAAAAACTGGTTGATGAAGATGGTTTAAAAGGCGTTACTTCTAACCCTTCCATCTTCGAAAAAGCAATGGGCCATGGCTCCGATTACGATAGCCAGTTCAAAGCACTGACTTCAGGAAGCATCCTTGATGTTTTCAATCTTTATGAGACGATGGCGATTGATGACATTAAAGCTGCATGTGCGGTATTAATGCCTGTTTGGGAAAAAACCAAAGGCTTGGACGGCTATGTCAGCTTGGAAGTTTCTCCCTATATCGCTATGGACGGAAAAGCAACCATCGAAGAAGCAAGACGCTTGTGGAAAACCGTCAATCAGAAAAACCTGATGATCAAAATCCCAGCAACAGCACCTTGTATTCCAGCCATCGAAACCGCAATCAGCGAAGGCATTAATGTTAATGTCACCTTGCTCTTCTCTTTAGATTATTACAAACAAGTCCTCGAAGCTTACATCAAAGGTCTGGGAAAACATCTCCAGGCAGGAAGACATATTGCTCATATCGCCAGTGTCGCTTCTTTCTTCGTCAGCCGTATTGATACAGCCATAGACAAAGAAATCGATGCACGTATTGCTGCAAATGATAAAGATAGTGACGCTTTAAAAGCAACACGTGGTAAAGTTGCTATCGCAAATGCGAAACTGGCTTATCAACATTATCTGGAAGTAACCAAAAGCGAACGCTGGAAGAAATTGGTCGCTGCTGGCGCTAATCCACAACGTCTGCTTTGGGCTAGCACAAGCTGCAAAGATAAAAGCTTCCCCGATACTATCTATGTCGATAACCTAATTGGCAAAGACACCGTTAACACCATCCCACCAGCGACTTTTGATGCTTTCCGTGATCATGGAACACCTGGTGAAACATTAACCAAAGATGTCGAAGGTGCTAAAAAGGTTATGGCTGATGCTGAACGCCTTGGCCTCAACCTTAAAGCTGTTACCGATAAGCTCCTCAAAGATGGTGTCACCTCTTTCCAAAAAGCTTTCGATGACCTCCTCGGTTCCGTCGCCGATAAACAAATGGCTTTACAAGGTGATAAAGTCGTTCATATGGAACATCATCTTGATTCCGCTTTTGAAAAAGCAGTTCAAGAAGGCCTTGAGTCTTGGCGTTCTGAAGGTAAGGTCAGAGGCGTTTGGGCTCATGACACAGCCGTTTGGACCGGAAAAGATGAAAATAAATGGTTAGGTTGGCTAAACATTATTGATCAGCAAATTACCGATTTACCTCAATTTGAAACTTTCCAAAAAGAAGTTCAAGCTCGCGGTTTTACCGATATTCTTTTATTAGGAATGGGCGGTTCTAGCCTTGGTCCCGAAGTATTGGCAGAAGTATTTGGTCATCAACCTGGTTTCCCAAGATTGCATGTTCTTGACAGTACTGATCCTCAACAAGTTAAAACTTTTGAAAAAAAGGCAAACCCAGAAAAAACATTATATTTTGTTTCTTCTAAATCCGGTAGTACCCTCGAACCTAACATCCTAAAAGCTTATTTTTACGAACAAGCGAAAAAGGTTTTGGGCGATAAAGTTGGTAGTCATTTTGTTGCGGTTACTGACCCTGGTTCTCATATGGAAGCGGTTGCCAAAAAAGATGGTTTTTGGAAAATCTTCTACGGTTTAAAAGAAATCGGTGGTCGTTATTCCGTTCTTTCTAACTTTGGCATGGCACCTGCCGCCGCCGCAGGTTTACCGATGAAATCGCTGTTTGAATGTGCGCAGCGTATGGAAAAAGCTTGTATGGCTGGATCACCACCTTCGCATAATCCTGGTGCCCTATTGGGAACGATTATGGGTGTAGGCGCCGCTAAATTTGGTCGTGATAAATTAACGATTGTTGCTTCTCCTGCGATACAGGCTTTGGGTGCGTGGCTGGAACAGTTAGTTGCGGAATCAACCGGTAAAATCGGCAAGGGAATTATTCCAATCGATGAAGAAACTTTTACGGATTCTACCCATTACGGCAAAGATCGTTTATTTATTTACTTGCGGTTAAATCATCATACCGATGCTGAACAAGAAAAGAAAATTGCCGCTCTAAAAGCAGCAAATCAGCCTGTAGTTACCATTACCTTGAATGATAAAATGCAAATTGTACAACAATTCTTCCAGTTGGAATTTGCAACTGCTGTTGCAGGATCATTCATTGGCATCAACCCCTTTGACCAACCTGATGTTGAAGATAGCAAGGTTGAAACGCGTAAAATTACGGATGCCTATAATCAGAATGGTAAACTACCTGATATACATCCAACCGTTACCGATGGTTCATTTTTGCTCTTTTCCGGTAAAGCTGAAGAAAACAAACTGAAAAATACGACTTCTATTACCGAAGCATTAAAACTGCTTTTCCAACAAGTCAAAGAAGGCGATTATGTTGGCGTTCTTGCTTATATTGAACGGGATATGGCAACACGGGAATGGATTCAGAAATTACGGTTGAATATACGTGACAAGAAAAAAGTTGCTACAGCAGCCGAATTTGGTCCACGCTTCCTTCATTCAACAGGACAAGCCTATAAAGGCGGTCCGAACAGTGGTGTATTTTTACAGATCACTGCTGATGATGCGCAGGATTTACCAGTCCCTGGTGAGAAATATACTTTTGGCATTGTCAAAGAAGCGCAGGCACGCGGAGATTTTGATGTCTTGTCCGAACGTAATCGTCGTGTAGTGCGTATCCATATTAAAGGGGATATGCAAGCAGGTCTGAATACGTTAAGTCAAGCTATTATAAACGCTTTATAACATCGTTATATTCAATCACTTCTTTTATGATTTATAACCATAAAAGAAGTGATTCCAAATTTT
Organism: uncultured Commensalibacter sp.; assembly: GCA_945266285.1. GTDB lineage: Bacteria > Pseudomonadota > Alphaproteobacteria > Acetobacterales > Acetobacteraceae > Commensalibacter. Next base: position 126,747 of record CALYOP010000002.1, read on the forward strand.
TAAGTGGAGTATAAAATATGAAATTAGGTATGTATGGTTTAGGCAGAATGGGTGGAAATATGGCAATCCGCCTTGCACGTCATGGTCATGAAGTGGTTTTATTAAACCGCACCCGTAGTGTCAGCGAAAAAATCCATGCTGAAGCTCCTAAAAGCGAGATTGCCGATAATTTAGAAGACATGCTAGCAAAACTGCCATCACCTAAGATCGTATGGATTATGCTACCTGCCGGCGATATCACAGAACAGGCAATTGAAACACTGGGTAAACTACTTAGCAAAGGTGACATCGTTATTGATGGTGGAAACACACATTATAAAGATGATGTTCGTCGTGCTGCAATTCTAAGAGAAAAAGGCATTCATTATATGGATGTTGGTACTTCTGGCGGAGTTTGGGGCTTAGAACGTGGTTATTGCCTTATGTATGGCGGCAGCAAAGAAGCAGCTGACCATGTAGATCCTTTATTGGAAGCATTAGCACCTGGAATGGGCGATATTCCTCCGACTAAAGGAAGAGGTTCCGAATTAAATCCTCGTGCAACCAAAGGCTATCTGCATTGCGGTCCAGCAGGTGCAGGTCACTTTGTAAAAATGGTTCATAACGGTATCGAATACGGCATGATGCAGGCCTATGCTGAAGGCTTTGAGATCATGAAAATGAAAGGATCAGACAGACTTCCTGCTGAACAACGTTTTGACCTAAATATGGCTGACATTGCTGAAGTTTGGCGTCGCGGAAGTGTTATTCCTTCATGGCTGCTAGATTTATGCGCTGAAGCCTTAGCTAAAAACAATGATTTATCAAACTTCAAAGGTGATGTTGCCGATACTGGTGAAGGTCGGTGGACAATCGAAGCTGCGATTGAAGAATCGGTTGCTGCACCGGTTATTACTTCCTCGCTTTACACCCGTTTCCGCTCTCGTAGTGAGAACACATTTGGTGAAAAAATGCTTTCTGCGATGCGCTTTGGTTTCGGCGGACACGTAGAAAAGTAATAATCTTCTTTACCAAAAGAAAAATAATCTGGGTTCTGTTTTATAATAGAACCCTTTTTTTAATTTTTACTTAGCCGAAATTTTGTTCATTTTATAAATTTAAATTCAAAAAAAAATTTGAATAATATTTACTTAAAAAATACTTAAATAAATTTTTCTTATTAACTTTGCATAATATCAAATTCTATAATATTCTTGACACTAAATTTTCATCATAATAATAATCCTTAACGTTTATTTTAGACGAGTTAACATTAATGTTCTCCTTTGAAGATTATATCACATCCCATACTTGGCATTTTGCTCGAACTGATGGTTCTATGATTTCTCCTATTTTCCGTTTTTTACCGGATGGAAGAATTGGCGGTCATATTCATCCTAATGAACGTTTCTGGGAAATTAATGATAATGTGTTACTGTTAAAAAACATGACAGGCGAAACTTCAACACGTATTAATCAATTTACGTGGGACAAGGATGGCATTGTGAAAATGTCGGGGCCTACACGGTATACGGAAGAAAACGGCCATGTTTTTGAACGTGTTACAATACCCTCTTTTGCTGATTTGGGGCAGGAGTCAAAATGGAAAGGTCTTCCTCCATTTCAAAAGATATTGTCACCTACGGCTAAAAAAAGGAAAAATCTTGTCGTACTAAGAGCAGGGAAAAATTCACTTCATACAAAATGGGAAAGAAACATTGATGAATGTGATAAGAATTGGGATCTTTGCCTAAGTTGGTATGATGCTGAAATACCAGAGGAAATGGTTGAATGTGAATATTTTTCACATCAACCAAATGATCGAAAATTTGGCCCTATTTTTGGACTTTTTGAAGAAAATAGCCCCCTATGGGCTTATGAAAATATTTGGCTTCCTGACGATGATCTAGAGACGACTTGGGCTGACATTAATCGGATGTTCAATATATTTAAATATAATCATTTTGATATTGCTCAACCTTCGTTAGCACCGCAATCCTACGTCAATCATTCTATAACGATCCAAAAACCGGAATTCTATTTCCGTTATACAACATTTGTCGAAGTGATGTGTCCTATCTTCAAGCGTGACATTTGGAAAATATGTGTAAAACCTCTAGAAGGGTCAATTTCAGGTTTTGGTTTAGATCATATTTGGATTGCCTTGCAGGGAAGACTTTGCAGTCGCGTCGCAATTATTGACGATGTTGCTGTGGTTCACACACGACCTATGGGTAAAAATTATGATCTGGATAGCGCCATGCAGGAAGGTATGCAATTGATGGGACTTTGTTGTGTCGGTGCTTTTTTCTTCGAAGTAGGTGGATTACAACGTGATTTCAATATTTTATAACCAACAATTTTCTGTATAATATTTATAATTTGGAAATTTGTATTTCTAAACAGAAAATCGTTGTGAGTTAATTTTTGAAGTAGAATATGCTATGGCCGAAATGACACTTATATATTCTGGTAAACATATTCAAGCATATGCCCAGATCTATAATACGAAAAGCATATTCATAACTTTCAATAATGCCGGTGAAATTTATACAACCAACGGTAAATTCTGGGGCGATAAATATTTCAACAAAATGCAAATATCGGCTATCGGTATTGTTGCAAAAAAGCCCAATTTCTTTCCTGAAATAGAAATGAAAGAAATTGCGCAAATTATTAAAAAATATACAAAAAAACGCCGCGTTATTAGTTATGGTTCTAGTATGGGTGGTTATGGAGCCATACGCTATTCAAAACTTCTTCATACGGATATTGCTTTGGCATTTTCTTCACCATGGTCTATGAACCCTGCTGAAATTGCTCCTCATCTTTATCATGTGCCCGAATACACCTATGATCCAGAGTTAGAAAATGGCAGAGGGGTTCGGGAAGAAGATCTCCATGGAAAAATTTTTATCTTTTTTGACCCTTATGAATACCCAGATCGTGCTCATATTAATCATTACAGAGATTTCAAAAATGTTTATTTAGTTATAATGCCTTTTACGTGGCATGGAAGCTTGTTGCAGTTCTTTTCTAATAAAAGTATTAACAATGTTATCCAAGCTGCGATGCATTACAATACCGCTACACAGCAGCACTTCCGCTTCCTTGTGCGGAGCTCACGGAAAAATAATAACTATTATAATAATATTAAATTAAAATATTTGGCTAACCGACTAGAAACCAGCAAACTTGGTTCTTCCTATGAAATTGACCGCATAACAAAAAATCTTGATACGCAAGAAGGTCATCTAATTCAAGCCATATGCCATTATCTTAAAGGTGATGAAGCTCTGGCTATCACATTAATTCAACAGGAAATTTCGCAACAGCTTAACCAAATTCATATTACAGATCTAGAAAGAATTTATAGAATCTGTATAAATCGTCATTTCACATCTGGAGCAAACCTTATCGCTCAAGCAATGGGATGGCCAATGACACAAACCGAAAAATCACCCTCAAAAGACCAAATTATTTTTGAAAGCGATGATATCGTTTTACACTACCATAAAGGATCATCTAATTTCACATTAATTACGTTTATTGGTATTGGTAACGAACATTTGGCAACAGCTAGCTATCTAGGAAAACCAGTTGCCGAAGCAGATGATATAACGACTTTTGGCTTCACTACGAAAAAGCGAAACTGGTACACCAGTAAAAATATGTCGAGAGCCATAGAAGTTTACAACCAATTTGTTAATAAACATTCTAAAAAAATTTGTATTGGTTTGTCAGCAGGTGGTTATGCTGCTATCAAATACTCAAAATTATTATCACCTGATGTAGCACTCTCTCTTGCGCCACAACTTTCTATTGATGATCAAGAATGGGAAGTTATTGACGAATGGAAGCCACTATGTACCCCAGAAATGCGTGGTATGGGCATTAAACGTAATGATATTTACGGAAAACATATAATTGTTTATGACTCGAAACATACCTTAGATTCCAAAACGGCAGCCACTTTAAAATCTTTTAAAAGTGATAATGTTGAACTGATTGAAATGTTCTATGCGGGACATATCATTTATGAAAACATTAAAGGTATTGAAGAATTTAGACAAATTCTTGCCTGTTTGAATGGTCCAATTCATAATTTAGGAAAATTACTCAATAATATTCGAAGAAAAAACTACGTAAATATTTATAATAAAATTATGGAAGCTTACACTAAGCATCCTTTTTTGGTTTACAAACTTCTCACCTCTCAAAAACTTCTAACAATCAAGCATTACCAAAGAATTATTTATGATGAGCTTAAATTCGTTCATTTATTGGCTATTCTAACGCAAAGAGGATATTATAAAGAAGCACGTGATCTATTTTGGCGTCTAGTTGGATTTTATATTAATGAAGATTTTCGCCCCTCTAGTAACGCTTCTTATTTTTATCGTAATCCCGCTCCAATATTGATTGATCATCGTGGTCGTTTTCTTGGTTATTCACCCAAAGAAAAGAAATTTGGTAGCTGTAATATTGTATATATGGAAAATAGCTGTATCCCCGTTAAAGCATATTCTTACGATAACCGTATTATTCCTATCGTTGAAATTATTGGTCAAATATTTTTAATAGCATTTCAGAACAACCAATTCACCTTATGCAAATTAGAAGATTATAACGAATATAAAGACGATATTCTGTATTTTGAACGCAAAGGTACAAATGTCGCCATGAAAGAGCGAAATATTTATATCTCTATTGTTGGTGATAATTTGACGAATTTGAATACACAATGGACGGATACGGAAACATTTACGCTGTTCTATCCATATTACGAAGATGTTTCTGTACCAACGACGCCAATAGCACGTTAATTAGGCATTAATTTATCTAATTGAGCAGGCATATAAAAAGGTACCTTATCGGGTTTACCCATTGAGCCCCAGGCAGCTGCAGCAATATCGCCGCCTGATGGCAACCAATTATTTAGTTGTTCAATCCAGTTTGTAATATCTCTAACGATGTTTTCGTTTTGTTTATCACGCAATAATAAATGATATCCACCAAGAATATAATCTTTTCGAACCGATGATGAAAAACGATACCAAACGTTTTTCATCACCGCATCTGGTACAATTTGATCATTACTCCCATAAATTACTAAAGATGGATATTTTATTGAAGGCGCCGCTTTGCTCGCTTCACCCATTAAATCTACTAAACCCGATAGAACACTAATTTTGGTGTCATGCAAAGAAAGTGGGTCAAAGTAAAGGCGCATTAATGCAAAATTATTATTGCTAGCTACGACACTTTTAGGAAGCTCACGCCCCGTTACCCGCCAATAAGGGGTAACAAGATTCATAAACCTCAATGATATATCTCCAGCAAATCCTATTTGTTTCCTATTCCACACAGCTGGAGAAATCATTATATATCCATTAACCGGTAAGGCTTCCTGTTGTGAAGCAACACACATTAATATTGCTCCGCCCATACTTTCTCCCATTAAATAGAGTGGTATATTGGGATAGCGGGTTTTAATATATTGGACTTCTTCTCTTACATCCTGAATAAGGCGCCGATCTCCAGCCCATTTACCACGTAAAGGTGCTTGTCCAAAACCTCTTTGATCTGGTGCATAAAGGCTAATTGCCTTCTTTACAAAAAAAGGAGCAGCTTCTTCCCATGCATCCCGACTATCATTAAATCCATGATAGGCTAGAATAATTGCTTTTGGGTTTGGTGCTTGCCAAACGCGAAAAGGAATATAAGCACCATCGGATAAAATCATCCAAAAATCTGGCGGAATAAATCTTTTAAATTCGATATAAGGATCGCCTGTTTTATGAATAACGTAACTGGGTTTATCATTTTTATTCTGTGCCTGGATTATTGAACAATCCAGGCCGATAAAACAAAATAAAAATACCAATACATAATTAAACAGGCGTTCCAGTTTCATCCAAGACTCTTCGTGAACAGAATATTTTATAAAAAACAATCTTACCCGATATAAAGTCTATTAGAAATTTGCCGTTGTGCGCAAGCCAAATACGGCTTCATCAGCAATTCTGTTATGCGTACCATCAATAACAACCCCAGCACCAGGTTTGAACATGTACTGAAAGTTCGGTTGTAATTGTAACCATGGAGTAGCTTGAACTTGCCAAGTTACTTCAAGATGATGTTCGGTTCCTCTTACACGCCAGTTTTCATCACTTAAACGCCGATAGTCACGATCGTAAGCTCTTGCACGCTCACCCATCCGACCAAGTCCCCAGCCAATACCAAAAGAATCCTTATCACGACCAAAAAGACCTTTATAAACCAATCCAGCATCAGCAGCGAAATTGATCGGGTTACGATCATTAGGCGTTACCTGAACGCGACCAAAAACCCCTAATGATTCCGAAGATTGTGCTGATGGACGCCAAACCATTTGATCAACAATTCCGTAGACTGACCAATTATTCCGACGCATACGGGCTTTTTGCTCACTATTAGGATCACCGAGCAACCCACCTTGATAATTATACCGTTGATCAGGGAATTTTGCAGAATCATAATAGGCACCGATACGATAAGTTCCCGGTAAACCCACATCATCCTTGGCTGTAGACGCATCATCAGGTTGTGGATTTAAGTGATACTGTAATTCCTCTGTAATAAAAGCACCCGTCTTGAAATTAAACCGGGTTCCTGATCTATGGTGTTCTTGTGGATCACAAGTCAAAGGTCCCGAAGGGTTACAAAAAGGGGAATTATTAGGGTTATCATCAGCAATCGCAAACAGATTTGTCCAATGCTCGTCAGGCTGGAAACGAAAGCGAATAGCTGGAGCAGCCAATGGGTAAGCCACCCCACCGCTATACGTATTCAAAGATGGAATCATAGGCCAGCCAAAAGAAGAATTTAAAAATAAGACTCCGTAATCGGTAATATTAAATTCTTGATCAAGACTAAGCTTACCAATTCGAATATCGAATTTATTATCGAAAAACCCTTGTTGATACCAAAGTTCCCATAAACGTGTTGCACGATCCGCTTCAGCATTACTAACAGGGTTCAAAACACCAAGATTTTCTGCGCTATGTGCACGACCACGAATCTGTAAAGCACTTATATTAAACAACCCATTTTTGATCCCAAGTGTTTTTTCTGGATCATAATTAAGGGTCATTGTGGTCATCCCTTCATAGGCTGCACCTTTTTTTAATCCACCAGAAGGATTACCCCATACTTCGTTAACATCAACCAAAGTAAACGTGATTCCTTTAGAAGCAAGCCATGGTCGAAGCCCCCACATATCTTCTAACAACATGTCATTATCTTCGGGATGTTGTCCGCTATCTTTATCTAAAACAACAGCAGGAGGTGGAGATTTTTTTACAGGTGTTGCCCCACTATATCCCGCAGAAGGTGCGGCACCTTGCGAGATTAAAGCGCTATCCCTAGCATAAACATGACTTGCGAAAGTCACACTCGATAGCGCAAGGACTGACAACGTTGGTAAGAAACACGACTTTTTAACAGGATAATTTTTCATGAGAAACACGCGAAATTCAAGGAAAGAGATATAAAGTTCAACAAGATAATGATCACTTAATCATTAACGCTTCTATTAACATTAATACTAATAATCATTATCATTTCTTAAATAAACCCAACCATTTTTAAAAAAACAACTCATTTTAAATACATAACCGTTATAAAAAAATTTTTTAAATCATGTGATACTTATAAACCACAGCACATTAATCAAGAATGCACCGTTATAAAATCAAGTAGATTTTTGTGGAATTCTATAAGTTCACGCTAAATAACCCGATTTTATCCAGAAAACTATCAAAAACATGTAAAATTATACAAATAATTCTTTACTATGTTTTTCTGCATGTTTTAACGTCATAAATTCACATGATAATTCTTCAAAAAGCAGCGAATAAATAACATCATGAGTTATAATATCTTTAGAAAACAACGGAAAATTGCCGTTGTGACTGGTGCAACAGGTGGGTTGGGAAGGAATTTAATTCAACCTTTATTAAACCATCACTATGATATCATCATTGTCGGACGTAATCAGACACAACTTCAACAAGTTGTAAACCAGTACGGGAAACGAATCACCGCTTGTATTTGCGATATTTCTCGTCCTGAAGAAATTCAATATTTATGTGAAGATATTCGTATACGTTTTGGTTCAATTCACGCATTAATTCATTGCGCAGGGATGATTTATCCTGGTGCTTTTATTTTACAAAGCGAAACTACAATTCTTGAACAAATCCAGACAAATTTAACCGGTACAATTCTCTTAACAAGAGGACTTGTTCCTTTAATGAACAAAGGAAGCTCCATTATTTTTATTAATTCTCTGGGTGGTTTAATGCCTCTTAAAAATAGTGCCCTCTATTCAGCAAGCAAATTCGGCTTAAGAGGATTCGCTTTGGCTTTATCTATGGAATTAAAATCACGCCGCATATCGGTTTCGTCAATTTTCCCTGCAGCGATTGATACCCATATGTTGCATCGTGAAATTGAAGAGGGCGGTTCTATGCTTAACTTCTGTTCCCCCCCACTACCGGTTCATGCAGTATGCCGAACGATTATCAAAGCGCTATATCAGAAAAAATTAGAATATTATTTGCCACGTTCTAGCGCCATACAAATCAAAGCTATGATGTTAAAACCGGCATTGATTAAATTGCTAATGCCAATTATGGAAAGAATAGGAAAAAAAGGTTACAAAGAATGGAACAAAAGTAGAAACCTATAATAATCCAATCTAGACAGCAGCTTCGGGAGCATTTTGAGATGGTTGTGGTTGAAAACCATCTTGCGTTCGATACATAATATCAAGTTCACCTTTCTGAATTTTATCCGGATTCATCATAATAACAATATCAGAATGTGCAACCGTTGCGGGTCTATGTGCAACAATCACCCGAGTAATCCTCATATTCTTAAGCGTATTTGCAATAACAGCTTCAGTCTGTTCATCCAAATGACTGGTTGCTTCGTCTAAAAATAAAATATCAGGTAATCGATATAAAGCTCGTGCCAAAATAACCCTTTGTTTCTGTCCCCCTGATAACGAACTTCCCATATCACCGACAAATGTTTCAAATTTCATCGGCATGGCCATGATATCATGGAGAATAGCGGCATATGCGGCGCATTCTGCAATCCGTTTTTCATCGGGTTTATCCGAATAACCCGAAATATTATCGGCGATTGATCCAGAAAAAAGTCCATCATCTTGTAACACACCAGCTATTTTATCGCGATACTGATTAAGCGAAAGCTGAAGAATATTTTGTCCGTCAAAAAGAATCTCGCCTTCTTCTGGTGTTGTCAAACCCATTAAAGCCTTAAGCAAAGTGGATTTCCCGCAACCGGATGGTCCAATAATAGCAACACTCTTACCTCTTGGAATACGGAAACTAAGATTTCGAAAAACCCAAGGTTCAGAAGGAGAATAGCGAAAACCAAGATCATGAAATTCTAAATGAGTCGCTTGATCGGCCTTTGTAAGACTCATCATATTTTCATTAAAAGTTGAAGAAACGCTTTCCTTTTCCGTAGGGGTTAAAACGATATCCGATAAACGATCACTTTGAACGGATAACATACGGAGATTAAAAGCTGCTCCAATCAAACTACCTACACGAGCACTGAATTGATCTTTATAAGACAAAAAGGCTACCAACATACCTACCGTCATCTTGCCTGTCATGACGTAATCGGCACCAACAACCAATAAGATAAGACGGTCCGCCGAAAAAATCAGATCATTTAATCGACCAAATATCAGATCATAACGCTGCGTTTTTAATCCTACATTGATACTATCCACCAATAGATTTAACCAACGTGCACGACGACGTTCCCGCAATCCCAAAAGTTTAACGCTTGCCATTCCTCGCAAGGTTTCCATAAAATGGGAATCTCTTTTTGCACTATAGACAATACCTTCTTCTGCTGCCTGTCGATAAGAGCGATAAGCTATGACCCTTACAATTCCATCACATGTTACAGCTGCTATTGTAACCAAGGCCAGCCATTTTCCATAGTAAATTAACATCACCAACATGCCGACAGCCATGATACCATCCATGACGGCTTGTACCATATCAGTGGTTAATGTCTTTTGGATTGCACCTAATGAACCAAAACGCGATAAAATATCTCCGACATGCCGCTTTGCAAAATAATCCAATGGTAAGCGAGTCAGATGGTCAAATAGGCTTGCATTCCATTGCACGCTAACCCGTGTTGAAAAAAGCATGACCATCCAGGTCCGACAAGTCGCAATAATCATCTGTAAGAGAATTAAAAAAACCACCCCTACAGCAACGGTAGTTAATAGATCTTTATCATTGTTAACCACAACCTCATCGATAACAACCTGTGAAACAATGGGCATGATAATCGCGATGACTTCTAACCCGATTGATGTAAAAAACAATCGGGTTAGGGTCATTTTCAAACCAGAAACATGACGAAAGAGATCTTTTAATCGAAGATTATTTCGCTCATCTTTCTCTTCAAAATGTTCATTTGGTGAAACTTCTAAGGCAACACCAGTAAATTCTTTACTAACCTCTTGCCAAGGAATGTTTCTTTGCCCATGAGCCGGATCATTAATAACGATCCCATTTGATTTAACTTTAATAAGAACAACAAAATGATTCAGTCCCCAATGCAAAATACAAGGCATACGAAGCTTTGAAAGCTCTTCCATTTCTAAGCGCAATGGACGCGTTGTCAGATTCATACGATTGGATACTTTGATCAATTCCTGTAGCGTTGTACCTTTAATAGAAATAGGTTCTTGTCTTCTAAAACTCGCCAGATCAATCGGACGATGATAATATCCCAAAATCATAGCAAGACAGGCCAGTCCACATTCTGAAGCCTCTACCTGTAGGATAACGGGAACACGATTAAGAAAACTAAATCTGATATTTTCAAAAATTTCCATCATTGCCGTGGAGAACCTAAAACATTACGCACGGTATTTTTAATTTCAATAACAGGCTGGAACATCCATTGATATAAACGACGATGATCAATTGCTATATCTGCTTCAACGGCCATCCCAGCTTCCAGATAATGTGGTTCTTTTAGTTTTTTCTGTGGATTATAAACCATCACGTAAGGTAAATTAGGCTTAACTCGAATTCGATACATACTATTTTCTTCGCTTTGCTTTCCACCCGATGATGCTGGTGCAGAGGATGATTGACCACCACCAGCTTCCTTTCCACTCACTGAAGAGGTAACAGGCGTACTTGTTACTTCGGAAACTTTTCCGTCATATAAACCGAATTTTTGATAAGGAAACGCTGAATAACGCAAAACAACGGGTTCCCCAATACGGATAAAACCAATTGCTGAACTAGGAACGTAAAGTTCTGCTTCCAATTGATAACCTTCTGGAAGAAGCGTTACGAGCGGTACTCCAGTGGATACCTGTTGTCCAACATAACCTCTAACGGCTGTTAAAACACCATCACTGGGAGCAACAATCAAGTTTTTTTCCTTGCCTTCGCCTTCAACGATATGTTGGTCAACCTCAATAATCTGTTTTCTTATTTCATTTAGATCATGCTCAAGCGTATTTTCATAACGTTTAAGTTTCGAGATATTGTCGATAATTTGACCTTCGACCGTTGTCTGGCTTTGTAGAAACTGGGCATGAGAACTTAAGAGCTGAGCATAACTATAAAGCTGATTTTGATATTCTACATTGGTTGCTAAAGACTGTTTTTTTGCTCTTTCAACCATATCAAGCGATTTTTTTATTAGCGGCAGAATTTCATTATCCTGCTGAATCTGATTCGTAATTTTGGTATATTGCTTTGTTAGGGTTGTAATCTGATTTTGTAAATTCTGCTTTTCTAACGGAGCATCTCGCTCTCGTATCGTCAATTGATCTTGTAATATTTTTTTCTGTTGGATCAACGTTTCGTTAATGCGGCTCTGGGTTGGTCCTACTCTTGATTGATCATCAAGATTGACAACAAATAAAACATCACCCTTTTTGACATGCTTACCTTCAATAGCATTACGGGTAATAATTACACCATTCGCTCTTGCTCCAACCGTTACCAACCCCGTTGGTGGCATCATACTTCCTATTGTATGAACGCGTCGGGTATAACCCCCGAAATAGACATAAATAGCAACTGCTATAGCAAAAACCACAGATAATATTGCGATAATTCGAATAGGAATTGGTTGTACATCCTGTACTTTTCCTAACCAAGCATCTCGACGCGCTTCTAAAACTTCTGGACGGAAAAGAGAACTCATCAATAAACCTGTTTCAAATCTGTAATACCAATTAGGTTTGATCACTTAATGAATAAGACATGCGTAAACTTTAGACGCTATTACTATTTTTCTTTAAAATACATACAACATACCCAACTTCTTTATATTTTCGTTTTCATATAAAAACGATTTATGATTTTAATATCGTCATTACCTTTTTTTTGCAATATCAGTTTGAAAAATTGGCATTAACAGACCTTGAACACCTGTTGCTACAATTTGTACACCGATGCAAAGCAGCACTAAAGCCGCCATCCGGGAAAATACTCTTGTCCCTGACCGTCCTAACATTCGCATAATCTTATTGGCAGAAGAATAAGCAATCCAAATAGTTAAAGAAACAATTGTAATTGCCAGAATTAACCCCGCATAAAATCCAATAATCTTTTCCCCATGAGGGTGAACGGTATTTAAAGCGATTGCAACAGCAATACAACCCGGTCCAATTGTAAAAGGCATTGTCAATGGAAAGAATGCTGCATCTAAACCATTAGGTAAAGCCATCGTCCGACCATCTTGTTCGGCTTCTTTTTGTTTACGATCCGCATTCTGCTCGGGTGCCTGTAATAAATTCCATGCTCTTACTGCAATAACCAATCCACCAGCAATCCGTACTGCATCGATTGAAATGCCAAAAAAACGTAGAAAATATCCACCTAATAAAGCCGTTGATAGCAAAATAATAAAAGAATTAATGCCAATTTTTCTTGCTAGAATACGACGTGCTAGTTCTGAACGGCCTTCGGTAACCTGGTGAAAAATGATTGCCGAACCTAACGGATCTGAAATCGATATCAGCGCCGGCAAACATAACCAAAAACTACCAGAAAAAGTGGAAAAAACATCCAATGCAATCGGAAGCGGTAAAGACATAATTAATAAAGACCGTTATCAAAAAAGAAACATTAAATAAATTCATCTTTTTGGTTAATTAAAGTTAACCAATTTTATTCAGATTTAGCTGTTTTGTCATCTGATTTTTTCTCAATTTCAATCGGCGCATCTAACTGTTGTCCAGGTCTATTCAAACCCCATCGTGTAATTTCAGATAGATATTGTGCAAGAATCTCACTTCTAACCATATCAACATTACTAGAATATCCGACATAAGCTTTAAGCGAAATAATCAACGATGTTTCGGTAATGCTATCTACAAGAACAATCGGCTTTGGATTATCAACAACTTCCTTATGTGCTTCTAGAATTCCCAAAATAACTTTTCTAGAAGCTTCTAGCTGATAAACCGTAATAACCGGCAGGGTTAAAGATAAAAGCCCCAAATGCCGACTACGCGTTGCATTCTGAACTGAAGAAGTAATAAGCTGTGAATTTGGAACGATCAATGTTGACAAATCACTCAGTTGGATCTCTGTCGCTCTAACCTTGATACTTAGAACCGTTCCTTTAACACCGCCAACAGTCACAGTATCTCCAATACGAACTGGCCGTTCAGTTAACAAGATTAATCCAGAAACAAAATTCTGAACAATTGCTTGTAAACCAAAACCAATACCAACAGATAAGGCACTGACAATCCATGTAATATTTTGCGTGGTTACGCCCAAAATAGAAAGCACAATTATTGCTACGAGAACCCAGCAAAAATAATTAAAAATAGTAACAATTGAATTTCGTGAAGCATTATCCAAACTGGTTTTAGGAAAAAAGCGGTTTAATAACCAGTTTCTAACTGTTCTAATACAGTAAAGACTGATAATAATTACAAAAATTGCTTCGCCAATTAAGTAGAAAGATAAGGTAAATCCCCCGATTTTCTGGCTCATAAAAGCTTTGTAAATATTATGCAGGAACATCGAAAAATCGAAATTGCCCGGTGACATTACTGAAATGATCACCAGCAATAATGTAAGAACTGACACAATACCGGTTATAATCGTGGAAAGCTGATCCATACGTTGGGCTTTGATACCCAGAACTTGTACTTTTAGACCCAACCACCGATCTGGGTCCAACACCAGATGCGTAATATCGGTTGCAATCATGCCTAATAAGCCCAAAGTGCTAATAACCAGCAAAGTCCAATTCAACCAAACACACATTGAAAATCCAAGTGGGATATAACCCAGCAGGATAGTAACAATACAGGTCATAAAGAATATGGGTAAGGCCACAGCAAGAACCAGAAATTTCAATCCTGGTCCATTTCCAATAATATTTTCTAGTTTCTTCTTCCATATTGTCTTTAATTTCAAAGGAATGGTAAGAAATAGAAAACACATCATCAATGTGAAGAAGCCATTACAGAATTGCTGAGCAATCAGGCTGACCCCACTGGCATTATTAATATATTTTAGAATACCAAGGATAAAAACCAAACAGGCATAAAGAATTGGTAAAATGCTAATCGCTTTTGCGGTCTCATCCCCTATTGGTAATAAACGCCATTGCGGGTTACGCACGGCCAAGAAACCACGATAAAGCCCTAAAATAAATCCACAAAAATAGAGTTGGTTGATAATCGTATGCGCAAAAGTCAATGCACTATGTCCAGCAATATCTTCTGATGAAAGGCTGGATATAACAATGGTTGCAGATATACCGGCAGTAAAAGATGAAAGTATAGCCGCAATTAACGTCATCAAACTGCGACGTAACCGAGTAGGTGGAATAAATTTTTCCACAAGCTTGGTAATGATTTTTTCCAGGAGTGGGCGTAAAATGAAAATCATCACGCCAGCACCAACAAAACCTAAAATCATTAAAAACTTACTAAGAAGGCTATCATTCCACGTTAGCGAAAACAGATTCCAAAAATCACGATAAACAGCATTTATACGCGTCGAATCTGACGGGCTATTTACAATAAATTCATGCCAGAAATCGTAACTTAGCGGTGAAGGAACCCAAGAAAAAAGCTGCGTTTGTTGAATTTGGGACAGATTTTCTTGAATCTGCATAATCTGTCCTCTGGCTTCCAGCTGAATCAATGATGCTTGCTGTATTTGTGCCAGCGTATTATCGCGGAATTTGATGAGATTTTTATGCTGTAGCGCAAGATCTGCATTTTGTGGCGTTGTCGTAGATTTCTCCGGAACATCCCCGATTAGTTTCAACGCCTGTTCGTAACCAGCAAGACGCGGTTTAAGCGTAGTAATCAAATCAGAAGATTGGTCAATTAACTCCTGTGCTTCGATCATTAAAGCCTGTAGAGCGCTTCTATCCCACATTCGGCTAGGATTTTGCAGAACCTGATTATTTCTACGCAATCTTGTTTTTAAATTATCTAATGTCGGTTGTGTTGTCTTATCGGGGATATTTAAAAAAACTGGTTTGCTGGTTTCTGATACATCCGAAACTGGCGTTGTTTCACCTAAGCTAGGCTGAGCAAGCCCAAAAGAACAGGCAAGCATAATCCCTAGAAAAAGACGTGAAAAGAAGCGCATTTACGAAAAGTCCCCTATACTAAAAACTTCACAAACATAAAAAAGTCTACGAATTAAAAACGCTGAATCTGGCAAAAGTTGTTCCGAAATGTATCAATTTGTAAAAACACGTTTTTGTTCCTTAATCAGGTTTCAATTGCTCTAACTGATTAACTTGATGCAAGGCAGGAAAGATTTTTATCCAAATCATCGCAATTAAAATCGTTCCAATTCCCCCGAATACAACACAAGACACTGGCCCAATCCACGAAGCCAGCATACCACTTTCAAATTCACCTAACTGGTTTGATGAACCAATAAATAACATATTGACTGCTGAAACCCGACCTAACATAAAATCGGGAGTCCGAAGTTGTACCAAAGCACTCCGCACAACCACACTAACCACATCAGCGCCCCCCAAAATAGCCAGAAAAAAAATAGAAACCATTAAATTCTTTGATAAACCAAATCCAATCGTCGCAAAGCCGAATACAAAAACGGCACCAAACATCCATTTACCTGCTTTGCTCTTTATTGGATGGTGCATTAAAATAACGGATACAATCAAAGCACCAATGGCCGGTGCTGCCCTTAACAGCCCAAGATAAAAGGGGCTTCCGTGCAAAATATCATTAGCATAAATTGGTAACATTGCCGTAGCACCCCCCAAAAGCACGGCAAAAAGATCTAATGAAATCGCACCCAAAATATCGGGTTTAGAAAAGATAAAACGGATCCCTTCCAACATCGTATTTATTGACATTGCTGTCGTAGAACGAATGGTTTTAGTTTGGAATCGAATTGTTGATGTCGCAAAAGCAGCAATTCCAAACCCAATTACACAAATCATATATGTAAAATCGGCCCCAAAACTATAGAGAACACCCCCCAAAGCGGGGCCAATAATAGATACGGCCTGAAATAAAGATGAAGATAGGGCTGTTGCTTGTGGAAAGTAATGACTGGGAACGATATTAACCAAAAATGTCTTTTGGCAAGGCCCTTCAAATGCTCGCGTACATCCAAAAAACATCAAAAGCAGATAAATAATTCCAGGGGTTAACCATCCTCCATAAGTTCCCAAAGCCAGCATTATTGCTATAAATGTTTCAACAATCAGACAGATTGTGACAATAACTTTACGATTAAATTGATCAGATAAATGACCTGCAGGTAACACCAAAAACAGCATGGGTAAAAATATTACTAAACCCACAAATCCCAAAGCCTTTGCACTATGGGTAATATCATAAATTTGCCAACCAATAGCTACAGCTAGTGTTTGGGTTGCCAAAGCCGTTAAAGTACGTCCCATTAAGGCAGCAAATAAACCTGGATATTGGAAAATTTGTCCAAAGGACGATTGCGAATTCATATTATTAAAAATAAATTTCTATACATTAATTTAGGGGAATAACGGTTTCTAAGGCTAAGCAAAAAGTATAGATAGTCAAGAAAAGCGCTATACAATTTATAGTGTAAAATTGAAATATTTGTTCTAATACAGCTTATGGAAAAAAAAGAAACTTTTTATACCCTACCTGCTCCTTACCATCACCAACAAGAGATCAGAAAAAGCATTTTTCTAGCACAAGCCTTTCCCGTTTCTTCAATTAACCAAGCGATGGATACCATCCAAAATCATCGTGATCCCGAAGCAACGCATAATTGTTGGGCTTATCGTATCGGTCAACATTATCGTAGTGATGATGATGGAGAACCTTCAGGAACAGCAGGAAGGCCCATTTTACAAGTAATTGAAAAACAGAATTATAATGAAGTTCTTGTAATCGTAACCCGTTGGTTCGGTGGGATTAAACTTGGTGCGGGTGGGCTTATACGAGCTTATAGCGGGACTGCTGCTGAATGTTTGCGTCAGGCGTCTGCTATTTTATATATTCCCCAGAAAAATATTGAGGTAACTTGCTCTTTTTCTGATTACGCACTTGTTAAATCAAGAATTGCCGAATATGGCGGCATACTGCAACAAGAAGATTTTTGCAGTCAACATGTAAGCATGAACCTAACCATACCCGAAGATCAATATGACGCCATGCTTACCAGAATATTAGATATTACACGTGGGCAAGCTCTTATTAAAATAAAGGACTAACCACCTGTTCCCCCCACCGTAAGGCCAGACAATTTTAACATTGGTTGTCCTACGCCCACCGGAACGCCTTGACCTGCTTTACCACAAGTTCCGATGCCTTTATCCAATTCCATATGATTACCAATCATAGTGACCTTGGTTAATGCATCAGGCCCATTTCCGATCAAAGTTGCTCCTTTAACAGGATAGGTTACTTTTCCATCTTCAATACAATATGCTTCGGACATAGAGAAAACAAATTTTCCCGATGTAATATCGACCTGTCCACCTCCGAAATTAACCGCATAAATACCTTTTTTCGTACTTCGAATCATATCTTCGGTAGAAGCATCACCCACCAACATAAAAGTATTTGTCATTCGTGGAATAGGCGTACAAGCATAAGATTCCCGACGTCCATTACCCGTTGATTTTTTGTTCATTAAACGGGCATTTAACCGGTCGTACATAAAACCAGTCAAAATGCCATTTTCAATTAATGTGGTTCTTTGAGTAGGGGTACCTTCATCGTCAAAGTTCAAACTCCCTCTTCTTTCTGCGATGCTCCCATCATCAATTACGGTAATACCAGGAGCTGCAACTTGCTTTCCCATTAATTGGGCAAACGCAGAAGTACCTTTTCGATTAAAATCCCCTTCTAACCCATGACCGACTGCTTCATGCAATAAAATACCTGGCCAACCCGGTCCTAAAACAACATCCATTTCTCCCGCAGGTGCAGGTTTACTTTGTAAATTAACCAAAGACTGATGCAATGCCTGTTCAACGGCATCCTTCCATACCGATTCCTGCATAATGCGATCAAATCCGTAACGACCCCCACAACCATAAGAACCCGTTTCACGACGTCCATTTTCTTCGGTCACAACAGCTATGTTCAAACGTACTAACGGTCTAACATCTGCGACACGATGTTGATCAACCCGTAATATCTGTACTGCCTGCCATTCAGCCGTAATTGATGCACTTACTTGCACCACTCTTTTATCTTTTGCACGGGTATAAGCATCAATTTCACTTAACAAAGAAGCACGTTTAGCAAATACACCTTGTTGTAATGGATTATCAGAATGATATAAACGTTGATTTGTCGGTAAAGGATTTTCAGCCTTTACACCTGCTCTTCCACCTTTAAGCTGTTTTACGGTTTCACTGGCTCGATATAAAGCCTGATCACTTAATTCATTCGAATGAGCAAAAGCCGTTTCTTCTTCAAGAACAGACCGTAATCCGAAACCCGAAGTAATATTGGTTACCGCGTTACGAATAGCCTGATCATCCAAACTAATGACTTCGCTTTCACGATATTCCAAAAATAGTTCCCCATCATCCATAGAATTTAAGGTCTGATTAACCAATTGTTCAGCCCTATTCCGATCAAGCTGAGAATTCGGTTGATCAAAAAAAAGTTTATCGGTAATGGCAAGAGCATTAATAGGATCCGTCACGCTTTATTCTTTCAATTATCTAAAGGCTGCTTTTGTTAAAATAAGCATTCTATTAACTGAATAAAAGAAGCATTCAGTTAGATATTCGCTTCTGTTGGTACCGATTTCGGCATACGCAAATGATAAAGTACGGTCACCAAAATACCTAATAATATCGCTGCAAAAGCCTGGTGAACCGTTCCCGCCCAAACTGGGACAACCAATAATAAAGCTGTCAGACCTAAAATATATTGTATCAATACGGCCCACCCCAGCAACATAAATGCATCTTGCGCCGTTTTTTGAAGATGCGATTTCAAACCAATAAAGACAGTAATAAAAATCATGATCAGCGTTAAGGTAGCTAAAAGCCGATGGTTAAATTGGACTGCCGCTACATTTTGAAACCAATTACTTAAAAAAGGCGATAATTTTGCATAGCCTGCTGGTACTAAATGACCATCCATGAAAGGAAACGTATTATAAACAAATCCTGCATGTGTGCCGGCTGTAAATCCACCTGCAATAATCGTTAATGCTAACAAACAACAATCAAGAATAACCCATCTTCTTACCCGCGTAACTTTTGAACGATCAGCGGTGAAATCTGTTTTTGCATAACGAACCGATAATGCAGTCCATAAGAGCAATACATATAAAATCAATGCACAGGATAAATGTGCAACCAATAATGAAGGAGCAACGGCAATACTATTTGGATTAAAACCCGAAGCAACCATTACCCAACCAATACCGCCTTGCAATCCACCGAGAACAAAGAGGAACATTAACCAAAGAAACAGTTTTATTGATAAAGCTTTTTTATAAATAAACCAGATCAAAGGAACCAACAAAACAATACCAATTAAACGCCCCAAAAGACGGTGTGACCATTCTGCCCAGAAAATCTGTTTAAAATCTTCCAATGTAAAACTATGATTGAGGATATGATATTGCGGAATTTGTTTATAAATATTAAACTCTCTAACCCAATCATCATGCGATAAAGGGGGAATAATACCTGTCACTGGTTTCCATTCCATTATAGAAAGTCCCGATCCCGATAAACGCGTATATCCTCCCAAAGCAATCATACAAATGAGCAAAAAACAAATGAAAAAAAGCCAGTTTGATATATGAATACGGTAGTTGTCTTGCATTGAAAATATAACCGTTACGTTGATGGATTTGATCTATAGAAAGAAATGGCATAACAATGCGATATTTCTTGCTTCGCTTCTATCTTTTATAAGATATTTCTCACAAGTTAAAGCCTGTATATCATTTTAATTACAACATGAATTTTAAAGAAACCAAAGTGGCATCACAAAAAACATTTTTTTCTTTTTGCCAACAATTTTACAAACCTTTTTTAATGGTCCTTGGGATATTAATTCTGGTTTTGTTGACACGTTATTTTCATATCATTGATGTTTTCTTAAATGATAAAACGCTTCTCCGTCATGGTTTGCAAGGAAAAGTCATTTTTTTAATAATTGCTATTATAATGTGTGCCGTTGGCTTTCCAAGGCAAATCGTTTGTTTTACGGCAGGCATCGTTTATGGATTTCTAATTGGAACGGTGCTGGCTACAATTGCAACTATTTGTGGCGCTTTGTTAGCTTTTGGATGGGCTTTATGGCTTGGTCATCAATGGGCACAAAAATATCTTGAGCATGCTAAATTACGTTGGATTAGTAATTTTATTCGTCAACATCCTTTTTCCTCAGTGTTAACTTGTAGGCTGATGCCGGTAGGGTCGTCACTTTTAGTCAATATGGCCGCAGGTGTCGTTGGCATTCATTTCTGGCCATTTATTATGGCTACTTTTTTAGGAAGCCTACCTCAGACGCTTGTTTTTGTTCTACTGGGTGGTGGTGTTCGTATTGGTCATACAAATCAAATTATTTTTAGCTTGATATTGCTTGCTCTATCTGCGGGTCTAGGTGCTTTTCTAATGCGGAAAACAATAACAAATAAAAATTAATTTGCCAAACATAATATAAAATGCTTTCATTCATATAACATCTGACTTTTAGGAGGATACATATGAAACTTTATTCAATGCCTGGCGCATGTTCCACAGCCGATCATATCGCATTACAATGGACAGGAGAGGCTTTTGATTTTCAAACAGTCTCTCATGATCAGCTTGGAAGTCCAGAAATATTAAAATTAAATCCCAATAAACAAATTCCTATTTTGGTTGATGGTGATTTTGTTTTGACACAAAATGTTGCCATCATGAATTATATTGCTGAAAGTTTTCCCAAAGCTCATCTGGAAGGTGATGGAAGCAAAAGACAAAAAGCTGAAACCCTACGATGGTTGGCTTTTATGAATGCCGATGTTCATCCTGCTTTTGCACTTATTTTTCACGCAAAAAATATTAGTAACGACCCTAAAATTCAAGAAACCTTCGAAAACCAAGGGCGTAAACAATTACGAGAGTTATATGCCATTGCGGATAAACAATTAAATGGAAAAGAATGGATTGCTGGTTTCCGTTCAGTTGCTGATCCTTATCTTTTCATAACGCTCAAATGGGCACAATCTATTAAATTAGACATTTCTGACTTCAGCAATCTAGAACGCTTTTTACATAAAATGGAAAAAGATCCTGGTGTAATTGCTGTATTTAAAGCAGAAGGATTATCCTAAACTTCCATAATCAGAAAACCTTAGTTTTCTGATTATTCATTTTATAGCGATGATAGAATATCTTCCTTTTTCTCCCCTTTTCCGTCTGGCTCAACCCAAACCAAAACCTGAGATTATAAATTTACGCCAGATTCCAGATACCAAACCATGGATCGTTCCTCCGTTAAAAATAGGAACCGTTGATTTAAAATTATCGGGTATTGAAGATGAATGGGTTAAAAATCCTCCCAAACCCCATAATTCTTATAATTTTCTTTTAAATCACCCTATTATCAGTTCTGAGGGAGGTATTATTCAAACCCGTGAAGGGTTTGTTATGGAAGATTCTTTAGACCACACTCAGGCTAAACTTGATCTTTATAAAATATCTGAAACGGGTATCGCTCTGCCAAAACCTAAAGAACAATTACATGGCTGTTGGTTAAGCCTTTTATTGGGAAATCAAGATAATTATTTTCATTTTCTTTTAATGAATTTAGGACGTTTGTCTCAACTTACACCTCAAGATATTGAAAAAATTGATGGCGTTTTATTACCTGAAGATTTAAAAAATGCAGCATTACAAGCGCTTCGCTTTGCACTTCTTCACGTCTTTAAAAGAAAAAATATTACGGTTAAATTAGTATCCAGAGGTCAATCTTTTAAAATTGATCATCTTTTTTTGCCGTGACTTCCAGTCTCTGCTCGAGCTTATACACATTCTGGAGTTGTTCAGTTTTTAAACCATTTATATCCAAAAACTTCATCTAAAAACTGGCCAAAACGTTTTTATATTGATCGAAGAAACGCACAAAACCGTGTTTTGATTAATGAAAATGAATTGATTGAGGCCCTAAAATCACGTGGTTTTATCCCTATTCAACTAGAAAAACTTAGCTTTGGGCAGCAATGTGAACTCTTTGCAAATGCTGATTTTATTATAGGCGCTCATGGTGCAGGTTTAACCAATATCGTTTTTTCTTCACCAAAAACGATTATTATTGAATTAATTCCTCATGCCTTGGTACGCTGATGTTATCGGCAGTTAGCAATAGTAAATGATTTGATTTATGATTGTATCCTTACCCAAAGCTATGCCAACGAAATGACCCCACCTCCTTGGGCAGCACATCATGTTTTTATTGATCATGTAATGAAAGTTATTGATTTATATTTTCTTGATCATTTAAATCATAATTGAAAATTCTTTCAATCATATGATATAAAAAGAAAAAATTTATTAATAATTATTTAGGAAAAAAAATGCCAAGTCCTGTTGTTCTTATAACTTTTGCCGGTCGCAAGAGACAAATGACAATATTAGAGCATTATGTTCGTAAAGCGATGGAGGCAGGTTTTATAGATGAATGGCATATCTGGGATTTTACAAGACAGGAATCGGATACCATCTGGTTAGCTGATCATTTCAAACCAGTTGCTTTTATTTCAGCAGAAACAGGTTATCAAGCTTATGGTCAGTTCGACCTTGCTCAATGTTTTGAATTAACCGCTAAATCCCTAAATAATTTCCATATTGCAATCTGTCCAAAAAATGAATCCGATTATTTTTATGAAATTGTTATTGGTGGATGGATGAATACACAAACATCTCTACGCCGTGTGAAAAAAAATACATTTTCAGTTATTCATCGTGCAGAAGAAGATTTCGAAACTATATGGGGTACGCTTACACCTGGTATTGCAGCACCTGGCGTTTTTCAAAAATACAAATTCCTAATGATTGGGGAAAATCTTCATTTCTCTATTGGAGATCATGTATTTTTCAATATTGAAAAACTGAATATAACAGGTCCATGTGATATCTTCGTCCGAGGCGGTTATGGCGGTTGGGTTGAATTAAAATCCGATGCGCCTGTTCGGCGTTATGCGGGTGTTCCTACGGAAACCGCACCTTATTTCCGGGCCTATAGTTATTACGCTCAAAATTATGAACAATATAAAGATACTTTGTTTCTTAAATGTGATGACGATATTGTTTATATGGATTATAAAAAATTAGGCGGTTTTATTGAATTTCGACGTAATAATCCTCATTATTTCCTGGTCAGTGCAAATGTTGTGAATAATGGGCTCTGCGCCTATTTACAACAAGAATCCGGTTACTTACCTAACAGCGTAGGTGACTTTGAGCTTCCCGTTAATGGATTTCACGGAACCTTATGGGAAAGTGGCGAAAAAGCCGTTAAATTACATGAATATTTTCTCTCTAATAATCTAAAAACGATGCATTTTAGACAACCTATTATTCGATGGGATTATTATGTATCCATTAATTTCGTATCTTGGCTGGGTCACGACCTAAAATATATGTTCTTACCTAGCTGCGACGATGAAAAAGTTCTCAGCGTTGATATTCCTGGCTATACACAGCGATCACACGCTTTCTATTCTGATTTTACGGTCAGTCATCTTAGTTTCTACCAACAAACCGTAGGTGCGGATTTTGATCCTATTCTTGATAAATATGAAGCTTTAATTCGGTAATTCATTTTATTCTATAGTCTTTTATAAAAGCCTCTTTTGAAAAGAGGCTTTTATTTTTTGTTGGTTCTATTTTGAAATTTTACGATTTCTATTGACTATCTATTTTACAAAAATTCAAAATCTATTGTACAATTCCCATAATCATTATAAAGATATTCCCAACAAGTTCCTATCTGTTTAAAATCAAGGTTCACATTTTTAAGGTGTATTTCTATGAAAAATTCACAATCACTTCCTTTTCCACATCCAAAAAAAGGCAATGTAGAAACAATCCATACCACTTCACCTGTAGTAATGTGCAATGGTGGAAATGATGTTTTGGGTCACCCAAATGTATATCTGAAAATTTCACAAGGACAGATTTTTTGTCCTTATTGTTCAAAGCTTTATATTCTGGATGAAGCCAACTTTCAACCTAAAATGGCATAAATTTCATGGCCTCTTCTTCTGAAGCAATGCGTCTTGTTTTTATTGATGGTTCGGGGTTTATTTTCCGGGCATTTCATGCAATTCCTCTTATGACCGACCCCTCTGGGACACCGGTTAATGCTGTTTATGGTTTTACCAATATGATCATGAAATTGGTAAAAGAACATACAGCAACGCATATGGCTGTAATTTTTGATGCTGGTAGAAAAACATTCCGTAATGATATTTATCCTGCTTATAAAGCTCATCGTCCGCCCCCTCCAGAAGAATTAATTCCACAATTTGCTTTGGTTCGAGAAGCCGCGCAACTATTAGGTTTACCCACTATTGAACAGCAAGGATGGGAGGCCGATGATCTAATTGCCAGTTATGCAAAAGCTACGGTAGAAGCAGGTGGTCAATGTACTATCATTTCGTCCGACAAGGACTTGATGCAGCTTATTAATGATCAAGTTTCTTTACTCGACCCCATCAAAGAAAAACCTATTGATGCACAAGCCGTAAAAGATAAATTTGGAGTTGAACCATCACATATGGTTTCACTTCAGGCTCTTATGGGAGATTCTGTTGATAATGTTCCTGGTGTTCCCGGAATTGGACCTAAAACAGCGGCTGCATTAATCCAAGAATATGGAAATCTTGAAAATGTCCTAGCTGCTATTAGCAGCATGAAGCCTTCTAAACGTAAAGATAACCTAGAAAAGTACCAAGAAGATGCACGTATCTCTTATCAATTAGTTCAATTACGGGATAATATCCCTTTGCCTGTTGCTTTGGACCAATTGACTTGTTGCAAACCTAACGAAGAAGAACTTATTCCTTGGCTTCAAATTCACGGCTTTCGTTCTATTCTTGCCCGGTGGGGAAAAAGTTATCAACCTGCTGCACAACCGGTTTTACAACTCCAGCAACCTAGTTCTAAAGTAAATAATACAGCCATTGAAATAAGCTATGGCGATTATAAAACGGTTCGAACAATAGATGATCTGAAATATTGGGTTAAAGAAGCGCAAAAAGCAGGTTTCTGCGCATTAGATACGGAAACTGATAATCTTAATGCTATACAAGCCAATATGATTGGTTTTTCTATTGCCGTTTCTCCTGGAAATGCCTGTTATGTCCCGCTTGGTCATCAAGATGAAAATGGCGAACTGATCAAGGAACAAATAACCCGTGAAGACGCATTCGCTGTTTTAAAAATTCTAATAGAAGATCAATCGGTTCTTAAAATTTTTCAAAATGCCAAATATGATTTTTTGGTAATGGAAAATGCTGGTTTACCGCCTATTACTCCTTACGATGACACATTGATTTTATCTTTTTTACAATCTGCAGGTTTACATGGGCAAGGGATGGATGAGCTTGCAAAAATTCATCTTAATCATGAAACCATACGTTATGACGACGTTACAGGAACAGGTAGAAATCGTATTCCCTTCTCCCAAGTTACTATTGATAAAGCTACCGCTTATGCAGCTGAAGACGCTGATGTAACTTTGCGTTTATGGTATATTTTACGGCCAGAATTGCGGAATCTTAAAGTACTAAGCCTATACGAACAAGTTGAAAGACCTTTAATTGGTGTTTTAACCCGTATGGAACAAGAAGGTATTCTTATTGATTCAGAAGCGTTAAAAAAGCTTTCTGAAGATTTTTCTGCAAGAATGGCCGAAAAAGAAAAAGAGATTCATCATATTGCCGGAGAAACATTCAATATTGCTTCGCCAAAACAGCTTGGTGAAATCTTATTTGATAAGATGAGCTTACCAGGTGGTAAACGGATGAAAACTGGCGCATGGGGAACTGATTCCAAAGTCTTACAAGAATTAAGCGATCAAGGACATGTTTTTGCTGATCATATCTTATCTTGGAGACAGCTAGCCAAATTAAAATCGACTTATACAGATGCATTGATTAATTGCATTAATCCCAAAACAGGTCGTGTTCACACCAGTTTTAATATGGTAGGCGCTGTAACGGGACGACTTTCTTCTAATGATCCTAATTTACAAAATATTCCTATCCGTACCGAAGAAGGTGGCCGCATTCGACAGGCATTTATTGCATCTCCTGGTAATTTATTAGTCTCTGCAGATTATTCACAAATCGAACTTCGTCTCCTTGCGCATGTAGCCGATATTCCACAACTTAAAGAAGCTTTCTTACATCATGAAGATATTCATGCCAGAACGGCCGCAGAAGTTTTCCATATTCCTTTGGAAAATATGGATCCGCTTGTAAGAAGACGAGCAAAAGCCATCAATTTTGGCATTATTTATGGCATTAGTGCCTTTGGTTTGGCTAAACAATTAGGTGTATCTGCACAAACAGCCAAGCAATATATTGATACCTATTTTAAACGCTATCCTGGTATTCACCACTATATGCAAACGACCAAAGACCAAGCAAAAAAATTAGGTTACGTATTAACACCTTTTGGTCGTCGATGCTGGATTACTGGTATGTCAGCAAAAGGACCCCAACGGGCCTATGCAGAAAGGCAAGCTATTAATGCTCCCTTACAAGGAGGGGCTGCAGATATTATTAAACGCGCTATGATTCATATGGATCGTGCTTTAAAAGAATCTTCTCTCAAAGCTCGAATTTTATTGCAAGTCCACGATGAATTGCTTTTTGAAGTTGCTGAAAAAGATGCTGAAACATTAGCAAAACTAGCAAAACACGTTATGGAAAATACCGTTCATCTTTCTATTCCTTTAGTTGTTGATGCAGGCATTGGACATAATTGGTCAGAGGCACATTGATTGATGACAACACATAAAAAAATTTCTTTTTGGTATATTGCTGCTGCTGCATTCGTCATAGCACTTATCGGTGGTTTTTCAGCTATAAAATTCACCATGGAATCCAACCAAAATCCCCCTCAAACCCGTTCGGAAATTGGTGGACCTTTTCGTTTAAGTAGCCCCGCTGAAAATATTGTAACAGATGGTACTTTTATGGGGCGGTGGCGGCTTATGTATTTTGGAGCCACACGTTGTGTTGACGATAAGTGTAGCAAAACGCTTAAAAATTTAGCACAAGCCATGGAAATATTAGGAAATAAAACAACGCATGTAGCGACATTATTTATTTCTATGGATAATAATTATGATACAGCAAGCCGTTTGCGTTTATTTATTAAGCAATATGGCGATAAAATTATCGCTTTAACAGGCGGAGATTTGGCTATTCGTGATCTTTCTATCCTATATCACGTACCTATTGTTAAAATTAAGCAAGCCAATGGAACGGATTTAATACAACCTTACAACCACATTTTAATTATGTCGCCAGAAGGTAATTATAGCGGATTTCTAGATGCCGATACTTCGGCTCAGGAAATAGCCGAACGTCTGAGTAGCTTGATTTCAGAAAGTGAAAAATAAATTTCTATTTTTGTCATTTTCCAAAGAAAAATGAACATTTATAGCAATTTTCACTTTAAATATTGCGGAAAACTACCAGAATTTTTCTGGTGGAGCTGAGGGGAATCGAACCCCTGACCTCTTGAATGCCATTCAAGCGCTCTCCCAACTGAGCTACAGCCCCTTTTATTAAGGCGGGTATAACGAGGAAAATTCATTCTGACAAGCCTAAAAATCAATTTTATTCATTTTTAGGAATAGTATTCTTAAAAGTAAGAAAAAAGCGCTTTTTATACTCAAAAATCTACCGTACTTTAATCAAGAAAAGCTTTCTTGCTACGTTTTCTAACCGTTATTTTATAATCTGAAAAATAATTTATAGCAGTGAAAAATGCCATCTTAATATTCTGTTCACTTCCGTCGCAATGCTGAATCTCAATTTCATTCTTTCTACAAAAAACGATTCTCAATCCTTTTTCAGATATTCAAGGTCAAATTTAACAAAAAATAAAGCTGGGGTACATTGGGGTACATGGGGATTGTACTTTACGAAAAATGAAACCGTACTGACTTACGGGGATAGTACTCTTTTTTTAATTTCAGTGAGTTGTACACAGCCTTGGTTTGATAATATCTGGATAACTTTCTTTTCGTGTTTTAATTCAATAGGTTGCAAGTTGTACACAGTGTTGAAATTATGGGGTACATTTTTGGAAAGCTGGGTACCACAGTACTAACAGGGTTCAATAATAACCTCCTCTTAAATTTAAAATTTATCTTTTAAGAAGGATGAATGGAAAAACGGAAAACATCTGATAGACTACTGAAGATCAACTCACTAACAGATGGAAATTCCTTTGAATGCAAGTTTCTAAAAAAATTCTTCAGGTATTAAATGGTCAAAAAATCTGGCCGCCTCCAATATGGTTAATGCGCCAAGCAGGTCGGTTTTTACCTGAATTTAGAGAACTTCGCCAACAAGCCGATTTCCTTACACGTTGTTTGACACCTGATCTTGCTGTTGAAATTACATTACAACCTATTCGACGTTTTGGGTTTGATGCGGCTATTTTATTTTCAGATATTTTAATTTTACCTTGGGCAATGGGACAAAATCTGGAATTTATTGAAGGAAAAGGGCCCGTTCTTCCACCTATTCGCAATGAAGAAGGTTTAAAGCAGCTCACACCTGAAAATATTCAACAGAAAATAGAACCTGTATTAACATCGGTTCGTATTCTCAATAAATTAATCAATTCTGAACAATCAATTGGTTTAGCAAAGGCAAAATCGGTAAGTTTAATCGGTTTTGCTGGTTCACCTTTTACGGTTGCTTGTTATATGGTCGAAGGAGGAAGTTCACGGGATTTTTCAAATGTTTTTAAAATGATCTATCAAAATCCAGCATTATTCCAAAAAATTATCGATCTTCTTGTTACAACGACGGCTGATTATTTATGTCAGCAGATCGAAGCTGGAGCAGAAGTTATTATGTTGTTTGATAGTTGGGCGGGAATATTATCACCTAATCTATTTAGACAATTTGTTTTGTTACCTACCCAAGAAATCGTTCGTAGAATACGCGAACAATTTCATGATTTTCCAATTATTGGTTTTCCCCGATTAGCAGGAACCAAGATTTTTTCATATGCAAAAGAAACAAATTTAAATGTTATCGGTTTAGATCAGACAGAAGATATTTCGGTTATTGATTCATCAATTGATAACAATATTGGTTTTCAAGGAAATTTAGACCCATTTTATTTATTAAATGGAGGGAATTATATGGCGCAAAATGCAGCATCCATATGCCAAAAATTACGCCATAGACCTCATATTTTTAATTTAGGACACGGTGTTTTACCCACAACACCGGTCGAGCATGTTTATGAACTTGTTGAACATGTTCGTAATTTAAAAGATTAATTCAGGAGTATAATGATGAGAAGTGATTTAAAAAATGCCATCAAACAGGCTCCTAAAGCTGTACAGCCTGATGGTAAATTAGCTTTGGTTATATTTGATTGTGATGGGGTTTTAGTCGATAGCGAGCGTTTTTCTGCTATTGTGCTTGGGAATGAAGCCAGAAAGCATGGTTGGGATATTAGCGACCAGGAAACTGAGGAACGTTTTACGGGTATCCAGTTGGTCGATATTAAAAAAGAATTTGAAAAACATGCGTCAAAACCGTTTCCTGATAATTGGGTTCAAACAACCCAGGATAAAATCGTTGACATTATGAAAAAACATGTTGAACCTGTAAAAGACGTTGAATTTATGTTGGAAACGATCAAACAGATGGGCGTTCCTTTTCGGGTAGGTTCAAATTCTTCAATGGCTGAAATGGATACGAAATTTGCTAAAACCGGTCTTAATCGATGGTTACAAAGGGAACGTTTGCATTCTGGTCATGCTGTAAAACATCCAAAGCCTTTTCCAGATCTTTATCTTTATGCCGCAGAGCAGGAAAATGTAGCTCCTGAAAAATGTATGGTAGTTGAAGATTCTGATGTAGGATTAAAAGCAGCCTATGATGCCGGTATGGCTTGTGTTCTATTAAGAAATCTCGATAAAAAAGCACCTGATTATCCAGGTTTACTTCGAGTTGAGAATTTAAAAGAAGTTACAGCTTTAATTCAGTATATTTTACAATCTCAAAAATAATACGGGAATATATCAATGATCGTTAGCTTATTGCCCTACGCCTTATGGATAAAAGCTTTTCATGTTATTTCCGTAATTGCCTGGATGGCTGGGCAGTTTTATTTACCGCGATTATTTGTTTATCATTGTCAAGCAAAAGTAGGATCAGAAGAAAGCGAACGTTTCAAAGTAATGGAACGTAAATTGCTTCGTATGATTATTAATCCAGCAATGATATTGGCTTTTATATTCGGTATTTTGTTGGCTTTAATGCCGGGAATGATTAACTGGAATGCAAAATGGTGGGTTGTTAAGCTTGTTGCTATTTTATTGTTAACTGCTTATCACGGTGCTTGTGTCTTATGGTGGAAACAATTTCTTAATGATCAAAATCGGCATTCGGAAAATTATTATCGATTGATGAATGAAGTGCCGACGGTTTTGATGATTGTGATTGTTATCATGGTCGTAGTTCAACCTTTTTAAAAGCCATGATAATGAATTTACCAATTACTTATAACAATGTCTTGGAAGCATCAATACGCCTTAAAGACAAAGCGATTAAAACACCGGTTTTTACGTCGCGTACTGCAAATCAACATTCAGGCGCAAGTTTATTCTTTAAATGTGAGAATTTTCAACATGTTGGCGCATTTAAATTTAGAGGAGCTTATAATGCTATTGCTTCTCTTTCTGATGAACAGCGCCAAAAAGGTGTTCTTACTTTTTCTTCTGGTAATCATGCGCAAGCGATCGCCTATGCCAGTCATCTTTTCGGTATACAAGCGTTAATTGTTATGCCTGAAGATGCACCTGAAATCAAAGTAGCTGCGACCAAAGGCTATGGCGCTAAAATTCATTTTTATGATCGTTATCAACAAAATCGAGAAGTGATTGCCAATCAACTGGCAGAGGAACATGGCTATAGTATTATTCCGCCCTATGATCATCCCGATGTTATTGCTGGCCAGGGAACATGTGCAAAGGAATTGATAGAAGAAGTTGGACTTCTTGATTATTTATTTGTTCCTTTGGGTGGCGGCGGATTATTAGCAGGCTCTTTATTGACAGCTAAAACATTATT
This sequence comes from uncultured Commensalibacter sp., assembly GCA_945266285.1. Taxonomy (GTDB): domain Bacteria; phylum Pseudomonadota; class Alphaproteobacteria; order Acetobacterales; family Acetobacteraceae; genus Commensalibacter. The sequence continues at coordinate 158,618 of CALYOP010000002.1, forward strand.
ACCCTCAGTCAAGGTCATTGGTGTTGAACCTGAGGCCGGTAATGATGCGCAACAATCGCTTCGTTCTGGTCAAATTGTCACAATTGAAACGCCAAAATCTATCGCTGATGGCGCCTTAACAACGCATATAGGAAATTATAATTTCCAAATTATTCGTAACCTTGTGGATGATATTGTTACGGTAAAGGATAATGATCTCATCTCAATGATGAATTTCTTTGCTTCCAGAATGAAAATTATCGTAGAGCCTACGGCTTGTCTTGGTGCTGCCGCTGTTTTTAACGCGCTTATTCCCGTTAAAAACAAACGGGTTGGAATTATCTTAAGTGGTGGCAATGTTGATATGAAGCAATTTGCGCAATGGATTAGTTGATAAACAAAAACAAACCTAGAAAACTGCTTTTTTACCATAACTTTGAATAATATCTTGAATATGTTGTATGGTTTCCTTTGGAGGGGGTTCCACATTCTCCAGAGGATATTTTTCCCCCATAACCTGCCACTTATTTACACCTAATTTATGATATGGAAGCAACTCTACTTTTTCGACGTTCTTCATATCTGCGATGAATTGACCCAAAGCATGCGCTGTTTCATCATCATCTGTCCATCCAGGAACAACAACATACCGGATCCATGTCCTTTGATTGATTTTTTGTAGGTATTTTGCAAAACGCAAAGTATTCGCGTTAGATCGACCAACTAATTTTTGGTGAACTTCATCGCGAACCTGTTTAAGATCTAGCATAACCAGATCTGTCTCAGCAATTAGATGTTCAATTTGTTCATCTAAATGACGGGCAAAACCATTCGTATCAAGACAAGTTGTTAAACCTTCTTTATGACAGGCTTTAAACCATTCTGTTACAAATTCAGCTTGTAACATAGGTTCGCCGCCGGAAGCTGTTACCCCTCCACCGTTAGGTTGCAAATAAGATTTATAACTTTTAATTTCCTGCATAAGTTCAGGAACGGTTATCTCAGTTCCGCCGCTTATGTTCCAAGTATCGCGGTTATGGCAATAAAGACAACGGAATAAACATCCTTGAAAGAAAACAATATATCGGATGCCTGGCCCATCGACAGTACCAAAAGATTCCGTTGAATGAATACGTGCTTTAATAAGTGGTTCAGTCATAATAATTATCTTTATAAAATTGAATAAATTATAAGATAGAATAAAAAAAGGCCTCTTATTTTACAAAGAGGCCTTTAAAAATAATGTTTAACTCAAATTACATCATTTGTGTAAAGGTCCGGGTAACAACATCTTGTTGTTGTTCACGGGTTAAAGAGTTAAACCGCACGGCATAACCAGATACACGAATTGTTAATTGTGGGTATTTTTCAGGATGATCCATAGCATCGAGCAATGTTTCACGATTTAATACGTTCACATTAAGATGCTGACCGCCTTCAATGCTAGAAGAGTGGTGGAAATAACCATCCATCATACCCGCTAAATTAACCTTACGAACATTGTCGTCTTTACCAAGCGCATTTGGAACGATTGAGAAGGTATAAGAAATACCATCTTTAGCATATGCAAATGGCAGCTTAGCAACAGAAGTCAGAGAGGCAATAGCACCTTTGGTATCACGACCATGCATTGGGTTTGCACCAGGTCCGAAAGGAGCACCTGCACGACGACCATCGGGTGTATTCCCTGTTTTCTTACCATAAACAACATTCGAAGTAATTGTAAGAACGGATTGCGTTGGAATTGCATTACGATATGTATGCAGTTTTTTGATCTTTTTCATGAAGCGGCTGACCAGATCAATAGCAATATCATCGACTTTTGGATCATTATTACCAAATTTCGGGTAGTCCCCTTCAATTTCAAAGTCGGTTGCTAAACCATTTTCATCACGAATAGGTTTAACTTTTGCATATTTAATCGCAGATAAAGAATCCGCTGCAACAGATAGACCAGCAATACCGCAAGCCATGGTCCGAATAACGTCACGATCATGAAGTGCCATTAACGCAGCTTCATAACTATATTTGTCATGCATATAATGAATGACATTTAATGCGGTGACATATTGTTTGGCCAGCCAATCCATAAAGCTGTCCATTCTTTCCATAACGGTATCGTAATCCAGAACTTCATCCATAATTGGTGATTCTTTTGGTCCAACTTGGATTTTCAGTTTTTCATCAACGCCGCCATTGATTGAATAAAGCAATGTTTTGGCAAGGTTCGCGCGTGCACCAAAAAACTGCATCTGTTTGCCAACAATCATTGGGCTAACACAACAAGCGATCGCATAATCATCGCTCTTGAAGTCTGGACGCATTAGATCATCATTCTCATATTGTAGAGATGAAGTATCAATGGAGACTTTAGAAGCAAAGTTTTTGAATGCTTGAGGCAGTTTTTCAGACCACAAAATAGTCAGATTAGGTTCGGGTGATGGGCCCATATTGTAAAGGGTGTTCAAATAACGGAAAGAAGTCTTTGAAACCAAAGTACGACCATCCAATCCCATACCACCAATACTTTCGGTCGCCCAGATTGGATCACCAGAGAAGAGTTGGTCATATTCAGGAGTACGAAGGAAACGAACCATACGCAATTTCATGATGAAATGGTCAATCATTTCTTGCGCTTGTGTTTCCGTGATAACACCGTTTTTCAGATCGCGTTCAATGTAAATGTCAAGGAAAGTAGAAGTTCTACCCAATGACATTGCAGCACCATTTTGCGATTTAACAGCGGCCAAATATCCGAAATAAGTCCACTGAATAGCTTCATGAGCGTTTTTGGCAGGGCCGGAAATATCACAACCGTATTTTGCAGCCATTTCTTTGATTTGACCCAAAGCGCGATGCTGTTCAGCAATTTCTTCGCGGAGCTGAATGGTATTTTGCAAATCAACACCAGATTCCAATCTGTCTTGCAAATCAGAGAATTGTGCAAATTTATCAGCCATCAAACGATCAATACCGTATAAAGCAACACGGCGATAATCACCAATAATACGGCCACGACCATAAGCATCTGGAAGACCTGTTAGGATACCAGCTTTACGGCAACGCATAATATCGGGTGTGTAAACATCGAAAACGCCTTGGTTATGGGTTTTACGATATTCGGTAAAAATCTCTTTAACTTTTGGATCCATTTCACGATTGTACGCCTGAAAAGACGATTCAATCATACGGATACCACCAAAAGGCATAATCGCACGTTTTAAAGGAGCATCTGTTTGCAAACCAACAATGGTTTCCAGATCTTTCTCTATGTAACCTGCGTCATGAGAGGTAATTGTGGAAATAATACTTGTATCGAAATCTAATGGAGCATGGGTTGCATTTTCAACCTTAATGCCTTCCATAACCTTAGCCCATAATTTATTGGTGGCTTCGGTTGGACCACTTAAGAAAGATTCATCCCCTTCATAGGGAGTATAGTTTTTTTGAATAAAATCACGGACGTTGATCTCGTTTTTCCAGTCACCGTCGTTAAAATCTTTCCAGGCTTCTGCTTGTTTTTGACTAAAATCGCTCATAGCTTAATTACCCTAGATATTTATGATGATTTATTCTATGGCTTATAGATAGGGAATATAAGCCCTTTTTCAATGCTTCAGAAGAAAAGAAATTAAATTTCAATTAGATAGGATACATTGAAATAAATCTTTTATAAGATCCAATTTATTTGTCGTTTTTTCCTAACGTTATCTTTTCAGAAAAATTTGACAACGCGAATCTTAGTATTTTTTCGAATCCGCAAAAATAATTTCGTTATATATAACAAATAACTATTACGTTTTTAGTTTTAATTTTAGGATTCCAAAAATTGATGCATAAGCATAAATTGCGTTTAAAAAAAACCATCACTATTTTTAGTATTTCTATAGGCATTTTTGCTTGGCCCTTTCAAGGATTTTCCAAAGATATTTCTATTCTGAATGCATCTTATGATCCTACAAGAGAGCTTTTTCGTTCTTATAATCATCTATTTGCTGAATATTGGAAAGCAAAAACGGGCGATAACCTAACGGTTTATGAATCGCATGGTGGTTCGGGAAAACAAGCTCGAGCTGTTATTGATGGAATGCCTGCTGATGTCGTAACGCTTGCTTTGGCTGGTGATATCGATGCACTTAATCGATATAAACCATTAATTGATAAAAATTGGCAAAATCGTTTACCGGCTCATAGTACTCCTTACACTTCAACTATTGTTTTTTTGGTTCGAAAAGGAAATCCAAAACATATCCATGACTGGGATGATCTAATAAAATCTGACATTCAGGTCGTAACCCCTAATCCAAAAACTTCGGGAGGAGCCCGTTGGAATTTTCTCGCAGCTTGGGCCTATGCCCAAAATAAATATGGTAGCGAGGATAAAGCCTATCAATTTGTTAAAGCACTTTACGCGCGCGTGCCGATTATGGATACGAGCGCACGTGGATCGACTTTGAGTTTTGTTCAACGTGGTTTAGGGGATGTTTTAATATCGTGGGAAAATGAAGCCTATATGGCAAAGAAAGAAGAAAAGAGTAATTCTTTTGAAATTATAACGCCTTCTATTTCGATATTAACGGAACCTTCAGTTGCTGTTGTCGATTCGATTGTTGATCATCGTGGAAGCAGAGAAGTTGCTACGGCTTATTTACAATATCTTTATAGTGATCCTGCACAACGTTTAATTGCACAAAATTATTATCGTCCCTGTAATCCTGCAATTGTAATGGAATTTAGAGATAAATTTCCATCCTTGACACTAATGACTATTGACAAAACGTTCGGAGGATGGAAACGAGTAAAGGACAAATTTTTTAGTGATAATGGAATATTTGACAAAATAATTCGTGAAATAAGATATTAGCCTAAAATAAAAAGGAATTTGGCTTTTATGTCTTTCGTGAAACAATCTGTAATACCTGGCTTTTGGTTTGGCCTTGGGTATAGCTTGATCTGGCTTACATTAATTGTGTTAATGCCTTTGATTGCTTTGGTTTTATATGCTTGTCATATTCATTACGATGAATTGTGGCGTATTCTAACCAATCGCGAATTATTTTGTGCGTTGAAGCTTTCGCTTTATACAGCCTTTATCGCCGCATTCTCTGTTTCTATTTTAGGTAGCCTTCTGGCTTGGGTATTGGTGAGATATCGTTTTCCTGGAAGTAAACTGATGGATGTGATGATTGATCTGCCTTTTGCTTTACCCACCGCTGTTGCTGGGATAGCGTTAACATCCCTTTATGATCAAAATGGTTTCTTAGGATCGCTTTTACCTTTTAAGGTTGCCTATACGCCATTAGGGATCATGATCGCATTGATATTTGTAACGCTCCCTTTTGTTGTTAGAACCTTACAACCCATTATAAAGGGTATTCCTAAATCCATTGAGGAAGCTGCTTTTAGTTTGGGTGCCAATTCATTTCAATTATTTTTATACGTTTTATTTCCAGCACTTTTCCCAGCTTGGTTAACGGGTTTTTCGCTCTCAATGGCACGAAGTTTGGGAGAATATGGCTCTATCGTTTTTATATCAGCGAATATTCCTTATAAAACTGAGATTTTACCTTTATTGATTGTCTCTAAATTGGATCAATTTGATTATGTTGGGGCAACTGTTGTTAGCATTCTGATTTTATTGGTTTCATTTGCTTTTTTATTGTTGATTAATTTAATACAAAATTACGTAAAGCCTAATCGTATATTGTGGATTTTAAACCGCTTTCATCCAATGGCTCTTTTTACGAAAGATCCTTTATGAAAGCCGCTTCGCCAATCATCAAACCTTATTATTTTCTAATTGCGCTGGCTTGGGTTGTTTTTGCGCTTGTTTTGATTTGTCCATTATTGGTTGTTGTGATTGAAGCATTTTCACAAGGAATAAAAGTTTTCTGGCAGGCATGTATTGAGCCAGAAGCGTTATCAGCCATTAAGCTTACTTTACTGGCAACAATTATTGCTTTGATTATGAATGTTATTTTTGGTGTTATGGCTGCATGGTGTGTTAGCAAATATGAATTTATAGGAAAAACGCTATTAGTGACGCTGATTGACCTTCCTTTTTCGATTTCGCCAATTGTTGTGGGTCTGATCTATACGCTGCTTTATGGTTCGCAGAGTATCTTTTATAATTTTCTAATCGAACATCATTTACAGGTTATTTATGCCATTCCTGGCATTTTACTTGTAACTATTTTCGTTACACTACCTTTTGTTGCACGTTCCTTAATTGCTTTAATGCAGGAACAAGGAACACAAGAGGAAGAAGCCGCTCGTCTTTTAGGAGCAAATGGTTGGCAGATTTTTTGGCATGTAACTTTGCCAAATATTAAATGGGCTTTATTACATGGATCGGTAATGAGTACAGCCAGAGCTATGGGTGAGTTTGGAGCAGTATCCGTCGTATCTGGTCATATTCAAGGACTTACCAATACACTGCCTTTGCATATCGAGATGCTTTATAACGAATATAATATGGTTGCAGCATTTAGCATATCGGTATTGTTACTTTTAATGGCGATGCTGGTTTTGGTTTTGCGTAAATGGTGTGAAAAACATTTAGAACGCCATCCTCAACAAAAGGAAAGCGCATGATTATCCAGATCGAGAATATCAATAAATGGTATGATCGTTTTCAGGTTTTGCATGATATTAATCTGCAAATTGAAAGTGGAGAATTGATGGCATTATTAGGGCCATCAGGTTGTGGAAAAACCAGCTTATTGCGTATTATTGCGGGCCTGGAAAAGCCTGATAGTGGTACAATACGTTTCCAGGGACAGGATATGAAAGGTTACGACGTTCGTAATCGTAAAGTTGGTTTTGTATTTCAACATTACGCATTATTTCGTCATATGACCGTTTTGGATAATGTTGCTTTTGGTTTGCGAATGAAACCTCGTAAAATCCGTTTATCTGAAAATACTATTTTGGAAAAAGCGCGTTATCTTTTGGAAATGGTTCAATTGGATAAAATTGGCAATCGTTATCCTGATGAATTATCAGGAGGTCAACGTCAAAGAGTTGCTTTGGCAAGAGCTTTGGCAGTAGAACCCAAGGTTTTATTATTGGACGAACCTTTTGGTGCACTTGATGCCAAAGTAAGGCGTGAATTGCGGCGGTGGTTAGCAAAATTACATGAAGAAATTCATTTAACCAGCATTTTTGTAACGCATGATCAAGAAGAGGCAATGGAAGTCTGTGATCGTATTGTCATCATGAATAAAGGTATTATTGAACAAATTGGTTCTCCTGCTGAAATTTACAATCATCCACGGAATGAATTTGTTTATAATTTTCTCGGTGATTCCAATAGTTTATCTGTTGGTGGAAAAACGGTTAATTTTCGACCTTATGAAGTCTCAGTTTCTTTTGAAACAAAAAAGGGATATACAGAAGCAGTTGTTTTGGACGTAAGGCCTATGGGGGCTGTAACGCGGGCAATTTTGCAGCCTATTGGAAATGATTATACAATAGAGGCCCATATTCCAAATATGACATTAGGCCTGAAAACATTAAATAAAGGGCAGAAAGTTTACTTCAGGCCCATTCTGGATTTCGAAATCTAAAGAGTGTTATCATTATGAATAAGAACATCTTCAGAAAGACCATAGGGCTTAAATCCTAATATCTTTCCGTAAAAAGCAAGTTCGAGTTCCATAACACGATTAATAGTGTTTTCTTGTCTAAATCCATGTCCCTCATCAGGAAAACAGTAATAAGCATAAGGTATTTGGTTGGTCTTTAATTTTTCAACAATACATTCAGCTTGAGCAGGCGAAACAACGACATCCTTTAAACCTTGGAAAACAATTAATGGGTGACGTAACTGATTAAGATGCGTTAAAGGGGAATGATCGTAATAAGTCTGTTTTTCTTGAGGATAAGGACCAATTAGCCCATCCAAATAATGCGATTCAAATTTGTGCGTTTCTTGGGCAAGTGCTGTTAAATCACCAACCCCGTATAAACAAGCCCCACCAGCAAAAATACCAGAACGAATGAGTGCAGTTAATACCGTAAATCCACCCGCACTACTGCCTCGAATCACGATACGTTTTGGATCAACATGCTTTTGATAGATTAGATAATGACAAACATCAATACAATCCTGAACATCAATTATTCCCCATTGTTTATTTAATACTTCACGATAGGGTCGTCCAAAACCCGTTGATCCGCGATAATTTACATCGACAACGGCAAATCCTCGGCTGGTCCACCATTGTATTTTAGAATTAAAACTGGGAAAGCTTTGACCGGTGGGCCCACCGTGTGCCATGACAAGTAAAGGGGGAAGCTCATCACGACAAGGACAATAATCCTTATGTTTTGGTGCATAGAAAAAAGCGTGTGCTGATTGACCGTCCTGTGTCGGAAATTTAATGGGTTCTGCGACAGAAATAAAATCTTTAGCGATTTTAACCCTATTGGCTGATTTTAAAATTTGACGATGGCTACGGTTTTGTAAAACAATTTGTGCTGGTTGATCTTGAGGGGTATTGATCCAAACCCACTGTCCATCATGAAAAGGAACAGGACAATTTTCTGGTTGTCCCATATCAACCGATTTTATGTTTTTGTTTGTAATTAAGATTGTTTCAGAAATCCCGTTTAAAAGGCGTCTGGCAATAATAGTATCTGAAGATAATTTATACCAACTTCTTTGCCCGAAAATCCATTGTGGAAGTCCTATTTCGGCTTGCATAGGAGCAATTGCTTGTAAGGAATTAGAAGGATTATCGGTATTTCCTTGATATAAATTCCACCAATTATTACGATCACTACATACCAAAAATTGTTGATTATTTAGCCAACCAGGTTCGATCAAGGACTCCTGTTGATTTTGTCCGGCGATAATTTCTTTGGATATAACTTTTGTAATATTTTCAAGTTTTGCCAATCCAAGCTGTGTTGATTCCCATGGCATAAAAGGATGAGACCATTGAATCCAAAGTAAATGTGACCCATTTGGCGACAGACGAGGAGCACTATAAAAATCCGCACCATCAATTAAAATAATGGGTTTAGAAGTATTGGTGGAATCAAGCGGTATCGTGACTAATGAATTTTTTATTTCTTTTGTATGATGATCTTCTTGGATAGCGATAACAAAATGATCTGTTAAGCAAAAATCTGCAAACCGCAAATAGGAATCTTGAAAAAGCACACGTGGTTTTTGATTTTTATCGAGTAACCAAATCGCATTGGACGTACGGTCACTAAAAACGATTGTACGATTTCTTACTTGATATGCGCCCCCACCATATTCATGAACACGATTGCCAATATCATATTCTGATGAAGTGATATCGCTTAAACCTTCTGCTTTATTCCAACGTACCAATATCGTTTTACCTTGAGCTTCAGGTCGTCGTTCCAGCCAATAAATATCGTTTCCGTCGACTGATAATTCAGAAAACTGAATATTTTTTCCCGTAACAATTTGTGGAGTAAAAGGTGAAGGCCATGAACCGCAGGGTTGTTCTTTTTTAGAGTCAGATATCATGCGTATCTCTTAAGTAAAACTTTTTCACATAATAGGCAGAGAAGTCTTTTTTATTTGTACTAATTTAGCTAAGAAAGGACTAAAGCGAAACTCGATTTTTAAAAATGGATTTAAGACCCTGATTGAATATTTTACAACGCTTCTTCATGACTATAGCCATTATTCCTATATTTTTGTTGGTTTATTGATCATGCTTGAAAGCATGGGCCTACCGTTACCTGCAGAAAGTTTGCTAATCGCGACTTCTATTTATTGTGCGTCCACTTCCGATCTTAATATTTTTTATGTCGCTCTTTCTGCTGTGATAGGTGCGGTTATGGGCGATAATTTTGGGTATTTGATTGGAAATAAAGTTGGCTATTCTTTTTTACAAAAACATGGTTCCAAGATACGTTTAACGCATGAGCGTTTAATATTAGGTCAATATCTTTTTAGGAATCATGGTGGAAAAGTTGTATTTTTTGGCCGGTTTGTAGCAATTCTTCGCTTTTTTACCGCCTTACTGGCAGGTGCCAATCGTATGCCATGGGGGGATTTTTTATTACATAATGCCATGGGTGGGATTTGTTGGGCAGGAGGTTATAGCTTTGCAGCTTATTATCTTGGACAACAGCTATTAAAACTTGAAGGCAAATTTGGGGTCGTTCTGGCGGTGCTTGGAGTTATCGTCGTCCTTTTTTCCTTCTTTTTCTTACGTAGAAATGAAAAGCAGTTAATTGAACGTGCAGAAAAAGAAGCAAAAGAACAAGGTTACGATTGAAAATTATTTTTTCTGAAAAATCCAGTAAATAGGGGTTCGGCCTGCGCGTATTGCTTTTTGTTCATAACGTGTATTTGGCCAATCCTGAGGTTTTGTTGTCGTTTCCAGAATCTTTTCAAAATAAGGTTGGTCACTCATTACCTGCTTGACCCATTCTTGATAGGTTAGATCATCACTGGCAATGTGCCAATAAGCCTTATGTTTTAATATATGTGCTAATAATGGCAGACGGTCTGCATTTACAAAGCGACGTTTAGCATGGCGTGCTTTTGGCCATGGATCTGGAAACATCAAAAATAAACGGTCAATAGATTCGGATGGTAATTTTTTAATTAATATACGTGCATCCTCATTCCAAACACGCAACATGTCAGGAATAGAAGCTTCCATTTCATCGCTTGTAGAATCAGCAAGACTCGATAAGAGTGAGCAAATTCCATTTTCAAAAACTTCGCAAGCAATATACCCGATTTCTGGATTTGCTTTATGCTGAGCAAGACTATGTTCACCGCCACCGAAACCAATTTCTAACCATATTTGTTTAGGTGTCCTGCCAAAAGCAGAATAGGGCGTTTCAGAAAAGGAAATTGGAAATTTCAAACGCGGCAAATAATAGGATAGTAATCGCTGCTGTCGTTCTCTTAATGGATGTGCACGACGACGGCCGTAGAGACGTTCGTCGCCTTTAGAATGAGAATGAAGAACCCCTATTGAAATAGAGGACTCTTCTTTAATATCAGTCATTATTATTTACGGTTAAAAGCGTTACGCAGGTCGTTTACCAAATCGGTTTTTTCCCACGTGAAATTGTCTTTTATAGGATCAGGTTTACGACCGAAATGTCCGTAAGCAGCAGTTTCCTTGTAAATTGGACGGTTCATACGCAAATGCTTACGAATACCTCTTGGAGAGAGATCCATTAATTCGCGTAAAACTTTTTCTAATTGACGTTCATCAACATCTTTACCCGTTTCGTGTAAGTTAACATAAACGGATAAAGGATGAGAAACACCAATAGCGTAAGAAATTTGCAAAGTGCAACTATCTGCAAGGCCAGCAGCAACAATATTTTTTGCTAAATAACGGCAAGCATAGGCTGCAGAACGGTCAACTTTTGTCGGGTCTTTTCCAGAGAATGCACCACCACCATGAGGTGCTGCACCACCATAAGTGTCAACAATGATTTTCCGTCCAGTCAAACCGCAATCACCATCAGGTCCGCCGATAACGAATATACCGGTAGGATTGACGTAAAATTCTTCTTCAGGACACATCCAACCTTCAGGAAGTGTTTTAACAATAATATCATGAACAATATGACGGATGTCACTTTGTAACATGTCTTCTTTGTGTTGTGTAGAAACAACAACAGAAGTAGCCCCTACCGGTTTTCCATTAACATAACGTAAGGTTACCTGGCTTTTCGCATCAGGTAAAAAACCTCTTCCCTTTGGGTTATCCGATTTGCGCAGATCATGGAGATTTTTCAAAATCTTGTGCGCATAATAAATCGGAGCAGGCATCAAACTGTCGGTTTCTGAAGTTGCGTAACCGAACATGATTCCTTGGTCGCCAGCACCTTCGTCTTTGTTTCCGCTACTATCAACACCGATTGCAATATGAGGAGATTGGGCATGCATCAAAAATTGAACATTGGCAGTTTTCCAAGAAAATCCTGCCTGATCATAACCTATTTCCTTTACGGTTTCGCGAGCCTTTTCAATAAGCATGTCCTTGGTAATGCTTTGGGGGCCACGAACTTCACCTGCCAGAATAATCTGGTTGGTAGTAACAAGTGTTTCACAAGCTACGCGCGCTTCTGGATCCGCTGCGAGGTAAGTATCCAATACAGTATCGCTGATTTGGTCTGCAACTTTGTCAGGATGTCCCTCAGAGACTGATTCTGAAGCGAACAGAAAATCGCCATTGTTTCGCATAAGTTTTCTGCTGTCTCATATTAATAAATGAAAAAGATTTGAGCGCTTAGAAGACCTCTTTGAGGTCAAAAGGTCAAGCGAAAAATGAAAAAATTGATCATTTTCCGTTTTCTTTGTATTCGTCCAAACCTAAAACATGACCCATTCCGTATAAACCATTTGGTTTTCCTACTGCCCAGAAAGCAGAGCGAATGGCCCCTTTTGCAAAAATACGACGCTCAAAAGCTTCATGGGTTAGCGTTATTCTTTCAACATCCGAAATAAACATCGCACTATGTTCACCAACAATCTGCCCACCTCTTAAGGAAGCAAAACCAATTGTTCCTTCTTTGCGTGCTCCGACGAAACCTTGACGATTAATTTCACGAACAACAGATAAATCGACACCACGCCCTTCAGCTATAGCTTCGCCTATTGCTAAAGCAGTACCTGAAGGTGCATCAACTTTTTGACGATGATGAATTTCTAAAATTTCTGCGTCATATTGTTCGGCTGGTAATGCCTTAGCAAGTTGCATTGCAAGGCGTGTAATCAATGTAACACCTGGTGAGAAATTGGCAGATTGAACGATAGGAATTGTTTTTGCTGTTTCATCGATTTGAATCTGTGTTTCTGGAGTAATACCAGTCGTTCCTAAAATCCAAGCCACACCGCTATTACGCAAAGCTTCAGCATGATATTGCGTAATAACAGCATTCGTGAAATCAATGATAACATCACTTTTTTCAATCAGGGGTTCGATTTTATCAAAAATATTCGTTTTTTCTCGAAGCTGATCGATATCTTTTGAAAGCGCAGTCCCTCCCACAAGAGTGGCATTTTTTAATAATGAAATTTCTTCAGCTAAAAGACGGCCAACGCGGCCGGAAATACCAGCCACACCAATACGTACGGGAGTTTTATTCATTTTCTTCTCTTTCGTTTAATGGAAATTAAGATTTACCTTCAAAAAAGTCTTTTACTTTTGCAAAAAAACCTGTGGTTTCAGGACTTCCTTTATCTTGGTTATTCTGTTCTTCTGCTTCAAATTCTTCAAGTAATTCCTTTTGACGTTTACTTAGATTTTGAGGTGTTTCGACACTAACTTCTATATACATATCGCCACGTGCAGAAGAACGTAAGACCGAGAAACCTTTTGATCTTAAGCGGAATTGTTTACCGCTTTGGGTTCCATTGGGAATTTTCATTTTGGTTTTACTGCCGTCAACAATAGGAACTTCGATTTCTGCACCTAAGGCTGCTTGCGTCATTCTAACAGGCACGCGACAGAAAATATTTGCTCCATCCCGTTGAAAAATCGGATGGGGTGTTACCATGATGTGGACATATAAATCTCCAGGTGCTGAACCATTACTTCCAGCTTCCCCTTCACCAGCCAGACGGATTCGAGTACCATCATCAATACCGGCGGGTATCATAATTTCCAATTCTCTTTCTTGATTTTCAAGACCCGTTCCGTGGCACTTTTTACAAGGATTGCGGATAGTATGACCGGTTCCATGACAGTTATGACAAGGACGTTCAACAAGGAAAAACCCTTGTTGGGCACGAATTTTACCCGTTCCGTGACAGGTTGGGCAAGTTTGTTTACCTTCGTTTTTATCCTCTGAACCGCTGCCATTACAGCTTTTACAGGAAACTTTTGTTTGGAAGTGAACTTTTTTCTTGATACCTGAAAAAGCTTCGGTCAGGCTGACTTCGGTTTGAATTTGAATATCGGCACCTGATGCTTTACGACCGCCATTACGGCGACCACCTCCCATCATATCCCCAAACATCTGTTCGAAAATATCGCCCAGACCGCCTCCTCCAAAACCGCCGCCAAAGCCACCAGCTCCTGGACCACCATTTTGAAAAGCATCATGTCCAAAACGATCATAAGCCGCACGTTTTTGTTCGTCTTTTAAAATATCATAAGCTTCATTAACTTCTTTGAAATGTGCTTCAGCTTCTGCATTGCCAGGATTACGGTCGGGATGAAATTCCATAGCCTTTTTACGATAGGCTTTTTTTAATTCTACACTCGTTACCGTACGACTGACGCCTAAAACTTCGTAGAAATCGCGTTTAGCCATTTTAGTCCTCTAAAATCTTTCTTGAATGAGAAGATAAAAAAGAAGCCCGCCTTCTCTATAGAAGTGCGGGCCCCATTTAAATAAGGATAATCAAAACATCCTTGCTATCAAGATGCCTGCGATGAATTATACAGACTTTTTATCGTTGTTGCTTACATCTTCAAAATCAGCATCAACAACATCATCATTAGGCTTTTCGGATGTTTGTCCAGCTGCTCCAGCAGCGTTTTCAGCACCATTTGTTGCTTTGTAAACAGCTTCGCCAACTTTCATCGCAACTTGAGATAGTTTGTCTGTTGCTGCTTTTAAAGCGGCTGCATCGGAACCTTCTCTAGCAGCTTTAACATCGGTAATGGCTGCTTCAATTTCGATTTTTTCTGCGTCATCTACTTTGTCACCATGTTCTTGCAAAGTCTTTTCGACCTGAGCGACAAGCATATCCGCATGATTACGGTTTTCGACCATTTCTTTTTTGGCTTTATCTGCTTCAGCATTTGCTTCTGCATCTTTAACCATTTTATCAATATCAGCATCAGACAGACCACCAGAAGCTTGAATGCGAATCTGTTGTTCTTTTCCAGTAGCTTTATCTTTTGCAGAAACAGAAACGATACCGTTTGCATCAATATCGAAAGTTACTTCAATTTGTGGAACACCACGGGGTGCTGGTGCGATACCAGTCAAATCGAAATTGCCAAGCAATTTGTTATCTGCGGCCATTTCGCGTTCACCTTGGAACACTTTAATCGTAACAGCACTTTGATTATCTTCAGCCGTTGAGAAAGTTTGGCTCTTCTTGGTTGGAATTGTCGTATTACGATCAATCAATCGCGTAAAGACACCACCAAGCGTTTCAATACCCAAAGAAAGTGGTGTTACATCAAGTAACAGAATGTCTTTAACATCACCCTTCAGAACCGCACCTTGAATAGCAGCACCAATAGCAACAACTTCATCAGGGTTAACGTTACGTGCAGGTTCTTTGCCGAAGAATTCTTTAACGGTCTCGATCACTTTTGGCATACGGGTCATACCCCCTACCAGAATGACTTCATCAACACCATTAGCTGTTAAAGAAGCATCTTTTAATGCAGCTTTACAGGGTTCTAAAGTTCTTTTGATTAGATCTTCAACCAAGCTTTCCAATTTAGCACGGGTTAGTTTGATAACCAGATGTTTTGGACCAGAACTATCTGCCGTAATAAAGGGTAGGTTAATTTCGGTTTCTTTAGAAGAAGAAAGCTCAATTTTTGCTTTTTCTGCAGCTTCTTTCAAACGTTGCAAGGCAAGTTTGTCATTGCGCAGATCAATCCCTTGATCTTTCTTAAATTCATCTGCCAAAAAGTCGATAATACGTGCGTCGAAATCTTCACCACCAAGGAAGGTATCACCATTGGTTGATTTAACTTCGATAACACCGTCAGAAATTTCTAAAATGGAAATATCAAAAGTACCACCACCCAAGTCATATACAGCGATAGTACCACTATTTTTCTTTTCTAAACCATAAGCAAGCGCTGCAGCTGTCGGTTCGTTGATGATACGCAATACTTCAAGACCAGCAATTTTACCGGCATCTTTTGTTGCTTGACGTTGTGCATCATTGAAGTAAGCAGGAACAGTAATAACCGCTTGTGTTACTTTTTCACCAAGATATGCTTCTGCTGTTTCTTTCATCTTGCCTAGAATAAAAGCAGAAATCTGTGATGGAGCATATTTCTTGCTGCGTGATTCAACCCATGCATCGCCATTATCACCTTTGATAATTGCATAGGGAACCAATCCTTTATCGCGATTAACCATCTCATCATCAAAACGACGACCGATTAAACGTTTAACAGCATAAAAAGTATTAGAAGGGTTGGTAACAGCTTGACGTTTGGCCGATTGACCAACCAACATTTCATCATTTTCTGTAAATGCAACCATAGAGGGAGTTGTACGCGTTCCCTCACTATTTTCGATAACCTTTGTTTCATTTCCTTCGCGTACAGCAACGCAGGAATTGGTTGTACCAAGGTCAATACCGATTACTTTACTCATTAAATTTTCTCCTTAACAGCAACTTTTTGAGGCCCGAAGCGCCATCTAAAAGTCCTAAAATCTTCATTCTTTCTGCTTTACAGGTTAAAGCAGAAATGAATCTGTTTCTAATATACGCATTTTTATTGAGTATTACAAGAAAAGGCTTTGGAATTTATTGGCGAATTTCGATTTTATTTTCACATCAAAAACGAAAAATCGCGTTCCCTGTTTAAATTCAAGCCTATTAAATATTTATGGTGTTCTTACCTGATTATTTAGGTTCTTGTTCTGCTTTGGCGACGACAACCATCGCAGGTTTAAGCAAACGACCATTTAATGTCCATGTGGGTGTCCAGCTTTGTATAACGGTTCCAGCCGGATGTTCGGTACTAGGTTGTTCGGACATGGCTTGATGTTTGTTCGCATCAAACGGAGCACCCGTAGGATCTTCACAGACAATACCGTTTCTTTCTAGAATGTTAAGAAAAGAACGTTCTGTGCTTTCAAAACCTTCACGCATTTTAGTAAGAATAGGATCTTCGTTTTCGGTAGGTTTTGGCAAGCTATCGACACCACGACGAAGATTTTCAGCTGCATCAACAACATCCCGAGCAAATTTCTGAATGGCATATTGACGGGTATCGTCCAGTTCTTTTTTGTGACGAGCACGCAGATTTTGGTTTTCTGCTTCTGAACGAAGCCATTTTTCTTTCATTGCTTCGAGATCAGCCCTAAGCTGTTTTTCGGTTGTTTTTGTATTTTCGGATTGATTAGAAAATTCAGCTTTTTCAGCATTTTCAACGTTGATTTGAGGGTCGTTGAAAATTGTATCATGCCCTTCATTTTTTTCTGTTTCAGATGAAGAAATATCTTCAGAAGAAGGATTCAAAAGTGTTTCTTGTGTCATGACAATTCTTAATTTCGATGTTGTAACATTGGAATAAGGTATGCTCTATGCAACTTGATAGAAAGTCAATCCATATTGGATATTCACCCGACTTTCATTCATTTCTACCTAACATAATGTTGTGTTTTTGCTCCGAATTAAACGTTTATAATATATTTCTATAAACTTGTTTTTTCAAGAACGATTGCTTAGGAACATGTTCAAACAAATACCGCCTTTTACAAAAGAAACGGCTATAAAAAAAGTAAGACTTGCCGAGAATGCATGGAATAGCTGCAATCCTGAAAAAGTATCGCTTGCTTATAGTTTGAATAGTCGATGGAGAAATCGTGATCAATTTATTAATGGAAGATCAGCGATCATTTCCTTTTTAACAAACCAATGGAAAAAGGAATTAGAATACCGACTGATTAAGGAATTATGGGCCTATTCAGATAACCGTATTGGCGTAAGGTTTGCTTATGAATGGCATGATCACAAAAATCAATGGTATCGTTCTTATGGGAATGAGTGTTGGGCTTTTGATTCAGATGGTCTAATGTATGAACGTTATGCGAGTATTAATGATATATCTATCCGTTTAGAAGATCGTCTGTTTTTCTGGGATTGTTATTTACCCAGACCTGAAAATTATAAATCTTTATCAGAATTTGGTCTTTAGAATAGATTATAAGGTGTTTATAACTATTTTATAAAATATTTATAAATTCCAAAACATTGTCTTGTAAATATCGCTGCTTTAAAACAAGAAATGGATGGCTAGAAAAAGAGGAGAATCATGGAATCAGGGAAACAAGTTATTGCTTTGGTCGATGATGACCGTAATATTTTAACATCGGTTGCAATGATGCTAGAGGCCGACGGTTTTATCGTGCAAACCTATACAGATGGTGAACGCGCTTTACAAGGGCTTTTGTCAAGACCAGCAGATCTTGCAATTCTCGATATCAAAATGCCTCGAATGGACGGTATTGAACTTTTGCAACGCCTACGAAACCGATCACAAATTCCAGTGATTATCCTTTCTTCGAAAGATGAGGAGATCGATCAGTTGATGGGTTTGCGGTTGGGAGCAGACGATTATATTACAAAACCTTTTTCACAAAGATTATTGTTAGAGCGTATTCGTGCCTTATTGCGACGAAATGAAGCTAATCGGACAGAAACCAAGGGGGTTGTTAATCAAGGTGTCGTTTCGCGTGGAAATTTAACATTGGACGATTTACGGCATCAATGCCAATGGAAGGGTAAAGATATACAGCTGACGGTTACCGAATTTCTTTTGACCAAAGCTTTGGCTATGCGTCCGGGTCTCGTTAAATCACGTGATCAATTAATTGATGCGGCTTATGGTGAAAATATTTACGTCGATGATAGAACCATTGATAGTCATATAAAGCGTATCCGCAAAAAATTCCGTCAGGTTGATAATGAATTCAATCAGATAGAAACACTTTATGGTATTGGTTATCGTTATAAAGAAGAATAGCTTAGCAAGGGTTGGTGGATAATTTCTAGGCTTTTTACATTTTTCAGAAGAGTAAGGCATTGTTTTGTTCGTTTTAATAAAGACGCACAGGCCGCCTATATTAAATATAAAAGACATTTTATTTCGCCTTTGATGCGACGCATTTTATTAGTTAATGCGTTGCCATTGGTCGTTTTGGTCGCCATGCTGCTTTATTTGAACTTGTTTCAAAACAGTCTTTTGGAAGCGGAAGTTTTGGCGTTGCGTGAGCAGGCTAAGATATATGCGGGTGCTTTAAGACAAAGTGCGATTGTAAAAAAATCAAATAAATCATCACTGTTTAACAAAGATCTTTACGGCCGTTGGCAGGATGATCAAGATGAAAAAGGTGAAATTTCTATTGAATTGGCGCGCCCATTATTGCTGAGTTTGATCGAACCGAGTCCGAATGCCCATGCTAGTTTGTATTTTCCTGGTGGACAACTGGTTGTTGATAGCCGTATGGCATCTTTGGAAAAAGACAAGATTAGCAATTACCCGCTTAAAAACAAAAACGCTTCTCAAGATTCTTTAATCCCTTTTATTGATGAAGAAGCCAAAAGTAATAGCTACGATACCCTATTGGAACGGGTATACGATATGTTATTGAAATGGCTACCTTATTCAAACAGTCAGAAAATAAAAAATTTAGGGGTCAATGCTGATCCGGATATCATCCCTAACAGTAAACAAAGTTTTCGTTTTTTAGGGAAAACGGATAATGCGGATAACAAAGAGGATGAAATACCCCCTTATATTCGCAGAACGGCAGGTCATCGTTTATTTATCACCGTTGCGGAATCGATTATTTATAAAGGAAAAATAATTGGGGTAATCCAGCTAACCCGTGAGGCAAAAAATGTTGATCGTTCGCTTTTCGCGGTTCGATCATCAATTTTGATGCTTTTTCTGTTGGCGTTAGCAATTACGGTTTTAATGTCCTGGTATCTTTCTCTAACGATTGCAAGACCCTTGCTGCGTTTGGTAATGTCAGCACATATTATGCGAGAATCGCTTAGTCGGGGTAAGGTCGTTCCTGATCATTTATTGGCCCGACGTGATGAAATTGGTGACCTTGCTCGCACTTTGCAGGATAGTGCAAGAGCTTTATGGGTCAGAATGGATGCGATTGAACGTTTTGCAGCAGATGTCAGCCATGAGTTAAAAAATCCACTTTCTTCAATTCGGTCAGCAATTGAATTGCTTCCTCGGGTATCGAGTGATAGCCATCGAAAAAGATTACTATTTATTATTACGGATGATGTTAATCGGCTTGATCGATTAATTACGGATATTGCAACCTTAAGCCGTATTGAATCTGAAATATCGCGTTTAATACCTGAACCTGTAGCAATTGCTCCAATATTTCATTTGCTTGCTGATATGAATGAAGCGACACGTAAAGAAAATGGTCCAAAAATTGTCGTAAAGGTCAAGGAGGATAAACAACATCCGTTAAAAGCTTTAGCAATTGAAGATCGATTGGTTCAGGTTTTACGTAATTTGATCGGTAACGCAGCATCTTTTTCACCGCCGAATGGGGTCATTACCTTGGAAGCCTCGTTATATCAAAATCAAATCCAGATCGTTGTTCGCGATGAGGGGACAGGTATTCCTGAAAATAAACTGACGAACATATTTGAACGCTTTTATACGGAACGACCTAATGATGAGGATTTAAGTCATCATTCCGGATTAGGTTTATCGATCTGTCGGCAAATTATTAAAGCCCTTAAAGGAACAATTAGAGCGGAAAATTTACATGATTCTAATGGTCAAGTAATTGGTGCAAGTTTTGTCATTACTTTGCCAAACGCTTCGAAAGGTCATGCGGGTAAGCTTATTTCTTCATGACAACGATTCTATATTTTTGAGGTATGTGATTCTGATTTGTAATCTTTGAGCAAAATCAAGTGTTGTATTTCTGTTTTATGGAGTGAGCAGAAGTATTGATCATAGATCAAGCAAACAAAATAAATGATATATTTTCAATAGGTTAAATATATACAATATATTCAGTGCTCTATATTTCAATATAAATATACGATAAAAAATTGTTGCTTTTATAACACAGGTGATAGGTGTAATTAGAAACAATGCATGATAATTATTGATTAAAAGAAAAGTAAAATTTATTAACTCGACATAGTTTTACCTAACCCGTAAGGTTTATTCGATGAAAAAATCATTCCGTTCTTTTGCGGCTTTGGCTGTCAGTGCGACAGTTCTTTCCCCATTGTCTAGCTATGCGCAAGTTTCTGCTGCTCCAGCAACGGCGATTGCTCCAGCAAATGCACCGGCTTACAACACTAATGTTTCAGTTCAGCCGACACATAGTGGTCATTGTGGTGTTTTTGAAACATGCAATGGTATTACCAAAATTGGTTATGGAAAAGGTGATTTTGTTATTCATTTGAATGCTGTAGGCGTTATCACTAATAATACCAGCAGCAAAACTTCTGTTGGTGGTCGTGTCACCTCTAACAATCAGGTAATGCCAGAACTGGCTGTTAATTACTTTGTAACTGACAATCTTGCTTTTGAATTGATTGCAACCAGCACACATCATAAGATCCGTGCCAAAGGAACCGCTGCTGGTAATGTAAATGTCGGTAAAGGCTGGATTTTACCACCCACATTGACCGCACAATGGCACTTCTTGCCACATCATCGCTTTAATCCATATGTTGGTGTTGGCTTGACCGTTGCTTTCTGGCATAATACAAAGCCAGGTGGTGGAATTATTAAGAAGATCGACCTGGAAACAACCGTTGGTCCATCCTTTAACGTTGGTTTCGATTACCAAGTGGTTGGCAACTGGTTTGTTAACGTTGATGCAAAGCAAATGCTGTTAAATCAACGTGCTCATCTTAATGATGCACCGAACAGAATTGATGCGCGTACTTCCTTGCACCCAACCGTTGTTGCAGGTGGTATCGCTTATCGTTTCTAATTACGCGAGAACGGTGTGAACAAAGCAATTTCCTTCAACCGTATAGCGCGGTATGAAGGAAATGTACCGCGTTATACCAGCTATCCAACAGCAGTTCAGTTTTCTGATGCTGTTAATAGTAAAGATTATACAAAATGGTTGCAGGCTCTTTCTGTGGAGGAGCCTGTTTCTCTTTATCTGCATGTTCCCTTTTGTGACGAATTATGTCGTTATTGCGCTTGTAACACTTTGGTAATGCGACGCGAAGAGGCCCGTGAAGCCTATGGGGACTTATTAATCGAAGAATTAAAACGTCTGACCGCGACACTAAAAACACGGCGGACGGTTAACTTTATTCATTGGGGTGGTGGCACACCAACTACACTTCCGGCAAAGACAATGTCAAAAATTATGTCTTTTGTTCGGGAAAGTTTTTTTGTGTCAGAAAATGCTGAAATATCCATTGAATTGGATCCTCGTCATTTTCCACTAGATTATCCAGATATGTTAGAAGCTTGTGGAACGACTCGAGTTAGCGTTGGTGTACAAGATCTTGATGACCGTGTACAAAAGGCTTGCGGACGTATACAAAGTTGGGAACAAACACAAAGCTGTATTCAGGCTGTAAGGCAAGTAGGAATTCAATCAGTTAATATTGATTTAATTTATGGTTTGCCGAACCAAACCTTACAAAGTACACGAAATACAATTCAATCTGTAATTCGTTTACAGCCCGATCGACTTGCTGTTTTTGGCTATGCTCATGTGCCATGGAAATTTAAACGCCAAACCTTACTGGAAGGTGAAAAGCTTCCTACGATGGAAGAGCGTTTTGAGCAAAGAAGAATTATTGACGAAGAACTTATTAAAGCGGGTTATGATCCAATTGGTTTAGATCATTATGCTTTACCGCATGATGAAATGAGTAAAGCCGCAAGAAATGGTACCTTACACCGTAATTTTCAAGGTTATACTGTTGATAAAGCCCGTGTTCTACTTGGTGTTGGAGCGTCAGCCATTTCTATACTACCTACGGGAATTGTTCAAAACGTTACGGCACCAGTGGATTACAAAAAAGCTATAGAACGCGGTGGATTTCCTATTATCCGTGGGGTAGCACGTAATGATGATGATCGTATGCGATGGGATATCATCGAACGGTTAATGTGTGATTTAAGCGTTGATTTAAAAAAAATAGCGCGTAAACATAATCAGACGGAAATTTTATTTGATAATATATTAAAAAATTTGCGTTCTTTTGAATCCGATGGATTGGTTAAGCTTTCTGATTACACGATCCAAGTAACAGAAGCAGGACGTCCCTTGTTGAGAAATATCGCGGTTCTTTTTGATATTTATTATCATGTTGCGCCTCAACGTCATGCGCAAGCTATATGAATGAGTTATGACCCATGACTGATATACAAGAATACTCTGAAAATGCTGCGATTCATATTCGCTCTGCACTTGAGAACGCCAGTCTTGATCCGCATCCCTATCCGCATTGGAGTATTGAAAACGTTCTTCCTGATTATATCTGCAAATCTTTGTTGAAATGGGATCCGGGTAGCGAAGCCATTTCTGGGGATATAAAAGGTCGACGAGAATATCATAATCAGTATCGTGTATTTGTTGATAAACAAAAACAGGATGAAGATATGGGCTGTGCTGCTTTGGCACAAGCGTTTGAAGCAAAAGAAACGCGAGATGTATTTACCCGTTTAACAGGTGCTAGTTTAGATAATACCTGGTTGCGGTTAGAATTGTGCCTAGATAAAGAAGGGTTCTGGTTAGAACCACATACAGATATTGGCGCTAAAAAACTTACCTTTTTGCTTTCCTTATCGACCGCACCAGGCTCTGAAGAATGGGGAACTGATATTATGACCCCAGATGGAAAATCTTTTGGAAGAAGTTTAGGGAAATTTAATTCCGCTTTCCTTTTTATTCCGTCGAATGATACGTGGCATGGTTACCAACGCCGTCCCATGAAAGGGATTCGACGCACTTTAATTTTAAATTATGTGGACGATACCTGGCGCGCGAAGCAAGAACTTGCATTTCCTCCATCGCCATAGTTTAACAAATTTTTTAGATTCAATTTAACAACAGTAATAAACTCCAAACCTTGTTTAAAAAGGTTTGATTCTTTTTATAACAGGATAAATAGAATGAGCGAGAGTGCACGCGAAAAAATGGAATTTGATGTTTTGATTGTGGGCGGTGGACCATCTGGTCTTTCTGCGGCAATCCGATTGAAACAATTGGCTCCTTCTGCACAGATTTGTTTAATCGAAAAAGCTTCTGAAATTGGGGCGCATATTGTATCGGGAGCCGTTCTAGAACCGACTGCGTTAAAAGAGCTTTTTTCAGATTGGAATTCACGCGGTGCTCCGTTAGAAACACCTGTTAAAAAAGAGCGGATAATGTATCTGCTCAACGATCGTAAATCGATACAGATTCCGATCATCGATTGGATGATGCCTAATATGGTTAATGAGGGAAATTATATCATTAGCTTGGGCGATTTTTGTCGTTGGCTTGCAAGTGAAGCCGAAGCGTTAGGTGTCGAAATTTATCCTGGTTTTGCAGGCAGTGATCTGATTATCGAAGATAATCAAGTTATGGGTGTTTTGATCGGTGATATGGGACTGGATAAAGACGGTAAACCAGGATCTAATTTTACACCTGGAATGGAATTACGTGCCAAATATACAATCTTTTCTGAAGGTTGCCGAGGTTCTTTATCGAAAAAATTAATATCGCATTATAATTTACGGAAAAAATCCGATCCGCAGACTTATGGTATTGGTATTAAGGAATTATGGGAAATTCCTTCGGATCTTCATTTTCCAGGCTATATGCAACATAGTTTTGGTTGGCCATTGGATGATAATACTTATGGGGGTTCCTGGCTTTATCATTTTGGTAAAAATTTAGTTTCTTTTGGATTTGTGCTTGGTTTAGATTATGCTAATCCTTGGTTGTCACCATTTGGTGAAACACAAAGGGTTAAAATGCATCCTGCTTTAAAGAAGCATTTTAAAGGTGGCCGCAGAATAGCTTATGGTGCACGTGCACTTTCTGAAGGTGGATTTCAATCTATTCCAAAATTGTCTTTTCCAGGTGGTGTATTAGTTGGTGATGCGGCTGGTTTTCTTAATATGCCAAAAATCAAAGGCACACATACGGCGATGAAATCGGGTATGGTTGCTGCTGAAGCTATTGCCGAAGCTTTAAATAGTGCGCAAATAGAACCGGTCAATTATCAGAAAAGAATGCAACAATCCTGGGTATGGGAAGAGCTCTATTCGGTGCGGAACATACGTCCTTCTTTTGCTAAATTTGGTGCAAAATTAGCAACGGTCTATACAGGTATTGATAGCATGTTGCGTGGAAAGGTTCCTTGGACTTTTCATCATCGTCAAGGGGATAATACAAAATTAGACCCAGCGGATATGTCACAACCTGTTTGTTATCCTAAACCAGATAATAAACTTACTTTTGATCGTGAATCTTCAGTATATTTAGCAAATATTGATCATCGTGATGATCAGCCAATTCATTTGAAATTAAAAAATGAAGCCATTTGGAAGACGGTTAATTGGGATGTTTTTAAATCTCCAGAATCGCGTTATTGTCCGGCAGCTGTTTATGAAGTGGTTAACGCTGATGTAGAACCTACGCTGCAAATTAATTCGCAAAATTGTGTACATTGTAAGACTTGTGATATCAAAGATCCAACGCAGAATATTAATTGGGAAACCCCTGAAGGGGGAAGCGGGCCAAACTATCCAGGTGGCATGTAAGTTGTGACAAAGCATAGCTTTTCGGAAAAAGAAAGGGCGTTATGAAAGTACTGGTTCCTGTAAAAAGGGTTGTTGATTCAAACATAAAACCTTTGGTCAAATCGGATAATTCCGGCGTTGAAACCGATGGTTTAAAAATGTCTATGAATCCTTTTGATGAAACAGCGGTAGAAGAAGCTGTTCGTTTAAAAGAGCAAAATATCGTTTCGGAGATTGTTGCTGTATCCATTGGTGAGGCTAAATGTCAGGATACACTTCGTACAGCAATGGCGATGGGGGCATACCGTTCTATTCTGATTACATCAGATGAATTACTGGAACCTTTATCAATCGCAAAGATCCTTCAGAAAATTGTAGAAAAAGAACAACCCAATCTGGTTTTAATGGGTAAACAAGCATCAGATGATGATACCAATGCAACGGGTCAGATTTTGGCCGGTTTATTGGGTTGGTCACAAGGAACTTTTGTTAGCAAACTAGAATTGACTTCTGACAAAGCTCGGGTTCATCGGGAAATTGATGAAGGCGTTCAGATTCTTGATCTGACCTTACCTGCGGTGATTACGACGGATTTACGGTTGAATGAGCCACGTTTTGCTTCTTTGCCGAATATTATGAAAGCACGTAAAAAACCGATAGAAACCATCGCACTAAGCGATATGGATATTAAAACGACAACACGTTTGGAAATGCTTTCGGTAAAAGAGGCCTCGACATCTCGGGAAGGAATTATCCTGAATTCGGTAGAGGAATTGGTCGAAAAACTTCAAAACGAAGCAAAGGTGATCTAGTTATGACAGCGTTAGTTCTGCTGAGTTATGAAGAAAACCAAATCCGTTCAACGAGTCGTTCAACGATTGCGGCAGCTAAAAAATTTGGTGAAGTCCATGCTTTGCTGGTGGGGCATAATCTATCCGAGCTCTCTCAAAAAGCTGCGAAATTAGAAGGTGTAACCAAGGTTCTGGTCGCTGACCATGAAGCTTATGCCCATATGTTGGCACAACCTGTAACGGATCTGATTTTATCTATAGCGGAAACATATGATTATATTTTGGTTTCTGCAAATGCCGAAGGTAAAGATATCCTACCACGTGTTGCTGGTTTGTTGGATGTGCAACCCATTACCGATGTCGTCGAAGTTGTGAACGAAAATACTTTTGTCCGTCCTATTTATGCGGGTAGTATTTTGGCAACTGTAAAATCCAGCGATAATAAAAAACTGTTATCTATTCGTGGGACAGCTTTTGAACCCGTTTCTGATGAAGGCGGGCAAGCGAGTATCGAAGCATTGTCCAAAGTAGCGCATTCAGAAAAAGCATTAGCGCAATTTGTATCGGTGGAAGTCACTAAATCTGATCGTCCAGAACTCGAATCTGCTCGTGTTATTATATCGGGTGGTCGTGGCATGCAAAGCGGCGCTAATTTTGCAATGCTTGAAAAAATAGCTGATATCCTAGATGCTGCTATTGGTGCATCTCGTGCTGCAGTAGATGCAGGTTATGTTGGCAATGATTATCAGGTTGGACAAACGGGTAAGATTGTTGCACCGCAACTTTATATAGCGGTGGGTATTTCTGGAGCGATCCAACATTTAGCCGGTATGAAAGATAGCAAAATTATTGTTGCTATTAACAAAGATCCTGATGCACCTATTTTTAAGGTTGCTGATTATGGGATTATCGGCGATTTGTTTGAAATTTTGCCTCAGTTAGAAAACCGGCTTGCAAATCGATAATTGTTTAAGAATCCTTTCAAAGAGGGGATTCTTAAAGGTAATTGAAAAAAAATTATTATCTGGTAAATTTGATAATTGATGCCGCTTAGTTAGGAAATGTGCAATGATTCCAGAACTTAAAATACCACGTGATAAATATTACGTTGCTGTATTGAATCTTAAATGTCTAGGATATTTGCATCTTGGACTAATTTTCGTATTGGCATTACTAGGCTGGATAGGTTGGCATACCGGGGGCCCAGTATAATTTTTTCATTAACTCTAACTTATTGACACGCTAAATATGTCATCAATTGCTCAAGCTTTTTATAAAAAGATTATTATCTATATTGCACTTTTTATAAGCTTGTTATGGGGAACACCCCTATTTGCTAAGCCGATATTTATCGTAGCTGCAGAAAACATGTATGGCGATATTGCCAAACAGATTGGCGAGGTGCATGTTCATGTTACCACTATTTTGAGTAATCCCGATCAAGATCCTCATTCTTTTGAGCTTACGCCGAGTGTAGGTTACGCGCTGACAAAAGCGCAATTGGTTATTATAAATGGTGTTGGGTATGATGCCTGGGCTGACCGTTTATTGAGCCATCAAACACAGAACCGTCCTAAAATTATTTTGGCACAAGATATATTAGGTAAAAAAATGGGGGATAACCCTCATCTTTGGTATGATATTGATGGGATGCAAAAATTATCTCAATATCTTGCGAAACAATATATTGATCTTATGCCTGAAAATAGAAATTTATTTGAAGCAAATCTGGCACAATTTTCAAACCAACTAACAAAAATAAAGAAAAGAATAGAAACGATTAAATCTCAGCATTTAGGTTTATTCGTTGCTGCAACAGAACCTGTTTGTGGCATAATGGTTGAGAAATTGGGTTTTGAAATGGGAGAACAAAATTTCCAATGGGTAATCATGAATGGCGGTGAACCTTCTCCTCGTCAGGTTGCTCAGTTTGAAGATGATCTTAGGCAGAAAAAGATTAAATTACTTTTTTATAATGCACAGGTAATAACACCTGAAACAGATCGGTTAAAACAGATTGCCAATCAAGCCAATATCCCAATTATTGGCGTTTCAGAAACCATGCCTGAAGGAATGTCTTATCAACAATGGATGAACGATACCTTAAGTAAAATTGAGGCAGCTTTACCGAAAATAAAACAATGAATGCTGTTTCCTGTAAGGAATTACAGATTCGGATTGGTTCGAAAATTATTTTTGATCGTCTTGATTTTTCAATAAAGGAAGGTCAATTTGTTGGCGTTTTTGGTCCCAATGGTGCTGGGAAGACAACATTTTTTAAATGTCTTTTTGGCAACATTCCATATTCTCATGGAAAATTAGAAGTCTTAGGGCAATCTCCAATCAAAATCAGAGGAAAAATTGGGTATGTGCCTCAGCAAAGGGATATCTTTCCGCTTAATTTGACAGGAAGAGCTTTTATTGCAACGGCTATTCGTGGAAATCGCCTTGGTATTCCTTTTTTGTTTCGGGAAGATCAAAAAGAAATCGACCGTGTTCTGGCATTAGTTGATGCAAAGGATTTAGCGCAACAGCCCTTGACAGAGTTATCAGGAGGACAAAGACAGCGTTTGCTTCTTGCACAGGCATTGTTAGGAAAACCAAATATTTTGATTTTGGATGAGCCATTAAATAATATTGATCCTAAATGGACGCAGCATATTTTAAATTTAATTAAACATATCCAATCACAGCAAAAGCTTACCGTTTTTTTATCGACCCATGATCTTAATCCTCTTGTCAACATAATTGATCAGGTTTTGTGTCTTGGGAACAAAACGGCTATTTTAGGAAAAGCAAAAGAAGTAATCACTTCTGAGATTTTGACGGATTTATATCAAACCCCTATGCAGGTAATAAAAGCAGAAAATCGTATCTTTGTTACGAGCTTTACCTAATATGGATAGATAAGGCATTTGTGAATGTTTGCGCTTGAATTCATGAAAATCGCTTTTGTTGCTTCAGGAGTTGTTTCTATTATTGTGGGATTGATAGGTTATTTTCTATTAATCCGCAGAGAAGCTTTTGCAGGCCATGCATTATCACATATAGGATTTGCAGGTGCAACCGGAGCAAGTCTTATCGGTTTACCGCCCTTCCTTGGTCTAATAATCTTTAATGTTATGGCAGGGATATGGATGGGTCAAATTGGGGCAAAGTTAAAAGATCGTGATATTGCTATAGGATTGATTTTATCTGCTTCATTAGGATTGGGTTTGTTGTTTCTGCATTTTTATACCCATTATGCAACGCAGATCAGTAGTTTGCTATTTGGCAATGTTTTTGGGGTGACCTATTCGACATTATATTGGCTGATTTTTCTAACCTGTTGTTGTTGCCTGGCAATGGGGTTTCTAATGCGGCCATTATTGTTTGTTTCTTTGCAACCTGATTTGGCACAAGCACAGGGGATTTCTGTTCGTCTGGTTTCTACGATCTTTTTGATGATTGTCGCTTTGGTAACAGCCGCTTGCGTTCAAATAACAGGAATTTTATTAGTTTTTTCGCTCATGGTTGGACCGGCAGCGGTTGCCTTGCGGATAAGTAAGACTATATGGGCAGGTATAGGACTATCCATTTTGCTTGCATTAAGCGAATCGTGGGGTGGTTTATGGTTGTCCTGGCTCATGGATTGGCCTGTTTCTTTTTGGATTAGTTTATTAAGTATCGGAATTTATGGGTTGACGCTTGTTTTTGGAAAACACTTAAGAAGCTTAAGGATACAAGATTGCTATCATACGTAAAAATATGTTAATTATTCCAAACAATTTCTTTAAAGATTGATTTACATTTATAATGAAAGAATCTTCCTTCGATAATAAACGCCAAATTTTATTTGTGACGGGTTTATCTGGTGCAGGTAAGTTCTCTATTTTACGTGATCTAGAAGATCTCGGTTATGAGCTAATTGATAATGCACCTTTGGAAGTCATAAGCGATATTGTTGAAAAAATCGAAGGACCAATGGTTATTGGTGTCGATTCGCGGACAACTGGATTCGAAGCACATGCCGTTCTTGCCTTACTTGGGCGTTTACGTATGGATCCTTCTTTAGATGTACAATTGATCTATGCTACAGCCGAAACTGAAATATTATTACGGCGTTATACTGCAACGCGTCGTCGACATCCAATGGCAACGCGTGATGGCACGATCAATGAAGGCATAGAGGCTGAAATCAAATTGATGGAACCGCTACTTCATGCAGCTGATCTAGTTATTGATACTTCTGACCTACCACCTCCTGAATTACGCTTACTCGTAGAAACGCGATATGGACATGGCAAGGATGAGGCAAGAAATCCTTTAACACTTTCATTAATGTCTTTTGCATTTCCTCGTGGTTTACCACGTGAAGCAGATATGGTATTTGATGCGCGTTTTTTACGTAATCCTCATTATGTTCCTGAACTATCGGCCCAAACAGGTTTAGATCAAGCAGTTAAAAATTACGTTGAAGCGGATATTGATTATTCATCTTATGTTGATCAGATTTATAAAATGCT
Organism: uncultured Commensalibacter sp.; assembly: GCA_945266285.1. Taxonomy (GTDB): domain Bacteria; phylum Pseudomonadota; class Alphaproteobacteria; order Acetobacterales; family Acetobacteraceae; genus Commensalibacter. The sequence goes on from CALYOP010000002.1 coordinate 189,332, forward strand.
AAGTCTAACCTTGCCGCGTTTTATTCGTGAAGGAAAGAAATATGCAACAATCGCGGTTGGTTGTTCGGGGGGAAGGCATCGTTCGGTTACGATTGTGGAAGATCTAGCAAAAAGGATTGCTCATCCACCAGCTGGACAAGAAGGATGGTCAGTATTGATTATGCATCGCGAATTAGCACGTCAAGGAATTAAAACATGGCGTTGGATTGCGCATCCCAATAAGCATGAAAATGCTGATTGATGGAATGAATTTATAAATTAAGCTATAGATTGTGTTTAGGAAATTAAAATGGACGATTTGACGGTTCCTATTTGTCGTGCCTTGATTTCGGTTTCAGACAAAACTGGATTAATGGATTTAGTAAAGGCTCTTGCTGATAAGAAAGTTGAGATTCTTTCAACAGGTGGAACAGCAAAAGCTATTCGCGAAGCTGGTTTTACAGTTACTGATGTTTCAGATTTTACAGGCTTTCCAGAAATCCTAGATGGACGTGTGAAGACGCTTGTTCCTCAAATCCACGGAGGATTGCTCGGTCGTCGGGATTTACCGAACCATCAGGAACAGATGAAAGCACATAATATTCTTCCGATCGATTTGCTTTGCGTTAATCTCTATCCTTTCGAAGAGACCGTTGCATCGGGTGCTGGTGAAGAAGATGTAATTGAAAATATTGATATTGGTGGACCAGCGCTTATCCGTGCTGCTTCTAAAAATCACAGCCATGTTGCTGTATTAACAGATCCTGCTCAATATTCTGATTTTATCGAAGTTTTCTCACAAAAAGGTGGATCAACACTAACGCAACGGAAAAAATGGGCTCAGGCTGCTTATGCAAGGACCGCAGCTTATGATGCTGCTATTTCTGCTTGGTTTGCTCAAGAAGCTAAAAATAATTTTCCTGAACGCTTTACCTTAAGTGGTAAACAGAAACAGATTTTGCGTTATGGGGAAAATCCGCATCAGCAAGCTGCTTTTTATACGACTTCGGAAAATCGTCCAGGTATCGCAACGGCAAAACAACTGCAAGGAAAAGAACTTTCTTATAATAACCTGAATGATGCAGATGCTGCTTTTGAAGCTGTAGCTGAATTTGAAGAACCAACGGTTGTCATTGTAAAACATGCGAATCCTTGTGGGGTAGCGAGTGCCTCTAATCTTTCTGATGCATGGGATTTGGCCTTACGTTGTGATCCTGTTTCTGCTTTTGGCGGTATTATCGCAGTGAATCGTTTATTAGATGGAGCAATGGCATCAAAGATTGTTGATATTTTCAGCGAAGTCGTAATTGCGCCGCAAATTAGTGAAGAAGCTTTAGCGATTTTATCGAAAAAGAAGAATCTTCGTCTTTTGACAACGGGTGCTATGCCCGATCCATTGGCGCAAGGTTTCGTTGTACGCACATTAGCAGGTGGATTTTTAGTACAAAACCGCGACAATGGACGTCCAGAACAATTCAAAGTTGTTACTAAACGTCAGCCAACGGAACAAGAAAAACAAGATATGGTTTTTGCTTTCCGTGTTGGAAAACATGTTAAATCCAATGCAATTGTTTATGTTAAAAATCAGGCAACGGTTGGAATTGGTGCAGGTCAGATGAGTCGTGTTGATTCTGCAAGAATTGCAGCCCATAAAAGCCTTGAAGCAGCTCAGGCAATTGGACAAACAGAACCTTTAACCAAAGGTAGTGTCGTTGCTTCGGATGCGTTTTTCCCGTTCGCTGACGGTTTGCAGGCTGCTATTGCAGCAGGGGCTACGGCTGTGATCCAACCTGGTGGTTCCATACGGGATGATGAAGTAATTGCAGCAGCAGATGAAGCCGGTATTGCAATGGTCTTTACAGGTATGAGACATTTCCGACATTAGGAAAAAAGGAAAAGATCAATGAGGTGCGTAGGAATTGCAGTTTTTGTAACAGGCCTTCTTTTGAGCAATCTGACTATTGCTAGAGAATATAAATTTGAAAGTAATTTTGATCCAGCATCCATGCAATGGTCAAAACAGATCGGAAATGCTTCTGTAGAAGGTATGGGGATTTATAGAACTGCTTCTGGAGAAATGAAGACTTGTGCCGGACAGACAATTCTTTATTATCCATACGCATCTTATACCGTGGAATATCTTCGTGCTCAGATTCAAGGATATAATCAATTTGATAATCTGGATCGTAGAATAAAAGATTATCGTTTTGCGGTTCAATGTAATAGTGATGGGCAATTTGTTATTCATCACTTACCTACTGGTAAGTGGATTTTTGTAATGAGTATACCCATAGTGAATAATGAAGATGGTAAATCTTCTTATAATTTGGCATCTGATATGAGTCAGGTTGCTGGTGAAGGCTATGGAACATTATATCGTGTTATTACGGTAAGCTCTGCACAAAAAGCACAGGTTTCTTTAGTACAGAATGATGAATCTGCGCATTAATACTTATGCAGGATAATTATATTCAGAAATGCCATTATAGATATAAATGAATAATGGCTGATTTCACATAATATAGTTACTGATTTAGCTGATTATCAACCTGAAATAAACTTAAATCCAACCGTTTACCGTTTGAATAGTTGATACCAGATACATGACCAAGACGTTTTACAACGAGATTTTCTTCTTTAAGATATTTAGAAAAGCTGTCTTGATCCCGCTTATCAACCAATCCTAATCCACAGGCTTTATTTTCTTGCAAGAATTTTACTGTTTCGGCTGGATTAATTAGATGAGTGTCTTTTCCAAGTAGAAAAACTAAACTTGGTTCAGAATAAGAAGCTGAGGCAACAATACTATTCTGGCAAGGTTTAAGAGCATCAACCATATGCGCTACTTTTTGACTAAGCCAAACGTTACGCATATCAGGGATTAAAATGGTGAAGAGTTCTAGATAAACAACAATGGCTGTCGCAATTGCAGCTAAGACCGCTTTTTGAATCTTATTTTTAAATAAGCAAAAAATTACAAGATTAATGAGGATTATTACCCCTGCCCCTGTAGCTAGAGCGGGTAATGAAATTTTACCTGTAAAGCGATGATAAATCCAAATCCCTCCAACGGATAATGCTATCCCCGCTAAAGCCCATAGAAAGATATAGGCCCAAAGTAATATTTTTCCCCAATTTGCGGTGGGACCTTTCCATTCATTGGATATCTTTACTACAGCAGCAGCGGTAAAAATAGCAATTGCTGGATAAGTTGGTAATACATAATGAGGTAATTTGGTAGCAATAGCTTCAAAAACCAGCCAATGAGGAATAATCCAGCACAGTAGAAATTTTCCAGATTCTGATTTCCGTTCTTTCCAGAAAAAAGGAAGTGCCCATGCTGTGAATACGGATCCGGGCCAAAAGGAAATAAGGAATATTAAAATGTAATAACCGGGTGGCAGACCATGTGCTTGTTGACCAGATGCTACTTTTCCAAGGAAATTCGTACCAACCGAATTCGAAAAAAATTGTCCATGGCTAACCACACCAATCGCAATGCACCAAGGTAAGACAATTAAAAGTGAAATTAGCCACCCCCAATTTAGTCTTAGATGCTGCCACCAACGTTTATTTCGATCAATTATGGATAAAGCAAACAATGTGCCAAGCGTTGGTATTAGAACAACCGGCCCCTTTAGCATCAAACCACATCCAATAGCGATCCAGAAAATTAATGCTACTGAAATCGGAAGATAGATTTTTTGAAATCGATTAAGCCAAGCACGGACCAAACTACTTTGAGCAAGTAGAATAAAAAAAAGTAATGTCGTATCAATTGTTGCCATACGCCCTTCAGCAGCAAGCAAAACTGAAAAAGCTAATAAAACACCTCCAAGAAAACCGACAAGAGAATCGAAAAGTAAATTGCCAATCCATGCAGTTAGCAGAACAGAACCCGTAGCGGCCAGCAAAGATGGAATACGATATGGCCATAATGCTTTTGTTTTTTCTGTCCCAGTTATTTTAACCGCTATTGCTTCTAGCCAATAAATCCCAGCAGGTTGCAAATAACGCGGTTTATCTTGAAAACGGACATCAATAAAATTATGGCTTTCCAACATTTGTGAAGTTGCTTGCATATATCTTGCTTCATCGCGATCTAGAGGCGGTAAGCTAGCACGGCTGGGAAGAAACAGCATAAATACAAACAAGGCAAGCCATAAATAGTGACTTGCCTTCAAGGATGAAAACTTTTCAGTCAGATTTGATGAGGTCATTGTAACCTGTAATTACTAATGTCGAGTAATTTTGTTTGGTAGGCGAATCCGGTTTCGCAACCACATTACTCCCAGAAGATCACGAATACCAACAATAGCACGATTAAAATTCGTATATTTGGAATGTCCATGTAACCGCTGGCGATGATGGACTGGATGACAGATTAAAGGAACCCCATAATGGGTTAATAAAGCTGGTAAAAAGCGATGTAATCCTTCAAAATGCGGTAAACGTAAAAAGTCTTCTCTAAGAAAAATCTTTATTGGTGCACCGGTATCAGGACAACCATCATGTAACAAACTTTGACGTAAATTATTGGCAAAGCGTGTTGCAAATCGTCTTGAAAAATTGTCATGACGTTTTAACCGAACACCTACAACTAATGGTGCTCTTCCAGAAGTTTGTTGGGCAATTTTCCATAATGGAATTAGATCTTCTGGATCATCCTGACCATCACCATCCAACGTAGCAATCCATTTGCCAGAGGCTGCTTCGATAGCTGTGAGATATGCAGCACTTTTTCCTATTTGATGGTCATGTGATAAAATTACTAAGGATGGGATTAACGTTTCACGAACTTTGAGCAAATATTCAAGCGTTTTGTCCGTGCTACCATCATCGACAAAAATTACTTCAGTCGTTCCAAGCCTTGACAAAACATTAGAGATTTCTTGACAAACTGGAAAAATATTATCCGCCTCGTTTAATACAGTGACAATGATGGAAAGTTTATTGCTCATTGAAACAAGACGGTTTTTTTAAATTAAGCTGCGTTACGATTTTTGGTAAAAGCTTTTGGAAGCTCATCAATAGCACGATTGATCAGAACTTTATCTTTTTCACCGGTAAGAACTGAAGCAATGACTTCTTGAGCAGCTTTAACCGCAATATCTGCTGCTTCACGACGAACCGAAGCAATAGCTTCATGTTCCGAAGAGATAAGACGAACTTTTGCAATCTCTTCATGTCGACGAATCATATCATCAGAATCTTTTTGTGCTTGTTCTGCAATACGTTGAGCTTCTTGCTGAGAAAGTTTTAGCATCTTTTCTGCTTCCGCAGCTGCGGCTTCACGTTCTTTTTGTGCAGCGGTGTAAATTTCTTCAGCTTCACGACGGAGACGGGTTGCTTCGTCCAACTCCTCGCGAATTTTTACTGCGCGATTATCCAACGCTGCAACCAATGGTTTCCAGACTTTTTTACCAAAAAAAACAAAGAATAAAACAAAAGCCAATGCAGACCAGAAATGGGGCTCATGAAGAAGTTCTAGCATATTGTCCTGCCTACTATGACTTAGCTGTTATAACTTGGTGAATTTTTTTATCCAAAATGGTTTGATCAATATTTTCACCCAAAAGTTGCTGTAGCAAAGTTTGCGCAGCTTCTTTGGATATTTGATCAATTTGCTTTAAAGCATCATTACGCGCTGCAGCAATACGGTTTTCCGATTGTTGCATCTCCTGATCCAAACGGGCTGTTACTTCACGAAGCTTCTCATTTGCAGCAGCGCGAGATTGATTAATAATATTATCAATATTCGCTTGTGCTTCTGCAGCCGCTTCATTACGTGATTTAATTAGATTTTCTACAGCTTTATCCGCCTGAGCTTTCGCTTGACGTGCTGATTCGAGATCCTGATCAATCCGTTGGCGTCGATTAACGAGAACGTTTTCGACCCGAGGAAGTGCAATTCCTTTTACGGTTAAAAACAGGATAAAAAATATTACTAATAACCAAGGTGCTTGCGCTAATACCAGGCTATTTGAAAAATCCATCTGCGGCATGCCGGCGGCCATGGCGTTCGTGGCCGTTACGGATGCCAATAGCAGACCTAGGCATCCACCTGCCACGAGAGACGCAGCCAGACGGAAGAAAGAGGCTGAAAAGCGTCTCACGTAAGATCCCCCTCTTACATAAACAGAATAAGGAAGGCGATTAGCAAAGCATAAAGAGCCACTGCTTCTGTGAGAGCAAATCCCAACATACCAAGACCAAAAACGTGTGGGCGGGATGCTGGATTACGTGCGATGCTGCTGACCAGAGTTGCAAAAATATTGCCAATACCAATACCAACACCAGAAAGCGCAATAACAGCAAGACCAGCGCCTATTTCCTTAGCTGCAGCAACAAGATGAAGATCCATTTGAAAAAATCCTTGTATTAAAGAGATAACCTGTTAAGCCAAATCAATTAATGACCAATCGCTTCCCGTAAATACATACAGGAAAGAATGGCAAAAACATAGGCCTGTAATGCGCCAACCAGTAATTCAAGAGCGATCAGAGCTATATTTAATGCAATTGGAAAGATACCTAAAAAGCCACCAATAGCAACACCTAAAAAGCTTGAAGCCAACATAATGGTAAACGCTGCAAACATAATCAACATAACGTGTCCTGCCACCATATTGGCAAAAAGACGGATTGATAAGCTTACAGGCCGTGAAAGATACGAAAGAATTTCTATAGGTACAAGTAAGGGCGCCATAGCAACAGGCGCACCTTCGGGCATGAAATGAGCAAAAAATTTCAACCCCTGATACTTAAAGGAAACGATAATTGCCATAATGAAGACGAGTAATGCCAATGTTACCGTAACAACAATGTGACTGGTAAAGGCAAAGGAAAATGGCAAAAGCCCCAAATAATTCCCGGTAAGAATAAAGAAAAACAGGGAAAAGATAAACGGAAAGAATCCTTTACCTGCGGGTCCCAAAGTACTGAGTGACATGTCGTGAACAAATTCGTAACACATCTCTGTCGCTGCTTGGAAACGGTCTGGAACAATCGCTTTACGGCGCATTCCCAAACATACGAGAACAGGAATAAGGACCGTAGCAATAATCATCATCAATTCGGATTGAGAAAACCCAATCGATTTTCCAAATTCTCCAAAAAGCGGATGCAATTTAAATTGACCGAGTGCATCAATAGTTTGACCGGCCACTATTCCCTCCTAAAATTAAAAAAAAGCGAATCATTTTATTAAAGAATCATTATCACTTTGTGCTTATATCAGATGGTTTAACAATTCGCCAGACATTTAGAACACCAGCTGCCATTCCTAATATAGAAAAGACAATCATGCACCAAGGTTTGGTTGACAACCAGTAATCCAGCCCAAAACCAATGGCTACGCCAACGGCAAAGCCAGAAAACAGTTCAACACCAGCCCGAAAAACGATGCGCCAAAGCTCAGAGTTATTATCTGATATTTCCGTGTGTGCCTTGTTTTTGGACGCGTTAACACGTTTTTCAAAGGCAGCTAGCTTTTGATCAAATGAATCGAAAGATTCTTTTTTCTTTTCTTCATTATTCAAAGAAATAATAACCTTTGCATTTTAAATTTTGATCACTTACAGGTAGCACAATTTGCTTTGCTCAAGCGAAATTGAAACGAAAAACCTATCTTATCTCATATATCGCTTGTGGGTTGAAATGACAATAATATCTTTCTTACAGACAATCCTTAAATCTTATTTATATCAAGATATTATTGCCTGATATTATCATAAGTAGGACTTCCAGCAGGAGGGCCAGGAGGTGGGGCGTTGATATCATCCAACGTAACCAAATTTTCAGCATTTGTGCCTAAGACACGTGCTTGTATCGCTTTACCAAGTGAATTATTGCTGCCTGCACCTTTAGCATAAATGGTTTTTCCGGCAGTTAACAAAGTTTTAAAGTTGTTCGCGTCGGATGGCTGGATATAAATTACGGTTGTATCATTTAAAATGACACCATTAATTTGTCCCTGTAAATTATGAATTGTTGTTTTGATAGTGCCATTTACTGAATAATCAGGGCCAATTGTTGGTATGGGAAAATGGCTTGTTTGAAGGCTATCTTCTTCAATAATATGCCCATTTTGATCCCCGATAGAAAAAGCTTGGATAAGTGGTAACTTATAAGCTTTTAAGCCACGAATAATAATATCCTGTCCCGGGTGAACAAGTCTTTTAACCGCTTCACCTAGTGATGATGAAAAAATTACCTGTTCACCATTTCGTAAAAGCAATCCATCTAAATGACCATAAGGGCTAGGAATATACTGAACGATTGTGCCATTGATAACCGGTAACACCGATAAATCCATAATACCTTTGATGGTGATTCTGCTGGAATTATTCGAAGGATTTTGTGGTGTTTTATTGGTTTTGGCGATTGCCGTGCTGTTAAGCAGAATGGTTGTAGTCAAAAGAGTTGCATAGGATAAAAAAAGGGATTTGCGATTCATAATGACCGTTATTTCTTGGAATTAATGAAGGTTCTCTTGCTAATTTACTATAACTTGCTAGAAAAATATATCCTGTTATCTGATTTTCGAAATTTTCCTTGTTTTTTCGTAACTTAAGAATCCCAATTCTAATTTTTGCTTGCTTAGGTAATTGTCCCATGACCACAACAGCAATTTCAAACCGTAAAGCTTTTTCCGTTGTCTTGTTTATCGAGCTTTGGGAACGTTTTGGTTATTACGGCATGCAAAGTATCTTGGTGCTTTTTCTGATTTACGAGATGAATTTTGCAACGCGTAGTGCCAATACGTTGATTGGTGCATTTAGTGCAATGACTTATGTCGCCCCTGCTTTGGGTGGATGGGTTGGTGATAAATTACTGGGCAATCGTAAAGCCATGGTTGGTGGAACCATTATTCTTGCAACAGGGTATTTTTTATTATCCGTTGCAACAGGGAATAATCTAACAATTTTTCTTTCTATGGCGATTATCAGTATTGGTAATGGATTATTTAAACCTAATGCTGCAACTTTGGTCAGAAGGATTTACGATCAAGACGACAGTAAGTTGGACGCTGCTTTTACAATCTATTATATGGCAGTTAATATTGGATCAACCGTGTCCATGTTGTTATGCCCTTATTTGAAAGACCATTATGGCTGGAAATCTGCTTTTTTAGCTTCTTTTCTTGGCTTGGTTTTAGGGCTGGTTAATTATTTTATTACGCATCGGCGGCTTGATCCCTATTTACCAGAAATTGAAAAACAACCGCTATCTACTAAGTTAATGGCCGTTACGATTTTTGGAGTCATTGTTGGAATAGGCATCTGTACTATTATTTTAAAATATCCGCTTCTTGCGCAGATTTGTGTCTGGATTGCAGCCTTTACCGTAATAGTCTTGTGGGGTTTTACCTATTACAAATCGGATTCACTGCATCGTCCAGGTCTACAGCTCATGTATTTATTAACAGTAGAAGGGATGCTGTTTTTTGTTTTTTATCAACAGATGTCGACATCCTTAACACTTTTTGCACAAAGGAATATCAATCCTGCTTTTTATGTTGGCCCTTACCATCTTTTTAGTTGGTCAGCAGGTCAGTTTCAGGCCTTAAATCCGATCTGGATTATGATCCTCAGTCCCATTCTTGCAAAAATCTATACGTATATGAGTCAAAAAAACTACAATATATCGATTGCTACAAAATTTGTTGGCGGGTTTATTTGCGTCGCCGTTGCGTTTTTGCTCTGGTGGGTAACCTGTGCGTATAGTCAGACCACGCAATTATCATCATGGTTGATGGTATGGGGATATTTTTTCCTTTCTTTAGGGGAATTATTAATCAGCGGTTTAGGCTTGGCCGTAGTTGCACGTTATGTTCCTGCATCCATGAATGGGTTTATGACCGGTGCTTATTTTATGGCATCAGGAGTGTCTATGTATATTGGTAGTAAAATTGCCAATATTGCGGCCCCTGCGAATATAGAGGTTTTATCGTCGCATCAAACGCTTGCTTTATATAGTAAATTATTTTTAAACCTGTCAATTATGGCAGTGGTTGCGTTGGTTATCTTAATAGCGCTTACGCCTTTTGCTAAAAAATGGGATAAATATCATCGGCGAAATATTGCTTAAGATCCAGAATGACGTTGGGGTAAGACAACATGCATTTTTACATGTTTAATAACAATAAAGGCTATAATAACAGCAACAGTTCCAAAAGGAACGACGCCAAGGGCCTGCCCAATTAACACCCCTTTTGGACCATAATGGGAGCCAAACCATACAAAGGGAATAGTACCCAATGTAGCCCTACCCCAATTAAACAAAGTGGAAAGCAGAGGGTAACCCAGATTATTAAAAGCTGTGTTTGAAACAAACAGCATGCCGATAAAAAGATTGCTTAAAATAACCCAATTACAGAAAAGGTGCATCAAGTCAGCACCTTCTTCTTTCAGAGAGAAGATATCAATAATAAAATTCTGTCCTAATGTGAAAATAATCCATGCACTGATAACACAACATAATGCAAGTTTTAGCGAAGCAGATAAGGTTTCTTGCATTCGTTCACGTAAACCTGCACCAAAATTTTGGGATATAATCGGCCCAACTGATCCCGTCAGAGCAAAAACAAATGCAAAGGCAACGGGTGTGATTCGATCAATAGTAGCTTGTGCAGCAATAGCATGATTTCCGAAATGCGACATGATACGTACGGTAAAAGCACTTCCGACCGGTGTTGCAAGATTGGTCAAAATTGCAGGAAAAGCAATGGTAAGAACATAGCGTGTATCAGCAATGATCCATTTCCATTCGGGTTTTACTAATAAATTATAAATTCGTAAACTATAAAAACCTAGAAGAGATACTGCTATTCGGGAAAGTACCGTACTGATTGCGGCACCTTCGATACCTAGATGGAATCCAAGAATTAGAATTGGGTCTACGATTGCTGTTACCAACGCACCAATCAAAGTTACATGCATGGAACGTTTTGCATCGCCCACTGCGCGAAGCAAACTTGATAATCCCATACCCAGTGCTACAAGAAATAGCGCCGGAGAAACAATAACAATAAAGATTCTGGCAGATTGGATAACGTCTGGTTGAGCTCCGAGTAGCCTTAATATGGGTGTTGCAAAAAGTGCTGTACCAATTCCAATAATCAGCATGATTACGGTCATAAAAATCATAAATGAAGTCGCAATACGTCTAGCTACGGCAAAATTTTGACTACCAATTAATCGTGCGATGACAACAACAATACCAATAGACATCCCGATACAGACGGAAAGTTGTAAAAAACCAATAACACCGGTAAAGCCAATCGCTGCTGTAAATGAAGCATTACCAAGAAGTGAAATATAAAAAAGGTTAAGAAAATCAACAATAAATACAGCAAGAAGTCCAATCGCGCCTGTTCCCGACATAACCAGAACATGTCGTAAAATTGACCCTTCGCAAAAACGTGGTTTATGCAAAGGTTGTTCCTGAGCGGGGGAATCCATGGCGGATAACATCCTTAGAAGTAAATTATTAAAAAATAATTATGACCTTTGTACAAGGTTAATAAAAATTGAAAAAGCTATGAAAACGCTAGCAAACTTATGACAGAATACAATTTTAGTAAAATTGTTTAAAATGTTAAAAATATGAACTTATTTTCGATATTTAATTTTAATTCTATAAAATAGCAAAATCTTTACCTGTGTTTTGTTAATCAAACTTTAGCGAAATGATTTGGATTGCGATTTTCTGCCTTGCAAATATAAACCATCTGTCCAATTTGGTGGCAAAAGATCTAAAAACCTTGCAATACTGCCAAGCCAAAGCGGAAAAGTTATTCGTCTTTTCCCTCTGGCAATACCTTTTAGTATTAAATAGGCTGCTTGATCAGCATCAACCATACCCGGCATGAAAAAAGAATTTTTGGATGTCATAGGGGTTTTGACAAAACCACAACAAATACTGGATAAAAGAATATTTTCATTTTTAAGCGATCCACCCATAGCGATCATTAATCGATCCACTGCTGCTTTAGAAGCACAATAAGAAGCAGCAGAAGCAGAACTGATAAATCCGGCAATGGAGGAAATCGCTGCTATTCTTCCTCGGACATCTTGTTTTATCGGTTGTCTTTTCATAACGGAAATAGACGGTAAAACCGTATTCAATACGCCATAAAGATTAGTTTGAATAATATCATAAATAAAATCATCTGATTTAGGGGCAGACAACGTGTTTTCTGAAACTCCTGCACAGGCTAGAACCAGATCGAGTGAATCAATGGCAGTGATCCAGTCGTTCATAGATTGTCGATCATTGACATCTTGATTTTTAGTTTTAACCGAAGCCCCTTTTGTAATGCATTGACTCGCTATTTCCATTAAGGCGTTTTGATTACGGCCGTTCAAATATAAATGTCTACTGGGTCTGGCGATGCGAAGCGCACAAGCTTTTCCGATGCCAGATGAAGCGCCTGTAATTAATATTGAATTCAGTTTCATATTCGTCATCAGCCTTTTTTCTGATATATAGGAATATTAATTGATATATTAAGGAATTATAAATGTCTTTGGTTGCTCCACAAAAAGCTTTACCTTTTTCATCGCGGGGAATTTGTTTCGTCATTTCCGCACCTTCTGGAGCAGGAAAATCAACCATTGCCAATGCATTACGGGCATCTCAGGCTAATTTGCATAATTCGATCTCCGTGACTACGCGTAAACCACGACCTGGGGAAGTGGACGGCATTCATTATCATTTCTTAACTCAGGAAAAATTCGAACAACAGGCTGCAGAAGGCGCATTATTAGAATGGGCAATGGTGTTTGGTCGCGGTTACGGAACACCGCGTGCACCCGTTGAAAGCAATCTAGCCGCTGGAAAAGATATGATTTTCGATATTGATTGGCAAGGTCATCGTCAAATTCGAAAAGCATTGCCTAATGATGTTGTCAGTATTTTCATCTTACCCCCTTCCTTGCAAGAACTAGAAAGACGCTTGACCGCACGTGCGGCCGATAAGCCAGAGGAAATCGCCAAAAGAATGGCAGCAGCAAAAGATGAAATTTCTCACTGGCATGAATTTGATTACATTGTTGTGAACAATAGATTGGATGGAGCAATCCAAGAAGTCGAATCTATTTTACGAACAGAACGTCTAAGAATTTCACGTCAAAACGGATTAGAACAATTTATTGCCGGTTTTGAAAGTTAATTATCGGGTCATGATGATGGATTTTTCTAATATTACGATTTTATGTATTGGCGATGTTATGCTTGACCGTTTTTATTACGGGGATGTCGAGCGAATATCTCCAGAAGCACCAGTACCCGTTCTGCGGCTAAATCATACAAAAGAAATGCTGGGTGGTGCAGGAAATGTCACCAATAATATTCTATCGCTGGGTGGAAAACCAATTTTAATCGGTTTACTCGGAGAAGATAATTATGCTGCAGTTATTTGTGACTTATTAAATAAAAAAGAAGTCGATAGCAAATATCTCGTATGTTCGAATAAACGTCCAACAATCTGTAAATCACGTTTCATTGCCGCTAATCAACAGGTTATTCGTGCAGACCACGAAAGTCAAAGACCCATTCATGACGAAGAAATAAAGCGTTTGATTAAATCAATTGATCAAGCACTTCCTCATGCAAATGCCATTGTACTTTCAGATTATGGCAAAGGGGTTTGTTGTGATGCCGTCGTCCGACATACGATCAATAAAGCGCGCGATGCTGGTATTCCCGTTTTTGTCGACCCCAAATCGAATGATTTCTCGCATTATCAATATGCGACTTGTATTACCCCTAATTTAAAAGAAGCTTCTGAAGCGGTGGGTAGGCCTTTAAAAAGCGATGAAGAAATAGAAATTGCAGCAAAAGAGCTTCTGAATATTACACAAGGTGAAGCTATTTTAATTACACGCTCAGAAAAAGGTATGACTTTGGTTGAGCGCGACAAACCTACGAAAACCATTCCTTCCAAAGCAAGAGAAATCTTTGATGTTTCGGGTGCTGGTGATACCGTTATTGCAACTTTAAGTCTGGGTGTCGCTTCGGGGTTAAGTATATCCGAATCAATGCAATTTGCTAATGCGGCTGCGGGTGTGGTTGTTGCAAAAATAGGGACAGCAACCGCAAGTCTTTCTGAAGTTTTGGCAGAACTTGAAGCGCAATTTATTGATGATGCTTCTGATGTTATTAAACCAAATATTCTAACGCATGATCAGATATATAATCAGGTTACACAGTGGAAAAAAAGGAAACTGGTTGTTGGATTTACGAATGGCTGCTTTGATATTTTGCATCCTGGACACGTTACCTTGTTAAAAAATGCTAAACTGCATTGTGATAAATTGATCGTTGCGTTGAATACGGATCAAAGCATTCGTCGATTAAAAGGAAAAGAACGACCAATTAATAATTTGAACGCCCGAGCGCAGATTATTGCTGCTTTACGTTATGTAGATGCAGTGACTGCTTTTGATGAAGATACGCCTTTGAAATTGGTAGAGGCGTTACGTCCGAATGTATTAATCAAAGGTGGCGATTATCAAGGCAAAGAAGTTGTAGGAAGTGAAATCGTCCAAAAAGAGGGTGGACGCGTCATTCTAGCAGATTTGCAAATTGGATTTTCAACCACCAATATGATTGAGCGAATTCGTCAATCCAATTCATAGATATTTTTTCTTTTTGGATATAACCCATGCCTGTTCCACCTTCAGTCAAAAATTTATATCAAGTATTTTCAAGTTGGTTATTTGATCAGGCCTTTCCTTTGTGGGGAAGTATTGGTTGTGATGGAACTGAAAAACACCCAAGTTGTTGGGGTGCGCATGAACAACTTACTTTGGATGGTAAACCCGATCTGACAGGTTATAAACGGATGCGTGTTCAGGCACGTCAGCTTTATGCCTTTACTCAGGCGTCTTTTATGGGATGGAGCAAAGGGAATGCTATTGCGGAATCGATTTATCATTTTATGCAAAATGGCCAACAAGGCGAAGGGTGGTGGGCAAGACGGCTGACAAGAGAAGGCAAAATACTCGATCCTACGGCCGATTTATACGATCTCGCCTTTATTATTTTTTCATTTGCTTGGTATGGACGTTTAACGGGCGATCCCAAGCCAATTCATCAGGCACGGCAAACAATTCGGTGGATTCAGCAATATATGGCTTTTCCAAAAGGTGGGTTTAAAAACACTTTGCCATTGGAAAAAGGTTATCGTCAGCAAAATCCGCACATGCATCTTTTAGAAGCAGCCTTAGCTTTGTATGAAACAACAGGATCCGAGCAGGATTTAGTTTTTGTTCAACAATTAATAGCTTTGTTTAAGAATTATTTTTTTGATTTACAGCGTGGTAATCTGGGTGAGTATTTTACAGAAAATTGGCAAAGCCCACCAGGAAAAGCAGGAGATGAGATAGAACCCGGTCATCAATATGAATGGATATGGCTTCTTGCAGAATATAATCGTCTGGTTGGAGGGCATGCAATGAGTGAGGCGATCCGAATGTATGAATTTAATCGACGCTTTGCTGTTGATAAAATAACGGGGCTTGTCTTTAATAAAGTTAAACGGGATGGAAGCTTTATGGGAAAATCCGTTCGACTTTGGGTACAGACCGAAGCAATTCGTGCCACAAGCTTAATGGATGATGAAAAGAGCTATAACCATCTTGCCCAGATAATCTACAACTTGCTTTACCGTTTTTTTGCGCTTTGCCCGTCGGGAACTTGGCGTGATCAATTTAATGATCGGCTTCAGTTTTGTGATAATAAAATACCAACAAGCTCTTTCTATCATATTGTTAGTGGGTTTGTACAATTGGGCCGTGTGATGGGTTATCCACGTTATCCACAGGTTTCCCCACAATTCACAGAATCCAATTTGTCTAAAATATGATAGATAAAAGGGTGTGAATAATATTAGTATGTTACCTTCGAAAAACCCATTATTAGGGATTTCCCAAAGAGTTCCGCCTGCGAATCTTCAAGCCGAACAATCTTTGTTAGGGGCTTTGTTGACGAATAACAAAGCCTATGACCGTGTTGCCGATTTTCTTATTGGTGAACATTTTGCAGACCCAATTAATGGGCGTATTTTTGATGCTATTGCACGTCGCATAGAAGCCGGGCAATTGGCTGATGCAGTGACCTTAAAGGCTGAGTTCGAACATACAGGTGTTCTGGACGAAGTGGGTGGTATCGCTTATTTAGGCCAGTTATTGCAATCGATGGTCGGTATTATTAATGCTGGCGATTATGGACGTGCAATTCATGATGCATGGGTTAGACGGCAATTAATTGATATTGGTGAAAACATCGTCAATCGTGCGTTCGAATCGAATACTGAAGTAACGGGTTCGGATCAAATTTCAATAGGCGAAGAAGATCTTTTCAAATTAGCAACCCATAAAGGTCAAGATGGGGGATTTGTTTCCTTTGAACAGGCTCTGACCGAAGCCATTACTATGGCAGAAAGTGCACTTCGTAATACCAGCGGTATTGCCGGCCTTTCAACCGGGTTGCGCGATCTTGATAAGAGAACAGGTGGATTGCATCCTTCTGATCTGGTTATTTTGGCCGGTAGACCAGCAATGGGTAAGACGGCTCTGGCGACAAAAATTGCATTTGGTGCTGCACGTACTTTGTTGCGTGATGTCGAAGATGGTCGAAGCAATCCCAAAATGCCGGGAACGGTAGCTATTTTCTCTTTGGAAATGTCATCGGAACAATTAGCAACACGTTTGCTTTCCGAAGAAGCAAGAGTATCCAGTGAACGTATCCGGCGGGGTGAAATTGGCCAAAAAGAATTTGATAAATTTGTTCAGGTTAGTCGCGAACTAGCAAGATTACCGCTTTATATTGATGATACTCCAGCAATTAGTCTTTCTGCTATGCGAACAAGATGTCGGCGTTTAGCACGAACTAAAGGGTTAAATCTGGTCGTTGTTGACTATTTACAACTAATGCGGCCATCTATTGGGACTAAAAGCGATAACCGTGTTCAAGAAATTTCTCAGATCACACAGGGTTTAAAAGCGCTTGCGAAAGAATTCGGAATTCCGGTTTTAGCTTTGTCACAGCTATCGCGTCAGGTCGAAAATCGTGAAGATAAACGTCCTCAATTGGCTGATCTACGTGAATCGGGATCAATTGAACAGGATGCAGATGCGGTTATGTTTGTTTATCGTGATGAATATTACCTTCAGCAAAGAATGCCTAAACAAATTGCTTTTGATAATGAAGAGAAATTCCAAGATGCTTTGGAAAAATGGCAATGCGATATGAACAAAGTGCATAACAAAGCCGAATTGATTTTAGAAAAACAACGGCACGGTCCCACCTGTAAAATTGACCTGTTTTTTGAAGGTGAATTTACGCGATTTGCTGATTTGGATGAAATCCACGATTTCTAGTTTTCTTTTGTCGAAGATGGTTTTTTAAGAACCTTTTTTGAATCACCTTCCATTACGTAACCCAGTGCTTTAAGGCTATCAATGTGATCGCAAACGATCTTTAAAACCATTAAAAGAGGAACGGCCAAGAAAGCACCAACCGTTCCCCATAACCAATCCCAGAAAAGCAGAAATACGATAACGAGCAGGGGATTAAGTGTATAACGTTTGGCAAGCAACATAGGGGTTACACATTCGCCCTCAATTAGATGAATAAGAAAGTAAATTAAGGGTGGCAAAAACATCTGCCAAATTGATGAGAAGGTAAAAACCCCAACAAAAAAATAAATTACAATCCCAAAAAGTGGACCAATAATAGGAATGTAATTAAACAAAAAAGCTAAAACCCCCCATAATAAAGGGTTCGGAATTCCCAAAAGCCAACATTGAACCAGATTTGCAGAACCAACCAATATGTTCATAACGGTAATGATGGCGAGATAGGTCGAAATATTTTGCTCAATTTGAACAACGATTTTAGAGGCGTTATCTTTGTTTTTTGCATTAGGGATTACTTCAAGCCATCGGCGCATTAGAGTGTCACCTTGCATTAGCAAAAAGAACAAAGTTAGCATCATCGTAAACATGCCGCTTAGAAGATCGCGAGTACTCAGTAAAACCGAACGCCCCACGCCTCCGAAACTTCCAACACCGCTATGCTGCTGAAAATTAGGAGCATTTGATGTTTGGGATTGATTCATTCCCATTTGATCGTGGATACGCTCATATCCCTTTTGAAAAGCACGGATCGGCCTGCTGAGAGGAGCAAGTTTTTTTTGTAATGCGGGCAAGCTTTCTGGAGCTTTGGCAAGCCAACCGGCTGCAGGAACGGAGATTGCTGTTGCGATGGCCCCGACTATTCCAAATAAGCTGAGGGTAAGAAGAAGTGCGGCAAGAAAGCGGGGTATATGTAATTTTTTATTAAGAAACCGAAAAGGAACCTGAAGCAACAATGCCAATGCGATAGCGAGAACAATTGGCAGTATAATTTGTGCAGCAAAATAAAAAGTATAAAGCGTTGCCAGAATAGTTATAATCAGCAAACAGGATACAAAAATTTTAAAAATAGCCGTTGTTGAGGATTTTTCAGGATTCTTTTGCGGTATTTCAGAATTTTCAATAATTTTTTCCATAAAAAGAACCGATCCTCAAAATTAGGCCACTCAATTTTATAACGATATCAAAATAATAAATGTTAACATACTGTATTATAGACTGTTTTATATAGAAAATAACTTAGAATTTTCGATCTTGCCTAATTTTTTATAAATTATCTGGGTCACATAAAAACGCTATGAAGGGCTATATCCCTTAAAAAAGGAATAAATAAATAATTAATAATCAAAATGACAACAATCGGGCTTAGATCAATATTACCAATTGTCGGTAATATCTGGCGAAGCGCTGATAAAACGGGTTCACAAATTTGCGCAAGAAAATTTGCTATTGCGGAAACAAATTGGTTGCGAGGGTCTACGATTCCAAAAAAATAGAGAAAGCTGAAAAGGCAGTAAATAATAATAGCCAGTTCGTATAAATTCAGGAGCTTAATTAATAAGGTGCAAATCCCAACAATCATAAAATATAATATCCTTAAAAAGAGATTGTTTTTTTCTACAGGATGAAAGCTGTATTCGACAATCCCCCTTGACAGTTTCTTTTAACAAGGTAAGTATCGCGCCATAATGGGGCTATAGCTCAGTTGGGAGAGCGTCTCGTTCGCAATGAGAAGGTCAGGGGTTCGATTCCCCTTAGCTCCACCAAATTTTGTTTTTACGTTGCAAAAGATTGTTCTTTATGAAGCGATCATCAATTTCTTATAAGATTGCTAAAGTTATTTCTTTATCAAGAGATGCGTTTGAAAAATTGAATATTTCTTCATGTAGATACGTTGTCGATGTGATAAGCAGTTTATATGTCAGCCAATTAGAAAAAATTATTAAGGCTGAAGCGTAATCGTTTGATAATAATCTCGGTTGTAATAAGCGTAGAAACTGTATTGAAATCACGAAAAAGTGAACGTAAAATATAATCAAATGAGCGTGTTTTTGTTGACTCATAAAAGGTTAACGTTATTAGTATAATTATTATATTAATAATTTATCGATTAATCCTTTTTAATTTAAAACAGGCTTTCTGATTTTCGCGGAAAGCCTGTTTTAAATTCCCTATTAAACGCTCATATCGTTAAATATTTATTATTAATTAATTATGAACGTTATTTTCTCCATATATCTTTACATCAAGAAAATTTATAATAAATATCTTGTGCCTAGTAGCAAGGTAGTGTACATCCTAATAAAATGGGAAAGAGTGGCTTAACGTCTCTTTTTATAAAAACATAAAAAATCTGAAGTATATAACCTTATCGTAAAAACTTACTCAACGGTTTTTTATACTCATTAATGATTTGTTTTTTAATACTAAATTAATTGATCGACGATTTTGAAGGCAGGGAAGAAAAGTGAGAGTGACAGATTCTTTCTTCATAAAATGGCGTAAGGAGTACGCGTTATTTTTAAGTTTATTATTACCGATTGCCGGATGTAAAGAACAGAAACATAAACAGATTGTCCCAGTAGCGCAATATGTTGTTATGCATCCTCAAGATGTTGAATTATTAGTGGAACTTACTGGCCGTGTTTCTTCTATGCGGATCTCCGATGTTCGACCTCAGGTAAACGGTTATCTTTATAAACGGCTTTTTGAAGAAGGAACCGATGTTGTTCAAGGGCAACAACTCTATCAAGTTGATCCTCGTCCTTATCAGGCCTCTTTGGAACAGGCAGAAGGAAAATTGGCCCATGATCAGGCAACCCTTAGAACGCAAACGCTTAAGTTAAAACGTTATGGGCCTCTGCAAAGCATGGATGCGGTTAGCCGTCAGGACTATGATGATACATTAGCCGCGCAGTTAGCAACAAAGGCAGATGTCGAAGCGGATAAGGCTGCTGTTAAGCAGGCTAAGCTTAATTTAGAATATACGGAAATCCGTGCGCCTATTTCTGGACGAATCAGTCGATCCGTTCAAACACAAGGTTCTTTGATGTCCGTGAATCAGGCTGATCCTATTGCCGTGATTACGCAGCTTGATCCTATCTTTATTGATATTATTGAACCAACAGCCGAACGTTTACGTTTACGTTCACGCCTTAAAGAAGGTCAATTACCTTCTTTACGTGGGGCGGTTCATGTTCCTGTTGACCTAACGCTAGAAGATGGGTCCAAATATCCCATACAAGCAAATTTATTATTTACGGAAGTTGTTGCTGATCAACAAACGGGTTCTGTAATACAACGTGCCGTTGTGCGGAATCCAGATAAACTCTTGCTGGCTGGTATGTATATTCGTGCGACTTTGCATGAAGGGCATGAAAAGAATGCTTTTCTCGTTCCTCAGGAAGCGGTCATGCGGGATCAAGCAAATAAACCTTATGTCTATACGATTAATGATAAAAACACCTTGGAACGCCGTCCGATTACGTTACAGCGGATGGAAAAAACTTTTTGGGTAGTAACAGAAGGGATGAAAGAAGGGGATCGCGTTTTGGTTAGCAATCCAACCTCTTATCAAACAAGTCAGAAAGTAAACCCAATAGAAGGTCGTACACCAACTTCTTTTGTGCCTGATTAAGTTGTTATTGCCGGAATTTTAGAATGTCTTTGTCACGCTTTTTTATTCATAGGCCAATTTTTGCATGGGTATTCGCAATTCTGATCTCTATGGTCGGAACCATTGAGATCTTTAATTTGCCTATTTCGCAATGGCCAAAAATTGCCCCGCCACCAATTACGTTGAATTTTACATATCCGGGTGCCACGGCTGAAACGGTTCAACGTACTGTTGTCGATCCCGTTAGTCAGAACCTTTATGGTTTGGATAATCTGGAATATATGTCAACGGCTGCGAACGCAGACGGCACGGCGGTTATTACGCTTACTTTTGAACAGGGAACCAATCCAGACGTCGCACAGATGCAGGTGTTGAATCGTGTAGACGTTTCGCGTTCCCTATTACCGGCAACCGTATCATCACAAGGCATTCGTATATCCAAATCGAATAAAAGCTTTATGATGTTCTTTTCCATCTATTCAGGAGACCATTCTTTAGATGAACCGGCTATGGGTGATTTGTTGGCAAGTGAGTTACAAACACCCATTACACGTTTGAATGGGTTAGGTGATTTTACGGCCTTTTCTTCTGAATATGCTATGCGGGTATGGCTTGATCCAGATAAATTACATAACTACAATCTGAATCCAACCGATGTTATGAACCAGATTGCAGCGCAAAACGCTGAAGAACCAACAGGTGAATTCGGTAAATTACCCGCGCATCGTGAGCAACGGTTTGATATCTATACAGGTGGGATTAGGCGACTGGTAACACCAGAAGAATTCTCTAATATCGTTGTTAAGACTGAACAGAATGGTGCACGAATTCTGTTACGCGATGTTGCCAAGGTTGATTTGGGCCCAATGAGCTATCAACCGAATTCATTGTTGAATGGTCAAGAGGTTGCTAGTTTTGGTGTTAAGCTGGCCGCTGGTGGAAACCAGATGGCATTGGCCAAAGCAATTCATGAAAAGATCGAGGAATTATCACGTTATTTCCCGCCTCATACAGAATACACATATCCGCTTGATACCTCTAATTATATTAAAGAATCAATGGAAGAGGTTGTTGAGACACTGATCATTGCTATCGCTTTGGTTGTAGTCGTTATGTATATCTTCTTGCAGAATGTACGTGCAACTTTCGTGCCTACGATTGCTGTGCCTGTTGTTTTATTGGGTGCATTTGCAATTTTGGGAGCGGCTGGATTCTCAATTAATACATTGACTTTGTTAGCCTTGGTTCTTGCTATTGGTCTGTTGGTTGACGATGCGATTGTTGTGGTCGAAAACGTTGAACGCGTTATGGCCGAAGAAAAATGCGATGCCGTACGCGCAACTGAGCTTTCTATGGATCAGATTAGCGGTGCGCTTGTGGGTATTGCTATGGTGCTTTCGGTTGTCTTTATTCCGATGGCTTTCTTTAGCGGTTCGGCTGGTGTTGTTTATCGGCAGTTCTCAATTACAATTGTGGCGTCGATGACGTTGTCCGTTGTCATAGCGTTGACCTTTACCCCTGCACTTTGTGCAACCATTTTACGTCCCGAAGAAGGAGAAAATAAAAAATTCTGGGGTTTCCGCAAGTTTAATATTGCGTTTAACAAAATGGTCAAAGGTTATATCAAATCTGTGACTCACATGATTCATGCTCCTAAAATATCCATGTTATTTTATGTGATATTCACAGGGATTGCCTTCATGACTTTCCGTGCCATTCCAGAAGGATTTTTGCCTGATGAAGATCAAGGTCTTATTTTTACCCAAGCAACATTAAGTCCTGGTTCTTCGGCAGCAATGACGGCATCGGTCAATAAACAGATTAATGATTATTTTGAGCAACATGAAAAAAAGTATGTTCAAAACGTCTTTACTGCTATTGGCTTTAACTTCGGTGGGCAGGCACAAAGTGCTTCATTTGGTGTGGCACGATTAAAGGAATTTTCAGAACGGAAAAGCGATCCCAATGGTTCAGCTCAGGCAATTGCTGCACGTGCGATGGCTGCGCTTTCTCATGTTGCTGGTGCGAATATAATTGCTGTTTTGCCACCACCTGTAATGGATTTGGGAAGTTCGACAGGGTTTGACTTTGAGTTGGAAAATCGTGGACATTTAAGCGATGAAGAATTTGCTGCCGCTCGTGATAAACTGGTTGCGATGGCTCGCAAAGATCATCGTTTGGTTGCGGTTCGTCCGAATGGTTTACCTAGAGCATCGCAATATTATTTTGATATTGATCGCAGTAAAGCGCTTGCCCAAGGGGTGAATATTGACGATCTAAACAAAACCATATCCATAGCGCTTGGTTCTGGAGATGCAGGACTCTTTAATCTGCATAATCGTGTAAAGCACGTTTTTGTGCAAGGTGAAATCGATTCACGTATGACACCTGATGATTTAAAACGTTGGTTCGTGCGTAATAACCAAGGAACAATGGTGCCAATTAGTGCCTTTGTAACGGGGCACTGGTCGTCAACAGAACAAAAAGTAGAAACATATAATAGCTTCCCGTCCTATGAAATTATGGGACAAGGTGCGCCAGGTATTAGTACGGGTAAAGCAATGAAGATTATGGAGGAATATACTGAGAAGCTTGGTAAAGGGATTGGTTTTGAATGGACAGGAATGTCTTACGAACAATTGCAATCTGCAGGCCAGGCGGGAAAGCTTTATGCGGTATCTATTCTTGTGGTTTTCCTTTCTTTGGCAGCGCTTTATGAAAGTTGGTCTATTCCTTTCTCGGTTATTTTGGTGGTTCCCTTGGGGATTGTCGGTGCCGCATTAGCGACTTATTTCCGTGGCGTCGATAACGATATTTATTTCCAGGTGGGTTTGTTAACGACGGTGGGTTTGGCAGCTAAAAATGCTATTCTGATTGTTGAATTTGCCAAAGAACACTTTGATGCAGGTCGTTCATTAGAAGAGGCTGTTCTTTTAGCTGCTAAAGAACGTATTCGACCTATTTTGATGACTTCTTTGGCTTTTGTTATCGGAACTTTTCCTTTGGCTATTGCCACTGGGGCCGGTGCTGCAAGTCACGTCGCTATTGGTACTAGCCTTGTTGGTGGGGTAACGACGGCGACCATTCTTGCGCTTTATTTTGTTCCCGTGTTCTTTGTGGTTGTGCTAAGACTTTTCAAGGTAAAACCACATCCGGTTAAAAAAGGTGATTCTAATTCAAAAGGCGCTGAAGTTGCGCAAACACAGGAGTAAACCAATGATCAAAAGGAAAAATAAAACTTTTGTCCAATCATTGGGAAATATATTAGCCACATTAACGGTCGTATCGGTGGCGGCTTGTAATATGAGTCCAGATTACAAACGGCCATCTGCATCTATTGCAACAGAATGGCCTATTGGTCCGGCTTATGGACCACCGCCGCCTTCTGGCATTACGATGCCACCTCAGGCTTATAACGTAGGATGGAAAGTTTTTTTCCGGGATCCTGTTTTAAGCCAATTGATTTCTATGTCATTGGCTAATAACCGTGATTTGCGTGAATCGATAGAAAATATCGCTGCATCGCGCGCCAATTATATTCAACAAAGAGCCGAAATATTCCCCACCATTAATGCTGGAGCAGGCGCAACTTATCAGGGAATACCTTCTTCAGTGCAAGGGGTTTCAGGTGGTAAAAAAGTACAGCATTTTAATGAGCTGCAGACTGGGTTTGGGATATCAAATTATGAACTTGATTTGTTTGATCATGTTCGTAGTCTTGCTCGTGCCGCGCGTGAAAGCTATCTTGCGCAACAGGAAAATACGATATCTTTGCAAATATCGCTGATCAGTGAAGTTGCAAATTCCTATATGGCTTGGCTGGCAGATATGGAATGCGTTCGCATTATTCATGAAAATGTCGTTAATCGTGAAAATAATTTACGCTTAATTCAAGGCCTTCGTCATTATGGGCAACAAAATGCCCAAGCCGTTGCCCAAGCTGTTGAATTGGTTCAACAAGCTCGTAGCCAGGAACAAGTTTATTTGCGTACTGCTGCGGCTGATATGACAAATCTGGTTTTATTGGTTGGACAGCCCATTCCTCAGGAAATATTACAACGCGCAGGCAATAATCCTTCATTAAATAATTTTGTTGCTATGCCAGAAGTCTCTGCGGGCATGCCGTCTGACCTTCTTGAACGTCGTCCAGATATTCGCGTTGCAGAACATCAGATTAAGGAAGCAAATGCAAATGTCGGATATGCCCGGGCTGCTTTCTTTCCATCTATTGAGCTAACGACATCTGGCGGTACCGCAAGTTCACGTTTTGCTGGTATGTTTGGTCCCTATTCAGCATTGTGGCAATTTGCGCCTTCAATTAGTGTTCCACTAATGGATGAAGGTAAAAATCTTGCACAATTAAGATCGGCTAAGGCCAAACTTCGTGCTGCAGTCGCCCATTACCAAAAAACAGTTCAGTCAGCTTTTAAAGATGTTTCGGATGCTTTGGCAGCACGGAATACCTTAAAGGAAAAATTGATTGCTGATCGCACAACTGCCAAAGCAAGTGAGCAAGATTATAATCTTTCTTATGCACGATTCCGTAATGGAATTGACAGTTTCTTAAGCGCATTAGTTGCACAAAATACGATGTTGACGGCTCAGATATCAGCGGTGCAATCACATTTGCAATATTTACAAAGCCTATCAACGCTTTACCGTACCTTAGGTGGTGGATGGAGCGAAGATAATCCTACACAATCAAGTACTAAGGAATCCGCGTCATCTGTTGTGATGAAACGCGGATAAATGAAAAACGGTGAGGAATATTATTCCTCATCGTTAAGAAGCGCTCTTTTTAAAGCAAGCTCCCAACCTTTTAATTTTTTCTTGCGATCTTCTTCGCTCATTTGTGGGGAAAAGCTTGATGCTTTTTCCCATTGTTTTTTGATGTCATTGATGTCATTCCATATTCCACAAGCCATACCCGCTAAATAAGCAGCCCCCATGGCTGTTGTTTCTAGGTATGAAGGACGCTCAACAGTGATATGCATGATATTCGATAAAAACTGACAGAACCAATCATTTGCGGACATACCGCCGTCTACGCGAATGGTTAATAGATTTTCTGCACTGTCTTTTTGCATAGCTTGCGCAAGATCATAAGTTTGATAGGCTACTGATTCTAAAGCAGCTCTAGCAATATGAGCAGCGGTTGCATTAAAAGTTAATCCAGTGATAATTGCACGCGTGTCAGGATTCCAATGCGGTGCACCTAATCCGACAAAGGCTGGAACCATGTAGACTTCGTGATTATCAGGAACACGAGTTGCCATATCATCCGTTTGCGAAGCATGGGTAATGAGACCAATCCCATCACGAAGCCATTTGATAGCGGCACCAGCTACAAAAATGGATCCTTCAAGGGCATAAGTCGTTTTACCATTTAAACGATAGGCAGTCGTGATCAGCATACGATTTTGGGAATGAACCATCTTTTCCCCTGTATTGAGCAACATAAAACAACCTGTACCATAAGTTGCCTTAGTCATACCGGGTTCAAAACATGCCTGACCAATTAAAGCGGCTTGCTGGTCTCCGGCCATGCCCATAATGGGAATAGTATGTCCTAATAAAGAACGGGGAGTTGTGCCAAATAAAGTGCTGTTATCTTTTACTTCTGGTAAAACGGATACAGGGATATTGAAAATTTTGAGTAATTCTTCATCCCAGCATTGGTCTTTGATATTGTAAAGCAGCGTTCGGCTTGCATTGCTTGCATCGGTAGCATGGACTTTACCACCTGTTAAACGCCAAAGTAGAAAGCTATCAATAGTACCAAAAGCAAGCTCACCACGATCTGCGGAAACACGTGCACCAGCAATATTATCCAAAAGCCATGCGAGTTTAGAGGCAGAGAAATAAGGGTCAATTAAAAGACCCGTCTTATTATAAATGGTTTGCTCAAGACCATCACTTTTTAATTTCTGACAATAATCGGCAGTGCGACGATCTTGCCAGACAATGGCATTATAAATTGGTTCACCGGTTGTACGATCCCATAATACGACGGTTTCACGTTGATTGGTTATACCAATCGCCGCGATTTCAGACGTTTTATTAGTAAGATTTGCCGAAGCAATTGCTTCGTTAAGTGTATTTACAGTATCACGCCAGATATCTTCTGGATCGTGTTCAACCCAACCTAATTGAGGATAATGTTGAGGAAATTCGCGACGGCTTAATGAAATACTATTGCCACGATTTGAAAAAATAATGGTGCGGGTAGAGGTAGTACCCTGATCAATGGATGCGATATATTGCGATTTGCTCATAACTTATTTCCAAATAAGGGGGCTATAATTGCGAAGAAGAAGGACGTTCCAGAAAAGGGCGAATCAATAATTGATAGGCACCCCCACCGACAATACCACCACAAAGTGGACCCAAAATTGGTACCCACCAGTAAACAGGATTGCCAGGGAAAGCTGATGCACCCCAGCCAGCAATATAAGTAAATAAACGCGGTCCGAAATCACGTGCAGGGTTAATAGCCCATCCTTCGAGATAACCAGCAGATGCGCCAATCGCAGCAACCGATAATCCAATCATAAAAGCACCACTATTTGCTTGTGGTGCGGCCGTATTATACACTTCGGTAATAGCGAATATGCAAAATACCAGAAAAGCCGTTAGTAACGTCTCGTTGTAAAACGCATGTATAGGAGTAATCGTTAAACCAGGCGAGGTAAAGAAAACACCGCCTCCGCCGCCTAATGCACGGGTTATATGATGCGTAAGATTGAAATGATCAATAACGGAATAATACATAACGTAGACAAGAAAAGCACCGACAAACCCACCAAAAATCTGGGCTACCCAATAAGCAGGAAGCTTTTTCCAAGAAAAATTCCGATAAAGTGCCAAAGCCAAGGTAACGGCAGGATTGGCATGGGTTCCGCTAATACTACCGGTCGCATAGATAGCAAAAGTAACAGAAAGCCCCCAAGCCATACAAACACCCCAATAAGCATGTTGATAAGGGCTGGGATCATAAAGTAACAACATTGCCGCTGCTGAACAGCCTATAAAAATGATAATTGCTACGGCAATAGCTTCCGAGATTAGTTCACCAATAAATTTTTTACTATTATTCATAGAAAACTCTTTATTCAGGTTATTCAGGAAATAATTATTGCTTTTGAGATATATAATCGCGCAGTTTTTCTTGTTCTTCCTTGGAAAGGTATAAGCCCATTTTGGTTCTGCGCCACAAAATATCTTCTGCGGTGGTTGCCCATTCTTGGCTCATTAGGTAATCGACCTCGTTTTGGGTTAAACCGTGACCAAAATCTGTTCCCAGCGCTTCTTTATTATCCGCTGTTGCTAGGATTTTCAAAGCCTGTGTGCCATAGGCATGCGCCAAACGTCGCGTTGTGATCGCATCTAGAAATGCAAAATCATGAGCGAGTTGCTGATGGAATCGTTCAAAATTTCCATTGGGTAAATCGGCACCAGGAAGCGGTTCTGTTGCTGTCCAACTACCGCGTTTATAGGAAAAATAAGGTTCCAGATGTTGCATGACATGCTCAGCTAAACGCCGATAAGTTGTTATTTTTCCTCCGAATATTGAAAGAAGGGGCGCTTTGCCATTTTCCTTGTTTAAATCGAGATGATAATCACGAGTAACTTTGGAAGCATTGCTGGAGGCATCATCATAAAGTGGTCTAACGCCAGAAAAACTCCAAATTATATCTTCTGGAGCAATAGATTTTTTGAAATAACTATTGATAGATTGACAAAGATAGTTGGTTTCATCCTGATTGATTGTAGGAGAGATATCAGGTGATTTATTCCATGAAATATCAGTCGTTCCAATTAACGTAAATTGTTGATGATAAGGAATAGCAAAAATAATACGTTTGTCTGGATTTTGTAGAATATAAGCTTGCTTTTCTTCAAATAGCTTTGGAACAACGATATGACTACCTTTGACTAAGCGCACATTCATTTTACTAGGAACATGCAGCCGATCTTTTAGCATTTCTGCGACCCATGGACCGGCAGCATTAATGATAATTTTTGCTTCTACAGTCGTATTCTGATTGGTTTTGGTGTTGTGAATTGTTGCTTGCCAATGGTTATCGTTTCGTG
This sequence comes from uncultured Commensalibacter sp., assembly GCA_945266285.1. GTDB lineage: Bacteria > Pseudomonadota > Alphaproteobacteria > Acetobacterales > Acetobacteraceae > Commensalibacter. The sequence continues at coordinate 218,446 of CALYOP010000002.1, forward strand.
TGGCTTCGATAAGCTGCGTATGTGTGCGGATATCTGCACCATGTTTTTCAGCACTTTTTGCATTTAAAACGACAAGACGACTATCATCAACCGAGCAGTCCGCATAAGTAAACCCTTTGTCGATATTACTTTTTAATGGCTGACCTAATGGAGAGCGTTGAAGTGCAACACATTTAGAATTAGGTAATTTAGGGTGCTGTGCTAAATGATCATATAAGAATAATCCCATACGAATCATCCAGGCAGGTCTTACAGCATTGCGATGTGGAAGAACAAATTCAAGTGGTTGAATAATATGGGGGGCCATTCCCAATAAACGTTCTCTTTCTTGTAATGCCTCTCGTACCAGACGGAATTCATAATATTCGAGATAACGTAAACCACCGTGAATTAATTTGGTACTTGCTGATGAAGTATGTTGTGCCAGGTCATCTTTTTCAACGAGCAAAACCTTAAGTCCTCGGCCGGCTGCGTCACGTGCAATACCAACGCCATTAATGCCTCCACCTACAATAAGAAGGTCGTAGCACAGCCTATCTTCCATTTAATTTCTCCTATTGAAGCACAATAAATGCGTTATGCTACCATAGAGGGAGAGAATGACAATTTGTCATTAACCGCTAACAAGAAAGTGATTTTTTAACGTTATGATACAAAAATGAACTAAGATATGGTTATCAAGTAGCTTTCCAACCATCTTGCTTCAACACACTTCCTGCTAAATAAAGACTACCACAAATCAAGATACGGCCTGGTTGTTTTTCAGTTTGCATAATTTTTTGTAATGCGGCTTTTACGGTTGGACCTTCTTTAGCTTGATTTCTAGATGCTTTAATAATGGCATTGATAGGCATGGCCAGATGTTGATCTGTTTCAACGACGGCTTGAATAGTTTTGGCAAAAGGAAGGAGAGGATCTAAAAATGCATCGGCATTTTTCGTTTGTTTCATGCCGACAATCAAATGAATAGGGCGATCCTGCCAGTGCGTTTTTAACATTGTAGCAATAGCTTGACCAGCACCAGGATTATGACCACCATCTAGCCAGATTTCCCAATCTTTTGAGAAATTGGTTGTCAAATTCCCATGTAATTGCTGAAAACGAGCAGGCCATTGTGCTTTTGTAATTCCACTCCAGGCTGATTGCGGTAAATTCAACGAAGATGCGCGTAAGGTCGCAACGGCAAGACCAGCATTACTGATTTGATGTGCACCCGATAATGAAGGAGGAGGTAAGGTTAATTCGCCTTTATCATCTTTGTAGAATAAAAGGTCACCTTTTTGTTCTATGAACCAGTCTTGGTTTCTGGTCTTTAAAGGTGCATGTAAAATTTCTGACTCTTTTTTCAGTATTTCTAAAACTTCGGGCTGCTGATAATCCGTTGTTACAGGAACTGAGGCTTTTATAATTCCAGCTTTTTCTCCAGCAATGCGTTCCAAACTGTTTCCTAAAAAAGCCTCATGATCCATTGAGATAGAAGTAATCGCACAAGCAATCGGTGTAATGACATTGGTTGCATCAAAACGACCGCCCAAACCTACTTCGATAATGGCCAAATCTGCCGGTGTTTGAGAAAAAAGCAAAAAAGCAGCAGCCGTTAATACTTCAAAAACTGTGATTGGTTGACCTTTATTGACTTGTTCAATGACCTCAAGGGTTTGAGCAAGTTTTTCTTCGCTCACCAATTTACCAGCAATTCGAAAGCGTTCTGTCACATCTACAAGATGAGGTGAGGTTGAGACATGAACCCGTAAGTTTGCAGCTTCTCCAATAGCGCGCAAATACGCACAAACACTACCTTTTCCATTTGTACCAGCAACGTGGATAATAGGCGGTAATTTTTGTTCAGGATTACCCAAATCTTTTAATAGTCGCTTTAGACGATCAAGCGAAAGATCGATCAAGGCGGGATATAATTGATTTAGGCGTTCCAAAATTTGTCCAGAACGCCCAGAAAATTCAGTCAAGATTGGAGATGACGGATTCATGTAGATTAAGCAGCTTGCTTGGAATCAGGTTTTGGGTTGCAAAGCAGCCCAATGATTCGACCAAGTGTTTCGCGCATTTGGGCGCGTTTTACCACCATATCGACCATTCCATGATCGAGAAGATATTCCGAACGTTGGAAACCTTCTGGTAATTTTTCATGTACCGTATTTTCAATGACACGCGGCCCTGCAAAGCCAATCAATGCATTCGGTTCAGCGATATGAATATCACCAAGCATAGCAAAAGATGCTGTAACCCCGCCCGTAGTTGGGTTAGTAAAGACGACGATATAAGGTAGTTTCGCTTCTTTGAGATATTCAACGGCAATAACAGTCCGTGGCATTTGCATCAGACTGATCATACCTTCTTGCATACGCGCCCCACCCGATGCTGTAAAAACAATTAAGGGTGCCCGTTGCAATAAAGCAAGCCGTGCTGCTGCGATGAAACCTTCTCCCAAGGTAGCGCCCATCGTGCCAGCCATAAATTCAAAAGCCATAACTGCAGCGACACTTTGATAACCACCTATTTTACCATGAGCTACAGCCAATGATTCTGAAAGTTGTGTTTTGCTTTTGTTTTCTTTCAAACGATCGGTATAGCGTTTTTGATCTTTAAAATTTAAAGGATCAACTGGCATTTTAGGAAGGTCAATTTGTGTATAATTCCCTTCATCAAATGTCCAAGCAAAACGATCGGCAACAAAAGCACGCATATGATGACCACAATGTGGACAGACATTCAGATTCTTATGTAAATCTTTAATTAGCAACATCTGACCGCATTCGTCGCAGTTTTTCCACAGATTGTCTGGAACATCGCGCTTCAGAAATCCGTGGATTTTAGGACGTACATATTCAGTGAGCCAGCTCATGGCATTCCTTTTATTAAAAATAAAGAAATAATTAGATTATTTATGAACGTTTTGTTTTCCAGCAGCAAGTCTTTTTGTATGTTGAATTACTTTAGTAGTGGTTTCTGATGTTGGATTCTGGTTCTGATCAAGTGTTGATTCCAATGTTTTTAGCAATGCCGAAGCGACAACTGCAGCATCAGCCACCGTTAAAGCACTGGCTATGTGTTCGGGAGTAGATAAACCAAATCCAATTGCAATAGGTAAATCGGTAGCTGCACGAACTTGTGGAATAGCTTCTTGTAATGCTTGAATTGTTGCCGTTTTAGTGCCCGTAATCCCAGCAATACTGACATAATAAACAAACCCCGTGGCATCTTTTAAGATTTTTTTTAACCGTTGTGGTGATGTTGTTGGAGCTACCAAATGAATAATATCAATGCCATGTTTTTGTGCATAAGGTTTGATATTATCCATTTCTTCAAAAGGCATATCGACAAGGATTAATCCATCTGCACCAGCTTTAGCAGCATTTTCACAAAAACGTTCATAGCCATAATGTTCAACGGGATTGGTATAACCCATCAAAATGATCGGTGTATTCTGATCTTGTTTACGAAATTCGGTGACCATCTGCAAAGTCTTTGTCATATTAGCACCGGCCTTTAATGCCCGATTTGCAGCGGCTTGAACCGTAGGACCATCAGCCATTGGATCGCTAAAAGGCATACCAATTTCAATCAGATCCGCGCCCGCATCTGGCATGGCTTTAAGAATAGCCATGGCGGTTTCATAATCAGGGTCGCCAGCTTCGACGTAAGGGATGAAAGCTCCCTTCTGAGCCTGCTTTAATGCAGAAAAACGTTCAGAAATGCGACTCACAATTCTACTCCTAAGTAATTTGCGACACTATAAATGTCTTTATCGCCACGACCAGAAAGATTGACGATAATAATTTGATCCGTTTTCATGGTTGAAGCAATTTTAAGGGCGTGTGCAATTGCATGCGCGCTTTCCAAAGCTGGCATAATACCTTCCAGCGTTGTGCAATCTTGAAATGCTTTTACTGCTTCATCATCATTAATTGCGACATATTTCACGCGACCAATATCATGCAACCATGCATGTTCCGGCCCAACACCTGGGTAATCTAGGCCAGCACTAATGCTATAGGCTTCCGTAACTTGCCCATCTTCATTTTGCAATAAATAGGTACGATTACCGTGTAATACACCCGATGATCCGCGTTCGATCGAGGCTGCAGTTTCACCACTATCCAGACCTTTACCTCCAGCTTCGACCCCAATGAGCTCTACAGAGTGATCATCAAGGAAAGGATGGAAAATTCCAATTGCGTTTGAACCACCACCAATAGCAGCAATAATTGTATCGGGTAATCGGCCCTCAATCTCCTTGATTTGTTGACGCGTTTCATTACCAATAATACATTGAAAATCGCGAACCATTTCAGGATAAGGATGCGGCCCCGCCGCAGTTCCCATTAAATAATAGCTATCGTGAACATTAGCGACCCAATCGCGCATGCCTTCGTTAATTGCATCTTTTAAAGTACTAGAGCCAGATGTAACGGGTACTACTTCTGCTCCCAACAAGCGCATACGGAACACATTGGTTTTTTGTCGTTCGACGTCAACAGCTCCCATATAGATAACGCATTTCATACCTAATAATGCACAGGCTGTCGCTGTGGCAACACCATGTTGACCGGCACCGGTTTCCGCAATAATACGGTTTCGACCCATGCGACGAGCCAATAGGATTTGTCCCATCACATTATTGATTTTATGCGCCCCCGTATGATTTAAATCTTCGCGTTTTAGATAAATCCGCGCACCTTTTCCTGCTTCGGTCAAGCGTTTGGCAAACCATAAGGGACTAGGTCTTCCAACATAGTTTTTTAAATAATAGGTCAGTTCTTTCTGAAATTCAGGATCATTTTTGGCTTTAGCATAAGCTTGCTGCAATTCATGAATGAGTGGAATCAAAGTTTCAGAAGAAAAGATGCCTCCATATTGTCCGAAATGGCCTTGGCTATCGGGGCCTTGACGCAGGCTGTTTTTCCCATGATTAGAAAAAAATTCAGGTTGCGGATTCACGTTATTCTCCACATTAATGGCTTTTGGTTGTTATTCAGGGATATTACAAAAGGTATAAATCCTCTTTTAAGAAATATGAATGTTTTTACTTGATTTAAAAAGTATAAAAAACAAATTTGTAAAATTGACAATCTATTTCTTGACAAGATTGGCGTGGTTGAATGACATTGCTTGACTAATTAGATTTTATCTGTTAGTAAAACATGAAAATAACAAATTCCTAATTTGTTATTCCCGCCACAACGAAAATTAGAGGTTTCTTGCCATTTGTGCAGGATAACATATCAAAATTATCAACCAAGAGATATTGTCTCTATATTTTTCTTCAACACATTGTATTTTAATTTAGAGCCGTTTCATGCAACTTGCCGAACTTAAGGCTCAATCTCCCGCAGAATTACTTTCTTACGCAGAAAGTTTGCAGATTGAGAATGCATCATCCTTACGTAAACAGGACATGATGTTTGCCATCCTGAAAAAGCTTGCTGAAAATAATCAAGCAATTTACGGAGAGGGCACCCTTGAAATTCTGCCCGATGGATTTGGATATTTACGATCTTCTGAAGCTAATTATTTGCCTGGACCCGATGATATTTATGTGTCGCCAGCGCAAGTGCGTCGTTTTGGATTAAGAACTGGTGATACCGTCGCGGGGGAAATTCGTGCTCCTAGAGAAGGAGAACGTTATTTCTCTTTGATGAAGGTTGATACCATTAATTTTGAAGATCCTGAAGCGGTTCGTCATCGTATTAACTTTGATAACTTAACCCCTTTGTTTCCTGATGAACGATTACAGATGGAAACACCAATTTCTGCTTCGACCAATAAGAATCAGAACCGTGATTTTACACCAAGAGTCATTGATCTGGTTACACCAATCGGTAAAGGGCAACGTGCATTGATTGTTGCACCGCCTCGTACTGGTAAAACCGTAATGTTGCAAAATATTGCTACAGCAATTGCTACCAATCATCCTGAAGTGGTGTTGATCGTTCTTTTGATTGATGAACGTCCTGAAGAAGTTACCGATATGGCCCGTTCGGTTAAAGGTGAAGTGATTTCATCGACCTTTGATGAACCTGCACATCGTCATGTCCAGGTAACTGAAATGGTTTTGGAAAAAGCGAAGCGTTTGGTTGAACATAAACGAGATGTCGTCATTCTTTTGGATTCAATTACCCGTCTTGCTCGCGCCTATAATACGGTTGTTCCTTCATCTGGTAAGGTATTAACCGGTGGTGTGGATGCCAATGCGCTACAACGGCCAAAAAGGTTTTTTGGTGCTGCGCGTAATGTTGAAGAGGGTGGATCACTAACTATTATTGCTACAGCATTAATTGATACGGGTAGCCGTATGGATGAAGTGATCTTTGAAGAGTTTAAAGGAACGGGTAACGCCGAATTGGTTCTTGACCGTAAGCTTGCGGATAAGCGGACTTTCCCCGCTATTGATATTACCCGTAGTGGTACCCGTAAAGAAGAGCTATTGGTTGATCGGGCTAGCTTGTCCAAAATGTGGGTATTGCGTCGTATATTGGCACCCATGGGAACAATGGATGCAATGGATTTCTTGTTGGATAAACTGAAATATAGTAAAACCAATCAAGACTTTTTTGATGCGATGAATACCTAATAAAAAAGCCAGAATATTTTCTGGCTTTTTTATTAGTAATTATGTGCTTCTAAATTAAGTAGAAATTTTTTAGTTTCGCTACCACCCTCTCCTGAATATCCACCTAAACTGTTACGTGCGATCACGCGATGACAAGGGATAATAATAGGGATTGGATTAATTGCATTGGCATTTCCAACGGAGCGAGGGCTTCCTCCTATTTTTTTTGAAATATCACCATAAAAACATGTTTTACCATAAGGAATAGATTGTAAAGCTTGCCAAACCTTTTTTTGGTACGGGGTGCCATAAGGATTAATAGGTAAGTCAAACTGTTTTAACAACCCGTCAAAATAGGCTTCTAATTGCTGTTGAGCTTCAATTAAAAGCGGAGTGCTTTCTTGAAAACTGCTCCACCCCCAATCAACCGAGACAATGAAACCGTCTTCTTCTGCGATACTGATGTCACCAATCGGTGCATGAAAAGATAATTGTGGCATAAAGGGTTGGCCTTATAGAGAATAGAGATTATAAATTATTTTTATTTTTAGCTATAAACACAAGTAAAAATCTATGGACAATTTGTCTCAGGAAAATGCGAATTCTACGATATTCGCATTGGCAACGGCAACAGGCCGTGCAGCCGTAGCAATTATGCGAATAAGTGGCCCTTTAACGCAATCAATCTTGATGCAATTATGCCAATCGCTTCCTCAACCGCGTCAGGCTAGTGTTCGTAAATTGTGGCGTAAAACTGATTGTGGGTGTGAACTTTTGGATCATGCTTTGGTAATTTGGTTTCCTGGTCCAAAAAGTTATACCGGTGAAGATAGTGCTGAATTACAACTTCATGCTGGCCCTGCGGTTATAGAAGCTGTTGCTGATACCTTGATTTCATTCGGTGCACGACCTGCGCAGCCAGGCGAATTTACTCGAAGGGCTTTTGTTAATGGTCGCGTTGATCTCTTGCAGGCAGAAGCTATTGCAGATTTGGTGGAGGCTGAAACACAAGGGCAACGTCGACAGGCATTAGAACAAACAGAAGGCCGTTTGAGTGATTTATATCAAGGCTGGGCAGATCGGTTGCGAAATTTGTTAGCGCATCAAGAAGCACTGATTGACTTTCCAGACGAAGAATTGCCCGATGAAGTTGAACAGAATCTTGCGCAAGAGTTAGATGCACTTTGTCAAGAAATGGAAAACCATTTAAACGATGCAGGTAGAGGAGAACGCCTAAGACGAGGATTGATTTTTGCCATTATTGGACTTCCTAATGCCGGTAAATCCAGTCTGTTAAATTATCTTGCCGATCGTGATGCAGCAATTGTTACGGAAAAAGCAGGAACAACACGGGATGCTATTGAAGTTCGTATAATATTAGGGGATGTCCCTGTAACATTAGTCGATACCGCAGGTCTTCGAGAAACAGAAGATCTGATTGAGGCAGAGGGTATTAGACGTGCTCAAAAAATAGCGCATGAAGCCGATTGTGTGATTTATTTAAGCGAGAATTCAGAGACACCTTTAAAATCAGATATTACTTATGATATATGGATTCACACCAAAAGTGATTTGAATGTTTCACGTGAAACCAAAAAGGAAATTGTTGATAACACGATGGCGATCAGTGTCAAAACTGGCGAGAATATGGAAAAGCTCCAAACCTGGTTAGTAAATAAAGCAAAAGCTTTAACGGAAAGACAAGGACCGCCCCCTTTGACACGAGCACGACATAGAGTAGGTATATCGGATTGTGTGCGTGCTTTAAAAAGTGCCAGACAACAAACATGGCCAGAATTAAGAGGCGAAGAACTTCGCTTGGCTATGCAAAGTTTGGGTCGGCTGACTGGTCGTGTTGGTGTGGAAGATTTGTTGGATACTATTTTCGGTCAGTTTTGCATAGGTAAATAAATAAAAGTAATAGGAAAATTAATGTCCGAGACACCCTATGATGTCATTGTGGTTGGTGGTGGTCACGCTGGTAGTGAAGCAGCAGCGGCTTCTGCACGGATGGGGGCTAAAACACTTTTGCTGACCCATCATTATCAAACGATCGGTACAATGTCCTGTAATCCTGCGATTGGAGGGATTGGTAAAGGACATCTGGTGCGTGAGATTGACGCGATGGATGGGATTATGCCACGTGCCGCTGACCGTGCAGGAATTCATTTTAAACTTTTGAATCGTTCAAAAGGCCCCGCCGTTCATGGACCTCGAGCACAAGCCGATCGAATTTTGTATCGACAAGCAATCCATGATCTTTTATCGCAAACACCGAATTTGACGATTAAAGAAGCTGCAGTTGCTGATCTCAAAATAGATGAAAATCGTCGGGTTTATGGTGTCATTTGCGAAGATGGTCGAGAATTTACAGCGGGTGCTGTGGTTCTAACTACGGGTACTTTTTTGCGTGGAATGATCCATATTGGAAAGAAAAGTAAACCTGCTGGACGCGTGGGTGAAGCGCCTGCGACACGTTTGGGTGTGCAACTCGAAGCTTTGGGACTTCGGATGGGGCGGTTAAAAACGGGAACCCCACCGAGGCTTTTGCGATCAAGTATTGATATGGAAAGCCTTGCTGAAGATAAAGGCGATGAAGTACCTGAATTTTTTAGCCGTTTCACAACCAAGGTTTTCAATCCACAACTTTCTTGTCGTATTACATCAACGACACCTGAAACGCATCATATCATTCGAGAAAACATCCATCTGTCTGCGGTTTATGGGGGTGCTATTACTGGTAAAGGGCCACGATATTGTCCGTCGATAGAAGATAAGATTGTACGGTTTTCTGGTCGTGATCATCATCAGATATTTCTTGAACCCGAAGCATTGCCAGATCATGAAGGTGGGGATCTGATCTATCCCAATGGCATTTCAACCAGTCTTGCAGAAGAAGTTCAGCAAGCTATGGTGAAAACGATTCCTGGCCTAGAGAATGTGGTTATTGCACAACCCGGTTACGCCGTTGAATATGATTATATTGATCCACGTGAATTAAACCCAACGTTGGAATTGCCTGCTATTCCTCATTTATTTTTGGCAGGACAGATTAATGGAACAACGGGTTATGAAGAAGCTGCTGCACAAGGGTTGCTTGCGGGAATTAATGCCGCATTATGTGCGGCTGGTGGAAGTCAAATCGTATTTGATCGTAGCCAAGCCTATATCGGTGTGATGATTGATGATTTAACAACCCAAGGGGTAACAGAACCTTATCGTATGTTTACCTCTAGGGCAGAATATCGTTTAACGTTGCGGGTTGATAATGCTGATTTACGTTTAACACCGATAGGGTTAAAGGTTGGGTGTATCGGTTCTGATCGGGCAGCATTATATCATCAAGATATACAACAGATTACTAGGACTTTAGAACGCGCTAAAGAAGAACAGTTTCTTCCTAAAGAACTTGCAGAAATTGGAATTGAAACTTCAATGGATGGCCGCAGAAGGTCTTTATTCGAGGTTTTGGCGATACCGGATGCTGCTGAAAAAATGAGTAATTTATTGCCATGGTTCGCTGAATTATCCCCGCGTGTAAGGAATTATATTTGTACCGAAGCCCGTTATGATGGTTACCTCGTTAGACAAGCGCGTGAGATCAGACAATTAGAGCAAGAAAGTAAAATTGCTTTACCTGCCGAATTGGATTACGGACAAATTGGTGGTTTAAGTCGAGAAATGCAGGAGCGTTTAGAAGCGGTAAGACCGACCAGCTTTGGGGCTGCGCAACGTATTCCTGGTGTGACGCCATCGGCTTTAATGGCTATTCTGGCATATCTTCGCAATCAATCTATGGAATCAAAAAGTGCAACAGAGTAACCTTCCTGATGATTTGTTGGCTTTGGTTTCACGTGAAACAATAGCGAAGTTGGAAGTTTACGTTTCGCTGTTAATTCAGTGGAACAAGCGAATCAATCTCATTTCTCATAAAGATGCAGAACAGATATGGTCGCGTCATATTCAGGACAGTTTACAATTAACCAATCTGATTTCTTCGGCAAGATCTATAATTGATCTGGGATCAGGAGGAGGGTTTCCAGGGTTGGTTTTGGCTATCGTCACGGATATTCCAACAACATTAGTGGAATCAGATACACGAAAAGCAATTTTCTTGCGTGAAGTTATTCGACAAACACAATGTAATTGCAAAGTTCTATCTCAACGAATTGAAACCATCGATGTACCTGCTGCGGATATTATTACGGCTAGAGCGTTAGCACCGTTAAATAAGTTATTATCTTTTTCTGCACCTTTGCTTCAAGCAAGTGGTTCTTGTTTGTTTCTTAAAGGGCGACAAGTTGATCAAGAAATAATGGATGCAGAAAAAATTTGGCATTTTCAATATCGCCGTTTTCCTAGTCAGACCCATTCCGAAGGAGTCATATTAAAAGTGAGTCATATTCAACCAATTTCAGAACTTGATGGATAAATCAATGGCCAAATCTTCTTTAAATAAGTCTCCACATATTCTTGCAATCGCAAATCAAAAAGGTGGAGTAGGTAAGACAACGACTGCCATCAATCTGGCTACAGCATTGGCTGAGAAAAAACGGGTTTTATTGGTGGATTTGGATTCTCAAGGAAATAGTTCGACCGCTTTGGGTGTTGATTATGCGGATCGTGGGAAGGGAACCTATCATTTGTTGATTGAAGATGGTCCTTATGACTCAATTATTAAGGATACGCTTGTTCCTAATTTATCCGTTATTACGGCTGATGCCAATCTGGCTGGTGCTGAGCTAGAATTGATTGATGTTCCTAAGAGAGAATTCCGATTAAAAAATGCTTTGCAATTATTTTGTAAAAATTATGATTACATCTTGATTGATTGTCCACCAAGTTTAGGTTTGTTGACATTAAATGCACTTGTGGCAGCTAATGGTGTTATTGTTCCCTTACAATGTGAATTTCTTGCATTAGAAGGGATTAGCCATTTAGTAAAAAGTATTAATCGTATTCAACAAAGCTTTAATCCTTCTTTAGAAATTCAAGCAATTGTTTTAACGATGTACGATAAGCGTAATAAGCTTTCGGAACTTATTGCGCAAGATACAAGGGAATATTTTGGCGATAAAGTTTGTAAAACGGTTATCCCTAGAAATATTCGTATTTCTGAAGCCCAAAGTTATGGTAAGCCAATTATGCTTTATGATGCAAAATCTGCAGGGGCTGTTGCCTATATGAAATTGGCTCAAGAGTTGCAAAAACGTTTCCTCAAAGCAGAAAAGGCAGATCAGTCATGAAGGCAAAAAAGGCGCAAGAAAAATCCCGTTTGGGTCGAGGACTTGCAGCCTTGCTGGGCGGAGATATAAATGAGAATTTGTCAGCGAATACAAAAGCTCCGGCACAAAGCAATTATGAGAATACATCGCAATTGGCGGTGTTGCCCATAGAGGTTTTAGAACCTAGTCCTTTTCAACCAAGACAATTTATTGCGCCAGATGCATTAGAGGAGCTAGCTAACTCCATTCGACATCATGGCATTTTACAACCATTATTGGTCAGGGAAAATCCTGATAAAAATGGAATGTATCAGATTATTGCGGGTGAACGACGTTGGCGGGCCGCGCAAAAAGCGCAGTTGCATGAAGTGCCCGTACGTTTATGTAGCTTAAGTGATAGTGATGCTATGGCTGCGGCGTTGGTTGAAAATCTACAACGTGCTGATCTGAACATTGTTGAAGAAGCCGAAGGTTTTCAAAGGCTTTTGAAAGAATTCGAACTAACCCAAGAAGAATTGGCTGAAGCGGTCGGTAAATCGCGTCCACATGTTACAAATACAGTCCGTTTGTTACAATTACCAGAGGAAGTTAGAGAGTTATTGAGGAAAGGGCTATTAAGTGCAGGTCATGCACGCGCCTTATTAATGCATCCTCATCCGATGAAAGCAGCTAAGGAAATCATTGATCATAATTTAACCGTAAGACAAACGGAAGCATTGGTTAAACGTGATAATGAAACGAAAGCGAAACCATCCGTAGCTAAGATACCTAATGATCCAGAAATTCAATTATTAGAGCGAGATTTAAGGGGTCAATTAGGGCTTAAGGTTCAAATACAATTCGATGGTAAAGGAGGGTCGGTTCGCCTCTATTATCGTTCTTTAGAACAGTTTGATGAAATATTAAAACTATTGAAAACGACAAAGGAAAATTAAGGGTTAACGTTTTTTTATTTTATTGGAGCAAAGCGCTTGTAATCTTTGTTCAGGCTTGCTAAAAAACGGTAGTTCATTGGTGCGGGCGCATAGCTCAGTTGGTAGAGCAGCTGACTCTTAATCAGCGGGCCCAAGGTTCGAGTCCTTGTGCGCCCACCATTTTCTCCTTATCAATAAAATAATATTACTGCTGCAAATTGATTTCGTTTGCGCTAGGGTTAACTATAATAGTTGATATTAGTGCAGAGGGGAAATCACATGCGTGCAATGATTTATCATGGGCAAAAGCAGGCATTAAAATGCGAAACGGTTGAAAGACCTAAACCTGAACCACATCAAATATTGATAAAAGTCAGCTGTTGCGCTGTATGTCGTACAGATTTGCATGTGGTTGATGCAGAGTTACCGCATCCTAAATTACCTCTTATTCCTGGGCATGAAATCGTCGGACGAATTGTTGAAAAAGGGTCGGCTGTCCGTAAATTTAATATTGGAGATCGGATTGGTATTCCATGGTTGGGTTGGACATGCGGAGAATGTTCTTATTGTTTAAGTGGTCGTGAGAATCTTTGTCCCCATGCACGATTTACTGGTTATCAGATTGATGGCGGTTATGGAGAATATACCGTTGCTGATGAACGTTTTTGCTTTTTGCTGCCTTTCTCTTATGATGATGAGAAAGTGGCACCTTTATTATGCGCAGGTCTGATTGGATATCGTACTTATGCAATGGCTAAAGAAGCGCATCGAATTGGTATTTATGGCTTTGGAGCTGCTGCCCATATTATAGCGCAAGTGTGCAAGTATTTAGGTCATGAAGTTTATGCTTTTACACGATCTGGAGATATAGAAGCTCAACAATTTGCACATGAGATTACAGGAGAATGGGTAGGTGGATCAGACGAAATGCCACCGAAACCTTTGGATGCAGCTTTAATTTTTGCGCCAGTAGGTGCTCTGGTGCCAATGGCGTTAAAAGCCGTCGTTCCCGGTGGAATGGTCGTTTGTGGAGGTATCCATATGAGTGATATTCCATCTTTTCCCTATGAATGGTTGTGGGAAGAACGGATTATTCGTTCGGTTGCTAATTTAACACGCAAAGATGCAGAAACTTTCCTTGCTTTGGCCGAGAAAATACCCATTCATATTCAGACCAAAGCCTATTCGATGCTTAATGCAAATCAGGCTTTATCGGATCTAAGGAGTGGTCATTTGACGGGTGCTGCGGTGTTATTTCCTGAGTGGTAAACACAGCTTTCTTTTTCCTCCCTTTAAGGAGGAAACCTAACTGACAGAGGATTAAAAGGAGTGTTGCTATTAAAGTTGCTGGACCAATGCCGCTTAATTTCCAATAGCTGATTAATAAAACTAACAAAGGAAAGAAAATGAGCGTGTCAACAATACGCGAAATTAGAGCACCTTTTGTATTTCCTGTTGTAATCAAAATAGGTTCAAGTGTTAATCCCCATATCTGTATTAATTCGGCACTTGCTAACCAATAAAGTAGCGTTAATGTTTCTGGTGTTGGCGGTTTATGAAGCATGAGCTTTAGTAGTGGAACCGCAACATAAGGAAGAATAACCAGAATAATGGTTGCTACACCACCCGTTAATAACGTTATTTGTAAACCCATTTTGTAAAGATGGGTCGGTTTATTACTTTGCCACGAGCGTGCCATTTCAGGATAAAGCGTCGATTGAAAGAGCGTCATTGGTTTTGCAGCAGCTTCAGCAATTTTATTGGCAATATTATAGTATCCTGCTGAAACGGGGCCTAGCATGCTGCCGATAATTTGTGTGGGAATTTCTCCAAAAGCTAAAGATAAGGTTACATTTAAATTCGTATTCCACGCAAATCGCCAAATACCAGGTAAGTCACGGGTTAAGCCGTCATGAATACGACCAAAAAAACCCGATAAAAATCCCTGACGATAAAGAAGAATACTGGCCATCAGAAAGATACTAAAGAAATCTGCAAAGGCTGCTACCATCCAGACAATAACAGCTCCTTTAATTCCACCACCAATTAATGTAAGAAAAACAATGCCTAGAAAGCGGGTAAGCGTGGTTACTATGCCTTGGACAGCTAACCAATCAAATCGATTTAATAAACGTAAAACACCATTTGACGTGGCACTTGTCATAAAAATGACTGCAAAGCTGTACATGATTCCAAGCGCATGCCATTCTGGTGGCCACCCCAATAAATTACTAAAAAAATAAGCACATGGGATGCTAATGAGCATCGCCATTAAGCCACTACTAAAATCAAGCAGCAAGGAGAACCGTAAAACGCGTTGAAAAAGAGGGATATTCTTGTTTTCAAAAGGTTTTAGACCGTAATGTAAAATAGTCTGCCATGATTGAAAAGCCGCTATGTCACTGATAATATGACCGAAAACATTTAATAGAATAATAAATCCATAACCTTTAGCACCAACAAGTTGTACTGTTAAAGATACTTGAAGAAGGCCGAGCGGAACATTGACAATTTTACCGCTTAAAAGCTTTAACAAATTACGTCCAGAGCGTCTTAAGCTTCCTCTGGAAGATGGCAAAGTTTTATAAGGCAATGAAATATCCAAAAAGTTATGAGGTTATAAAGGGATTCTTCTTTTCTGAAGCAGTGCAGGTAAATTTTTATTTAGAGTAAAATATCGATACATTATTAAAAATGAATAAATGAAGATTATTGCATGTATGGTAACTCGTTGACCAAAACAATACGCCAATTTTCTGCCTGCTTTTCTAATATGGTTAAAGATAGATTGTAAATAGAAAAAGACAATGCTGTTTGTATATTAATTTTTAAAGCGTAGGCAATTGCTGCACGAATAGAGCCACCATGCGTTATTGCAATCATATCTTGTCCGTTATGTTGGTGTGCCATTTGATCCAAAAATTGGCCGACACGGTTATAAACATCGGTCATGCTTTCGCCTTCTGGAGGGCATTCAGTTGCTGATAAAGGCCAAAAAGGATGCGCGGGTTGAGAACGGAAATCAATCATTTTTTCGTGTGGTAAACCTTGCCATTTTCCCAGGTTCTGTTCAAGTAATTGCGGCATAGCTTCCCAGGATTTTGACCCATAACCTTCTTTTTGAATAGCTTTTGCCGTTTGCTGGGTACGCTTCAAAGGTGATGTAAACCATATTCCATTTTTAGGTAAACGTTTTGCAAGAAATTGGTAAATTCTTTTTTGAGCCACTAAATGATCGGGGCAAATCGAAACATCCATAGTTCCATAGAGAAATTGACGTGATTTTTCTTCGACAATGGCGTGACGAACTAACCAAAAGCGCGTTGTTCCTGGGGGTGTGTTCGGTGTATCAAGAAAATGATATTTATCTTTTAATATATTTTGCATACAAAATAACTTTATTTATAATGTTGTCAGAATATTTTATATTAAAGTATTGATATTCATCATCTAAATATGGTTGTTAAAATTATTGTTAATTTATCATAATATACAGTTTTTACGGAGTGAGTCTGTTCATAATAAACATGAAATGTTAGTTAAACGCTTTTAATTGATTTTTCAACATTGAGGTATTTAGACAATTATGCACGTTCTTGTAACAGGCGGTTGTGGTTTTATTGGTTCCGCAGTAGTTCGTCATTTGATTCATTATACGAATCATCATGTAATAAATGTCGATGCATTGACATATTCTGCATCCCCTGAAGCTGTTGCGGAAATAAAAGATAATGATCGATATCGTTTTTACAAGGCTAACATAACAGATGCTGTTGCTATGCAGCAGGCTTTTGAAAAATATAAACCTGATGCTGTGATGCATTTGGCAGCTGAATCGCATGTTGATCGTTCAATTGATGGTCCTGGTCTTTTTATCGAAACCAATGTGATGGGGACTTATACGCTATTACAGGCTGCTTATCAATATTGGAAAGCATTACCAGAAAATAAGAAAAAGCAATTTCGGTTTCATCATATTTCAACGGATGAAGTCTTTGGTGCACTTAATCCAAATGATCCACCGTTTAATGAGCAAACCCCTTATGACCCACGTAGTCCATATTCTGCATCAAAAGCAGCATCAGACCATCTTGTAAGAGCATGGTACCATACTTATGGTTTGCCAACCTTTGTTACAAATACAACCAATAATTATGGCATTTGGCATTTTCCAGAAAAGCTGATTCCTTTGATTATTATTAATGCTTTGGAAGGCAAGGAACTTCCTGTTTATGGCAAGGGCGAAAATATTCGCGATTGGTTATTTGTTGAAGACCATGCCAAAGCTTTGGTTAAGGCTGTAGAAATGGGAAAACCTGGTGAAACCTATGCAATTGGTGCCCAGCAGCCCAGAACCAATCTTGAAGTCGTTCAAACGATTTGTAAAATTTTAGATGAGCTTAAACCCGATCCGCAAGGTAAACGGGAACGATTGATTCGTTTTGTAGCGGATCGTCCTGGTCATGATTTCCGTTACGAAATTGATCCCACACATGCTCAAAAAGCTTTAGTATGGAAAGCAGAGCATAATTTTGAAATGGGTATTCGGAAAACCATTCAATGGTATCTTGATCACCAGGATTGGTGGAAAACCATTCGTCAAAATCGCTATGATGGTCAACGACTTGGTGTAACAAAGGACTAATCAAAAATGGTAGAAACCCGTATAAAAGGTATCTTGTTGGCGGGAGGATCTGGTACTCGTCTCTATCCAATGACCCAAGGCGCTAGTAAGCAGCTATTGCCAGTTTACGACAAGCCAATGATTTATTATCCGCTAACGACTTTGATGTTGGCTGGTATTCAAGATATTATGATTATTTCTACTCCAAATGATTTGCCGCAGTTTAAAAGGCTTTTGGGGGATGGTTCGCATTTGGGTGTTCGCTTTGAATATTGTGAACAGCCAAGCCCTGACGGCATAGCACAGGCTTTTATTTTGGCACGTGACTGGTTGCAAAATTCTCCTTGTGCGCTGGTTTTGGGCGATAATTTGATTTTTGCAGATCATCTGGGAGAACTCTTGCAAAAAGCAGCATCTCGGTCGCATGGTGCAACGGTTTTTGCCTATCAGGTTCGTGATCCTGAGCGTTACGGGGTTGTTTCTTTTGATGAGGCTGGCAAAGCGCAACAAATTATTGAAAAACCAGCGGAACCGCCTTCAAATTGGGCTGTAACGGGATTGTATTTCTATGATGCCCGTGTTTCTGAATTCGCAAGTCGGATTAAACCTTCTCCTCGTGGCGAATATGAAATTACGGATTTAAATCAAATATATCTTGAAGATAATTCGCTTCATGTAGAACGGTTAGGTCGAGGTTGTGCTTGGCTTGATGCTGGCGTTCCTGACAGTTTGATGCAAGCGGGTCTTTTTGTTCAGACAATTCAGTCAAGACAAGGGATGCTTGTCGGATCACCAGAAGAAGTTGCTTATCGCAAAGGGTTTATTGATTCGGAAGCTTTACGTAATTTAGCAAAGAAACTGAAGAAAACAGAATTAGGCCGGATGTTGGCTGAAATCGTAGATGGCCCTCCTGTTTAAGAATATATGTTTAGAAATATTATTGATTAAGGAATTGATATTGTGAAAGTTGAACATCTTGCTATTCCTGAAGTAATTCTGTTTACTCCTCCTCGTTTTCAGGATAATCGCGGTTTTTTTTCTGAAACCTATAATGCAAAAAGGTTAGAAGAAGCAGGTATTCATTTACCATTTGTACAAGATAACCAAAGTCTTTCTGTTCAGAAGGGTGTTGTTCGCGGATTACATTGTCAGGTTGCTCCTTATGTTCAAGGAAAGCTTGTACGATGCACACAAGGTGCAATTTGGGATGTAGCAATCGATGCCCGAACAGGTTCACCAACATATGGCAAATGGGTAGGGGCAGAACTATCTGCCGATAACTGGTCGCAGTTATGGATCCCACCCGGTTTTTTACATGGTTTTTGTACGTTAACCGATAATGCAATGGTGCAATATAAATGCACTAATCTTTATAGCAAAGCGTGCGAACGTGCCGTAATTTGGAATTGTAAGGATATCGGGATTAACTGGCCGGTTAATGAAAAAGATGTCGTTTTATCCGAAAAAGACGCACAAAACCCAGGATTTTCAGCAGCTAAAGGCTGGTTCCCTTATCCTTAAAAGGAAAAAGAAATGACTATTACCGTAATTGGCAGCAAAGGTGGGCAGTTAGCAACATCTTTAATGAACTTGAAAGACCATCGTCTTAAATTTCTAGGTCGACCAGTTTTTGATTTTACAGATGAAGCAAGCTTTCAATCTGTCTTTGCTGATGGAAAGCCAGAACTATTGGTTAATACCGCTGCTTGGACGGCTGTTGATGCCGCTGAAGAACATGTAAAAGAAGCGAATCAAGTTAATCGTGATGGCCCGGCAGCTTTGGCAAAACTTTGTGCAGAACATGATGTGCCATTAATTCATGTTTCAACGGATTATGTATTCGCTGGTGATAAAGGTGCGCCATATGTTGAGGAGGATCCGGTATCGCCTCAAACTGTTTATGGAAGAAGCAAGGCAGAAGGCGAAGCCGCTATTTTAGCCGCACAACCGAAATCTATTATTTTGCGAACAGCATGGGTTTATTCTGGTCACGGCAAAAATTTTGTTCGTACTATGATTAATGCGGGTGCAAAGAATCCGGTATTGCGCGTTGTTAGTGATCAAATTGGTAATCCAACCAGTTCTGATGATTTAGCGTGGGTTATTATGCAGATTGCTGACAAGGTTTTAAAGGACGGTTGGCAAGATTCGCATTCTGGTATCTATCATGCTGTTGGTACTGGTGATGCAAGTTGGTATGATCTGGCTGTTTACGCTTTAAAAGAAGCAGAAGTTTTTGGTCATAAAATGCCGGAAGTCCAAGCAATTGATACGGCATCATGGCCAACCCCGGCGAAACGTCCTCAAGATTCAAGATTGAATACCGATAAGCTTCATCGTGTTTTTCAATTACGTTTTCCAAGGTGGGAAGAAAGTACGAAAAAAGCTGTAAAAGAAATCTGTTCTGTTTAAGAGCAGTTATAAATCTACTTTTTTAGCCCTTTAACCGTTTTTGTTAAGGGGCTTTTTTATATCAAAGACAAGGCTTTTAAAAAAGTAACCATATGTTTCGGGGGTGTTGCTGTCGTTTCAATAACGGGATCAAGCGGTAAGGAAATATACCGATTAAAAAGTTGTAAGCTGTGGTGATCAGAGGCCCCGTAAATGTTATCTCCAATAATACGACATCCAAGGGAGGCACAATGTACCCGAGCTTGATGTGTACGACCCGTATGCAGGTAAAGTTCTAGACAACTAATATTTTCATTGCTTCCTAAAACACGCCATGTCGTTATTGCTTTTTGCCCAGTTGTTGGACTGGTTTTAATAAACCATTTTTTGTTATCATTATATTGTTTCGATAGGAAATTCTCGATTATGCCTCGGTCTTGCTTGGGTTTCCCTTGCACAATAGCCCAATAAATTTTAGTTACTTTCCCTTGTGAAAAACATTTCTGAGCTTCTATTAAGGCTTGTTTGCGGAGTGCAATCAGTAGGCAGCCTGCAGTATCTTGATCTAGGCGGTGGGCAAGCCAGGGGCCATCTTTACGGCGTGATAAAAGCGGCAAGAAATCTTCAATTGATTTCTGATGATTTCGATTTGGATGAACCGGTATGCCAGCAGGTTTGTTTATAATAACAAAATGTGAATTGCGGAATAAAATCGGAAAAGGGAAATTAGACGTGATCACTATCCTTTTTCTGGTCGCTTAACCAAAATTTCTCGTTTACCGACGTGGTTTGCAGGGCTGACAATACGTTCTTTTTCCATTTGCTCTATAATTTTTGCTGCACGATTATAACCAATGGATAAATGCCGTTGAATAAAAGAAGTCGAAGCTTTTCCTTCTCGTAATACGATGGCTAGTGCCTGGTTATATAACTCATCACTACTATTATCGGAACGCGAGCCACTTTCTTTTTCATCAATAGGTTCTACTGTGACATCTTCAACGTAAATGGGTTCGCCTTGTTTGCGAAGATGTTCAACGACCTTTTCAACTTCACCATCTGAAACAAAGGGACCGTGCACGCGGACAATACGGCCACCTGCTTGCATGAAAAGCATATCCCCTTGTCCCAGTAATTGTTCAGCACCTTGTTCCCCCAGAATTGTTCGGCTATCGAATTTGCTAATGACTTGGAAAGAAATACGCGTTGGGAAATTTGCTTTAATTGTACCGGTAATGACATCAACAGATGGGCGTTGGGTTGCCATAATCACATGAATACCTGCAGCACGAGCCATTTGCGCCAGACGCTGAACTGCGGCTTCGATTTCCTTACCAGCGACCATCATCAGATCAGCCATCTCGTCAATGATTACAACGATATAAGGGAAATGTTCTAATGGAATTTGTTGTTCTTCAAAAGTTGGTTTCCCCGTTTCTGGATCATAACCAGTTTGTACACGTCGTGTCATAACCTTACGTTGATTACGGGCCATAGTGATTCGTTGGTTATAACCATCAATATTTCTTACGCCGAGTTGTGACATGGCCCGATAGCGGCGTTCCATTTCACGTACAGCCCATTTTAAAGCAGAAACAGCTTTATGTGGATCGGTTACAACGGGAGTTAGTAAATGCGGGATACCTTCGTAAATTGAAAGTTCAAGCATTTTAGGATCAATCAAAATTAATCGGCATTCATCGGGTGAAAGGCGATAAAGCAATGATAAAATCATAGCGTTAACACCAACCGATTTACCAGAACCCGTTGTTCCTGCAATTAAGAGATGCGGCATTTTTGCCAAATTGGCATAAATGGGTTCACCAAAAATATTTTTCCCGATAGCTAGGCACAAACGTGCGGTATTGCGTACCCATGCTTCCGTATTTAATAATTCAGAGAGATAGACCATTTCTCGGATATTATTGGGAACTTCGATACCGATGACGTTACGTCCGGGAACGGTTGCAATACGGACAGAAATGACGGCTAATGACCGTGCAATATCATCCGAAAGACCGATAACTCTTGCAGAGCGGATACCAGGTGCGGGTTCTAATTCATATAAGGTTACGACGGGACCAGATAAAATATTTCCAATAGTACCCTGAACCCCATAATCAGCCAAAACCGTTTCTAACATACGTGCATTGGCTTGTAACATTTCTTCAGTAGGTTTCGTTTCGTTTGAAACCGGTGCGCTTCTTAATAAAGATAACGGCGGAAAATTCCAGACATTTTCATCATTACGGATATGAGAATCCGCATAATCATCTTGATTATTGTCTAAAGATGCATGATTTGACGATAATTCTTTTGGTGTCCGATGTAATAGGGAAAAAATTCCTTTTGGTTTAGGTAAAGGCGGCGGCAGTTGTTCCTCGTCTTCATAATTATTTGGATGAGGTTCGGGATCGGATAGAGGATTACCTGTTGATATCGGATGAGGAATGGCAGGGGTTAGAGTGGGGTGTTTTTCCTCTTTTTCCTTTATCAGCTGAGGATCATATATCGGTGTATTATCAGGTGCCAGTAGGGATGGTTCACGAGATTTATTAATTACCGTGATTTCTCTGGTCGAAGAACGAATAGATTCCTGATAAGGGGATACCGTTTGATCTTTACGATATGGAGTTCGGAAAGGATTAGCAGCCTCCTTATAAGATCGGGTTGATGTGTTCTGACCCATTTTAGTATAGTTGTTATTATTTGCGATAATAGAGCGTTTTCGGAAAAGAATTCGAAACAAAAAAGGAAAAAGCCCTAAAATCCTTCGCCATTCCTGGCGGGATAGACCCATACACAAGGGAATTAACAAAACGCAAAAAAGCAGTCCTAAAACCCAGACCAAAATATGGCCGCTCTTCCCCATAAGATCCTGTGCTGCAGCAAAGGCCGTTTTGGCAAGTACCAAACCAATAGAACCACCAATACCAGAATTACTTGGCCATCGAATGACCATGTCGGGTTCAATAAATAACGGAATAGCAGAAATAACAGCACTAATAACGGGTATTAAACAAATTAGAGCAATGATACGAACAATAAATCCATTTAGTAAATGATGGCGGACAATTCTCCAACCCCAGGCTGAAAAGACGATCACGGGAAGAAAGCTGGAAATACCAAATCCTTGGATAAAAAAATCAGAAAAATAAGAACCCGTGTAGCCCAGCAAATTGGTTGGGGATTGTGAAGTTGAAGTATTAAAAGAAGGATCTGAAGGGTTATAGCTTCCTAAAGCTAAAGCCAGAAAAAGCGCAAATATCCAGAAGATACATCCGCTTATGATAACCAGATGTTTATGTAATTTTGATGGTGGTTCGTCGTCTGAAGAAAAATTGTCCGGTATACCAAGGCCAGCCACAGCAATTGATCCAGTTTGATTCAGTGGTTTAACAGGGAGGATGTAACTTGTTTATTCGTTGATCTGACGATATTGCCAAATCCTTAAACAGGATACTCCCAATTTACGTTCGGTTAGAAGAAAGAATTGTTTCGTCAATGCTAAAGATTCATCTATCGCCGTTTCAGTGATTAGCAAAGCAGTTGAGGATAACCATCCTTTATTCAATATTTGGGTTAAAGCAGGTAAGATAAGATTATGTCTATAGGGTGGATCGAAAAAGATCAAGGAACAAGGTTGTTCTGCTAAGGGTGGATGAAGGATATTATTATAAATTTTGGTAAAAGGCTGCATTCGGCAATGGGTTATATTTTCTTGTAAAATGTGTTTGCTGATGGCGTTATTTTCAAAAAAGCAGGCACTTTTTGCGCCACGTGATAAAGCTTCCAATCCTAAGGCACCGGTTCCTGCAAAAGCATCTAATACATAACTATCTTGAACACAGTTTGTTCCACCCCAAACGGGATGTGTTAGCATGTCGAACAAGGTCTGTCGCATACGATCGGATGTCGGGCGGGTATGATCGCCTTTTGGTGCTTTTAAACGAGTGCCACGACATTGGCCAGCAATAATGCGCATTTACCCACCTTTTTTATTGGGGGTATTGGATAATACGATCTGTTCACGAATAACCTTATAAGGCACTTCTGCAACTTCTCTTTTTTCCAAGGTTCCAAGTTGGAAAGGACCATAAGCAATGCGAATTAATCGGTTAACTTGTAAACCGATATGTTGCATAACACGACGTATTTCACGGTTTCGTCCTTCCTGTAGAGAGACGGTCAGCCAACTATTATTACCTTTTTGAGAATCAAGTCTGGTATCAATTGAAGCATAACGAACGCCTTCGACGGTAATACCATTTTTAAGTGAGGTCAGCATATCGTCGCGGATCGTTCCGAATACTCTTACTCTGTAACGTCTTGTCCAATGATTTCCCGGAAGTTCGAGTTGTCGTGCAAGTTCACCATCATTGGTTAATAATAATAATCCTTCGCTATTAAGGTCTAAGCGACCAATACTCACGACACGGGGAAGCATTGGTGGAAGCGATTCAAAAACAGTTTTCCGTCCTTGCGGATCTTTATGCGTGGTTACTAATCCAACGGGCTTATGATAACGCCATAAACGGGTCCGATCTGGAGGATCAATGACGTGACCATCAAGGGAAACAATGTCCTGACTACCTATAAAGGTGGCAGGATGCGTAACGATTTGATTATTTACCGCAATCTTACCATTAGCGATTAAAGTTTCAGCTTCCCTTCGTGATGCAACACCTGCTCTGGCTAACCATTTCGCAATGCGTTCTCCTTTTTCGTTTTCCGAATTCGATGTATTCTTATGGGCGGGATTGTTCATAAAGTTTGGCCTTGGCGATAAATGCAGAAAAAATCTGACGATCAGCATATTCTACGGCGAATTCGGGATGCCATTGCACGCCGATACAAAAATCACGAGAAGGGTCTTCAATAGCTTCAATGATATGATCTTCTGCAATAGCACTAATTACACACCGACCTGGATTACGGATAGCTTGATGATGGGACGAGTTTACAGCCCATTGCGTTTTTTTGGTAATTTTATAAAGCAAACTCTCTTTATTTAAGGTTACAATATGACTTGCTTGATGGGCAGGATTAATTTGTTCATGAGGCAATGCCTGAGGTATATCATCGGGAATATGCTGATATAGATTGCCCTCCCTGAAAACAGCAATCAGTTGTGCACCGCCACAAATCCCCAAAATAGGCATATTTCTTTGCCATGCTTCTTTAAGTAAGCTATATTCAAACAAGTTTCTGGATTCATTTAAGACCGTCTTTGGGTGAATATTTGTCTCATTGTAAAAATGTGGATGAATATCAAAAGCACCACCTGTAATGACAACACCACTTAGACGATCTAGTAATTCAGGGATTTTCCTTTGAATAGGTGGTAAACCCACGGGAAGACCACCGGCTTCTGAAACAATTCCCATATAATTTTGTCGAATAGCAAGCCAAGGATAAGCAGAATAACAAGCGTGATCCCCTTGCATATAATCAAGGGTTACACCAATAAGAGGTATAGATGAGGTCATAGCTTTGAAATACATTCAAGTGATGCGATGAACGTATTTTTACCGTTAAAAAATGGCTTCTGTCAAAAGGCTTTTATCGTTGAATTAGCGCGATAAAAAATTCACGAGTTTTGATGATAAAAAAGCGTGATCACTTTTTTCAAGAAGTGGATCGTGACACATAAAACCGACTATGATCGCTGTTGCGCCGAGAAATAAACTAAGTCCATTCATTTTTATCTCCCTTGAATATTGTAAACGACGCCGTTTAGCAGTTTGAATCACGAAATATTACAAACATGACTTAAAGATCACTATAATAAATGAAACAAATAAATTCAACAGCTTTTCGCAAAAAATGGTTTTTATTTTTCGGCTACGAAATAGGAATAATTGAAAGAGAGAAAGAATTGATCGGTTATAGATTAATTGTCAGAAAAATTTCTAATCTTTCTTCGGATGATTTTTTATGTTCAATCGATTAAAAAATATCGATGTTTGATGATCTGAATGACTTTTGCAGATAATTAGAGCTTTTACCGATGACAAATATATCATTTTGGAGAATGGATAAAGCATTAGCGCTGGCAAAACATGCGGCGATTAAAGGAGAGGTACCCGTAGGTGCTTTGATTTTATCTAAAAATCGGCAAATTATTGCACAGGCTGAAAATCAGATGGTGCGAAGTTGTAATCCAGCGGCACATGCTGAAATATTAGCATTACAAAAGGCAGGACAATATCTTGGCCAAACACGTTTAGTAGGATGTACTCTGGTTGTTACACTTGAGCCTTGTCCTATGTGTGCTGCGGCTGCCATGCATTATCGTGTTGATCGTATTGTCTTTGGTGCCTATGATCCCAAAGGAGGGGGGATAGAGCACGGTGCTCGAATTTTTTCTCATCGACAAAGCTTGCATCATCCTGAAATTATTGGAGGTGTGCAGGAACAATGTTGTCAACGAATGCTCAAAACATTTTTTCTTGCATTAAGAAAGCAACATAGCAAATTTCTGACATAATTTCGAACCATTTTGTACCGAAAGCTTTAAGCAGATCATTCAATAGGTTGCTACGCATAATAAAAATAGGTGTTATATGTCATATCAATCTCTTAAAGAGATTTCTTCAGGATTTTTTTCATTTTTGAGACCGAACGTTAAAAACGGTCTGGCAATGTCCTTGTTGGTTGGGACGATGCTTGGGATGAACGTCAATAGCGTACAGGCAGAAGGAATTTTGACCAATAAGACCGGCGCTATCCAACCAAAGACATCATTGCAGAATTTACCAAATTTTGTCAGTCTTGTTAAACAAGTGAAACCTGCCGTTGTGTCTATTACATCGCGAGTGACGGTGGATTCAGCTGATCAACTGACGATGAATGATCAAGGCGATGGAATACCATTTCCGTTTCCATTTCCTTTTGCACCTCAGCAAATGCCAAAACAGACCGTAGAAGCACGAGGTTCAGGATTTATTATTTCGCCAGATGGTTATGTTGTTACTAATAACCATGTGGTTAAAAATGCCAAGAAAATTACTGTTTCTTTAGATAATGGTGCAAGCTTACCAGCAAAAATTATTGGTAGGGATCAAAAAACGGATCTTGCTTTGTTAAAGATCCAGTATTCAAAGCCTTTTCCTTTTGTTCAGCTAGGAGATTCTGAAGGAATTGAGCCGGGTGAATGGGTCATTGCTGTGGGAGATCCTTATGGTCTTGGTGGAACGGTAACGGCAGGGATTGTATCTGCCAGAGGACGTGATATCGGAGATGGCCCCTATGATTCATTCATTCAGGTTGATGCACCAATCAATCGTGGTAATTCTGGTGGTCCTCTTATTTCCCAAGATGGAAAGGTAATAGGCGTAAATACAGCGATTTTATCACCCTCTGGTGGGTCGATTGGGATCGGTTTTGCTATTCCGTCTAGTACCGTCAAAAATGTGATTAACCAGCTTGAAAAAAATGGCCACGTTGTTCGAGGTTATTTAGGAGTTTCTGCACAGGCAGTCACGACTTCTATGTTGAAATCCTTAAAGTTAAAAGCACCTGATGAAGGTATGCAACCAAAAGGTGCCCTCGTTTCTTCAGTAGCAATGGATAGTCCTGCTGAAAAAGGTGGTGTTAAGGTTGGTGATGTAATCATGGCTATGAACGAACAAAGTATTGCATCTCCTAGAGATTTAGCCATTAAGGTTGCTGGGATTTCACCAGGAAATGACGTTACCTTAAAGGTGATACGCGAAGGGTTAGAAAAAGAATTAAAGGTTAAAATAGCGAATCTTTCGGATGACCAGAAAGATCAAAAAACACCGAAGCAACAGGCCCGTACTAATCTAGGAATCGCATTAGCACCTTTAACACCAGATATCCGACAACAGGTTGGAATTGATGAGACGGTAAAAGGTACCGTTATTACGAGTGTTAAAAGTGGTTCACCTGCAGATCAAGCAGGATTACAACCGGGAGATGTTATTGTCGGTGTTGGTGAAACAACCGTAAGTAGTCCTGCTTTAGCAGTTGATGCCATTCGCAAGGCATTGAAAGTTGATACAACAGTCTTGTTACGAATTTTAAGAGGAGGACAAGGGTTGTTCGTTCCAGTAACGACGGATGACGATAATAACTAGATCGTTCGTAATGTGAAGCTAGACAATGGCTAGCTTCACGAATTGATAGAAGCGTTTATATTTTATAAAAGAATAGTTCTAAGTTGAATGAATAATAATTCAGATTTGGGATGTTTTTTGGATAAGAATGTCCAATGCTTAATTCATTTCATATCTGATATAGATGCTATGCCTGTCTAATTTTTGTTAAATAAAGGATAGGTTTGTTTGTAATGTTTAATTCCATAATGATGATTAGTATCGGCGGAGCATTAGGTTGCCTGTTGCGGTGGTGGCTTGGTGTTTCCTTGAATGCGTTATTTCCTCTGATGCCTTTAGGAACCTTAGCTGCTAATTGTATTGCGGGTTATCTTATTGGTGTTTTTATGGCATTATTTACCCTTATTCCAGTATTAGCACCATGGCGGTTATTTGTAATGACTGGTTTTTTGGGCGGCCTATCAACATTTTCGACTTTTTCAGCAGAAGTTGCGATACGCCTTCAGCAAGGACATATTGGATGGGCAGGGGCGGAGATTTTACTTCATGTTTTATGCTCTATTACGCTAACTATTTTGGGAATGACTATGGTTTATGGCATTAAATCTTTGCTATAAAAATGTTATTAAAAGGAAATTATTCAATCTTTCTATCGAATATTAATAGTAATAAAGAAGTAAAAATTCTGGTTTCATTGCAGATGTTGAATTGAATATTAGATTGAATATGATTTATTCTGATTTCAGATAAATAGTTGCATGGCGTATTCGCGAACAATAGCGTAATACGTAGAAAAGTGAATATTAGAGGGTAATTGTATGTCTTTTCTTGTTAGAATAATTAGCCTGGCTTTTTCTATAAGCTTAATTTGTGGATTTTCAGCGCAAGCACAGCAAATGGCTGTGAAACCACCTTTTGATGAATCAGTATGGCGTCTTGATCATTTAAAAAACCAAAAAAGAGTTATTCGTAAATATCAAGAAGATCGGAAATATTCCTATATTCTTTTCAATCCCTATAACCATCGTTTTAGTGGTAGCGGTTTGTGTAATAAATTTTATGGAAGCTATGAAACGCAGGGCGAGCAATTAAGAATCACCCAATTTAAAGCGACTGAAAACACCTGTATATCATCAGAAGTTAATATACAGGATCAGCAGTTTTTTGGTGATTTGAAAAAGGCACGTTATTTTTCTTTGGAAAATAAAAGCTTTATCTTGATGGATGACAACAAAAATACGCTTATGGCTTTTCAGAAAAATATGTAAAGAATCGTATTGAAAACATTCAGAAAAGATGACTAGGTGTGATCCTGCCTAGTTTTTTAATTATTTTAGAAGTCAGAAAGAAAAGCCATGATTATTCGTAGTGATGAAACTTACGATATCGATACGCCAACCGGATCTATGCGGGTGCATATATTCCGTCTTGTAGCAGAGGGTAAATATTCGGCAGTTATTTTATATTCTGAAATCTATCAGGTCACTCAGCCCATAAGACGTTTGGCGGCCTATATTGCAGGACAAGGCTATATTGTAGCGGTACCAGAAGTATATCATGAATATGAAACGGCTGGTACAGCACTGTCCTATGATAAAGATGGTACGGATCGTGGAAATGATTTGAAATTCCGTAAACCTATATCGGCTTATGATAGTGATTCCAAAGCAATTATTGAATGGTTGAAAACATATCAACCTTGCAATGGGAAATTAGCAACAATGGGGGTCTGTTTAGGGGGGCATTTAGCTTTACGTGCAGCATTACACCCCGATATTTTAGCAGCAGCTTGTTTCTATGCAACGAATGTTCATGATTCAACTTTGGGAGAAGGCCAGCATGATAATACTATCCAACGGTTGAGTGAATTAAAAGGCGAAGCATTATTTGTCTGGGGAAGGCAAGATCCGCATGTGTCATTTGAAGGAAGAACTTTAATTCGTTCACGTTTGGAAGAAGCAAATGTTCACTATGAATGGCACGAATTTAATGCGCAGCATGCTTTTTTACGTGACGAGGGACCTCGTTATGACTCGTCATTGTTTCATACCTGTATGGGCTTGGTAAATAGCCTGTTTCAGCGGAATTTATAGAAATCAGCCATCAGCAATAATAAAGCAGTCACCTTAAAGATGGCTGTTTTAAGGGTGAATCTCACCAATTGAAGTTTTGTATAAATTTGTTTGGAAATTTCACTTTGAAGAAGTGGGAAATATTAGTCGCTATCAAAAGCTATTAAAGCTGAAGCACCCTCAAATTTTTCATTAACGATTTATTAGCGTTTCTAACGAGAAATAATGGTGCTATTTTAATGTTCGCTATTTTTAGATTAAGCATTTTCTTATAGAAAGGCTTCAAAATGTCGAACTATTTTAATCAAGTTAATAAGATCAAATTCGAAGGTTCTAAAACCACCAATCCTTTAGCTTTCCGCCATTACAATGCTCAGGAAATGATTCTTGGCAAAACTATGGAAGATCATCTTCGTTTTGCTGTTTGTTATTGGCATAGTTTTTGTTGGCCCGGCATTGATATGTTTGGTTCCAACGCATTTAATTATCCTTGGCAGCGTTCTGGTGATGCGATGGATTGCGCAAAAGCCAAAGCAGAAGTTGCTTTTGAATTTTTTCAAAAATTAGGAGCATCTTTTTATTGTTTCCATGATGCCGATGTTGCGCCTCAAGGGAATAATGTTAAAGAATATTTAAACAATCTTTCCGTCATGACTGATTTTCTTGCTGAAAAGCAGGAAAAAACCGGCGTTAAACTTTTATGGGGAACGGCAAACTGCTTTACGCATCCTCGTTATGGGGCGGGGGCTGCTACCAATCCTGATCCTGAAATATTTGCATGGGCCGCAACACAGGTTGTAGCTGCTATGAATGCTACTAAAAAATTGGGTGGTGTCAATTATGTGCTTTGGGGTGGAAGAGAAGGTTACGAAACGCTTCTAAATACGGATTTGCGTCATGAAAGAAACCAAATTGGCCGCTTTATGCAGATGGTAGTTGAGAATAAATATAAAATTGGTTTTGAAGGTACCTTGCTGATTGAACCAAAGCCTCAAGAACCAACGAAACATCAATATGATTATGATGTTGCCACTGTTTATGGGTTCTTGAAACAATTTGGCCTTGAAAAAGAAATCAAAGTTAATGTCGAAGCCAATCATGCAACCTTGGCTGGTCATACTTTCCATCACGAAATTAAAACAGCGATTGACCTTGATATTTTGGGTTCGGTTGATGCCAATCGTGGTGATGCACAATTAGGTTGGGATACCGATCAGTTTCCTAATAGTGTCGAAGAAAATACCCTCGTTTTATATGAGATTATTAAAGCTGGGGGATTTACAACGGGTGGATTGAATTTTGATGCCAAAGTTCGTCGTCAGAGCACTGATCCAAATGACTTATTTTATGCGCATATTGGTGCAATGGATGTCATGGCGCTTGCTTTGAAAAAAGCGGCGAAAATGATTGAAGATGGGCGTTTAGAAAAAGCGGTACAAGCGCGTTATGCTGGTTGGAATAAAGATTTCGCGCAGAAAATCCTCAAAGGAGAGATGTCACTTGCTGATCTAGCCAAATATACAGAAGAACATAATTTATCACCAACTCATCAATCTGGTCATCAAGAGTTATTAGAAAACATTGTTAATCAGATTATTTTTGACTGATTTATTTGAATCCGGGCGATCATTTGTTTTTAGATAATCGAATTTTAAAAGAGTATTCTTATGTATATTGGAATTGACCTTGGAACATCAGGCGTCAAGGCTATATTGCTTGATGGTCAGCAAAATGTTCTTGCCACACATACAGAAGGTTTGGCGGTTTCCCGACCGCATCCCTTATGGTCGGAGCAAAATCCAGAAGAATGGTGGCGCGTTACAGACAAAATCATGCAGTCTTTGTCTCAACAGCATTCGCTAAAGGAAGTAAAAGCGATTGGGCTGACTGGACAAATGCATGGAGCCGTTTTGCTAGGAGATCAAGGTCAGATTCTGCGTCCTGCTATATTATGGAATGATGGACGTAGTTTTGAAGAATGTCTCTGGTTGGAAAAAATGGTACCAACCTTAAGAGCGATTACTGGAAATTTAATGATGCCCGGTTTCACAGCTCCAAAAATATGCTGGGTTAGAAACCATGAACCAGAGATCTATCGTCAGATTGATAAAGTCTTGTTACCCAAAGATTATCTGCGATGGAAAATGACCGGTGAATTTGCGTCTGATATGTCCGATTCTGCTGGTACAATGTGGTTGGATGTAAAGAAGCGTGCTTGGAATGACGCACTTCTTTCTGCCTGTGGTTTGACACAAAAACATATGCCAATCTTATTTGAAGGAAATCAGATTACGGGTATCTTAAAATCTGACCTCGCATCTAGATGGGGGTTATCGGCTTCTGTAAATATTGTTGCTGGAGGTGGAGATAACGCAGCAGGCGCTATTGGTGTAGGGATCTGGCGTGCAGGTCAGGCGATGCTTTCTTTGGGTACATCGGGGGTTTATTTCGTCGTTAGTGATGGTTTTTTGTATAATACAGAAAAAGCCGTTCATAGCTTTTGTCATGCTTTACCCAATACATGGCATTTAATGTCGGTGATGTTGAGTGCGGCTTCCTGTCTTGACTGGGCAGTTAAGGCAACAGGAATAAAAGATGTTCCGACCTTGTTAGCTATTGCGGAGAAGAAAGGTTATGAACCTTCTCCGATTACCTTTCTACCTTATTTATCAGGAGAAAGAACGCCATATAACAATCCGAATGCTAAAGGTGTATTTTTCGGAATGACCCATCAACATGATTCCAGTGATCTTGCCCACGCTGTTGTTGAAGGGATTAGTTTGGGACTTGCACAATGTATGGAGGTTTTGCATGAAACAGGATTACAACCGGATCAAATAACTTTAATCGGTGGTGGTGCACGAAATCATTTCTGGCGGCAACTTTTATCAAATATTACAGGGCGTTCGTTGCAATATCGAGAAGGGGGAGATGTTGGCCCTGCGCTCGGTGCGGCACGTCTTGCACTTTTAAGTCAAAATCCGACCGTATCATTTGGCGAATTATTATCGGAATTGCCTTTGGAAGCAACCTATGATCCCGATATGACCATTTGTGATCATTATCAGGAAAAGATACAATTTTTCAAAAAGTTGTATAAACAGCTGCAACCGTTATTTTAGAAAACAAATTTTTTAAAAAGCCAGAATTTTTAATATTACTGGCTTTTTAAAGTGGTTATTCGTTTTCTTTTGATTCGCGTAAATAAACTTCAACCGGCCCTGTTAATTTCATCGTCATGGGTTTGCCATTACGGGTAACGGTATTCCCCACAGTTACACGAATCCATTGTTCACTAAGGCAATACTCAAGAACATTGTCTTTTTCTACACCTTTAAAACGAATGCCAACCCCTTTTGTCAGCAGTTCTTCATTATAATAAGGACTTTCAGGATCGGCGGATAGACGGTCAGGAAAAATTTCACTCATAGTTCAACTTTCACGTTAGTCTTTATAAATATAGTTTACAGCTTTACAAAAAAAGGATTTTGTTGAGCAAGGGAATTTAACGCATAATTGCTCAATCATGAATCGTGCAAAAAAGGTTAAGGAGATTAATCGTGCGGCCAATGCAAAAGAAAAGTTGGAAAAATCTGCTATTAAGTACTGCGCTTGCTCAAATTGGGTTCATAGGGTTAGGACAAACAAATTTTACGCTGGCCGCAGAAAATCAAAGCTTAATGCGTTTTCCAACGATTCATGGAGATACGATTGCCTTTGTAGCACGAGGAAATGTTTGGACGGTCGCAAAATCGGGTGGAATAGCACATCGTATGACCACCGATAGTGGCGAAGATCTTATGCCACGTTTTTCTCCTGATGGTCAGTGGTTGGCTTTTACTGGAAGTTACCAAGGTAATCGTGATGTTTATATTATGCCTGCCAAAGGTGGTGCTGCGCAACGATTGACTTATCATTCGGATATTGTAGCGCAGGCTCCTGATCGTTGGGGACCAAATAATTTGGTAGTAACTTGGACACCTGATTCAAAATCAGTCATATTTTTATCACGTCAAAATGCCTGGAATAGCTGGATAAGCCTTCCTTTCGAAGTTTCAGTTCAAGGCGGATTACCAAAACCCTTACCAATTGATCGTTCAGGATTTATGAGTTATGGCCCAAATGGACATGAAATTGCTTATACTCGTATTTATCGCGATTTCCGAACATGGAAACGCTATGATGGAGGGCTTGCACAAGATGTCTATACTTATGATTTTGAGAGTAAAAAGCTAAAACAACTTACGCATTGGAAAGGTACGGATACCATTCCAATGTGGTATGGTAATACGATTTATTTTCTTTCCGATCGTGATGCTAATCGTCGTTTAAATCTATGGGCATATGACCTTAGAAATGGCAAGGAAAGACAGATCACCCATTTTGATGACTATGATATTGATTTCCCTTCACTTGGAGATCATGCAATTGTTTTTCAGCAAGGGGGTAATCTCTATGTAATGGATTTGCCGAATGAACAATTGCACAAAATATCGGTGGTAGTACCCGATGATGGCACAAGAACAATGCCAAGATTTGTTGACGTTTCTGATGCTATTCGAACGACAGATTCTGCACAACAACCTGATTATGCATTATCTCCTAATGGTAAACGGGCAGCTTTTGCAGCACGTGGTAATATTTTTACAGTTCCTGTTGAACATGGGGCGATCCGTAATCTTACAAATACCAGCAAGGCAGATGCAGATCGTCCAGCGTGGTCACCTGATGGAAAATGGATTGCTTATACAACGGATATTAATGGGGAACAGAATATTGCTATTCGTCCAGCATTAGGTGGTGAAGAGAAATTACTGACGCATTTTGTATCAGGATATTTATATAAACCTCGTTTCTCACCTGATGGGAAAAAATTGGTTTTTGCTGATGCTGCCCATCGTTTATGGATGATGAATGTCAATGGTGGAGATACTAAACAGATTGCTCAAGATCCTTATGCTGAAATGCATGATTTTGCATTTTCACCTGATAGTAAGTGGATTGCATATAGTTTAACACATAAGAACCAGCAAAAAACTTTGTGGGTTTATGATTGCGATTCAGGGCATTCTATTCAGTTAACTTCGGGTAAAAATAATGATTATTTACCTGTCTTTTCTCCAGATGGGAAATATCTGTATTTTGCTTCTAACCGTCATGAAAATACAGTTTTTGCCGATAATGAGATGAATGCCATCGCTTTAAAAAGTAGTGGTCTTTATATTGCAACCCTACAAAAGAAAACGCCGTCTCTTTTTGCTCCACGTTCAGATGAAGGACAGGAAGTTTACCCAACACCCAGTAAAAAAGAGGACAAATCTTCTTCACTTCAAAAGACAAATGTCCTTATAGAATCAGAAGGGTTTGAAGATCGTATCGTTCCTGTTCCGATGGATGGGGGATTAATTACCGATATGCAGGCTGCAGGTGACAAGATTTATTATCTTGTCAGCCCACCGCAGATGATTGAAAGTAATTTCCCAGAAGAGCAACCAACCTTGCATGTTTACGATTTAACCAAGCGTAAGGATGCTGTTATTGAAAAAAATATCGAAAATTATAGTTTTTCAGAAGCTACGCAGAAAGTTTTATACAAAGGTAAAGATGGTTGGTTAATTATTGACGCTAAAGAAAAGCATGAAGCGGGTAAAAGCTTGAATGTGAATAATATGCGTAGTCTGTTTGTTCCTATCGAGGAATGGACAGAAATGTTCAATAATGCTTGGCGGCTTGAACGTGATCTTTTTGTTAATCCTCATATGAATGGACAAGATTGGCAAAAAATTCATGATAATTATGCTAAATTATTGCCGCTTGCAGGTTCTCGTTCTGATATTAATTACATTATCGGTCAGATGATCGGTGAGATTGGTAATTCTCATACTTATGTCGGTGGTGGAGATGATCAAAATCTTACAAAAGCTGTTCCTGTTCCATTAATTGGAGCCGAATTTGCATATGATAGCCATAAGCAACGTTATATCTTGGCCAAAATTTATCCAGGTGATAATAGTCGCGAGAAATATCGTAGTCCATTAACCGAACCTGGCATTGATGTGCATCAGAATGATATTCTTATCTCGGTTAATGGTCAGGATATCAAAGGGCCCGTTAATCCCTATCGGTATTTTGTTGGTTCATCAAGTTTAATACAACTTGGTTTTGCCGATGCCAAAACGGGAAAATTGAAACAGGTTGAAATCAAACCTATTGCTAATGAATTATCTTTGCGTGAAAAGGCATGGATTGATCATAATCGCGAAGTCGTTGATCGCTTATCAGGCGGAAAAGTTGCTTATATCTATCTTTCCGATATGGAAGCATTGGGGATGGAACAATTTGTCCGTCAATTCTATTCGCAGCTGAATAAAGAAGCGTTAATTATTGATGACCGTTGGAATGGTGGCGGATTTATTGATCAAATTCTTTTGGAGCGGCTAAGACGGATTTTGATTGGGATGACGACTAATCGCATTGGAGGCACACAAACCTTGCCTCAACAATTAATTATGGGTCCTAAGGTAACACTGATTAATCAATATTCTGCATCAGATGGTGATATTTTCCCCTATTATTTCCGTAAATATGGTTTAGGAAAGCTTATCGGGCAACGAACTTGGGGGGGAGTGCGCGGTATTCGGGGCATGTGGCCTTTGCGTGATGGCGGTTATATCACTATTCCTGAAGAAAGTATCTATGGATTACATTCAGAATGGATTATCGAAAACCATGGGGTAAAACCCGATATTGAAGTTGAAAATACACCTGAAGAGCTGTTATCGGGTCATGATCGGCAATTAGAAACAGCAGTAATGTATTTAAAGGATCAATTAGAGAAACATCCTGTTGCTACGCCAGATTCTCCTAGTTGGAAGACTGCCTATCCGAAGGATGGAGAACCTTTTCAAAAATAAATAAAGAACGTGACCTTTCCACGATAAGAAAGGTTACGTTCATCTAATTTGTATCAAAAAGATGATTTACAAAACATAGATTGAACCAGTTTTTGCTTTGAATACGATAAAGCCAATGTGGGCGTAAAGGATGTGAATAAGGTAAATCGGGATGATCAAAAGGTACTGCCGAACAAATCATTCCGAGGTTTTTCATTACAGCAATTGAACGGCGATTCTGAATCGTCGTAACGGCTACGATTTCTTGAAGATTTAAAATATTAAATCCGAATTCCATAGCGGCTATTGCACCTTCAGTAGCATAGCCTTTACCCCAAAATACAGAATCTAATCGCCATAGAATCTCAGTAGCCGGCGCAAAGGAAAAAGAGGAAGATACTTCTCTAAGTCCTATAAAACCAATAAAGGATTTGGTTTTCTTTAGTTCAACTACCCAAATTCCCCAATTTTTCTCCTGAAATTCATTTTTTAGGCGATCGAATAAAATATTACTTTCCTGTGTTGATAATGTGTGAGGAAAATAATGCATAACCTGAGTATTCTTGTTTAGCTTTATCAACGCTTCCCGATCTTCTTCCTCCCACGGGCGTAATAATAATCGTTTAGTATTAAGGATAACGCTTTCTTTTACTGACGGATAATTGCTAATAACCATGAATAAAATCCATTATGGAATCATAGAATAGAATTTTCTATTACGTTATTAAAAAAGAGCCAACACCAAAATATCTATTTAATAATACCGTACCCTTGAGCAAGATTACACTCAGATTGTATTTTTCCATTAATAACGAGACATTTGTACCAACGGCCTTTATCTAAAATTAAGGCAGTTCCTTCTTCGTTAACGCAATTTTTTTTTAATTCTCCGCTTTGGACATTACATTTTTTTAACTGGTTTCCGATTTTCTTGAAAAAATAACCATCTGCGGGGTTACAGTTTACCGTTGGACGACCATTGTAAAGCCAACATCTTCTATATTCTGCCCATCCTGATTCTGTTGAAAGGATCAGGAAACTGCTAACTACCCATAAAGTTATCAAACAACGCTTAAAGAACAAAATGATTAACCTTTAGTAAAGATAATTATTATAATAAAATAAAAACGTTTTTGCATAGTTTATCTAAACTATTTTGATAAGATAATTTTTGTTAAAAATATAGTAGGGTATTGAAGGTGAATTTTCGAATCGTATTTAAATTTATATTGCCATTCCTTGTAATGCCTTTTTGTTTGATAAACGCCCAAGCCGCTGATTTAATTGATTCTACGCTTAAAAAAGATGCAACACTACAGGCAGGAAATCAAAGCATTACGTTAAAATTCAACGAGGAATTTGATCCATTTAGAGTTCGTATTCTTTTATTTGGATCTGATCGTTTGCCGATACTGATCCCAGCAACAGCTACTTTGGATCATAAGGCAGTTCAGGCAAATATTAATGCCAAAATAGGAGATTATACATTACAATGGCATGTCTGGAGTTGGAAGGGTACGGAATCATCGGGATCTATTCCTTTCTATGTAACGGATAATCCGAGTAATTATTCAACAGCTAATTTTAATCCTAATCCAGCAATTAAAGGACAGATCGGTAAAGCTGCTGAAAAGGCAGCCGTTAGCAATTCTAAATGAGGCCAGAAATCAGTATCATTTAACCGCATTTCAATAGCCATAGTGCCAAAAATCAAAATGGGGGTAAGCAAGGGTAAAATTAGTAAAGGCAATAAAATGGCACTTCGTCTTGTACCTAAAGTAATGCTGGCAACCATACCCCCAAGAAGTGACAGAGTTGCGGTTCCTATTCCTAGACAAAAAAGAAATACAGGAAGTGTATTCAAAGGTAGGTCAAACATGATTGCTACTGGAAAAGCAGCAATAAGTAAGGGTAAGCCTGTAATCAACCAATGACCAACGATTTTAGCGAAAGCAATATTATAGGCTGAGCTTCCCAGTAATAATAATTGTTCTAAAGATCCATCTTCCAGTTCACTATTAAAAACGCGATCCAGTGGTAAGAGCGCTGAAAGCAGAGCGCAGACCCATAATACTCCAGGTGCAATTTGTTGTAGGAATTGGGGAGAAGGGTTTAAGGCCAAGGGAAAAAGCGCCGTGGTAAGAACAAAAAATAGAATAGCGCCCAGCGTATCCGTTCCAAAACGAATAGCCAGTCGCATTTCTCTTTGAATTAAGTAAAAAAACGTAAGCATTAAAAACCAGGATTGATTATAAGGTGATGATTAAGGTGCCGTAATCTCCAATATTTTGGGATTTTTAAGCGGTAAAGGGATATGGGTTGTTGCAATAATCATTCCTCCCTTTTGCTGAAACTGATGAAATATTTCGCCAAGTTGAATAAGCGCCTTTGTATCCAAACCTGAAGATGGTTCATCTAATAACCATAATGACGCAGGTTTTAGTAAAAGACGTGCTAACGCAACGCGTCTTTTCTGACCTGCAGAGAGCATGCGCACAGGGATTTCAGCTAAATGGTCAAGTTGAACCGATTTTAATGCTGTTTCTATGCTGCTTTTGTAAATTGAGCTTGGCAACAAAAGATTTTCGCGCAAAGTCATGCTTGATTTTAAAGAGTCTTGATGTCCTAACCATGCAATCCGATTCATATGAGCAGAATAATCATCGGCAATATTTTGATTGTTCCATAGGATTTCTCCTGAATCGATTTTCCGAAACCCGGCTAGTAATCGTAGAAGCGTGCTTTTGCCGATTCCGTTAGGACCCTGAATGAGTAAAGATTCACCAGCAGCGATGGAAATGTTGATATTTTTTAATATCAATACCTCGCCACGAAAGGCACTAACATTACGCACAGAAAACGTTTCGGTTGGAATTTCGGCAGAAATAACGGAATCCTTTCTATACAAAAATGAGTGAATTCTAAGGCATCGCTGGTATTTGTTTTTCTTAAAACCGAATCTTCCTGTAGAACAGCTATTGAATTATGTGTCAGCCTATAAAGTTCTTCAAGAGAAGAAACAATTAAATAGGCGTTCTACAAAGATGTGTTTAAGGGGTGTTTATTATGAAATCAATTGGCCAGGATAGCTGCAACACGTGTCGTACCCTGGAAATCGATGGGAAAACCTACCATTATTTTTCGATACCTGAAGCAGAAAAAACGCTTGGTTCTTTGCGGCGATTGCCTAATACATTAAAAGTATTATTAGAAAATGTTTTGCGTTTTGAAAATGGCCAGTCTTTCAAGGTCGAACATGCAAAATCAGTTGTAGAATGGTTAAAAAATCGCCATATCGATGCTGAAGTACCCTTTCGTCCTTCACGTATATTGATGCAGGATTTAACTGGTGTTCCTGGGGTGGTTGATTTGGCTGCCATGCGTGAAGGCATGATCCATTTAAAAGGCGATCCACAAAAGGTTAATCCGCTTATTCCTGTTAATTTGGTCATCGATCATTCGGTTATGGTTGACCATTATGGCACCTCAAGTGCTTTGCAAGAAAATATTGCAATTGAATTCCATCGTAACGCAGAGCGTTATAAATTTTTGCGGTGGGGACAAGAAGCTTTTAAACATTTCTCCGTTGTTCCACCGGATACAGGCATATGCCATCAAGTGAATCTTGAACATATTGCAAAAGTAGTTTGGGTGAATGAAGAAAACGGCCGTAATTATGCTTATCCAGATACGTTGTATGGTACTGATTCACATACAACAATGATTAACGGTCTTGGTGTTTTAGGTTGGGGTGTCGGTGGTATTGAGGCCGAAGCTGCAATGCTGGGACAACCGATTACAATGCTTATTCCAGATGTGGTTGGGTTTAAACTAACAGGAAAATTAAATCCTGGTGTTACAGCAACGGATTTAGTGTTAACAATTACCCAGATGCTTCGTAAAAAAGGTGTGGTTGGAAAATTTGTCGAATTTTTTGGCCCAGCACTTGATTTTCTGCCCTTATCTAATCGCGCAACTATTGCAAATATGGCGCCTGAATATGGTGCAACTTGTGGTTTCTTCCCTGTTGACCAGCAAACTTTGGATTATTTGCGTTTGACGGGTCGGGATGAACACCAAGTTCGTCTGGTTGAAGCCTATCAGAAAGCCCAAGGTATGTTCCGTGAGGCTGGTACCGAAGATCCTGAATTTACCGATATGTTAGAATTGGATTTAGGAAAGGTTGTTCCATCCATATCTGGACCACGTCGCCCACAGGATTTGCTTGCTCTAGCCGATGCTAAATCTTTATTTGAAAAAGAAATTGATGGTGGATTTGGTGTTGATCCAAAGGATAGAGACAAACAATTTGCAGTCGAAAACAAGGATTATAAACTCGAAAACGGTTCTGTTGTGATTGCTGCAATTACTTCTTGTACGAACACATCCAATACTGACGTTATGATTGCTGCAGCATTATTGGCAAAGAAAGCGCATGCTTTAGGATTAAAACCAAAACCTTGGGTTAAAACTTCGCTTGCACCCGGTTCTAAGGTTGTAACCGAATATTTAGACAAAGCAGGATTAACGGCATCATTAAATGCATTGGGTTTCAATACTGTTGGTTATGGATGTACGACTTGTATCGGTAATTCAGGTCCATTAGCACCTGAAAATGTAAATACGATTGAAAATAATAAGCTGGTTGCCGTGGGCGTACTTTCGGGTAACCGTAATTTCGAAGGACGTATTTCACCGAATGTTCGTGCTAATTATCTTGCCAGTCCTCCGTTGGTCGTAGCTTATGCATTATTGGGAACGTTGCGAAAAGATATCACACGCGATCCAATAGGAATTTCCAAAGATGGCAAAGAAGTTTACCTAAAGGATATTTGGCCTTCTGCTGAAGAAGTTGAAAATGTTTTGGCCTCTGCTGTAACGCGCGATGCGTTCCGCAAAGGATATGATGGCGTGGAACTAGGTTCTGCTGAATGGCAATCGCTGAAGATTGAAACGGGTTCTCAAACCTATAAATGGGACGAGAATTCCACCTATGTTCGCAATCCGCCTTATTTTGTTGGAATGAGCATGGAACCCAAAGCAAGCTTCTCTGATATTAAGGGAGCAAGCGTCTTAGCAGTTTTGGGTGATAATGTTACAACCGATCATATTTCACCTGCTGGTTCGATTCGTAAAGATTCACCTGCTGGGAAATATTTGTTGGAACATGGCGTTAAATTCGAAGATTTTAACTCTTATGGTTCTCGTCGTGGAAATCATGAAGTTATGATGCGTGGTACTTTTGCGAATATCCGTATCCGAAACGAAATGGTTGGCGGAATTGAAGGTGGGTATACAAAATATTATCCCAGTGGCGAACAAGATTCGATCTATGATGTGGCCATGCGTTATAAAAAGGATAATATCCCGCTGGTTGTCTTTGGTGGAAAAGAATACGGTATGGGATCTTCGCGAGATTGGGCTGCAAAAGGCACAATGCTTTTAGGCGTTAAAGCTGTTATTGCCGAAAGTTTCGAACGTATTCATCGTTCTAACCTTGTTGGAATGGGTGTTCTTCCGCTTTTATTTGAAGCAGGCACAACACGTAAAACGCTTCAATTAAAAGGTGATGAAAAAATTGATGTGATCGGTATTGAAAATCTGAGTCCACGTCAAAAAATGACCTTACGTATTCATCGTGCAGATGGAACTCAGCAGGAAGTTCCCGTTATTTGCCGCGTCGATACGCAGGAAGAAGTGGAATATTTCCGCCATGGCGGTATATTGCCTTATGTTTTGCGATTAATGGCAAAATAACTCAAAAATATCTTCTGAATAAATAATTGTTTAGAAAGGAGGGATGATCATTTCATCCCTCTATTTTTATAGAATTCTTAATTAGGTTCTGGATATATCTGAAATGGTGTTTTGTTAACGGGTTGAAAATAAAGTTTTTCGCCATCCGTTGTCATTTGCACTATTTTAGCTTCTTTTTGTTTTGCTATTACTAATGATTCTGCAATCATCGAATCAATTGCTTGCGTAGCTCGATTTAAACGTATGGTATCTGCTTTCTGATCAGTAATATCTTTCAGATAAGGCAAAAGTAGATTTGGGTTTATACCGTTAGGTGGCACGTGTAACCCATAACTATTAATTAAATTTTCAATTTCCAAAGTGATAGCTTTAGCAAGATCAAGACCTGTCAAAGGTTGGAAAACATAAATTCGGTTTGTTTTCTCGAGCAAAGAATCTGGCAATCCTTTTCTTTGGAAGAATAATAAAATATCTTTAGGAGAAAGAGGTTTGCCATTATTGGAAAAAGAAATTTCTTCGTTGATATCAACGAGAAATAAATAATTACTCATGGGACGGTGTTGTTGCCCTTCTTTAAAGGGTAATGCCTTGACATCCCATGCTTTTTGCCATGTCTGAAAAATCTCATAAGGCATCGCTTTTTCAGCGCCGTATATCATGACTATAGCATTCTTATAATCATAAAGATCGGTTGGTAGATGTTTCGTATGCTCATCAATATGATTTTCTATTTTTTGATTAGAAAGATTCATATTAACCGTAATTAACGGCCAATCAAATAAAGAAGCGAGCTCCCGAGCTAATGTGATTTTGCTATATTTAGTGGTTCCTGCCAAAAGGAAAATACCGATAGGATCATTGATATGATCTCGTGCAGCTCTTCTTCGAAGGTATTTAGCAATATCTTCGCATATTCTATTCTGACCATGAACAAGAGAACGTAAAAAAGCGGCTGTTTCTTCAGAATTCATGGCCTGAGCTGGCCAAAATTGTTGTGTCGGATTATCGGTGCGTTTTGTAAGACGGCTGATTAAATTTTTGGTAAAGTTCGTGGTTGGTGGAGTATGTCTTCGTGAAACCATTTTAAAAACATAATTCCTTCAAAGAGAATTGAATCTAACGTGCCGAATGACAAATTGTATCAGAATAAAATACTTTATAATCTTAATTTCTTTGCAAATTACAA
Organism: uncultured Commensalibacter sp.; assembly: GCA_945266285.1. Classification (GTDB taxonomy): domain Bacteria; phylum Pseudomonadota; class Alphaproteobacteria; order Acetobacterales; family Acetobacteraceae; genus Commensalibacter. The sequence goes on from CALYOP010000002.1 coordinate 262,160, forward strand.
GGTGAAGCGTAAAATTTTTAATAGTTTTAAAATAAAAATACCAAGAATATTGAAAATCCTAATTTTCATCAAAGGAACAAGTAGTAAATAAAGTAAAAGCTTGAAATTTCCGAAAAGATCATCTATATGGCAAGAAAATCATCTTCCATTGTGGGGGGTGGCCTTAATAGGCCGCCTTTTTTGTTTTGGATTCAATAAATATTTCATCAGATATTGGCATTGAACAACGTATTATTACGTTAATAGAACCAACTTTAACCGATATGGGCTTTGAACTGGTTCGGGTTGCTCTTTTAGGGAAACAAGCCCCTACCTTGCAGATCATGGTTGATCGTGCTGATGGTTCTTTGATTAATATCGAAGATTGTGAACAAATTAGTCATGCACTCAGTGCACTTTTGGATATTCACGATCCATTAGAAGGTGCATGGAATCTTGAAGTGTCTTCTGCAGGTATTGATCGACCATTGGTTCGTCCAAAGGATTGGAATCGCTTTGCTGGTCACCTTGCTAGAGTAGAAATGATGATTCCTATTGGAGGAAGAAGACGATTCTCTGGTATTGCTCTTGGTTCTGATGAGGAAAATGCGCGTTTGCGTCTGGATGATGGTGATGAAGTCGTGTTACCATTAGCTGAGATTCGTAAGGCTAAACTGGTTTTGACTGATGCGCTGATTGATGCTTGTCGTCACATGAATCCATCTGCATTATCGGATGAGGATGAACAGATTTCTGGTTCAGGTCGTCGTAAAGAAAACCATTTTAAAAAGACTGATAAGACTCATCGTTCTAAAACACATTGAGAGGTAACATGGATACGTCCGTTTCCCGTCCCGAATTATTACTGGTTGCTGATGCGGTAGCTCGTGAAAAATCTATTAGCCGTGAAGAAGTTTTGGAAGCTATGGAGTCAGCTATTCAAAAAGCAGGACGTGCTAAATATGGTCATGAAAAAGATATTCGGGCGGTAATAGATCGCAAAACCGGTGAAGTTCGTTTGTCTCGGTGGACGGAAGTTGTCGAAAACGTAGAAAACGAGGATGCGCAAATCCCGTTTCATATTGCTCGGAAAATTCAACCGAATATTAAAATTGGTGAATATATTATTGATCCTTTACCACCAATTGATTTTGGACGTATTGCAGCTCAGACAGCGAAACAAGTTATTGTGCAGCGTGTTCGTGAATCAGAACGAAATCGTCAATATGATGATTTTAAAGATCGGGTCGGTGAAATCGTTAATGGAACAGTAAAGCGCACTGAATATGGCAATTTACTTGTTGAAATTGGTAGTACCGAAGCTTTACTACGCCGTGATGAATTAATTCCACGTGAAACTTTCCGTAACTCGGATCGTGTTAGAGCGTATATTTACGATGTGCGCAAAGAACCTCGTGGTCCACAAATTTTCTTGTCACGGACGCATCCTGCTTTTCTAGCGAAATTATTTGCTCAAGAAGTGCCAGAAATTTATGATGGGATTATTGAAATCAAGGCCGTAGCACGTGACCCTGGGTCGCGTGCTAAAATGGCGGTTACCTCTCATGATGCGGCTATTGATCCTGTTGGGGCCTGTGTTGGTGTGCGCGGTTCACGCGTTCAAGCCGTTGTTCAAGAATTACAGGGAGAAAAAATTGATATTATCCCCTGGAGCGGTCAAGCTGCAACTTTTGTGGTCAATGCTTTGGCTCCCGCTGAAGTAACCAAAATGGTTATGGACGAAGAAGCCGGTCGGGTTGAAGTTGTCGTTCCTGATGATCAACTCAGTCTTGCTATTGGACGTCGTGGACAAAATGTACGTTTGGCTAGCCAACTGACACGTTGGGATATTGATATTCTCACTGAAACCGAAGAATCGGAACGCCGTCAGGAAGAATTCCGTCGTCGCTCTGCGTTATTCGTCGAAAGTCTTGATGTTGATGACGTAATTGCTGGCCTTCTGGTTACGGAAGGATTTAACAGCATAGAAGAGCTGGCTTATGCTACACCAGAAGAACTGGCTGAGATTGACGGATTCGACGAAAATTTAGCTCAGGAATTGGTACAACGTGCAGAAGAATATCTCCAACAATTAGCTCAATCTCTAGATCAAAAACGTCAGGAATTAGGTGTTTCTGACGATATTCTAAATCTGGAAGTCTTTACACCTCAAATGTTGGTTATTTTAGGTGAAAAAGGGATTAAAAGCTTGGATGATCTTGCGGATTTGGCTAGTGATGAATTAATTGAGATATTAGGGCCTGATTCTTTTGAAGAAGATGCCGCGAACGAAATCATTATGAGGGCCAGAGCACATTGGTTTGACGATGAACCGAATAAAAAACCTGAAAGTAATAATGATTAAACGGATCTTTTATCTGAATAATTATAGAATATATAATAAGGAAATATCTAGTCGTTGATTCAGAAAACGTCTTTAAATTCCGTATTGACCACTGTACAATGTAACAACCCATCGCATGATGAGGAAGGGAAACAGCAACGCTGTTGTTTAGTTACAAGAGAGAAATTAAATAAATCGGAAATGATCCGTTTTGTAATCTCTCCAGAAGATATGGTGGTTCCTGATCTTTCGGGACGACTTCCTGGACGTGGAATGTGGTTGAAAGCTAATGAAAATGTGCTAAATACAGCACTACAACGGCGCATTTTTTCTCGCGCTTCACAACGACAAGTGAGAATTCCTGAAGATTTGTCTATAATGATTAAAATAGGGTTACGACGTAGAATCATTGAAGCTTTAGGTCTTGCGAGACGGGCAGGACAAGTTACATATGGTTTTGTGAAAGTGCGAGAAAAGTTAGCCAAAAACCGAGTTGGAGCGATTTTACAGGCGGTGGATGGCAGTGATGAGGAACGAAAACGTCTGCTTTCTGGTGTGAAAGATTTGCCGATTGTAATTATTTTGTCGGCTAAGGAATTAGGGAAAGTATTCGGTCGTGAACATGTGGTTCATGTAGCGATAGAAGCAGGTTCGTTAGCCTCTCGGATTCGTTGGGATAGCAATCGTCTAACAGGGTTTTTGGATTAAATATTTTGGATTCGACGGGATGATCCGCCGAATGATAGAGAACAGGCAGGTATATGAGCGAAGGTAACGATCAAGAACAAGGACAGGGCAAGAAACGTCTATCATTGCGTTCTTCAGGAAGGCGGGAAGTGGGGCGTACTGTTGATGCTGGGTCTATTAGACAAAGCTTCAGTCATGGTCGTACCAAGGTTGTCCAAGTTGAAGTACGTAAAAAAAGAGGCGCAAACCCTGAAAAAGTAGCAGCAGGTTCAGCGGTAGGAACGGCAAAAACAGGCACCGCAAAACGGTCAGGTGCTTCCCATGGAAAGCGCGCTTTAACAGCAGCAGAGTTGGCAACGCGTCAACGTGTTCTGGAAGAACAGAAACAGGAAAATATCCGTAAAGAAGCCGAATTGCGTGAGCAGGAAAAGATTCTAATCCTTTCTGCAGCCGAAGAAGCACGTCGTCGTGAAGAAGAAGAAAAGAAACAGAAGGAAGCAGAAGCTTTAAAAAAACAGCAGGAAGAAGCTGAACAGGCTAAACTTGCTGCTGAAGCAGAAAAAGCGTCCATAGAAAAGGCAAAAGCGGAACAGAAAGCTGCAGCTTCTAAAGAAAAACCGGTACAGGAAAAGAAGAAAACAGCAACTTCTACGAAATCGGCGACGTCAAAACCAGCAGTGGAACGGAAAGCTAAAGTTTCACATGTTCCTATTCCAGGTGAAATTACCTTAACGCCTGATCCTTTGCCTGTTGAACCATTGGCAAAACGAGCAATTATGCCCAGCAAGCCGATTGCGTCAAAGTCTGGGGAAAAAGAGAAAAAGGGTTCCTACGACACATTGCGGTTGCGCGATGATATGATGCGTGATGAAAATGATGGCGATGGCGATGGCGATAACCGTCGTGGAGGTGCTCGTCGTGGTGCTGGTGGTAGTCCAAGCCGTAAAACCTCTAATGGTGGAAGAGGAAAAGGTGGAGAAGGTCGCCGTTCTGGAAAAATTGACATTCAAGCTGCTATTGAAGGAGAGGACGATAACAAGGTTCGTTCCTTAGCATCGGTTCGTCGTCAAAGAGAACGGGAACGTCGTCAGGCAGAATTAGAAAAACTCCGTTCGGATCAAGTTAAGGTTGTTCGTGATGTTGTTCTTCCTGAAACCATCACCGTCCAAGAATTAGCTAATCGTATGGCCGCGCGTCAGGGTGATGTGATTAAGGCGCTGATGAAAATGGGGGTAATGGCAACCGTTACCCAGTCGCTTGATGCTGACACAGCCGAGTTGATTATTGAAGAATTCGGACATCGCGTTCATCGCGTTGCTGATAATGATGTTGAAATTGGTATTGAAGGGATTGAAGATAAACCAGAAGAGATGCTTCCACGCCCACCTGTAGTGACGGTGATGGGACATGTTGATCATGGTAAAACTTCTTTGCTTGATGCGCTTCGGACAACAGATACAGCACGTAGTGAAGCTGGTGGAATCACGCAGCATATTGGAGCATATCAGGTTACATTACCTTCAGGTGCCAAGATTACTTTCCTTGATACACCAGGTCACGAAGCCTTTACTGCCATGCGTTCTAGAGGTGCTTCGGTTACTGATATCGTGGTATTGGTCGTTGCTGCAGATGATGGTGTTATGCCTCAAACAATTGAAGCAATTAAACATGCCAAGGCTGCGGATGTACCAATTATCGTTGCAATCAACAAATGTGATTTGCCGGGTGCAAATCCTGATCGTGTTCGCCAGGAATTACTGCAACATGAAATTGTTGTGGAAAAGATGGGTGGCGATACGCAGGATGTTGAAGTTTCAGCAAAAAAGCATATAGGTTTAGATAAATTAGAAGAAGCAATCGTTCTTTTAGCAGAGTTGCTGGAACTTAAAGCTAATCCTAATCGTATTGCTGAAGGTACTGTTATTGAAAGTCGTTTGGACAAAGGTCGTGGGCCTGTAGCAACGTTGTTGGTACGTAAAGGTACTTTACAAAAAGGTGACGTCATTGTTGCTGGAGCTGAATGGGGTCGTGTTCGGGCAATGCTTGATGATAAAAGCAAGCCTATGAAAAAAGCCAATCCTTCAACACCCGTTGAATTGTTGGGATTGACCGGTGTCCCCAGAGCAGGCGAACCTTTCGTTGTGGTTGATAATGAAAGCCATGCTCGCGAAATTTCAGAATTCCGTCAACGGAAGATTCGGGAAAAACAAAATGCGGTTAAGATGGCAGCACGTGGTACGTTGGATCAGATGCTTGCTCGTATCCAGGCGGGTGAACAGAATGAGATTGCTGTATTAATCAAGGCTGATGTTCAAGGTTCTGCTGAAGCTATTCAGACCACCGTTCTTAAACTGGAACATGAGGAAATAAAAGTACGTGTCTTATCAGCGACCGTTGGTCAGATTACGGAAAGTGATGTGCAACTTGCTAAAGCTTCGAATGCGATTATCATTGCATTTAATGTACGCGCAACCGTCCAAGCACGTGAATTAGCACAGCATGAAGGTGTAGATATTCATTATTACTCAATTATTTATCAAGTAATTGATGATATTGAGAAACTGATTAAAGGTCGTGTAGCTCCAAAACAACGTGAAAAATTCTTGGGTTATGCTGAAATCCGCAAAGTGTTTAACATTAGCAAAACTGGTAAGGTTGCCGGTTGTTACGTTACCGAAGGTGTCGTGCGTCGTGGTTGTGGTGTTAGACTTCTGCGTGACAATGTTGTTATCCATGAAGGTAATTTAAGCCAGCTGAAACGTTTTAAAGACGATGTTAAAGAAGTAGCGCATGATTACGAATGTGGTTTGTCTTTTGCCGGATTTAATGATTTGCGTGAAGGCGATGTCGTTGAATGTTATGAAATGGAAACCGTTGAAGCATGAGTCGAATGGGCTCACAAGGGAATAATGCGGGGAAATCTTTAAGAGGACCCTCGCAAAGGCAATTACGTGTAGGGGAACAATTGCGCCATATTTTGGCGGACTTGTTTATTCGCACAGAATTTCGGGATCCTGAATTAACTGGAGAACGTCTTACGGTTACTGAAGTTCGTATGACACCTGACCTAAGACGTGCAATTATTTATGTTACGCGTTTAGGTCGAAGTGATATCGACGATTTATTACCTGCTTTAAAACGTGTTACGCCATTTCTGCGTGGTCAGTTAGGACAAAAATTGCGGCTTAAATTTCTTCCAGATTTGCATTTTCAAGCGGATACAACACTGGATTATGCAGACAAGATCGATCAGATTTTGCATAGTCCAGAAGTAAGAAGAGATTTAGAAGATTAATTTTACCGCAAATTACGAATATCAATATGTTTTGCAAGTTCGATTAAGGCGTCTTGTTGTAATTTGATAATATCACTATCGTTCTTTATAGAACTACTTTTCGTAAATAAACCTTTTTGATTTTCAATAGGATTTTTTTCGTTTTCAGGAACGATAGACCAATTCGCTTCTAATGTAGCAACGCCCATTCCTGCTGAGGTTTCATTTAAGTCAAAACGACTAATATTAATAATAATCTGATATTGCGGTAGCATAAGTTGATTTTGGTTGGTAACCAAAGCATCTGGTCTTTGCATTGCAAGATAATGTGTGATCAGTTCTGTTGCTCCCACCGATAGCACACTGCTCATACGGCCATTTTGGCTTCGGTTTAATGCTGCACCCCGACGGATAATAATATCGGCAGTATCTAAATAATCAGGAACCGTAACACGGGTTACTAAAATAAATGGGCTTTGTATGGATGATAATTTTATGGGTTGTTTCCCGCTATTATCTCCAATTTCACTGAGCGTATAATATTGTAATGGTGGTGCCGCACAGGCTGAAATTACGATCAATGGAATTGCAATTAAAAAAGGATAAATCTTTTTCATTGACGACGACCTATCAGCAATAATTTAGGGTTGCGTTCGATTTCGTTTGAAAATCCGCGTAATGAAGCTGCAGCATCTGCAAGGTTACGACTAATGGATTCCATATTGTTACGGAATGGCGCACGTGGTGAAGTAATTGATTTAAGATTCTCCATCAATGCAGAAATATCCGCTAAAGTTTTATCAGTTGAAACCAGTACTTTGTGAATATCTTTTCCACGATTGTTGATTTGTTCATTACTGGTTGTTAGCAAACGATTAAAATTCTGTATTGTACTATTAAGCTGACGATTAACGTTATTTAATAATACCGATGCATTGTCTGAAGTAGAGCGGAAACTTGTTACTAAAGGAGGTAATTCATTAGAGATTTGATCAGCAAGTTTGCCGATTTTGAGAATTGTTTCGTTTGTATTTTTTGACAGTTTTTCTAGTTGAAGATTCATTAATTCAGATTTGATCTTCTGAATGGTTGATGGATGTGCTGGGATTTCCAGCATATTATCAGCCATCTCTGGATGGAAAATAGCAGGGTTGTCTTTGTCAAAATCCAGGAAAATATTGGAAGTGCCCGTAACAAAACTTTCAGTACTGATTTCTGCTTGTAAACCGTGATTAACCATTTCCTGTAATTCATTATTAAAGGAATCTTTGTTTTGACGGAAACCAATCCGTCGAGGGTCAAAGTTAATTACAACCGGTATAAAAGCTTTGTGTTTTTTTGTGTCAAATTGCAGTTTTACAGAATCGACGCTACCTACTTGTACGCCACGAAATGTAACGGGTGCGCCAACAGAAAGACCACTTACAGAGCCAGGGAAAATGATAATGGCATGCTTTTTGCGAGAAAAGAGACTAAAATTGCCGAAAAAAATCAGCGTGCATAAGGCCAAAATCAGCCCCCCCAGTACAAACGCTCCAATAGTGGCAGATTTGTTTGCTGTCATAATTGTTCAGCCTTTCTGTTTCTTATAATCGGATCGTTGACGGTGCATAAAATCATCAACAAATTCATTTGGTGGATGATCGCGTAAATAACTGGGGGATCCATAAGCAATAGGGGTTTTATTCTCGCTACCCATAAACAGACCATCATCGGCAATAGAAAACAGACTAGGCAATTCGTGACTGACTATAATAATAGTAGCTCCTAAACCATCACGTAAATTCAAAATTAAATCATCTAATCTTTTTGAAGTAATCGGATCAAGGCCTGCGGAGGGTTCGTCAAAAAATAGAACTTCTGGATCTAAGGCTAATGCTCTTGCTAAACCGCAGCGTTTTCGCATACCACCGCTTAATTCGGAAGGATAAAGATCAATAGCATATTCCATACCGACAAGGCCCAATTTAAGTTCAACAAGACGGTGAATCATTGAATCTGAAAGATGTGTGAACATTTGCAAAGGTAAAGCAACATTTTCACCAACGGTCATGGAACTCCATAAAGCGGCACTTTGGAATAAAACACCAAATTTATGTGCGATATCAATACGGCGGTTTTGGGATGCAGCCCAATAGCTTTCTCCATTGACCTGATAATCACCTTTTTTAGGTTGAAGCAATCCGATCATTGATTTTAATAAAGTGCTTTTACCACAGCCGCTTCCACCCATTAAAGCAAATATACTGCCACGTTTAACATCGAAATTGATATTTTCTTGAATAACCCGTGATCCATAAGCCAATGTCAGATTTTTTACGGATAATAAAGGAGGATTCTTTGCTGCGATATTGCTCATGAGGTTATATCCCTATGATATCGGCAATAACCGCAAATATAGCATCCAAGGCGATTACTCCAACAATACCAGCAACTACGGCGCGAGTTGCAGCAACACCAACATCAGCGGCACTTCGTCCGGCTTTTAAACCAATATGGCAACTGCTAATTCCGATAAAGATTGCAAAAGCAATACTTTTAACACCACCAAAAATAAACTGGTTAAATTCCACTGCACCAAAAGTTTGTTGTAGAAACCCGATAACCGTCACATTTAACATGATGATAGAAACGGTAAGGCCTCCTAAAATGCCCATAAAACAACCGTAAAGGTATAAAAAAGGCATAGTGAAAACCAGTGATAACATGGAAGGCAATATAAGATATTGGGATATTGGGATTCCCATTACCTTGAGCGAATCGATTTCTTCATTACCTTGCATGGTCGCAATACGGGCAGCATAAGCACCTCCTGTGCGGCCAGACATGACGATGGCCGTCATTACAACGGCCATTTCACGAACCGTGGCAATTCCAACCAAATTGGCGACATAGGCATCTGCTGCAAAACGACGTAATTGTACTGCGCCAACGAATCCTAGAATAGAGCCAACCAGAAAGTTAACAATGCTGATAATAATTAATGCAGAAGGACCAGCATCGCGAATATATTGGATCAGATCCACTATTCGCATATAAGATTTTCCAGCTACTATGGAAGTGATACCTTTAAGTGTTTCGATAAAAACCATCCAGGCTTTTCCGAGATCACTTAAGGATTGAATAAACCAATCGCCAACACGAACCAGGGGTTGAAAATGATAAGGAGCACGTTTGGCTACAGGAGCAGGTTTTTCAGAAAGCAAAGATAATAATTTGCAAGCTGCTTCTGGTAACGAATCTTGATCAAATGGGATATTGCTCTGCGCAGCCTGTAATTTTATAGACCAAAGAAAAACGATTAGGCTGCTATCCCATTGTTTCAGTGAACTTGTATCAAAATAAAGTGACTGGTTATCATAGGCATGGCGAAAACAACCATCTGGAATCGTTGGAATATTATTATTTTTTGCCAACCATATTCCCGATAGGGTAAGTATGTTACGACCATTATTACAATCGAGTTTCCATGAAGGAGAAGATTGTAAAGGCGTTACTTCACTTTTAATAGTCAAGTTTATACCCCAATGAAGGAATCTTTTTACGATAAAGTAAGGAACTATACATTAATCTTATTAAAGTTCAAAATTTGATAATTCTACAATTGGAAAATTACTTTTTTTACCTACATTAAATTCAACATTAGGTTTTTAATACGAAAACCCAATGGTGACAAGTTATTGATAGGGAAACATAGACTTTTTTCAAATGACAAGCAATCAAAGCATGAAATAACTTTACGAAGACGTGTAAGCACTTTAAAGCATGAATAAAATATTGAAAATTTATGACGTTTGATGATTTATAAAGTACATGGGTTGAATGCGAAATAGAAGAGGACAAGAACTGGACGGCTGGATCGTTGTGGACAAACCGGTGGGCGTAACCTCGACTTTCGTAGTGAACAAGGTAAAAAGAGTCTTTAATGCCCGTAAGGCTGGACATAGTGGAACATTAGACCCGCTTGCAAGTGGGATATTGCCGATCGCTTTTGGTAAGGCCACGAAAACTATCCCTTATGTCATGGATGAAATGAAGATATATCATTTTACTTTGACCTTTGGCGAAGCCAGAGAAACTGATGATGCTGAAGGTGCCGTTACGCAAAGATCAGATGTCCGTCCTAGTGATTTAGAAATTTCGGAAGCATTGAAAGCTTTCCAAGGTGATATCTTACAGATTCCTCCTATTTTCTCTGCGATTCATGTAAATGGTCAGCGTGCTTATGATCTGGCACGTAAAGGTGAAACACCGAATATGACTCCAAGACATGCCTATATTGATCGTTTTCGAATGATAAATAGAAACAGTCCGGATGAAGCAGAATTTGAAGTTATTTCGGGTAAAGGCGTTTATATGCGTTCGCTTGCCCGAGATTTAGCAGTGGCGTGTGGAAGTGTGGGATATATTTCACGCTTACGTCGCTTAAAAGTAGGTCCATTTGGAATTGATAAAGCAATTTCTCTGGACAAAATTGTCGAAACCGACGAAAAAGCATTTGCCTCTACAAAAATGATCTTGCCTGTTGAAACTGCGCTGGACGACATCCCGGCGTTAGCTTTGACTACCAGTGAGGTCATTGATCTTAAATATGGGCGGTCTATTGATTTGTCGCATAATGAAGATCGTTTTTTGCAAAAGGATTGTGCACAACAACACAACATAATCCGAGCAATGAGTGGGGAGCAGTTGGTGGGATTGTGCCGATTAGATGATGGTTGGTTACGTCCTGTACGTTTATTTTAATAAAGAAAGGATATACGATGTCGATTACAGCAGATCGTCGTACTCAATTAATTAAAGAATATCAGACCTCAGCAAATGATACGGGTTCACCTGAAGTTCAGGTAGCTTTGCTGACTGAAAGAATCACAAATCTGACCGAACACATGAAAGAACATGCGAAAGATTTTCATTCACGTCGTGGGATGTTAAAATTGGTTGGTCAGCGTCGTCGTTTGTTGGACTATCTACGCCGTAATGATCAAGGACGTTATGAAAGCTTAATCAAACGTCTTGGTTTGCGTCGCTAATCATCAGGCATAAAGCGGCTGGTAAGGAAGAATAAAGCCAGACCAGCCACGAATCATTCGTTTATAAGGGTTACAAACGAGGAAAGATATTTCAAAACACATTACAGCGTTTCAGGCCACATGGTGCGGAAATTATTATAAAGGATGTTATGCCCCATGCCGTCCGAGACGCTGTTATTACACAGCCTGTATACGTGTTTAATTTTTCCCGTTAACGGCCAAAAATTAGGAAAATTAAATGTTTAACTATTATCGCAAAGAAATTGAGTGGGGCGGACGCCCTCTTATTTTAGAAACGGGAAAAATTGCACGTCAGGCCGATGGAGCTGTAGTAGCAACTTATGGAGAAACGGTTGTTTTGTGTACAGCAGTCGGTAGCCGTCATGTCAAATCTGGACAAGATTTTTTTCCATTAACCGTTCATTATCAGGAAAAAGCTTTTGCTGCGGGTAAGATACCCGGTGGATTCTTTAAACGTGAAGGCCGTGCTTCAGAAGGTGAAACATTGGTTTCTCGCTTGATCGACCGACCCATTCGCCCTTTATTTCCTGATAATTTTTATAACGAAGTTCAGGTCATTGCTACGGTTCTAAGCCATGATATGGAAAATGATCCAGCCATTGTTGCAATGATTGGTTGTTCAGCAGCATTAACTTTATCTGGAATCCCATTTTTTGGACCAATTGCTGGTTGTCGTGTAGGCTATAAGAATGGTGAATATATTCTGAACCCTGTGATTCAGGAAATCGATTCCAGTGAGCTTGACCTTGTTATTGCTGGGACCAGCGAAGGTGTGCTGATGGTTGAATCCGAAGCCCAAGAACTTAACGAAGACATTATGTTGGGTGCGGTTACTTTTGGTCATGAAGCTTGTCAGCCTGTTATTGATGCGATTATTTCCTTGGCAGAACATGCTGCACGGCAGCCATGGGAGCTGGCAGAGCTTACGGATGAAGAAAAGAAGCTAAAAACCAGCATCGAAAAATTGGGTCGTAAACCACTGGCCGAAGCATATAAAGAAAAAGAGAAGCAGGTTCGTTACCAATTATTGGATGCTGCGCGCACTAAAATTGTTGAGACGATCACTGAAGAAGGATTCGATCCTGAAAAAGCTGGGGCTATTATTGAAAAGCTTGAAGCAAACATCGTTCGTACATCCGTATTGAAAACGGGTCGCCGTATTGATGGTCGTGATTTGACAACAGTTCGTCCAATTTTGGGTGAAGTAGGTATTTTGCCGCGTTCTCATGGTTCTGCACTTTTCACGCGCGGTGAAACACAGGCATTAGTGGTTACGACTTTAGGTACTAGCCAGGACGAACAAGTAATTGATTGTCTTGAAGGTGAATATCGTAGCAACTTTATGTTGCATTATAATTTCCCTCCTTATTCTGTAGGGGAATGCGGTCGTTTAGGTTCTCCTGGTCGTAGAGAAATTGGTCATGGTAAGCTTGCATGGCGTGCTATTCACCCACTTTTACCTTCGAAAGATAAGTTCCCTTATACTATGCGTGTTGTTTCCGAGATAACGGAAAGCAATGGTTCATCCTCTATGGCCACGGTTTGTGGTAGTTCGCTTTCTTTAATGGATGCTGGTGTGCCTATGGAACGTCCGGTTGCTGGTATTGCGATGGGTCTTATTAAAGAAGATAAAAAAGTTGCGATTCTGACCGATATTTTAGGCGATGAAGATCATCTGGGCGATATGGACTTTAAGGTTGCTGGTACTGAGATCGGTGTTACAGCCCTTCAGATGGATATTAAGATTACTTCAATCACACCTGAAATTATGAAAAACGCGCTCGCCCAAGCTCGGGAAGGTCGTATACATATTTTAGGTGAAATGGCGAAGGCTTTGACGGAAAGTCGGGGACATCTTGCGGCGAGTGCTCCACAAATTGTTATCATGAATGTGCCTAAGGAAAAGATCCGTGATCTGATTGGTGCAGGTGGTAAGACGATTCGTGAAATCGTTGAATATGCTGGTTGTAAGATTGATATTGAAGATGACGGCACGGTTAAGATTGCTGCAACCTCTGATGATCAACTCAAAAAAGCTCAAGAGCGAATTGAAGGTATTGTTGCTGATCCAGAAATTGGCCGGATTTATAACGGTAAAGTTGTTAAAACTGCCGATTTCGGAGCTTTTGTTAACTTCCTTGGTGCTCGTGATGGTTTGGTTCATATTTCTGAACTGGCTGCCAATCGTGTCGCTCGGACAAGTGACGTTGTAAAAGTTGGTGATGTCGTTAAGGTCAAGGTGCTTGGTTTTGATGATCGTGGAAAGATCAAGTTGTCTATGCGTTGTGTTGATCAACAAACAGGTGCCGATATCAGTGAAGAAGTAGGCCCACGCAGTAGCAATACGCATCGTTCACGTGGTGAGCGTTCTAAGCATAATTCTGACAACTAGGGCTGATTTTACAAAAGGGTGTAGTATCCACACTCTTTTGTAATGGAAGAACTAATGACGCAATTAATAAACACTCTATAAAGTTAGGGGAGTGTTCTTGGGTTTGAGGCTAGAAGGATAATGAAAGCAGTTAATGCAATCCGTATGAGCGGCAGGGAAGTTTTGCCACTGGTTGAAGGTGGAAAGGGTGTTTCCGTCTCAACAGGGGTTTCTGCTGGATACTGGGCCGCTGCTGGGGGTATCGGAACGGTTTCCATAGTGAATGCGGATAGCTATGATGCTGACGGAAATGTTATTCCTCAAATTTATCATGGACGAACACGTCGTGAACGTCATGAAGAACTGATTAAATATGCTATTGAAGGTGGCATTACCCAAGTCAAATTAGCGCATGAGATATCAAATGGCAGAGGCCGTATTCACGCGAATATCTTGTGGGAAATGGGCAATAGCGAACGGGTTATTTCCGAAGTTTTAGAACAGACCAAAGGGATGTTACATGGTGTTACCTGTGGTGCTGGTATGCCTTTTCGGATTTCTGAGATTGCTGCTCATTACAATGTTTTTTATTATCCTATTGTTTCTTCAAGTAGAGCATTTAACGCGTTATGGCGTCGTTCCTACTTCAAAAACCCTGACAAATTAGGGGGGGTAGTTTACGAAGATCCTTGGCGAGCAGGGGGCCATAATGGTTTGTCGAATAGCGAAGATCCATTAAAACCACAATCACCATTACCGCGTGTGATCGAACTGCGGAAGGTTATGAATCATTATGGTCTGCAGCATGTGCCGATTGTAATGGCGGGTAACGTATGGTGGCTTTCGGAATGGCAAGATTGGTTGGATAATCCAGAAGTGGGTCCTATTGCGTTCCAATTTGGCACAAGACCTTTGCTAACTCAAGAAAGTCCAATTCCCCAGGCATGGAAAGATCGTTTGCGGACATTAAAGAAGGGCGATGTCTATCTGAATAAATTCTCACCAACTGGATTTTATTCTTCGGCTGTTAGAAATAGTTTTTTAAAAGAACTACAGGAACGTTCTAATCGTCAAGTCGATTATAGTAATGAACCTACGGGTAATTTAACAACCGTTTACGAGATTGGTAATCGAGGGCGTTGCGTTTATGTTAGTGAAGTCGATCGTGGACGTATTCATCAATGGGCAGAGCAGGGTTTCGTTATGCCAATGCGTTCACCGGATTCGACGCTTATTTTTGTAACTCCAGAAAAAGCCAAGGAAATTATGGAAGATCAGACAGCCTGTATGGGATGTCTATCCATGTGTAATTTCTCTAACTGGTCACAAAAAGGTCCAGATTATACGACAGGGCGTCGTCCTGACCCTCGTTCTTTCTGTATCCAAAAAACATTGCAGACGATTGCCCATGCTTCTGGGCCTGATGCTGCTGAAATTATTGATCATAATTTGATGTTTAGTGGTACAAACGGATGGCGGTTCGGAGCGGATCCTTTTTATGCGGATGGTTTTGTCCCAACCGTTAAACAATTAATTGATCGAATTATCACGGGTTATTAAAGAGAAAAATCCCTTAAGAAGGCTTAAGGGATTTTCGATTTTAATTTACTTTTTTACGTAAAGCACGATTACCAATATCTTTGCGCCATATTCCATCTTTCCATTGAATTGCAGCAACTCCTTGATAAGCTTTTTTCTGTGCTTCTTCTAAGGTGGAAGCGAATGCAGAAATGCACAAAACACGCCCACCTGCTGCGCAAAGCTGATTATCCGCGTTGATCTTTGTGCCAGCGTGAAAGACCTTTAAGTCAGTCAACTTTTCAGCTTCCTTAATTCTAGAAATTAATCCACCTGTTTTTGGTTTTCCTGGATAACCTTGAGCCGCCATAATCACGCAAACTCCAGCTTGATCAGAAAATTCAATTTTAGATTGAGAGAGCTTTCCTTGGCAGAGATTTTTAAAAATAGTTAGCAAATCGGACTTAAGTCTTGGTAACAGAACTTCGGCTTCGGGATCGCCAAAGCGCACATTATATTCAATAAGGTAAGGACCCTTATCGGTTAGCATGAGGCCAGCAAAGATAATACCCCGAAAAGGAGTACCTCGTTTAGCCATTTCGCGTAACATGGGGCGAACCGTAATATCTAATGCTTTTTCTTGTGCATTGCGGTCAAAGAATGGTGGAGGAGAAATAGCACCCATTCCACCCGTATTTGGACCGGTATCACCATCACCAATGCGTTTATGATCTTGTGCTGCACCGATAAGAACCGCATTTTCACCATCGCAAAAAGCAAAAAGGGAGACTTCTTCACCCGTTAAGAATTCTTCAATAACCAGAAGTTTTCCTGCATTTCCGAAAGCCGATCCATCCAGCATGGTTTTGATCGTTTCTTCGGCTTCTTGCATCGTTGTAGCGATAATTACGCCCTTTCCCGCAGCTAAACCATCCGCTTTGATAACAATGGGTAAGGACTGCTGATGAAGATAATCAATGGCTGCTTTGCTATCGGTAAAAGCTTGCCATTGAGCAGTGGGAATATGTGCGGCATCGCAGACGGATTTGGTAAATTTCTTACTGCCTTCCAGTTGGGCCGCAGCTTGAGTAGGGCCTGCACAAGCAATTCCTATTTTTTGACATGCATCGGTTAGACCTGCCACCAATGGTGCTTCAGGCCCAGGGATGACCAGATCAATTTGATTTTGCTTGGCAAATTCTATTAGTCCTGCAACGTTGTCAGCTTTTATATGTGAAATATTTGTGCCATATTGCGCTGTTCCTGGATTACCAGGAGCGATATATAAAGCTGAAAGATTGGGGGAATGTGCCAAAGCCATTGCCAAAGCATGTTCTCTTCCGCCTGAACCAACCAGCAAAACCCGCATATTGAACTCCTTTTGATCAATAATTCTTTTCTATCCGTGTGCTGTAGCATATTCTAGACTTATGGATGACATAGTTTCCGATTCGAAGCCTCATAATATTCCAGAATTTAGTGTAAGTGAGATTTCTGGTGCGATCAAACGCGTACTTGAAGGTAATTTTTCGCGGGTTCGTATTCGTGGCGAAATAACCGAACTGAAAAAATATCCTTCGGGGCATATCTATTTTTCTTTAAAAGATGAAGGCGGAAAAATTACGGCCATCATCTGGCGTTATATGGCGTCGCGTTTAAAGATGCCTTTGGAAAACGGCACAGAGATTATAGCGACTGGCAAAATTTCTTCTTATGGTGAGCGTTCTTCCTATCAGTTGATCGTTGACCAGGTTGATTATGCGGGTGAAGGTGCATTGCTTGCCCGAATTGAGCATCTGCGCAAGAAATTGGAAGCTGAGGGTCTATTTGCACAGGAACGCAAACGGAATTTTCCATTACTGCCTAAGGTAATTGGGGTTATAACTTCGCCCCAAGGGGCGGTATTACATGATATCCGAACTACTTTGGAACGGCGTTTTCCTAGACATTTATTAATTTGGCCAGTTGCTGTTCAAGGCGAGGGCGCTGCAGAACAAATTGCGTCAGCAATTGAGGGTTTTAACCAGTTTGGCAAGGGTATTGCTTTACCTCGCCCCGATATTTTAATTGTTGCACGTGGTGGTGGATCTTTGGAAGATCTGATGGCCTTTAATGATGAAGCGGTAGTGCGTGCCGCTGCCAATTCAGCCATTCCTTTAATTTCTGCTGTTGGTCATGAGACAGATACCACATTAATCGATTTTGCATCTGATCGTAGGGCACCAACCCCTACGGCTGCAGCAGAGATGGCGGTTCCCTCGCGTATTGATATGCAGGCACGTTTAACGCAGCTTTCAACGCGTCTTGATAAATCATGGTTGCATCAGTTTCAAAATCTATGTGTGCGTCTTGGACAAGCTATAGCATTATTACCCGATGCACCGACGCTATTGGCACAGAATCGGATGCGTTTGGATGATCGTGCCTATCGGCTGGAATTGGCTTTGCCTTCATTAATGTTTCGAAGGCGTTCTGAGCTTGCTGCTATTCAACCTGTAGATCATTATGTACATAATCTAATAGAACGGCAAAAAGCTAATCTGATCCTACAAACAACACAGATGAAAGCAGCTTGGCAAAATTATTGGCAAGAACATAAGAATCGTTTTCCAATACTTCCTGCTGGTTTTTTACAGTCTTTATGTCGAGAAAGAAGGATTCAGATAGAAGGGTTAGGAGCACGTCTGGAATCGTTATCTCCACAGGCTGTATTAGAGCGGGGGTATGTTTTTGTGAAAGATAAACAAGGCAATCCAGTTACGCAGGCTAAGAATCTACGCACAGGTTCGGATTTGACGCTGACTTTCTATGATGGTGAACGAGATGTGAGGGTTCTAAAACCGGAAGATACCAAACAAAAAACCCTTAACCTTTAAATAATGTTTTTAAAAGCGTGATAATAAATTGTTACATTGATTATTGATTTTCCTGTTTTGATTTGCTTCCTCCGATACAATATAGGGACATGTCATTCTCACAATATCATTGTTGAACATTATTAGGATATTCATGGAAAAATTCTGGGAAAAATTATCGCTATCGGAAATGGATACCGAACAATGGGAAGCATTATGTGATCGTTGTGGGCGATGCTGTTTACATAAATTGCGAGACGATGATACGGATGAAGTGCTGTTTACAAACGTAGCTTGCTGTTTATTAAATGTAGATAGTGGTCAGTGTAAAGATTATGAAAATCGGCATAAAAAGGTTCCAGACTGCTTACAGCTAACAATGGATTTGCTTGTAAAAGTGGATTGGCTTTCTCCAACTTGTGCTTATCGCTTATTGAAAGAAGGAAAAGCGTTACGTCAATGGCATCCATTGATTTCTAAAAACCATGAATCCGTGCATAAAGCCGGTATTTCTGTTCGGGGAAGAGTAATTAGCGAAAGAAGAGCCGGAGATATAGAGGATTATATTGTTGATTGGCCCGGTTTGTCCGACAAAGATTAATGATTATTCGATATAATTTCTTAGAAATTTGCAATTTTAAGGGTAAAAATAAAAAAATATTGCTTTTTTTGAAATTTTTAGTTTTCGTAAAGTTAACTTCGTGCTAGAAGGCGGCATTACCATTTGCGAGCTTGGCGGAATGGTAGACGCACAGGACTTAAAATCCTGAGTCCATAACGGACGTGCGGGTTCAAGTCCCGCAGCTCGCACCATCTTTTCCCTTTCATAGAAATGAACGGTGTAGGTTGCAGAAATATTTTTTCTGTTACTGGGTGATACCATTTTTATAGTATTATAACGATCAGATAATAAAAACTTTATCCCTTTATTAAAAAAAGAAACTTTCTAATTTTTATGATGTTTGCTGGGATTATTGTTAGGTTATAGCGAAACTATATAAAGGCTTTACGCAAATAAATAATCTTTTGAGTGATAGCGAATCTATTTCGTTGTCATGTGAAATATTTTTGTCTTTTCTAAATTTCCTAATGAGAAAGCGTAAACTAACGAACAAATTATTGATTATCTGCGGCGAGAAGATAATCCTATATTGATATTTGGAAATGCATTGTTTCAAGAACGAAGAAAAATATTGCGAAAACTAGATTGTTGTTCTTGATGAAATTCACTTTTATGCCAATAGTTATTAGCTATATTTCAAGATTATTAAGAATTTGTAAAAGCTTTTTTAAAGTTTGTAAGAGTTTTTCATAATCTTAAACCTTAAATGCATATTAAAATATAATAGAGATATAAGCAAAAAGGTTTAGGTTATATGTTTTGTCTAATATTCTTTTCATGAATATTCACGTTATATTTGTTTTAATCATATTCCTATCAAAATAAATGATCATTTATTTCTTAAAATTTATATAATTAACAATTATTTATAATTTATTAACAAAATGTCAATATAAATTTATAGAAAGGTAAGTATTATTTATTTTTATAGATTGTAAAAATATTATCTTAAAATATGGATAGTATATTTTTGACCATAAAGTAAATTATTTTATATAAAATTATGTAATTATATTTCTAAATATTAGGTTATTTCTATTCTATGTTGGATGAATACCATTATCATTTCTGATTGAGGAAAAGGTAGTCTCATCATGAAAAAATCGAAAACGCTTTACCTTAGTCTTGTTGTTACAATTTTGAGCGGATGCAGCGCAGTTGCTAAAGATAATCAATCCATGCCTATACAGGCTAAGATTAATATCGCAAATCCAGCTTCAGTTTATTGTGTCAAACAAGGTGGAAAATTAGAAATTCGCAAAGATTCAAATGGCGGTGAAAAGGGATATTGTCATTTACCAGATGGCAGAGTTGTCGAAGAATGGGAATTTTTCCGCGCTAATTCTACCCATAAAAAAGAATAACCGATCAGAAAAATTAGAAATATCACTGTGTTTATTTTAAAATCATTGTAGGATGAATTGATCCGAATGCTAATTTCTTAACCCTTCGCATATGGATATAATCGGCATGTCCTCCATTATCCCTCCTTTTCTGAAGAAATTTTATCTTGCTATAGCAGCGCTGGTTATCGGGCTAATTATTGGAGGGTGGTCGGGTATTTATATTATGTTTTATATCTATGATGAAAACCATGATCTGCTGATAGATTGGGTTTTTTTAGCAATTGGTATCGCTTTTTTAGTTTGGAGCATTCGGCAATTCATTATCTTAGGACGTCAGAGTGACCCCGACGATCCTAATGCAATTTAAATTATTTTAAGAATGCTTTCGCTAAAGCATTTTGTTGATCAAGCGTTATCGGAAGCTCGGTTTTAGTAATGTCAACACCTTGCCAACCAGCCCCTAAAGCTGTGAAAAGATTAACGGCATCTTGAAAGCGGTCAAGCAAAGCAATCGCTTCGGCATTTTCAGCGTTAACAGCTGTTCTCTGGGTTGTTAGAACATCTAGGTAACCCGTTAAACCAGCTTTATATAGTTTCTGAGCACGGCTTAACGCTAATTGACTGCTTAACTTTGATGCATGTAGCAATTTAACATGATCAGCATCATCGCCCCAAGCAGTAATAACGTCTTCAACTTCTTTGAGGGCATTTAGTATTGTTTGACGATATTGTAACCGAGCCGCTTCTGCATTGGCTTGTTCTGCTTGAACTTTTGCAGTCAATTTCCCACCATGGAATAGCGGAATAGACAAATTTAAGAAGTTATTCGATATTAAACTTGCAATATCGGCAAGTTGTGAAGCATGCGAGGTGCTTGGCATAGCACTCATATCTAATGAAAACTGCGGATAGAGTTGGGCAACCGCAATCCCGACATTCGCTGTTGCTATTGCATATTGGCGTTCTGCATTACGTACATCCGGTCGATTAGCCAAAACGATAGATGGCAAAGAGGGTGGAAAAGGAGGTAAATCCGGCAGAGGATGATCTTGCTTTAATTCAGTTTCAGTTGTGCCTGGCGGTTGGCCTAGTAAAACGTCAATCGCATGCGTAATTTGTGAAATACTTGTAAGCAAAGGCACACGGGCAGCCATCTGTGATTGTAATTCAGCTTGTGCCTGAGCTGTTTGTAAGGTTGTACCTGTTCCTTCGGCATATTCACGTTGCGCAAGATTGTAAATATATTGGGCAACAGCTACGTTCGTATCAGCAATTTTAACCCGTAATTGCATAACACGCAAAGTAACGTAGTTATTTGCCAATTGGGACAGCATGGTTAGTAAAACCGCTCTACGATCTTCAATTGAAGATTTTACAGCTTCTTCGTGTGATTGTACAGTACGGCGGATCAATCCAAAAGCATCAAGTTGCCAGCTAAAATTCGCACCATAACGTCGAATAACGGCATTATTAGGAGTAGCTCTAGTAACTTCAGTATTTGTTTGTGTATTGGAGGTCGTAGAATAACCAAAGCCAGCAGAGCCATCCAGTTGTGGATACCAATTAGCTGCTTGTTGATCGCGTAGTGCTTGAGCGGCAATAATACGTTGGCCAGCTATTTGAAGGTCATAATTGTTCTGGATGGCTTTTTCAACCAATCGATTTAATAATGGATCATGAAATTGTTCCCACCAACGACGCATATCATTAGCAGCCTGCGCGATTTCTTGTGCTGTTGCAGGATGATCATTAACTTTTTCTGCCCATTCCTGAGGAATCTTCATATGATCACGATGGAAGTTTGGCCCAACATTACAGCCGCTCAGTCCAATTAAAACGGTAACTAATGCGGTCTTCCAAAGTATTTTTTTTCGAAACATATTTAAAAACTCATAAATGGTCTTGTAGCCAGGTCGATAATTTTCCACGTCGACCTTTGGTTTGTGGGCCTACACTAATCGTAGCAGTCATACCTGCTGAAAGGTTGATTGTATCTGGAATATGATCAATATGGATTCGAACAGGTATTCTTTGTGCTAGACGAACCCAGGTAAAAATAGGATCAACATTCTGAAGACCAAAGCCATCAGGATCAGCGTTCTTATCATTGATACCACGTGCAATACTGACGACATGTCCAGGTAAAATCTGTTTATAACCCATTAATTTAATACGGGCGACATCTCCAACATGTATTCCCCACATTTTGGTTTCTTCAAAATAACCATAAACCCAGTAGGAATCAGCGTCGATAACGGAAAGGTAAGATTGCCCAGCATTTACGTAATCACCCACGCGTAAATTAAGGTTGGTAATGTAACCATTGACTGGAGAATAAAGAATAGAGCGCTGTAAATTTAATCTTGCAGTATTCAAACTTGATTGTGCGGAATCGACGTTTGCCTGAGCAATACGGACTTTTGTATTATAATCTTCTTTTTCTTCTGTTGAAACAATGCCTTCAAGATTTTTACGACGTGAAGCATTACGCTTTTGTAGTGCCAGATCGGCTTGGGCTGAATCTAATCGAGCCTGAGCTTCATCAATTGCAAGGCGGAAACGAACGGGATCAATGACGAATAAGGGATCGCCTTTATGTACAAATTTATTATCTAATACTGGAATTTGAACAACCGTTCCTGAAACTTCGGGGGCGATTTTGACCACATAAGCGCGCACCCGGCCATCTCTTGTCCATGGTGCTACCATATATGTATTCCATAAGGTCATTCCTAGGATGAGTGCTACAGCTACAACAACGAGCGTTAAAATAACACGAATAATTTTACTGACAGAAAACATAGTCGAAGATTAAACTTTCCTAGAATGGCACATTATGCATAAAGAATAAGTAAACATAAAACACAGACATATAACGCAACTTCAAATAGTGCGAGATGCCAAAATAATTTTATTAACCCTGTCCGCCATAAGATTGAGCGGATTATCATTGTTATTATCAAAGCAATCAAGGCGTAGACAACAAATGGTGCGATAAAAACACCAAATAAATCAAATTCCGCTATCATTAAATTTTACTCAATCAAAAAGGCTTCATAACTGCCAATAATACTTGAACCCAATAGTTTACGGGCGATGAACATAATACCAGATAAAAAAATACTTAAAAGAAAAAGCACAATGAAGATCAATTTATAGAGATTGAAATTTAGTATGATCAAAGAAGCGCATAAGTCTATAATTTTCTGTAGTCAAGCATTTTCATTATGTTTTTCGATGGCGGAAAAGCAAATATGAAGTTATGTAAACCTCAAAAAGACGGATGGTAATACTGAAATCTATGCTTTGAATTGTTTAGATTGGTTAATTAGAACCCATTGAAATGGGTTTGAAATTGCTGATTATTATGAAAAATGTTTATTGTTTTTCTATTAACAGTCTGAAAAAAAGATAGTATTTCTGAAATGTTAGATAAGGGAATTATTTGTTAACCAATTATTAAATTGGATCCGTTGGAATTTCTCTTTTTATTGCGGAAAAGCAATCAAAAATAAAATGTGGGAATAATATGATTGTAAGATTCAAAAGCTTTCAGCGGGTGAAAAATCTATGGTGAAACCTTTTGGTTTCGATATCGTTATATTAATTATCAAAGTGAACTGATATTAAATTTACACGATGTTTACCGTTTATGGGTTATCAATTTATTAAATTAAGCCTATGTTTAAATTGGCAAGTTTGATCTATCTATGCAGAATTATAAGGAGGAAAAGTTAATGTTTTTCAAAAAGAAAAAGAAACCGGAATATATTGCCGAAAACGTTAACGATGAAATAGCATCTCTTAAAAAACAAGTTGAATCTTTGC
Organism: uncultured Commensalibacter sp.; assembly: GCA_945266285.1. Taxonomy (GTDB): domain Bacteria; phylum Pseudomonadota; class Alphaproteobacteria; order Acetobacterales; family Acetobacteraceae; genus Commensalibacter. The sequence goes on from CALYOP010000002.1 coordinate 286,038, forward strand.
TGAATGAAAGAGTTACACCAGCTATCGCCAATGCTGCTGATAAGGCCGAGCATGTTGTTCATAATGCAAAAGAAATGACAGATTGTCAGATGAAACAAGTTTCTGACAAAGTACAGTCTCGTCCTTTGATGGCGATTGGTATTGCTGTGATCATCGGATGCTTTATAGGTAAGATTATTCGTTAATAACACACAATTTGAAAGTGGCTTATAACCCTATGAAGATCGCTGATTTAGGTAAGTCTGCCTTTAACGCAGAAGTGTTTCTTTGGAAAAAAAAGACAAGCAGAGTAGGAAAACAAATCATTTTTCTTGTTGCTGCAGCGCTTTTTGGTTTGTTTACTTTGATATCTTTCCATGCGCTACTCGCTGCTATTTGTTGGGTATGGTTGGATGTAGGTCTGATTTCAACAGCAGCGATTGTCTGCGGCGTTGATATTTTCTTTATGCTACTGATGCTTGTTTTTTCTAGACAAAAAATCACTGCTGAAGAAATAGAAGCCCGTTTTAATCGCAATAACAATTTGAATGAATTACGTAATACATTAGCTTTGACAACTGTTATAAATGCGTTGAGTGGTCCTTTAGGAAGTTATCTTGGACAACATTTATGGAATTTATTAGGGAAGTTGTTTAGAAGAAAAAAATAGCGCTTAATGCCAGAATAAGAAAACCTTGCTTGTTCTGGTGTCCTGAATATTGCAGTTATTTCGTCTTTTTTCGATATTTATTTTATAGACAAGCCTCTGTTCTTACAAAAAGTTACGCTTAACGGAATAAAAATCGTATAAGCAACCATTTTTATCCCTAATCCTTACAATGTTGTACAACATATATTGATTTTCGAAATGATATATGCAATTTTAAGTAGTCATAAGATCATTTCATAACCTGGAGTAGAGAATATGCGTATTCTTTTAATGGGAGACAATTTCTTTACCGAGTATGAACTTTGTCAAGAATTGAAAACTGCGGGATTTATCATCGATTGCATTAGCTACGACGAACGATTGTTGGAAACTTCTCGCTTCTATGATTATGACATCATCATTTTTAATGTCGATAATCCTACACAGAATATTTTCTCGGTTATCAAGGAAATTAGACTGGCCGGGAGTAAGACTCCGATTATCATTGTGTCAAAACAAAATGATACTCATACCAAAGTTCAAGCCTTTACTGCGGGTGCAGATGATTATGTCGTTGCTCCTTTTGATAGGGCAGAATTAATTGCACGTTGTAAAACGATTCTTAGACGTATGAAAGGATACAGTGAATCTATTATTCATATCGACAATTTACAACTTAATCTCGACACACATGAAGTTTTTGTAAATGGTAATCCTGTTCATCTAACGGGGAAAGAATATTCAGTACTTGAATTACTTATTCTCAGAAGGGGCATGTTACTTAGTAAGACAACATTTCTTAACCATCTTTATGGCGGTAGTGTTGACGAACCAGATGTAAAAATTATTGATGTGTTTGTTTGTAAATTGAGAAAGAAATTACAACAAGCCGGTGCGGGCGATATTATTGCGACGTTGTGGGGTAGGGGTTATATCCTCCGTAAACCTACACGCACGGAGGAGGTGAATGATAAATCTAAATACGAAAAAGTATATTGAAATAACGGTCTCGTTTTTCTGATATAATATTATTTCTTATACAGTAAATTGTTCAGAAAATATTCTTTCAGAAAGACTATGATCAGGATTAAATAAAATCCACGACTGGATAGATAAATTTTCCTGAATTGATATGTGAATAACATCTCTGATTTCGGTAAAATCAGCGACTGCTGCAACTGGACGTTTTTGTTCTTCTAATATAGAGCAGTCAATCTTTGTAGAAGATGGTAACAAAGCGCCCCGCCAACGTCTAGGTCTAAAAGGACAAATAGGCGTTAATGGGATTAAACCGGAATCCAAAGGTACGATTGGTCCATGAGCTGATAAATTATAAGCCGTAGACCCCGCAGGCGTTGATACAATAACACCGTCACATATAAGTTCAGGTAAACGTATCTTACCATCTGTAGAGATTTGTATTTTAGCTGCTTGGCGTGTTTGTCTGTAAAGAAAGACATCGTTAAACGCCAAAGCAGTATGTTTTTTATTGTCTGCTGTTGTTGCCGTCATTGTCAACGGATTTAACCGCGTGGGATGAGCTTTTTTCATTATGGCGATTAGATCGCCTTTGACACGAGGATTTGTTAAAAATCCGATTGAACCAAAATTAATACCATAAACAGGTATTTGGTAATTCATGTAATGATGAAGTGTTTCAAGAATGAAACCGTCACCCCCAATACATATAATCGCTTCAGCATCTTGTATCGGAGCGTTACCATACTGATGAATCAGCGTGTCACGATAGCGTAGTGCTGAAGGTTCATGAATAGAAAGAAAGTGTAATTTTTGAGATAGGTTAGCTGGTGGCCACACTGTAAATTACCTATAAAATAACGCTTAAATTAATATCAGATTAAAGTCTGTCGAATCAGCCATTCTTCTGTATGCTCAAATTCATTTATTTAGGCTATTCATAGTGAATTTGTAAGGCCTATCGTCAATAAATTATCCAGCATGTGAATTTAAGTAAAATTTTTATCAAATCATCAAATTTTAATGATTTATAAACTTTATAGTATTAATCTTTGCTGAGATACTGTTACTAAGGTAGTTTATCAAATTTAATATTCTTTCAAAATAAGTTCCATAAATTATATTAATACTTAAACGAAAATTAGCATTCAGTAATATGAGAGTAAAAAAGCTTAGAAAAAAAATTGCATTAACAGAAAAATAAAAAATTAAGAAAAGATATACAAGATTAAATTATAAAATTAAACGTAATGTTATTATTTTAACATATTTCGAGGATACAGCTGCTTATAACATTATAAATCATCATCCTAATGCTATTAGGTGAAATAATAATTTTATATTCGAAACTATAAATATGAAATATTATCTGTTTATGACTAAACAAATAATTAATAAAATGTTAACATATAGGATAGTGTTTTGATGTTAATTTTCAGATGAAGGTAAGAGATGGCTCAGAATAGTGAAAAGCGTATGCCATCCAGTTCTGTCAACAACAAAAACATTCCTAATCCAATAGATGTTAGGGTTGGAAGCCGAATTCGTTTAAGACGGATGTTATTAGGAATATCTCAGGAAAAACTTGCATCAGCTTTGGGACTAACGTTTCAGCAGGTGCAGAAATATGAGCGTGGAACCAATCGTGTTGGAGCTTCCCGTTTGTTTCATCTTTCTCAAATATTACAGGTTCCTGTAAATTTTTTCTTTGAAGATCTATCCGAAAATTTGTCAAGTAATCAAGATGAATCTTTGACTTCAGCGAATTTGGATAACGATAATAATGCGAAAACTAATCAGGAAAAGAAGCTTTCTTTCTATGAAAATATTCAAGATATGAAAGAAAATATTTATCGTTATGTTAATAGTAAAGAAACATTGGACTTATTGATTCATTATTATCGAATAAAAGATGAAACATCTCGTCATATCATTTTAAATTTTATAAAATCCATGAGTGAGAAATTATAATTATCGTTATTTATTCTCTGTGTAATATTTGGTCATTTATAAAAGAGGATAATTTGCTGGCCTTAAAAAGTGAACGCAATTCCTGTTCGTTATAGTCATGACGTACCCAATCTAGGAAATTTTGTTTTTCCTGAGTTTGCTGAGCATAAAGCATAAAAAAAGCGTCAAGTATACCCGTTCTTGAATGCTTAAAATGACCATATTTCCATGAAAGTTGCTTCATTGCTTGACGAACTGACCGTCCTTCTAAAAGCATTATGAGTGCAGAGACTAATCCTGCCCGGTCAGCTCCCGACTTACAATGAATAAGAATGGGGAATTCCATTTTAGAATAGGTATCTGCAAGGCGGAGAATACGGTCTCGATGCGGCGCTCCACGACTTTCAAAAGGAAGATCGTAAAAATCTAAACCCAGTTTTTTACTCTCAGTTCGAGACAGCGCATCGGAACCGCAATAACGATGTCCACGAAGATTTACCAAGGTTTTTATTTTATAGCGATGAACCAAAGAGCGTAATCTTCGTGGGGTAGGATGATTGCAGCGATAAACCTTACCAGGAATAACGGTATCAAAATTAGTCCATACGAGACGGAAAATCGCGTGATCAATAAATAAACTGTTTAACCAGGCTTTTCCTTTATCGGATACCCTGGTTAAAGCAGGATCAAAATGAAAAAAGCTCATTTCGACATTTTTTAAAGTTTGCGTTCAAATTGCAAACGCTTAAGTTCAGCAATTGCCTTGGCTGGATTAAGGCCTTTTGGACATGTCTGTGTACAGTTCATAATAGTACGACATGCATAAAGACGCATCGAATCTTCCAACTCATCTAAACGTTCACCCGCATATTCATCACGGCTATCTGAAACCCAACGGAACGCAGCGAGCAAAATAGCCGGACCTAAATATTGATCACCATTCCACCAATAAGATGGACATGAAGTTGAGCAGCAAAAGCATAAAATACATTCATAAAGCCCGTTAAGCTTTGCCCGCTCTTCAATACTTTGTAACCGCTCACTATCAGGAGGCGGCGGTGTATCCGATTTTAACCACGGTTTAATCTCGCGTAGCTGTGCATAAGGTCCACTAAGATCAGGGATTAAATCCTTTACCACAGGCATATGAGGAAGTGGGAAAATGGGGACGTCTGATTTGATGTCCTTGATATATTTTAAGCAAGCTAATGTATTATGACCGTCAATATTCATAGCACAGGATCCACAAATCCCTTCGCGGCAAGAGCGACGAAATGCTAAGGTCGGATCAATTTCATTTTTAATATAAATCAAGGCATCCAATACCATAGGGCCGACCTTGTCCAGATCAATCTCATAGGTATCAATAACCGGATTATGATTGTCGTCAGGATTCCAGCGATAAATCTTGAATCGCTTAACATTTTTTGCATCTGCTGGTGCATAAAATGTTTTACCAACGCCAATCCGACTGTTTTTTGGTAATCTAAATTCAACCATCGATTTGTTGCCTTTCTAACTTAATATACCCGTTTTTTCGGCGGAAATACCTGAACTTCATCAGTCAGCGTATACATATGCACCGGACGGTAAGTGAAAGACACTTCTCCCTTATTATTTAAATAAGATACCGTATGTTTAAGCCAATTTTTATCATCACGTTCTGGATAGTCGTCATGAGCATGAGCGCCACGGCTTTCTTGACGCTGACCTGCGCTTAACATTGTTACTGTACCATTTGCCAGAAGATTTTCGAATTCCAAACCTTCCATCAAATCAGTATTCCAGATCAAAGAATGGTCTGCGATAGAAATATCACCCAGTCCTGCCCAAATATTTTTGATCTTTTGAGCACCTTCTTCTAGGCTTTTGGTATTGCGGAACACAGAAGCATGACGCTGCATGGTTCTTTGTAAATTATCCCGCATTTCTGCAACACGCGTTCCTTTGTTAGCGTAGCGTAGTTTGTCAAAACGACTTAATGTTTCTTCACCAGCATTTTTCGGAAGTGGTGCAACAAAGCCACCCGGTTTTAGTATTTCTGTTGCACGTTTTGCAGCAGCTCGTCCGAAAACAATTAAATCTAATAGTGAATTTGTTCCTAGACGGTTTGCACCATGAACAGAAACACAAGCAGCTTCCCCAACAGCCATTAAACCCGGAACTATAGCATCCAAATTATTGCTATTTGGCCGAATAACTTCGCCATGAATATTGGTAGGAATACCACCCATATTATAATGAACGGTGGGAAGAACCGGTACGGGTTCTTTGGTTACATCAATACCGGCAAATACCCGAGAGGTTTCAACAATACTTGGTAAACGTTCGTGAAGGATATCAGCTCCCAGATGCTCCAGGTGTAACATGATATGGTCTTTATTCGGGCCACAGCCACGACCTTCATGGATTTCAACAATCATTGCGCGTGAAACCACGTCTCGTGAAGCCAAATCCTTAGCATGTGGGGCATAACGTTCCATGAAACGTTCCCCTTCAGAGTTGGTTAGATATCCACCTTCACCACGACAACCTTCGGTTAATAAGCATCCAGCTGGGAAAATACCTGTAGGATGGAATTGTACAAATTCCATATCCTGTGTTGGAATGTCAGCACGCATAACCATAGCCGAACCATCACCTGTACAGGTATGTGCTGAAGTACAAGATTGGAAAGCGCGTCCATATCCGCCAGTAGCTAAAACTACCAGATTGGCATTGAAACGGTGCATTGTTCCATCTTCAAGACACCAGGCAATAACACCACAACATGCGCCATCTTTATTCATAATTAAATCAAGCGCAAAATATTCAACAAAGAATTCAACATCATGTTTTAAACTTTGCTGATAAAGTGTGTGTAGAATGGCATGACCCGTACGATCCGCAGCTGCACAAGCACGTTGTACTGGTTCTTTACCAAAATCTCTCATATGACCGCCAAAAGGACGCTGATAAATTTTACCGTCCTCTGTACGAGTAAAAGGTACCCCCATATGTTCTAGTTCATAAACAGATGGAACTGCCTCACGGCAAAGATATTCAATTGCGTCTTGATCACCCAGCCAATCTGATCCTTTGATCGTGTCATACATATGCCATTGCCAGTGATCTTCTCCCATGCTTCCTAAAGAAGCGGCAATACCACCTTGTGCTGCAACAGTGTGACTACGAGTCGGAAAAACTTTGGTAATACAGGCTGTACGGAGACCTGAAGCACCCATACCTAGGGTTGTACGTAATCCTGACCCACCAGCTCCAACTACAACCACATCATATGAATGGTCAATAATTCTATAAGCGCGTTGCGTTGGTAAGGTTATTGTATTCATTTTTTCTTTTGTCCTGTTCCGTTCACGCTTGGGATTATTCTTTGATTGACGAAGGGGCAAAAGCCAGCTTCAGCACAGAAAGAACGGCAAACAAACCCATGAGTAATGTACCACCTCTAATCAACAGACCTAGTGCCATACGATATTTTCCACGCGAATAATCTTCGCTAATGACCCTTAATCCAAGTTGCATGTGGTTAAATGTTAAAAGCATTAATGCCAGTAATAAAGATGTGTTAACGGGTTTACCAACCCATTTGACGACTTCTTTATGATCGGCGTCGCCTAGTCTAACAATTTGTATAATGAACCAGATTGATAAAGGGGTCATCCCTATGGCGCATAGACGTTCTGCCCACCAATGTTCAAAAACATTATGGCCTGCGCCCAATCCACGCATACGTCCCAAAAAAGAACGCATAATGGTTGGTCTATCAGTTGGTTTAGTCACGCTATCTCTCCTTTTTATGGCATAAGCCAAGGATTTAACTTTATTGTACTCAAATCAATAATGACTTTGAAAATGATGTTCTGTTGAAAAACAGAATTTTGATTTAAGAAATTAATTATTTTTTCTTTTTGAGTTTTCTACCAAAAATAATGGTCCAAAGACCGAGCGTCAAAGCGGTGGTAGCAACTACAGCTGTTTTGCTGTCTTGATTAATTTCATCTTTTTCCAGACGATGCCCACAAGAATCCCACATTAAATGGCGCAAACCACCGATAAAATGTAAGAAAAAGGCAGAGGAGCAGCCAAATAGTACTGTTTGACCGACAAGGCTTCCGGCTACTTTTTGTACTTTTCCAAATGTACGAGGACCTTTGGCGGCAGAAGCAAGCCATGCAACGGCTAAAGTAGATCCACCTGCAAGTGCTGCTCCAGTAATACGGTTAGAGATGGATAAAACCATCGATAAATAAGGCTTATAAACCTCTAAATGGGGAGACATTGGACGTTCATTTATCGAGCCATCACTCGTGTGACCGACATAAAACGTCTTACGCATATCCGACATAACAAATTCCTATGGATAGTTACGGCTATAAAATGTCCCCCAGTGTAACACTTTATTCTCCAAAACGTCTAGGACATGAAATGGTCATTTCCTAAGGAAAGGGGAATGAACGTTTTGTGAGTAAGGTAAATTAATGATGATGAACCAAATTAAGAGCGATTAAAGTTTCAGCAATTTGAACGGTATTCAGTGCTGCACCTTTGCGCAAATTATCGGATACACACCATAAAGCTAATCCATTGGGGACGGTTGGATCAACGCGTAAACGTGAAACATAGGATGCATCTTCTCCAGCAGCTTCGATTGGAGTGATATATCCCTTATCTTCACGTTCATCGAATAAAATTACCCCTTCCGCATTTTTAAGTGCCTGGCGCGCTTTTTGTAGATCAACGGGTTGTTCACATTCAATTGTAATTGCTTCACCGTGACCAACAAAGACAGGAACCCGAACGCAAGTAGCAAAAACAGCGATATCAGGATCAAGAATTTTTCTTGTTTCCACGGCCATTTTCCATTCTTCCTTGGTTGATCCGTCATCCATAAAACGGTCAATATGAGGAATGCAATTAAAAGCAATTTGTTTGGTGAAATGTTGTGGAAAAATAGGATCACCAACCAAAGAAGCCTTGGTCTGGTTAAAGAGTTCGTCCATTCCTTTTTTTCCAGCACCAGCGGTTGCTTGATAGGTGGAAACAACAACCCGTTTAATTGTAAATAAATCATGCAAAGGTTTTAGAGCCACAACCATTTGAATCGTTGAACAATTAGGGTTAGCAATAATATTGCGTTTCATTTTTTTAAGGTCATTGGGGTTAACCTCTGGCACAACCAAAGGAACATCGGGTTCCATACGAAAGTGAGAGGTATTATCGACAACAATACATCCTGCAGCGGCGGCAATGGGAGAGTAAATAGCGGATACAGAAGCCCCTGGAGAAGAAAGCGCGATGTCCCATCCTTTGAAATCAAAGGTTTCCAGATTTTGAATCTTCAGAACTTTTTTGTCTCCAAAAGAGACTTCTTTCCCCGCAGAACGTGGAGATGCAAGAGCAGCAATTTCGTCAATTGGAAAATCCCGTTCCGCTAGAATTCTTAAAATCTCTCTACCCACAGCGCCAGTTGCGCCGATAACCGCTACGCGATAACCCATTGTATTCTTTCCTTAAAATCAATATAGGATCGTAATAATAAAAGCATCATAATTGTTTAATTAGGAAAAACTTATACTACCTTTTCGCGAAAGAAGTAAATAACTCAAATTTGGTTTGCTTTATTAGTAGACTCGGAAAAGATTTGTTGGTCGTTATAAGAAAACATTAAGGATAAATGCTACATAATAATAGTGTTTTATCTTATGATTATGTGCAAATGATTGTGTGCAAAGCATTTTATAAGATTATTTTTAGAAAGATTTTAGATAAATGATTTTACCCAGTTTTATTTATAATGAACGTGTAAAAAATGGGCAGTTACAAAAGGATGAAGCACAGCAGAAAACGGTTGGTTTGCTGGATCAGCTTTGCAAGAAATTGGCTTATTATCGGCCCGCTGAATCTTCAGCGGGGTTGTTGGGTACAATAACGAATATATGGAAAAAACCCGTTGAAGTGCCTAAGGGGTTATATCTGGTGGGTCCAGTTGGGCGTGGAAAATCCATGTTGATGGATTTGTTTTATAATCAAGTTCCTGTTCAGCATAAACAGCGCGTGCATTTTCATTATTTTATGCAAAATACCTATAAGCGTTTTCATGAACTGAAAAAACTTTATCCCAAAGGTGGTGATCCCGTTCCGCAACTTGCCAAGGAAATAAGCAAAAATGCTTGGTTACTTTGTTTTGATGAATTTCAGGTAAATGATATTGCAGATGCTGTATTGCTTGGCCGGTTATTTCAGAATCTTTTTGCTTGTGGAGTCGTCGTTGTTGCGACCTCGAATGTTAACCTGAGAAATCTGTTTCAGAACCGTCCAGGTGCCGACGCTTTCAAACCTTTTATTAAAATTCTTCAGCAAAATTTACAGGAAGTTGAGCTGTTTGCTACGCGTGATTATCGTACGGGTCGTCCTGAAGATGAAAAAAGATGGCTTTTTCCGATTAATGAAGAAAACAGAGCTATTCTAGATCACGTTTTTTTGCGTGAATCAAAAGGAAAACCTGTGAAGCCCAGTGCATTACAGGTAATGGGACGATCATTTATAATTGATGAAACAGCAGATGATGTTGCACGCATTTCTTTTGAAAAGTTATGTGGTTCTGCATTGGGAGCGGGTGATTACCTAGCATTGGCACAACGTTTCAGAGTGTTAATAATCGACGATATTGTTAAATTCAATGCTGAAAATCTTGATATGATTCAACGATTTACAAACCTTATTGATGTTCTTTATGAACAACATGTAAAACTTTATGTATCGGCAGAAAGCAATTACGAATTTTTATATGATCAAAAGGATAGAAAAGCATTTTTTGAAAGAACAATTTCCCGTTTAAATGAGATGCAAAGCCAAGATTGGGCCGAAAAGTAACATAATTTAGATTTGACGCTAAAATGAACATAAACCTAATATGACCGTGCTAAATATTGGCTTTAATCATCTAGGAGACTAGGGAAAACATGAAAAATAAGATTGCTTTGATTGGTGCTGGGAACATTGGTGGTACCATGGCACATCTAATCGCTTTAAAAAAAATGGGCGATGTTGTTATTTTTGACGTTAATGAAGGGGTTGCCAAAGGGAAAGCTTTGGATATTGCACAATCTTCAGCGATTGAGCACTTTGACCTTAGCATAAAAGGTACTTCTAATTATGCAGATATCAAAGATGCGGATGTTGTAATTGTCAGTGCTGGTTTTGCACGTAAACCTGGTATGTCTCGAGATGATCTTCTGGTAAAGAATGCCGGTGTGATGAAAGAGGTTGCAGAAGGTATCCGTCAATACGCACCGAATGCTTTTGTAATTGTCATTACAAACCCACTTGATTTAATGGTTGCTGAAGTTCAGGAAAAATCTGGGTTGCCAGCAAATAAAGTGGTTGGTATGGCGGGTGTACTGGATAGTTCACGTTTACGTCTTTTCTTAGCAGAAGCATTAAATGTTGTGCCTGATGAAGTAAATGCTTTTGTATTGGGTGGTCATGGGGATACCATGGTTTCGATGATCCGTTATGCATCTGTTGGTGGTGTTTCAATCCAAGAATTGATTGATATGGGACGGATCACGAAGGAACAAGTTGATCAAATTATTGCTCGTACTGCTGATGGTGGTGCAGAGGTTGTTAAATTACTGCAAACGGGATCTGCATTCTTTACGCCAGCTTCTTCGGCTTTGTTAATGGCGGAAGCTTACTTAAGAGACAGTAAAAGAGTTCTGCCTTGCTCTGTTAAGTTAAATGGGGAATACGGATATAAAGATATTTATGTTGGTGTGCCTGTGGTAATTGGCAAAAACGGTGTTGAACAGATTATTGAAGTTCACATGAATAATGAAGAGAAAGAGAAGTTCCAAATTTCTTGCGGCAAGATTTTAGAAATGAAGAAACAAGCTGCTCAGATACTTGGTAAATAAAAATAAAACCGTAGCTTTATTTCTAAGGCTACGGTTTTATTGAATTAACAGTTTATATTAAACTATTATTAGGACATAAGGCCTTTGATATTTGTGTATGCTGCACTTAAAGAATCACCGACACCTTTGAAAAGATTTGTAAGACCATTGCTTCTATCGGTAGCTTCACCATGGATTCTTGAATCAACTAAATAGCCGATTCCAGTTCCGATTTCAGTTAATGGATTTACTTGTGAAGCAGATGCTTCTTTACCGGTGATAAGGTGGAAGCCTTTATCAATAGCCTTACCAAAAAAGCCACCAAGTTTAGAACCGATATCAGCACCTATACCAGCACCAGATACGGATTCGATTTCTACGAGTGAAAGTTCACGCATTTACGTTCTCCTAAAAATTAAAAAGTTAAAGATAAATTAAAGTATATTTTTAGTGTCATTTCTTATCAATAAATAACAATGTGTAAACGTGGTTTATTAAGTAATATTTTTGTGAATTATATTGATAATATACTAATTTTTTAATGCTTCGGTTAAAGGATATGTTTTTCATAAAATAGTTTTTGCATAGGAATTCCGAATGCTAAAATGAACATAAACCTAATATGATCGTGCTAAATATTGGCTTTAATCATCTAGGAGACTAGGGAAAACATGAAAAATAAGATTGCTTTGATTGGTGCTGGGAACATTGGTGGTACCATGGCACATCTAATCGCTTTAAAAAAAATGGGCGATGTTGTTATTTTTGACGTTAATGAAGGGGTTGCCAAAGGGAAAGCTTTGGATATTGCACAATCTTCAGCGATTGAGCACTTTGACCTTAGCATAAAAGGTACTTCTAATTATGCAGATATCAAAGATGCGGATGTTGTAATTGTCAGTGCTGGTTTTGCACGTAAACCTGGTATGTCTCGAGATGATCTTCTGGTAAAGAATGCCGGTGTGATGAAAGAGGTTGCAGAAGGTATCCGTCAATACGCACCGAATGCTTTTGTAATTGTCATTACAAACCCACTTGATTTAATGGTTGCTGAAGTTCAGGAAAAATCTGGGTTGCCAGCAAATAAAGTGGTTGGTATGGCGGGTGTACTGGATAGTTCACGTTTACGTCTTTTCTTAGCAGAAGCATTAAATGTTGTGCCTGATGAAGTAAATGCTTTTGTATTGGGTGGTCATGGGGATACCATGGTTTCGATGATCCGTTATGCATCTGTTGGTGGTGTTTCAATCCAAGAATTGATTGATATGGGACGGATCACGAAGGAACAAGTTGATCAAATTATTGCTCGTACTGCTGATGGTGGTGCAGAGGTTGTTAAATTACTGCAAACGGGATCTGCATTCTTTACGCCAGCTTCTTCGGCTTTGTTAATGGCGGAAGCTTACTTAAGAGACAGTAAAAGAGTTCTGCCTTGCTCTGTTAAGTTAAATGGGGAATACGGATATAAAGATATTTATGTTGGTGTGCCTGTGGTAATTGGCAAAAACGGTGTTGAACAGATTATTGAAGTTCACATGAATAATGAAGAGAAAGAGAAGTTCCAAATTTCTTGCGGCAAGATTTTAGAAATGAAGAAACAAGCTGCTCAGATACTTGGTAAATAAAAATAAAACCGTAGCTTTATTTCTAAGGCTACGGTTTTATTGAATTAACAGTTTATATTAAACTATTATTAGGACATAAGGCCTTTGATATTTGTGTATGCTGCACTTAAAGAATCACCGACACCTTTGAAAAGATTTGTAAGACCATTGCTTCTATCGGTAGCTTCACCATGGATTCTTGAATCAACTAAATAGCCGATTCCAGTTCCGATTTCAGTTAATGGATTTACTTGTGAAGCAGATGCTTCTTTACCGGTGATAAGGTGGAAGCCTTTATCAATAGCCTTACCAAAAAAGCCACCAAGTTTAGAACCGATATCAGCACCTATACCAGCACCAGATACGGATTCGATTTCTACGAGTGAAAGTTCACGCATTTACGTTCTCCTAAAAATTAAAAAGTTAAAGATAAATTAAAGTATATTTTTAGTGTCATTTCTTATCAATAAATAACAATGTGTAAACGTGGTTTATTAAGCAATATTTTTGTGAATTATATTGATAATATACTAATTTTTTAGTAAATCAGTTAAATTTTTTCATTTTAATAAATAATTCTTATATAGAATTTTTGAAGGATGATTTTTAATCAATCATATCAAAATTTTATTAATTTTCTATTTTTTCCAATAACTTATAAGAAACCATATTGATTTTTTAAAGCATATATTTTTGAAGAAAATACTTAATTTTTATCAGGTGATAGATGAATAAGAAATATCATTCATCAACTTTGAGTTGATATTTAGTTGTAATTTACATAACAAAATAAATGTGTATTATATCAATACATTTAAATAATGTATTTAATATATAGGTATTTTTTGAAGGAAAATAACCGAATTTTTGTTGTATATTCCGAATTGCTAATATGCTTTCTATAAATTATTGAGGAAATTTAGCGGTTATATAAATCACGAATGATATGAATATTAGGAATTTAACCCTATTTGGAAATTGGTTTGATGAATAAGACTGTAAAATAGAGGCGATATTTTTATATTGACCATCACTTTATTTTTATATTGACCATCACTTTTGGAAAATAATCAATTTTTCTAAATAAAGTCCAAATCTTATCTTATTCGACTCTTAGATATCGATAGCAATATTTTTTCTGCTCCTTTAGATATGATTTGCAGAAAACCCAAATATTGCCTAGCGATAATCATTGTTCAGAATTACTAAGGATTAGATTATGGCGACGGCTGATCAACTCGCAGGCGCTCTTAATGGAACAAACGTAGCATATCTTGCTGAGCTTTATACACAATGGGTAAAAGATCCAAAAAGTGTTGACTCTTCTTTTGCTATTTTGTTTGAAGCAATGGATGATACGGGTTCCGTGGTTGAACGTGATGCCAGAGGTGCTTCTTGGGCACCACGAGCTTTTAAAATTGATGAGCAGGACAAACTTGCAGAAAAACAAAAAGAAAAGACTGCGTTTAAAGATAGTCAAATTTCTAAAGAACAAATTTATGCTGCGGCTGATGATAGCCTGCGGGTAACACAAATGATTCGTGCCTATCGGGTCAGAGGGCATATGGAATCACATCTTGACCCTTTGAAACTTGATAAGAACGAATCTTATCCCGAGTTGGATCCTCAGACCTATGGTTTTGGACCTAATGATCTTGATCGTCCTATTTATCTGGGAAAGTTGATTGCGCATTTCTTACCAGGTGATGTCCATACCATCCGTGAAATTTTAACGGCGTTGCGGCGTGTATATTGCGGTTCAATTGGCTGGGAGTTTATGCATATTCAGGATTATGCAAAGCGTAAATGGCTTTTGGAACGTATTGAAGGTGAAAACTGGAAACAATTTTATAAGTCCGAAGATAAAAAGCAATTTTTACACGATTTAACATCAGCAGTCGGTTTTGAAGCATTTTGCCAAAAACGTTTTGCAGGTGTTAAACGTTTTGGACTTGATGGCGGTGAAGTAACGATATCGGCTTTGAAACTGCTGATTAAACGGGCGGCTCATCACGATGTTGAAGCAATCGTTTTTGGTATGGCGCATCGTGGAAGACTTAATGTTCTTACCAATATAATTGGAAAGCCTTATTCCGCTGTATTTAGTGAATTTTTTGGTAAATCCTTTAAACCTGATTTTATTCCTGGAACAGCCGATGTGAAATATCATCTAGGTTATTCTAGTATGGTAGAAGTTGAAGGGAAAAAGCTTGATATTTCCTTGGCTTTTAACCCATCGCATCTTGAAGCTGTTGGACCTGTTGTTGAAGGAAAAACCCGAGCACTTCAGGATAACTATAAGGGTACAACACGTAAAAAACACATGGCTGTCCTTATTCATGGGGATGCAGCTTTTGCAGGTCAAGGCATTGTATATGAAACAATGTCGATGTCACAGCTTGTCGGATATAAAACGGGTGGTACTATTCATGTTGTTATCAACAACAAAATTGGATTTACGACGCTATCAACCCATGCTTATTCAGGATTTTATTGTACAGACGTAGCAAAAGCGGCACGTGCGCCTATTTTCCACATTAATGGCGATGTTCCTGAAGCGGTAATGTATGCGATGCAACTGGCTGTTGATTATCGCGAAGAATTTGGTACGGATGTTGTTTTAGACATTGTTTGTTATCGTCGGCATGGACATAATGAATCTGATGAACCTTCGTTTACGCAGCCGATTATGTATGAGGCCATTCGTAAGCATGAAACGATCCGTCAACTTTACGCCGATCAATTGGTTAAAGAAGGCTGTATTTCTGAGGCTGATGCCCACAATTCATGGATAGAATTTCAAAGCCATTTGCAAGCAGCCTATAATACAGCAAAAGATTACCGCCCAAATGATGTGCATTGGATAGCAAAAGATTGGCAGGAAATGCAATGGCGTGGTCAACATCGCAAAATGATGACAACCGGCGTATCTAAGGATGATTTGAAACGTATTGGCGATGCTTTATATACGGTTCCTGCTGATTTTCACTGCCATCCAAAACTATTACGTCAGCTTGAAGTCAAGCGGAATATGTTTGAATCAGGGAATGGAATTGATTGGGCTACCGGTGAAGCTTTAGCCTTTGGATCTTTGCTTATTGAAGGTCATCGCGTTCGTCTTTCAGGACAAGACTGTCAACGAGGCACCTTTAGTAACCGTAATGCGGTACTCATTGATCAACGCGACCAGAATAGTTATGTCCCACTAAATCATATACAGGATGTACAAGCGCAGATTCGTATCTATAATTCGCATTTATCTGAATTTGGTGTGCTTGGATTTGAATATGGCTATTCGCAAGCAAGCCCGAATATGTTGGTGTTATGGGAAGCACAATTTGGTGATTTTGCTAATGGTGCGCAGATTATAATTGACCAATTTATTAGCGCAGGTGAAAGCAAATGGCTTCAAATGTCGGGGCTGGTATTGTTATTACCACATGGGCAAGAAGGTCAGGGTGCAGAACATTCTTCTGCACGTTTAGAACGTTTCTTGCAGCTTTGTGGTGAAGAGAATATGCAGGTCTGCAATCTAACCACGCCGGCAAGTTATTTCCATGCATTAAGGCGGCAATTAAAACGAAATTATCGACAGCCATTGGTTATTATGACGCCAAAATCGCTTCTCCGTCATAAATTAGCGCTTTCATCTTTGTTAGATTTTACAACAGGAACCGAATTCCAACCGGTAATCGGCGAAATTGATACAAACCTTGTAGCGCCTGATAAAATTAAACGCGTCGTTTTATGTTCGGGTAAAGTTTATTACGATCTGTTGGCGCGTCGAAGAGAACTTGAATTGGATCAAGTGGCTTTGATACGTTTGGAACAATTATATCCTTTCCCAGCAGATCAGTTGAAAAAAATATTATCAACTTATTCTAAAGCTAAAATCATTTGGTGTCAGGAAGAAACCCAAAATATGGGAGCTTGGCAATTTGTTGACCGTCAAATCGGTTCTATTCTCAAAGAAATAAAACACCCAACCTTACAACTTGATTATGTAGGCCGTTCGATAGCGGCAAGTCCGGCACCTGGTCTTGCTTCTACATTTAAGGAAGAACAAGATCGTCTCGTCGATCAGGCTCTGGGTTGCGTATAAAACCAAATAATTAACATGATTACGTATCATTATTCATTATGAGAAGAAATTAAGGAAGAAAGTATGTCCATCGAAATTAAAGTTCCGCAATTGGGTGAAAGTATTTCAGTAGCCACGCTGTCTAAATGGCTTAAACAACCGGGTGAAGCGGTTGCAGCTGACGAAACTATTGCTGAACTTGAAACAGATAAGGTCAGTTTAGAAATTACGGCACCTCAAGCCGGTGTGGTTGGCCCACACATGGTTCAGGAAGGTGAAGAAGTCGAAGTGGGTGCTGTATTAACAACGCTTGGAGAAGCCGGTAAAACATCACCTGTTGTTGCACCTGTGAAAAAAGAGATTGATCCTCCTGTTTTAGCTCAAACAGTTCCTGTAGTTTCTGATAAACATCAAGCCATGCCTGCTGCACAGAAGATGATGAATGAAAGAAATCTTTCGTCCGAACAAATCGGCCAAGGAACAGGACGCGATGGACGAATTACACGTGAAGATGTGGTTAATTTCCTTAACAAAGCCCCTGTAACGCCACCTCCACCAGCCCCATCTGCGCCAAGAACTGATGATCCTCGTGAAGAACGTGTTAAGATGACACGGTTACGTCGCACAATTGCGCGTCGTTTGAAAGATGCACAAAATATAGCTGCTATGTTAACGACATTTAACGAAGTGGATATGTCCGCAGTAATGAAGTTACGCAGTAGCTATAAAGATGATTTTTCCAAAAAGCATGATGGAACACGATTGGGCTTTATGTCTTTTTTTGTAAAGGCAACGGTTTCTGCATTAGCCGAATTCCCGGCACTTAACGCTCAAATTGATGGGGAAGATGTGATTTATCGCAACTTCGTCAATATGGGTATTGCTGTAGGGGGACCAAATGGTTTGGTTGTCCCTGTGTTACGTGATGCTGAAAAAATGAGTTTTGCTGATATTGAAAGTGCTATTGCTGAATTTGCAAAAAATGCTCGGAATAATTCGCTGAAACTGAATGATCTTTCTGGTGGAACTTTCTCCATTACGAATGGTGGGATTTATGGTTCGCTGATGTCAACGCCGATTTTGAATATGCCCCAATCAGGTATTCTTGGTATGCATGCGATCAAAGAGCGTCCTATTGCTGAAAATGGTCAAGTCGTTATTCGTCCTATGATGTATTTGGCACTTTCTTATGATCACCGCATTGTCGATGGGAAAGAAGCGGTTAGTTTCTTGGTTCACATTAAAGATCGTATTGAGCATCCCGAAAAATTGCTGCTGAATATCTAATCTAAAAATGGACTAAATCTTGATATATTAAAGGATTACAAAGCATATGTCTGTAAAAGTTGTAGTACCAGTTTTGGGTGAAAGCATTTCAACAGCAGTAATATCAAAATGGCTTAAACAACCGGGAGATGCTGTCAGAGAAACAGAAGTTATCGTTGAGCTTGAAACGGACAAAGTGAATTTGGAAGTGACTGCGCAAGAGGCTGGTTTTCTTGGTAATCATGCGTTTAAAGAAGGCGATGAGGTAGCCGTAGGTGAAATCCTTACGACGATTGAATCTTCTTCTAATATGCCTGCAAAGGCAACGGAAAGCATTGCCGAAACCAAGGAAAAACCAGATGAAAAAAAGGGTTTTGATTATGATGTTCTCGTAATTGGAGCCGGACCAGGCGGTTATGTAGCTTCTATTCGTGCGGCTCAACTTGGTATGAAAGTAGTTTGTGTTGAGAAACGGTCAAGTTTGGGCGGAACCTGTCTGAATGTTGGTTGTATTCCTTCGAAGGCTTTGCTTTATGCATCTGAACAATATGAGGCTGCACATAAAAATTTTGCTGATTTAGGGATTGTTGTGAAAGATGTTCAAGCGAATATCAGCAAAATGCATGCTCATAAACAATCGGTTATTGATGCAAATGTTTCTGGGATTGAGTTTCTTTTCAAGAAGAATCATATTACATGGCTGAAGGGTAGTGTCCAAATCTTAGAGGCTGGTAAGGTCTCTGTTGATGGTAAAATTGTTACAGCCCGCTCCATCATTATTGCTACAGGAAGTGAATCCGTTTCCTTGCCAAATGTGAAGATCGATGAACAACAGATTATAACATCAACCGGCGCTCTTTCTCTTTCCGAAGTTCCCAAGAAAATGGTGGTCATTGGCGGTGGGGTTATCGGTGTTGAATTGGGCAGCGTATGGCAGCGTCTTGGTGCTCAGGTAACCATCGTTGAATATTTTGATCGTCTACTTCCTGGATTCGATAAAGAAATATCGACGACATTTGCAAAGCTTCTTGAAAAACAAGGTTTCATATTAAAGCTGGCACATAAGGTTGAAAAAGCTGAAGCTAAAAAGAAGAAGGTTCATCTGACTATTTGTTCAGTAGATGGCAAAAATAATGAATCTTTGGAGGCTGATGTTGTACTCGTGGCTGTTGGACGTCGACCGGTAACAGAAGGCTTAGGTCTTGAAAAGATCGGTGTTGCCTTGGATGAAAAGGGTCGAATTAAGACAGATCATCAATTCCAAACGAACATCACAGGTATTTATGCAATTGGAGATGTGATTGCAGGCCCTATGTTGGCGCATAAAGCTGAAGAAGAAGGTGTTGTATTGGCTGAAATTCTAGCGGGTCAGAAATCTTGTGTTCATTACGATACTATTCCTGGCGTCGTTTATACGGAACCTGAAATTGCTATGGTTGGTAAAACTGAAGAAACGCTTAAGGCAGAAGGTATTGCGTATATCGTTGGAAAGTTTCCATTTTTGGCCAATGGTCGTGCCAGAGCAATGGGGAAAACACAAGGTTTTGTCAAAATCCTAGCAGATAAAACAACCCATAAAGTTTTGGGTGTTCATATAATCGGACCAATGGCTAGCGAATTAATTGGTGAAGCAGGCTTAGCAATGTCCTTTGGTGCATCAGCTGAAGATATTGCGTTAAATTGTCAAGCACATCCTACTTTGAGTGAAGCACTTAAAGAAGCTGCTTTAGCAACCGATAAACGCGCAATTCATATATAATTATAGAACAAGATCGCAATTAATTTACATTGAGAAAAATTATCCATATATTGGAGGACGTTATGCAGTCATAATTCATGCCGGTTAAGGAGAAAAGGAAAATGAAGCGACATTGGTGTGCAATAGTCAGCTTATGTTTTGCCGCATTTCCTGCGATAGCACAAATGCCTGCCTCCATTAGCCGCATGGATAATAGTTCTGATCAGTCAAAAGATGTTATCGATTCTTTCTTTTCAAAACAGAATTTGCAAACGACCTCTAATTTTTCTCGCGTAGATGCTGCGCAATTGGCTGGCTCTTCTTTATATCAAGATAACGCTTTAGTTGATTTGCCGCCTTTACCGTCACTTGATGATAAGGCGGCGCATAAAGAAGCTTTACGTCTGATTGGCTTGCTTAGAAATCATATTCCTCATTATACGTTATATACGCCTGAAAAACGAAAGCGCTGGATTACTTTGGCACGACAGGAAACCAAAAAAGCCGGCATAAAAATTAACAGGCCGCAAATTCTGGTGGTGGTTGATCGTAATCCCAAGGTTCAAGCGCTTTGTCTGATTCTTGCCTTTCCTCAGGGGTATAGCCCGTGGATGGTTTTGGGAGGAGATCGCATATCAACGGGAAAAAAAGGGCGAAAACTTTATTATATTACGCCTACAGGTGTATTTATTAATTCAACAGAGCGGTTGGGTTATCGTGCTCAAGGAACCAAGAATAAATATGGAATTCGTGGCAACGGCATCAAAGGAATGCGCGTATGGGATTTTGGTTGGCAATGGGCTGAAAAAGGGTGGTTGCCTAATCACGAAAAAGGGCAAATTCGATTGGAAATGCATGCAACCGATCCTGACTATCTTGAAGCACGTTTGGGACATACGGCTTCAGAAGGATGCGTTCGTATTTCTGCGGCTATGAATCGATTTATTGATCAACATGGTTTGATTGATGCGCTGTATTTACAAGCTGCTACCAAAGATAAACGTTTCCGTTCCGTTTTGAGTAAACAGCAAGAACCATCATTAATTGCGGGTGATGCTTTGGTGGTTGTTGATTCTTCGGATATGAATGTAGAGCGGCAGAGTTAATTTATAGTAATTTAATTAACGATTTTACTATTAAATACGATAAATATGCGTAATTTATAAAAATATATTTTAGTTAGAATAAATAATCAGACGCTAAATATTAATAAATAAGAAATTATCCCTGCCTATTATTATTTGTATTTCTTAAAGAAATATGTGGAGCGCTTTCTGGTAGGATAATTTCTGTTATTTTCCAATGCCATCGTTGAAGTTGTAAGGTCAGATGTAAAGGTGTTTTATTTTCGTTACCTGGCATAACAATATCGGCATGAAATGTTAATGGCGAAGAAAAATAAGTATGAGCAGCAAAAAAAGCTTTTAATGCCGTCTGAAAATTGAAAGTAGCACTCTTTGAAAATTCAGGAGCTAGAAATTGAACAACTTCATTGAGATTCTCAGCATTAACATTCTTATCAATAGAATTGGAAATGGCTGTTGTTGCAAAAGAGGAGCCAAAGTCAGGCAGCTCATTTTCTAAGGGTACATGTTCTGTAGCTTGGAAACTGGAAATAACTTGATTTTTTAAGCTATTTTTTACAGCACGCCAATTAATATTACTTTTAAGCTGTTTGACATCACGATCTTGAATTGCCTGCGAAATTGACCACAAAGTAGCGTAAGGATAAACCAAATACAAAGCCATTAACGCGAAAAAAATACCAGCATAATGCCGTTTTTTCATGGCTAAGTAAGATATTGAGATTAAGCGAGAACAAAAAGATACAAACATCTTATTATATATTTAACTTAAGAGGAATACGATGTCACGATATCCTCATCCTTCAAATTATTTACCACTTATTTTGATGATATCGTATAAGAATGTTGAAAGATAGCGTTTTTTCAGCGGAATAACATGTTGAAGTAATTTAATAAAAAACAACCGTTGAAAAAAAGATCATAGCCTAATAAATTATTCGTGTTCTATTTCGTGCATAATCTTGTATAGTAAAATCTGCTTAAGATAGAGAATGTTTTTTTAATAGCTTTTTAGTAAGTATAACATATTTGATTTTTCCCAATTTATTCAATGGAATATGTCTGAGAAAAGTAAGAAAAATCTTCAACTTTCTATTTAGCAATAAAAAATTTCGAGAGTTTTAAAAAAATATGTTCAAGTTTTTCTTGGAGCTTTCTGATGAAAACCGTATTGGTTTTCGTACTATAAAGATAATGGTTTTTATCAATTTGATATTCGGTTTTTGGGGGATATCTAATGATGGTTATGCAGAAACATTGTCTCATAAACATAGCAGCAAGCATACACATCATGCTGAAACCAAAAAAAATATATCAAAACATAAGGTAAAAAAAGCATCTCAATCGACACATCAGAAAAAACATCCTCATACGAAAGCGACAGCGCATACGAATAAACAGCCAATAGCTGCGCATCACGGTAATAATTCAGTAACGCACACGCATTCAGTTCAGAAACCATCTGAACCGGTGGCAACACCTATTCCACCTCCTGCACCACAGGAACAACCTAAGGAACCAGATAAAGGTTCGGTAACGGGCCAACCGCTTCCTCGTTTTTCTGCGTTACGTGCAGATGAAGTCAATATGCGTGCTGGGCCAGGGATGAATTATCCTATTTTATGGGTCTATCATCGTCGAAGCATGCCTGTAAAAATCTTGCGTGAATTTGACGTTTGGCGTTTAATCGAAGATCAAGATGGACAAAAAGGTTGGGTGCAAGGGGCTACTTTGGTCGGTAATCGCACCTTTATCGTAAGGGGTTCTGCCTTAACAACGGAAGATGCTCCTCCTACAACTACGAAAACCGAGAAGAAAGAAACGGATAGCCGTATAATTGGCTATATTTCCGATATGGAACATGAAGGAAAAGGTAAAGATACCATTATCCTACGAAAAGAAGCAAATGATGCCTCTTTACCCATAGCCGTTTTAAAACCTGGAGTGGTTGGATTACTGAAACTATGCCCTACAGGTTCTGATTGGTGTAAAGTCAGTGTTAAACAATATTCAGGCTGGTTACGACGCGATAGTATCTGGGGATTATTACCTCAGGAGGTTATCCAGTCTCCATAGATGCATCTTCATTATTTACATCAATCAACTTAAGGAACAATTTTTTAATTGTGACCATTTTAAACATATTACGGATTTAAATTATTCAAAAGGAATTGTTATATTATGACAGATGCACCAAAATTATTAAGGTCAAGAAGGACCAAGATTGTATCAACACTTGGTCCTGCTTCTTCAACTAAAGAAATGATCCGTGCTTTGCTTTATGCAGGGGTTGATGTATTTCGACTTAATTTTTCCCATGGAACGCATGAAGATCATGCTGCACGTTTCAAAATTATTCGTGAGCTTGAAAAAGAAACAGGAAAACCAATTGGCGTTTTGGCAGATATTCAAGGACCTAAACTTCGTGTTGGTCGCTTTGAAAATGGTAAGGTAATGTTGCATAAGGGCTCAACATTTCGTTTAGATCAAGATGAAACGTTGGGTACTACGGAACGGGTTTGTCTGCCGCATCCAGAAATTATTCAGACTGCAGAGGTTGGATGTCGTTTATTGTTGGATGATGGTAAGTTATGCCTAATTGTCCGCAAGGTTGGCAAAGATTATCTAGAAACCGAAGTTGTTGTCGGTGGGCCCTTATCTGACCATAAAGGTGTTAATGTTCCAGATGTCGTTTTACCAATTCCTGCATTAACTAAAAAAGATCACGAAGATCTGCGCTTTGCTTTAGATATGGGTGCTGATTTAATTGGCCTTTCTTTCGTTCAACGTCCTGAAGATGTGCAAGAGGCAAAAGATATTGCAAAGGGTCGTGCCTGGGTTATTACCAAGATGGAAAAACCGCAGGCCATGCAAAATCTGGATGCGATTATTGATATAACCGATGGCGTAATGGTGGCTCGGGGTGATTTAGGCGTTGAAATGCCTCCTGAAGAAGTCCCTCTGGCACAAATTAAGATCATTCGTAAAGCGCGTAAATTGGGTAAACCGGTTATTGTTGCTACACAAATGATGGAAAGTATGATTACTTCGCCAACACCTACACGTGCAGAAGCATCGGATATTGCAACGGCAGTATTCGAAGGAACCGATGCTGTAATGTTATCCGCCGAAAGCGCATCGGGTCAGTATCCAAAAGAAGCCGTGACAATGATGAATCGTATCATCACGCGTGTTGAAAAAGATGTTGAATGGCAGAAAATGATGGCTGCCAATCGTGAACATCCTGAAACCAACACGGCTGATGCAATTGTTGCTGCAGCTCAACAGATATGTGACACTTTGCGGTTACCTGCTGCGGTTGCATTTACGCGTCGTGGTAAAACAGCACAGCGTATGGCTAGAGAACGGCCAAATTGTGTTATTTTCGGTGTAACACCTACTCCAGAAGTTGGTCGTCGTTTAGCACTGACATGGGGTGTTCATCCATGTATTACTGAAAAAGGTGATGATCCATCCTGTACGGCTGAAACTATTATTCATGAAGCGCTGAAAATCGTTCACGAATTGAACGTTGTAAATCGCGGTGATTCTATTGTAGTCGTTGCTGGTATGCCTTTTGGTGAAGCTGGAAGCACAAACCTTATTCGTGTTGTGAATATTAATTAATTTTCTAAAAACATTGGAAAAGCGGATTTAGTCCAGCTTTTTCAATGTTTCGTTGACATATTTTCTAAGTTTTGAATTTTTTCGATTAGTACTGTTTGTGTAATTGGTTTTCGTATTACGTCGCTTTTTGTGTCTAGAAAATATTTAAGGTTAAACCCTTCTTTTTCGTAACCCGTAATAAATAAAATGGGCAAAGAATCAAAAAGATTTCGTATATTTTTTACAAGATGATTTTCTGTTTCTTCAGCAATGATGCGCGTATCAATAATGACAAGATTAAAATTGGCATTACTGCTTAATAGAGCCAGCGCTTCGCTTTCCGATTGTGTTAAATTAATTGTATAGTTAATTTCTTCAAGATTTTCGCCAACTATACTTCTAAGATGCAAGTCGTGTGAAATGATCAATGCGACTTTATTGGGATTCGTATGAACCGATGGTAAAAAGGTTTTAGGTTCCAAAGGTCTACGATATCGTGGTAACCAAAGATATATCTTGGTCCCTAAACCTGGTTTTGAATCAACCGTAAGATATCCTTTAGACTGTCTGGCAAATCCAAAAGCCATGGATAGACCAAGACCTGTTCGTTGTCCGCCTAGTGGTTTAGTCGTAAAGAAAGGATCAAAAACCCGGTCGATGATATCAGGGGCTATACCTGTTCCTGAATCTGAAACGGCAATGACAACATAGTCGTTCGGTCTGATGATTTGTTTTGTGTCGTTATTGACCGTTACGGTTTTACAGAAGCTTTCAACCTTTATTGTGCCACCTGGGGTGGGAATGGCTTCACACGCATTAGTAAAGATATTGATTAGCGAATCTTTGAACTGTTCCAAGTCACAAAAAACTGGCCAAATATTTTTATTTAATTTGATAGAAAGCTTAATATTTTTTTGGGTTTCTTTTTTGATCAGCTTATCAAAAGTTTCTGTCAGAGACTGAATCATATGGTTCGGATCGGTTACATGCGGTGTTAACGTTTGTCTACTAGAAAAAGCCAGCAATTGATGCGTGATAACCGTTGCCTGAGCAGCTGCTTTTTGAGCTGCTAACAAATATTTTTCAAGGATATTAAATTTACCCTGTTTGATGCGTAAATCAATTAATTCAAGATTGCCAATAATACCACCCAGTAATGTGTTGAAGTCATGCGTAAGCCCACCGATAAGTTGTTCAACTGAGGCCATGGTCTGAATTTTTTCTCGGTTTTTATTTACTTCAGTTACATTGGTAACAATCATCAAAATACCTTGGATTCGATCTAGTTCATTACGTATGGGACTGAAGGTAAGATCCATCTGTTGATCATTATCAATAATGGCATAAAAGGATGGACCATGTATGTAATCCATCGTGATGTGGACAGTATTTCCTTCGAAAACAGAGTTATTGATTTTTTTCATTAGCTCTTTGCGCTCTGGCCATATTTCAAGCAATGGCTGGCCTAACGCTCTTGGATGTTTATCGCCAATAATGTGCGCATAAGCATCGTTATAGAGAACAATATTCTGCATCCCCCAATAAATAACGATAGGGGCTGAAATATCGAGGATTAAAGATAAGGATATCTTTAAAGAAATAGGCCAGTTTTCTCTATTACCAAGCGATGTTTGAGACCAATCAAAGCTTTCAATGAGCTTTTTTACGTTTGGAATATGATCAAAATCAGAAGAATCTAACATTCAAAACATGCCATTAATAAGACATAACAAAGGCTAGATATTACGTGATATCATCATAAAAAGGTTAGTCATGTTTATGTGTTTTACTGCACTTGTTTGTTATCAATCAGAGATTGTCGAATAGCACGTCCATTTTTTATGCTATTGACGATATAATCTTCATCACCCCAACGTATAGCTCTAGCCATCGCTTGCGTATCTTCGATAAAGCGGGCAAGCATTTCGAGAATGGCTTCACGATTATTTAAAAATACATCTCGCCACATTGTCGGATCGGATGCTGCAATTCGGGTAAAATCTCGAAAACCTGAAGCCGCATAATCAAGTACTTCGGATCGTGTTTCATCAGCAAGATGATCGGCCGTGTTACAAATTGTAAATGCTAATAAATGCGGCAAATGGCTAACAATAGCGCAAACCTTGTCGTGGTGTTTAATCGGTAAATTACGCGTTTGTGCACCCATTTTTTGCCAAAAATAGGTGATTTTTTCTAATGCGTCTTCTGTTGTGCTTTTACACGGTGTTAATAAGCACCAACGGTTTTCAAATAATGAAGCAAAACCGGCATCAGGTCCGGAGAATTCGGTACCGGCCATAGGATGACAAGGAACAAAAGAAATATCATCTCTTAAATAGGGTTGAATCGCTTCGATAACGGATTCTTTGGTAGAACCCGTATCAATTAAAATAGCGCCAGATTTCATAGCAGGGATGATCTTTTTTGCGACTTCTCCCATTACGCCAACCGGCATGCATAAAATAACGCAATCGGAATTCGCTACAGCTTGAACAGGATCCAGATAAACTTCATCGGCAATTTTTAATGCTTCAACACGTTCACAAACAGCAGGATTATTATCACTTCCTATCACAAAGTGGGCAAGTGTTTTGTCCTGCATGACCCGTCTTAAAATTGAAGAGCCAATCAAGCCAAGGCCAATAACGGTAATTCGTTCAAAAAGAGGAGCTTTCATGGCATTATAAGTCCGAAATAAAGTTCGTTAGGATGATAATTCTGAGTCTGATAATTCCGTATTTGTAGAAGTTTTTTTTGAAGGATGAATTGATGAAAAATCAAGCTTTTTTTCATCACGATTCTTGCGTAGATAACGGATCTCGATAAATTGCCACAGCATTAAAGCAGGAATACCAATAATAAAATCGCGTGCACGTCTTAGTAAGGAAAGACCAAAGGATAGATTGGGATCAATGCCAAAAATTGATCCTAAAGCAATATAGGCACTTTCTTGTACACCCACACTACCGGGAACCAAGAACATAATCGACATAGCTCCACAGGTTAATGCTTCAATAGCAATTGCTTCCATTAAATTGATATTGGCACCTAAGAACAGGTAACATATCCATGTACCCACGGCTCCTGCCATCCAGGCTATAAAATGGACTAAAGAACCAAAAGCAACGCGTTTTGGATTTGACCAAATTTGATCTAGTGATTCCTGTAATGAGTCAATACCCATTGATAGTTGTTGTGCCCATTGTTGTGCAATATGTTGACTTAGAAAATTGGTTACTTTTTGAAAGAATTTATTTCCTTGACGTTGGGTCCATATCATCGTGATGATTGCTACGATCAGAATAAACGTAGCAACAAGAACAGGCCATTTTAAACCGGTAATATAGCCGCCACTGATTAATATCCCAATTCCAATTAGGAGAAAGAGCGCCTGTCCTAACACTTCGGTGGTGATATCAACAATATTTGAACTTACGCCTTGACTGACGGAAAGTTCATTAGAAGATTTGCTAAAAGGATAACCTTTAAAACAAACTGCCCGGATGCCAATAATAATTCCGCCAACTTGTGAAAAAGGAAGGCAGGTAGCCGCGGCTTCACGAATAACACGTGCCCAAAATAAACGAATAAATCCAAAACTCGGGCAGATAATATGCCAGGCCCAAGCTAATAAAAGGATGACCCCTACCTGACACAAGGTAAGAATTGCCAGTCCCCCCCATCCAATGGAGAAGACAGCTTTAAGGATATTTGTTGCTCCAATCCAGATAATAGCTGCGGTAATTACCGCAAGACCAACAAAAAATAAAACAATAGAAATTTTTTTCAAAACAGACCGTACTTAATTCTACTAAAATGATTCGTCATTATATTGTCGGCAAGCATAGTAATTGTATGAAGAATGCTTTACAATATAAACAAGGACTTGGGTAACCAAATATATTTGTTTGGTTGATTTTTCATTATATTTTATGTGGAGACTTTGACGATGTCCCCAATTTTTGTAACAGGGGCAACAGGTTTTGTTGGTTCTGCAGTAGCACGAAGCTTAGTTAGCCGAGGATACAAGTTGCGGTTGTTAGCAAGGCCCAAAAGTGATCGGCGTAATCTTAGTGATCTTGATGCCGAAATTATTGAAGGTGATCTATCTCATGTAGAAAGTTATAGCGACGCACTTCAAGGGTGTCGTTATCTTTTTCATGTTGCTGCTGATTATCGTTTGTGGGTTCCCGATCCTGAAAAAATGATGCAAATCAATGTTGAATCAACATGCCAGTTAATGCAGGCTGCACAAAAAGCAGGGATTCAGCGTATGGTTTATTGTTCTTCCGTTGCCGCATTAGGCTTAGTCGGCGATGGCAGCATCGCAAATGAAGCGACACCTGTTCATAAAGAAAGCATTATTGGTGCTTATAAACAGTCCAAATATCAAGCGGAGCAGGTTGTTCTCGACATGGTTAGAAATCAGCAGCTTCCTGCTGTTATTGTTAACCCTTCGACTCCAATCGGCCCTAGAGATATTAAACCTACACCTACCGGTCAAATGATTGTGGATTGTGCTTCTGGGAAAATGCCGGCTTA
Organism: uncultured Commensalibacter sp.; assembly: GCA_945266285.1. Taxonomy (GTDB): domain Bacteria; phylum Pseudomonadota; class Alphaproteobacteria; order Acetobacterales; family Acetobacteraceae; genus Commensalibacter. The sequence goes on from CALYOP010000002.1 coordinate 315,414, forward strand.
TGTCGATACGGGACTTAATATTGTTCATGTTGATGATGTTGCTGAAGGGCATATTCTTGCGCTTGAGAAAGGCGAAATTGGGGAAAAATATATTCTTGGCGGGGAAAACATGTCTTTATGTGAATTCTTCACCATCGTTGCCCAGGTTGCTGGCGTTAGAGCACCCTTATTTAAAATCAATCAGAAAGTGCTGTGGCCAGTAGCGATCATGTCCGAATGGTTGGCCAAAAATTTTTCAATTCAGCCAAAAGTTACACGCGAAATGCTCGCGATGTCTTACAAAAAAATGTATTTTTCCTCTGAAAAAGCGGAAAAGAAATTAGGATATACCCATCGTTCGGCAAGAATAGCCATCGAAGATGCCATTAAATGGTTTCGTCAACAGAATATGATTCATTAAAAGAATTGCATCTTTAGTTATATTGTAGTTAGTAATTATTCATAAATTTAGAATCTGATTTTTTAAGAGTAAAATTTAAAACATTGGTACAATAATGCTGTTTTTATCAATAGTATGTTTTGTTATTTGGATTGGACTTATTTTTTTTCACGGCAAATTCTGGAGCAAGGGCCCGATTTTATCGGCTCTTTTACCAGAAGAACAGGCAGAAATCACCGCATGGCCTCCGGTTTATATCGTTGTTCCTGCTCGTGATGAGACCGGAACGGTTAGAGAGGTTATCTATTCGTTACTGACACAGGATTATCCAGGAAAATTTCATGTTATTCTGGTTGATGATGAGAGTCAGGATGGAACGGGTGACTTAGTACGTAAAATGTCGCGAACTTTGCCGGATGCTATTAATGATCGTTTAACGGTTATTTCTTCTGCACCAAGACCTGCAGGATGGAGTGGCAAATTATGGGCGCTTTCTCAAGGAGTCGCTGAAGCAGAAAAAAGAAAGGATCTGGATGATGCTTTCTTTTTCTTTACAGATGCGGATATTGTTCATCAGCCAACGCATTTAACGGCTTTGGTCCATAAAGCATGCTCTGATAAGCTTGACCAAGTATCCGAAATGGTTGAATTACGCTGTGAAACTTTGGTGGAAAGAGCGTTAATTCCGGCATTTGTATTCTTTTTTGCGATGCTTTATCCTTTTTCTAAGGTAAATAATCGTGCAAGTAGTGTTGCTGCTGGAGCAGGGGGCTCAGTATTAATTCGCAGAAAAGCACTGAACAAAATCGGCGGAATTCAAGCTCTCAGAAGTGCTTTGATTGATGATGTGACGCTAGCAACCCATGTAAAACGCAGCGGTGGCGCTATTTATTTAGGGCATAGTCAGTTGGCTTGTTCTTTACGACCCTATCCATTATTAAAAGATGTATGGGATATGATCACCCGTACAGCATATGTTCAGTTACATTATTCTTTAATTTTGCTAGGGGTTACTATCCTTTCTATGATTTTGATCTGGATAGCGCCGCTTTATCTAATGCTTACCACACGCGGTGTGATTAAAGTCATTGCGATTGTTACCTATTGTATGTCAATCGTGTCCTTTTTGCCGACCCTTTCACGCTTTCGTATTTCTTCATTATGGGCTTTGGCTTTGCCATTCATTGTATTGTTCTATCTTGCTGCAACAATTGGATCTGCGATCAATTTTTATTGTGGAGCAGGTGTAACATGGAAAGGGCGGGCTTATACCGAGGTTGAAGAGAGCAGCGTTACCAATAAACAGGTAGCTTCTGAAGACGCGAAACAAGGAATTTATTAATGACGCTAAATATGGAAAATTCTCAACTATATGACGCTTCGATTTGGGGAGAAAAAGATGTTTCTTCCGGTAAGGCAGCCAAGGACGAGAATTTTCCTGTTGGCTCATTGTTAGTTAGCCGAAAATTAAGGCCGCATGTGAAAATCTATTATGATTATGCACGTGTTATTGATGATATTGCCGATTCTGAAAGTTTAACCGCGCAGGAAAAGATCAATCGTCTTAATGGGATGGAAGCTGTATTGCGCGATAATGTGCCTGCACCTGATCGTTCAGATGTGATGACCGCGCGTTTTTTACGCAATAGCCTTATAGAAACTGAAGTTCCATTTGAAACAGCAACGGATTTGTTGATTGCTTTTAGACAGGATGCTCGGAAAAACTGTTATGCTAACTGGGACGAATTGCTCGATTATTGCCGTTATTCAGCAAATCCTGTTGGGCGATATCTATTGGCCTTACATCATGAGGGGTCGGAAACCTATGCGCCTTCTGATGCCTTATGTACATCGTTACAAATTTTAAATCATTTGCAGGATTGTAAAGAAGATCTTCGACGGCTTGATCGTTGTTATATTCCCCAGGATATGATGCAAGCAGAAGCCGTATCTATTGAAGATTTATCGCATGTAAAAGCAAGTCATGGTTTACGGCGTGTTTTAGATAGCATGCTTGATCGTGTTGATGAATTAAATGAAGAGGCTAGAAAATTACCAGCCCTTATCGGTGATCGTCGGCTAAGGTTAGAAAGTGCTGTTATTGTAAAATTAGCACATCAATTAACAATTCGTTTAAAAGACGAAGATCCAATCGCCAATCGGGTTAAATTAACCTTTGGGGATGGAATGGCTGCTGTTCGATATGCTTTTCGTTATTTTATATAAAGATATAGCGAAAGATTATCGTTTTTATCTGCGTTGAAATTTGCTAATAATCGGCTTTTCGTAAAATTGATGTCGTTAAACTATAGGAAAGACCCAAAAAACTTATGCGTAAAGCGTTAATTGATGCAGCACAGTCTCTGAACTGCAGTCAAAGTGATTTGGCCTTTGTCCAGGAAATCGTTTGTCGTTCGAAAACTTCTTTTGCTTCGGGAATGAGAGTACTACCACCAGTACGACGCTATGGTATGTATACCTTATACAGTTTTTGCCGTATTGTTGATGATATTGCTGACGATGGTGGGGATACACCAACGCGTCTAAAATTGCTTCAACAATGGCGTGAAAAGATTGCATCTATTTATACTGGTCAGACCACGGATGAGGTTGAACGGGTTCTATTAGCGACCATAAGAAAATTTGATTTACGGCAGGAAGATTTTATTGCTGTCATTGATGGGATGCAGATGGATGCTGAACAGACAATTGTTGCACCGGATGAAGCGACCTTAGATCGTTATTGTGATTGTGTTGCTTCAGCCGTAGGTCGTTTAGCGGTCCGGATTTTTGGGGATAGTTCTGCTCAGGCGGATCAGGTGGCTTATCATTTGGGCCGTGCTTTGCAACTAACGAATATTCTTCGTGATTTAAAAGAGGATGCTAAACGAGGGCGTCTTTATTTACCAAAAGAGCTTTTGGCACGCTTTCATTTACCTGCTGATAGTTCTGCCTGTATTCAAAATCCAGCTTTACATGATGTTTGTCAAATATTAGCAATGCGTGCTGAAGATCATTTCCGTTTAGCACGTCAGTTTATCAAGCGTTGTAATGCAAAAGCAATGCGTCCTGCGAAAGTAATGGCAGTCACATATAGCTTTTTATTGAGAAAACAAATAAAAGTGGGTTGGCATCCACCATTAAAAAGGGTTTCTCTAAATACTGGTGAAAAATTAATAATAGGTTTTATTGGTTTGGTTATTTAAGCAGAAAAATGGCAAAACATATTCACATTGTCGGGGGAGGATTAGCAGGCCTTTCAGCAGCAGTTTCCTTGTCTGGACAACCTGATATTCGAATTTCTATTTATGAAGGTAGCCCATCTTTCGGTGGTAGAGCACGATCCTATAACGATTCGGGTTTGAATCGGTTAATTGATAACGGCAATCATTTAATCTTATCGGGTAACGAAGCCGTATTTAAATATCTTTGGAAAATTGGCGCGACGCAAAGTTTAACTGGTCCTAAGGTTCCACTTTTTCCTTTTGTAGATCTCGAAGAAAACAAACGTTGGGATTTGTTGCTTTCCAAAGGGAAATTCCCTTGGTGGTTATTTTCTTCAAAAAAAAGAGTTCCCGGTTTTCATTTTCCTGAACTTCTATCTTTATGGAATTTGATTAAGGCGAATTCTAGGCAAACAGTAGCCGATTGCCTGATAAATGGTGAATTTGCGCGGAGATTATTACAACCTTTCTCGGTTTCTGCGCTTAATACTTCTTGTGAAATGGCAAGTGCCTCTTTATTGGGATCGGTTATTAAGCAATCGCTGCTTAAAGGTGGGAAGGCCTGTATTCCTTATTTTCCTAAAGAAGGATTATCGGAAAGTTTTGTTAAACCAGCATTATCTTTGCTTAAGCTACAAGGTGGCGGTCTTCATTTAACTTCGCGTATTTCTGAAATTGGTGTTCAAAATAATCGTGTTGATTATTTTGTTGTCAATGGTGAAAAAATTGTTCTTGGGCCACAGGATACGTTAATCTTAGCGCTTCATGCCTATGTTGCTGAGAAAATTCTTCGACCTATTTGTCCTAATATTCAAATCCCAAATCAGTTTGAAAGTATTCTCAACTTACATTTTGCCGTAGATCGAGATTTGAAGATACATGGTAATATCGGCAGAGCCAAATTTGTGGGTGTTATTGGCGGGATTAGTGAATGGTTGTTCTTTAAGGATGGCGTTATATCCGTAACGATCAGTGCTGCTAATCGTTTTACGGGTTGTAAACCAGAAAATATTGTTCCATTGATTTGGCAGGAAATTCAAAAGGTATTTAATCCTGTTCTATCGAAACCATTACCCGAACAAGTACCCGTTTATCGTTTGTTGTGGGAAAAACGGGCAAGCTTTATGGCATCTGCAGAACAAAATAATCGTCGTCCTGGGTGTTATACGCCTTTTAGCAATCTTTTTTTGGCAGGTGATTGGACAGCAACGGGTTTGCCCTCTACATTAGAAGGAACAATTCGTTCTGGTTTTAATGCTGCTCAAGCGACGATCTTACGTGAATAAATAAACGGCCTTCGTTATAAATATTGGAAACGGGTAATATTTGAATGTTCTCTGATCTGTTTAAAAGGAACTTCCACTAATGCTAGACCGCAATAATTCATTGGAAAATGTAGCAAACAACGATTTATTGGAAACGGCAATTTCACGGGCCCAGAATGTTTTGGCTGAACGTCAACAAGAGGACGGCCATTGGGTATTTGAATTGGAAGCCGATGCAACAATTCCTGCAGAATATGTTCTTTTAGAACATTTTCTTGATCGGATTGATGTAAAACTTGAACAGAAAATAGGGGTATATCTTCGCCGTATTCAAGGTGATCATGGAGGATGGCCGCTTTATCATGATGGGGATTTCAATATTTCGGCTTCGGTCAAAGCTTATTTTGCTTTAAAAGCTATAGGTGATGACATAAATGCTCCGCATATGAAACGGGCAAGAGAAGCCATTTTGGCGCATGGTGGTGCAGAAACTACTAATGTATTTACGCGTTTTCAGATGGCACTTTTTGAAGAAGTGCCTTGGCGTGCAACACCTGCAATGCCCGTTGAATTGGTTTTAATGCCCAAACAAGCATTATTCTCTGTTTGGAATATGTCTTATTGGTCGCGTACTGTCGTAACCCCTCTGGTTGTATTGGCTGCCCTAAAGCCCAAGGCTGTTAATCCACATAATATTCATATTCAGGAACTATTTGTTGAACCTCCTGAACAGATCAAGGATTGGATTAAAGGACCTTATCGTTCTTATTGGGGGCATATTTTTAAAAGACTTGATCAAATTGTTCGTCCTAGTGAAAAATTTATCCCTTCTAAATTACGTCAGCTTGCTATTGATAAAGCCGTTAAATTTGTTGAAAAACGTTTAAATGGTGAAGATGGGCTTGGTGCGATTTATCCAGCCATGGCGAATAGTGTGATGATGTTCCGAGCTTTAGGTATCTCGGATGATGATCCAAGAGCTAAAATTGCATGGGAATCGGTGAGAAAACTGATTGTTGATTATGGTGAGGAAGCTTATTGCCAACCTTGCGTATCGCCAGTTTGGGATACGGCACTAAGTGGTCATGCCATGATTGAATCCGCAACTGGCGCAAGAGCTACGAATAGCCAAGAAACCTTACAACAATTAGATAAAGGATTAAATTGGTTAAAAGACCGACAAATTCTGGATGTTAAAGGGGATTGGGCAATCAACAATCCCAATCTTGAATCAGGTGGATGGGCATTTCAGTATAATAATGCTTATTATCCTGATGTAGATGATACCGCAGTGGCAGGGATGCTATTACATCGTCGTGGTGATTCCGCGCATCAAGAATCAATTGAGCGGGCACGCAAATGGATTATTGGTATGCAAAGTAAAAACGGTGGCTGGGGTGCTTTTGATATCGATAATAATAAAGATTTTCTCAATCATATTCCTTTTGCTGATCATGGGGCATTATTAGACCCTCCTACCGTAGATGTAACGGCACGTTGTGTTAGTTTCCTGGCACAACTTGATAATCCTGAAGACAAAGCGGTGATTGAAAGAGCGATTAAATATATGCGTGCGGAACAGGAACCTGCTGGATGTTGGTTTGGTCGCTGGGGAACGAATTATATTTATGGTACATGGTCTGCTTTATGTGCTTTAAATGCAGTAGGTATTTCCCATGACGATCCCGCTATTAAAAGAGCCGTTGATTGGCTGTTATATGTTCAACGTTCCGATGGTGGATGGGGAGAAGATGAGGCTTCTTATGAAGGTGCACCAGCAGGGCAATATCATGTAAGTCTTCCATCACAAACGGCATGGGCCATATTGGGTTTGATCGCAGCGGGTCAGCAGAAACATCCAGCTGTTGAACGTGGCATTCAATGGTTGATTAACCATCAAAATGAAGATGGAGAATGGCAGGAAGATCCATATAATGCCGTTGGATTTCCCAAAGTTTTTTATCTTCGTTATCATGGTTATCGCCAGTTTTTTCCGCTTTTGGCGCTTTCACGGTATCGGAATATGCAATCCAGTAATAGTGGTCGTGTAGAGGTAGGATTTTAATGGATCGCCTTGGCATAATCGTTGGTATGCAGTCTGAAGCGCGTTTGGCACGCCGATTGCAGCCAGCAGCAATTGAAATTAGTGGTGCCACGCTAGAAGGAGCAAAGCAGGCCGTTGAGCGTTTATCGCGTGCTTCTGTTGATGGTATTATTTCTTTTGGTTTTGCTGCGGGATTAGATCCTTTATTAAAACCAGGCACAATTCTTATACCACATAGTATTCATGTCCAAGGACAAGATTATACCGCTGATCACAGGTTGCGTTTGCGGTTAGGGGCTGAGAATTCTTCCGTTAAGGTTGGTGCTTTACTACAAAGTGATAAGATAGTCGTATCATCTAAGGAAAAATTCAGCTTATTTCAGCAAACGAGTTGTGTTGCAGTAGATATGGAAAGCGGGATTGTTGCTCGTTATTGCCATGCTCAAAATATACCCTTTGCTGTTTTACGCGTAATTTGTGATTCAGCAAAACGCGATTTACCACCTTTAGCATGTATGGCTTTATCTCAACAAGGTGGGTTGAATATTAATAAAATGCTTGGCAGCATTTTTTCGCAGCCTTCGCAATTATCCAGCCTTATATGTTTAGGGGCTGAAGCAACCTTTGCACATTGGAGATTAGATCGCTTTCTTGAAAAGTTCCAAACCGAAAACTATATATATTCTTGATTTGAAAGTAAATAATTTCTTTTGCTTGTTTATTTCATATTTTTGTGAAAATATATATTGAATTAAGAAGAGTAGTACTAAGAGGGAATGGACAACATAAGGTTGCGATCGGCTTAGATTCTTATCTTGATAAATGAATATTGGTTAGCGTTGTATAAATTTTAATAATTTTTTTAATCGATTTGAGATCGCAACTTACTTGAAAATTTGACCTCTAACTTACTGTATTATGAGAGAAATCTCATATGAATCAAGGTATAGTATCGTGAATATAGAAAGCAAAGAATTTCAGGCGATCCAAGAAGTCAACCAATTGGTAGCGCAATCTAAAGCAGCTCAGAAAATTTTTCAGGACTGGGAAGCAGAAGATATCGATAATCTGGTTTCCAAATTAGCAGAAGCTGCTGAAGCGAATGCAGAACGTCTTGCAAAAATGGCCGTAGAAGAAACACATTTCGGAAATGTCTATGATAAGACACTAAAAAACAAATTCGCCAGTTCTTTTTTGTGGAATCAAATTAAGGTAAAAAAGACTATTGGTATCCTTAAGGAAGATGAATCCAGAGGGATTATCGATGTGGCTGTACCATTAGGAATTATTTTGGGGCTGATTCCTTCAACCAATCCAACTTCTACGGTAATTTACAAAGTCATTATTTCATTAAAGGCAGGGAATTCTATAATTCTTTCTCCCCACCCTTCCGCAATAAATTGCACAATGGAAGCCGTTAATATTTTAGCAGAAACAGCTAAAAAAATGGGAGCTCCCGAAGGGTTAATTTCTGCGCCTAAACGGGTAACTAAAGAAGTGACAAAGGCTTTGATGGAACATCCCGATATTGCTTTAATTTTGGCTACGGGCGGCAGTGCTATGGTTAAGGCTGCCTATAGTTCTGGTAACCCTGCAATTGGTGTAGGACCTGGAAATACCCCTGCGTATATTGAAAAAACGGCGGATATTGAAAAAGCTGTTACGGATATTGTTACAAGCAAGACATTCGATAATGGGGTGATTTGTGCCTCTGAGCAATCGGTTGTTTTTGGTGAGTGCTTACATGATAAGTTAGTTGCTTCTTTCAAAGCACATGGTGGTTATTTCCTTACACCAGAAGAATCTGAAAGGGTTGGCAAATTTTTATTAAGAGAAGATGGCTCAATCAACCCACAAAGTGTTGGTAAATCGGTCGAAGATATTGCGAAAATGGTTGGTGGTTTAAATATGCCACCTGGAACGCGTTTACTTCTTTCGGAACAAACCGAAGTAAGTCATGATAATCCTTATTCTCGTGAAAAATTGTGTCCGATTTTAGGATTCTATAGTGCAGCTTCTGGTGAAGCAGCTTATAAACTGTGTCGCAAACTATTAGAAAATGAAGGAAGCGGACATACATTTGCCATTCATACCAAGAACGAAGCGCTTGTGAAGAAACTGGCAACTTTTATTCCGGCATCGCGTATTGTTGTTAATTCACCAAGTTCATTAGGTGGTATAGGAGGAACAACGAATATCTGCGCTGCTTTAACCTTGGGATGTGGTGCTATTGGTGGAAGCTCTACTTCTGATAACGTCAGTCCAAAGAACTTATTTAACGTTCGTAAAGTTGCTTATGGTGTGCGTCAGGCAGGAGATTTAAATTAACACGATAAAATGGAATATTGCAAAATATTCCATTTTCGTTTTTGAACTTGCTTATTCTTGAGCGAATAAATCCTTCCCAAGATAAAATTTGACCATCAATCAGCAAATCAAATACAAAATAAAATAATATGGTCGGAGTAAGAGGATTCGAACCTCCGGCCCCTGCGTCCCGAACACAGTGCTCTACCAGGCTGAGCTACACTCCGATATGTATGGGCATATAGCGCGCTCTTCTTATGAGCGCAAGTTTTAAGAGAAAAATACCTTTAATTCTTTTTGTTATGAAATCTTAAGGTGTTATCCCTAATGTTTCCCTAATTCGCTTAAGCGTGGTTGAGACATCAGGTGTAATTTCATAGAGTTTTAAGATTGATTCTTCTGCAAAACCTTGTTGCACAGCAGTATGTAATGTTTTGTCAAATGCTTCTGCCCATTGTGCGATGTTCAGAATGAAGATGGGTTTGTTATGAAGTTGCAATTGGCGCCAGGTAATAATCTCGACGGTTTCATCAAAAGTTCCAAGACCACCGGGCAAGACAACAAAAGCATCGCCTTCGGCATAAAGGTGACTCTTTCGACGATGCATGTCATTGGTTACAAGCATATCGTGAACACGGGTATGTAGTGCTTCTCTTTGCTGTAGAAATTCAGGGATAATACCTCGGATAGCACCATTATTATCTAATACGGTATTGGATAGGGCCCCCATTAATCCAACATTCCCACCGCCATACACAAGACGTAATTTATTTTGTACTAGCCCTTTTCCTAAATCTTTAGCAGCTTGTATATATGCGGGATTATTACCCATGCGCGATCCACAGAAAACCGTTACGGATTTAATAAAATTCGTCATAGAAAACTTTCAAAATTGAACCAATTAATAAAATTAAGTTTTTTTAACTGATTTACAGAATAAAATATAGGTTAAGACGCAAGCTACTAAAGTACAAATCCCTGCACTGGCGAATAAAAGGTTATATCCAAAATAATTTTGGATAATTCCTAAAACAGGACCCGAAAAACATAAAGCAATATCAAGAAATAAGGAAAAAGAGGCCAAAGCTGATCCTCGATTTTCAGGTCCTACCTTTGAAACGGCGATAACACCTAGAGCCGGATAGATTAAAGAAAATCCAGCGCCCGTTAAACTGGCACCAATATAACACATTAAAACAGAATGACTTTGCCAGAGAAAATAAAGGCCAATCGATTCAACCAGAAACGAAGCGATGGAAACCCGATAGCCACCCCAACGTGTTATGGCATTAGCAAAGATAAATCGAATGGCTACGAAAGAAATACCAAGCAAACTCAAAGCAACCGCGGAGCCATTCCATTTATTGGCAATGAAATAGAGTGCAATAAAAGCTTGTATACTGCCGAACCCTACAGAACCTAGGCCAAGCCCACTTCCATATGGAATAATCCGACGAAATACTTTAGCAAAAGATAAGCGTTTATCTGTATGAACTGGTAATACGGGTTCATAGGTTGAAGCTAATAAAGCTGAAATACCTGCGAGTAATGTGGTTAAAACACCAATACCAATATTACCACCAAATAGATGACTATGTTTGGATAAATATAATCCTAAAGGCGCGCCGATCGCCATGCCACCGTAAGATGTTACACCATTCCATGAAATAACATTTACTGTATATTCTGTTCCGACCCGGCCAATATTCCATACATTCGTGGCTGCAGAAGCCCAGCTTTCAGAAGCACCTGAACAAAAACGACTAAGAAAAAGGATTCCCAGCGCAAAATAAGGTTGTGTAACGAAAAAATTGGTAGTCATTAAAAAAATACCACCAATGGCACTGACAACAAGACCAATTAGAACGGATCCTTTTGGCCCTTTTGTATCCATCCAACGACCAGCACTAGGACGAGAAAGAAATGTAGCAAGATAAGCAATGGAAACGCTTAAACCCGCTATAATCGTATTAAAACCTAATTTTTGATGTACAAATCCTGCGATAACTGCCAAAGGCATACCAACATTAATATAGCAGATTAAATTAAAAATGGCTGCAGCTAGAATTTTTAATGTAACTGCTCGGGGTGTACGTTGATGAGTAGGAACCATATGAAATTTCTATGCTGTAAATTAGAACGCATTATAATGAAATAAAAAATAAAAAGATGATAAAGACACCGCCTTCTTTAATATTACAAAAACTGATGCAAAGCGAGGAAAGATTATGTCAAAATTAGGGGGAAAATTTGGAAAATATATTAAATTTTGTTGATAAAGAGTTAAGTACGTCTTTGGATCGTCTTTTTGATCTACTTAAAATTCCTAGTATTTCTGCTGATCCTGCACATCAGATGGATTGCTGTCATGCAGCAGAATGGTTGCAGAATTATCTGAAAGAAATTGGGTTTACATCTGCTATTCATGAAACCGGTGGGCATCCTATTGTTCTGGCGCAAGATTTGTCGGCAGAATCAGGACCACATATTCTTTTCTATGGGCATTATGATGTGCAACCGGTAGATCCATTGGATTTATGGGATATTCCACCTTTTCAGCCTTGCATTAAAATCGGAAAAAATAAGCAAAAGATCATACATGGTCGTGGATCATCCGATGATAAAGGTCAACTTCTTACTTTTTTAGAAGCCTGTCGTGCTATCCGTAAGCAATCAGGGAAAATGCCACTTAAAATTACAATATTGCTGGAAGGTGAAGAGGAAAATGGTGGTGAACATCTTCCTGGTTTTTTAGCGGAACAGAAAGGAAAACTTTTTCCTGATATGGCATTTATATGCGATACGGATATGGCAACGCCAGACATCCCAGCTATTACAGCAATGGTCAGAGGTATGGTTAGTGAAGAAGTTACCATACATGCTGCCAACCGGGATTTACATTCCGGTATCTATGGAAATGCAGCGCGTAATCCTATTCAATTATTGGCAGAAATTATAAGTAAGTTACGTGATAAAGAAGGTCGCGTAACCGTTCCAGATTTTTACAAAGGTGTTCCCAATATTCCCATTGAAATTCGTCAGAAATGGCAAGATATCGGTAAAACAGATGCCGAATTATTATCGCCTATTGGCCTAAAGGAAACAGCTGGAGAGAAAGCATTTAAGGCGGTTGAGCAGACATGGTGTCGCCCATCCTGTGAAATCAATGGAATTAGTGGTGGTTATGAAGGGCCGGGTTTTAAAACGGTTATTCCGGCTAAAGCTTCGGCAAAAATTTCATTTCGCTTAGTTGGAAAACAGAATCCTCAGGAAATTCAAAAGCAGTTTCGACAATTTGTGATGGATCAGATTCCATCAGATTGTCACGTTGAATTTCAATCGCATGGTTTTTCATCGGCCGGTATGGTTGCGTTATCTGGTGCTAATCTGATTCATATACAAAAAGCATTAAAAGATGAATGGCAGCAGGATGCTGCTATTATTGGTACCGGTGGGGCTATTCCCATCGTAAATGATTTGCAGCGTGAATTGGGGGTCGATTCATTTTTAATTGGCTTTGCAAATGCCGATGATTGTATTCACTCTCCGAATGAAAAATATAATCTTCGTTCTTTTCATAAAGGCATACGTTCCTGGGTTAGGATTCTATATGCCCTTAAGAACTGATTTTGCTATTCTTCTGCAAGAAGTGGTGGCAGAAAATGCTGTAGCTTGATTCTTACCGGCATAATATAAACATCGCTTTTTGTTTGTTTTATGCGTTTTAACGCAGCTCGGCAAAAAGCGATATTGGCCTCTAAGGTTGGGTTAAAATCATGTGGAAATACGATGTGATTGGTTACCTCCCAAAAAGTTCGTGATTTTGGCCCAATCACAGGTGAAAGCCCCCAGAAAATATTCTTCCCGTGTAACCAGTCCATGCATAATTCAAGCATACGTAAATCAAAAACGGGCTGGGTAAAGAAACCCGAGGCACCAGCTTCGATCTTTTTCTGCACATGTTCCAATTCTTCTTTGGGAGAACGCCGATAAGGATCAAAAGCGGCGTATAAGGTCAAATGAGGTAATTCTTTTTTATAGCGTCGAAGGATTGATTCCGTTGTATTTGGATATATTTGACGCGCTGCGTTAGAAGGTGGATCCCCTTGGATAATAAGAACTTCGCGAAGTTCCTTTAAATTACTACCGGGAAGAGGAGCATCAGGATTAACATCAATGGCACGAATATGTGGAATAGCATGCTTAAAATAAGGGTTAACCAATTCAAATGCATCCCAGCTACGGAGTGGAAATCGCATGAGATCAGGTATATTAACGGTATCTGCCACAGGAAAGCATTGTTTTACGATTTCCGTATCCGCCAAAAGTGATTCAGGATTTCGTGGAATTAGTTCAATAGAAATACGTGTCATAAATTAATCCCCATAGAGTGTAAAACATTTATAAACGTTTGCACTTTGACTGCAAGTATCGCTAAACTAATCTACTATTACAATTTATTGAGGTCTTGGTTTTAAAAGTTAAGTTATTGAATAATGGTTAACCCTTATCTTAGCTGTATGGTGATGGTTTCATCATTTCACCATTTACCTTCGGGTGTATTGTCATCGATTCAAAAAGTTGAAGGCGGTTACCCAGGTGCTATACGACAAAATACTAATGGCACCCAAGATTTGGGAGTGATGCAGATTAATACCCGTTGGGTTACACCACTGGTTCATGTCACACATCAGTCTGGTACCAAGATTTATGAACGGCTTCGGGATGATTCTTGTTATAATATCGCTGTAGCTGGTGCAATTATGAAGCTTTATCTTCAGGAAACGCATGGTGATATTATGCAGGCCATAGGCAATTATCACTCGCATACGCCTTATTTAAATATACGTTATCAAATGCAAGTTCTAAATGCTGCTTATCAAAATAATCATTATCAACCTAGCCCTATTGCTATTTCTTATGCTGGGACATTATCGCCTTATCAACAGCGTTTAAAGAAAATGCACGGCAAAAAGATTCGGCAAAGCTGTTTGATTAAAAACCGTTGCTTTGCCAAAAAACGAAGTTGAATAAATTTCTTATTTTAAGATTGCTTAATCTGTTTTGAAGCAGTTTTAAAGGTATTGCTTAAAAGACATGCAATAGTCATAGGACCAACACCACCAGGGACAGGTGTGATTCGACTTGCTCGACCTAACGCTTCTTCGAAAACAACATCTCCTACTAATTTGGTTTTGTTGTTTTCAGCGGGAATACGTGTAATGCCGACATCAATCACTGTAGCACCTGGTCGAATCCACGAACCTTTAACTAATCCCTGACATCCTGTAGCAACGATTAAAATTTCACCTTGTCGAGCTATTTCTTCTGTATTTTTCGTATGAATATGGGCAATGGTTACGGTGCAACCTTCGTTTAACAATAAGCGGGCCATCGGTCTTCCAACCAAGTTGGATGCACCGACCACGACTGCATTCATTCCTTTAAGAGTCTTAAGCTCGTTTTTTAAAAGCATGAGACATCCAAGCGGCGTGCATGGAATCAAACCCTCCGTATATCCCAACGCAAGTTGGCCAGCATTATAAGCTGTCAACCCATCAACATCTTTGTGTGGCGCAATGGATTGAATAATGGGTTTAGGATCAAGACCATCAGGTAAGGGTAATTGAAGCAAAATGCCATGTACATCTGGATCTTCATTAAGTCGTGCAACAAGCGCTAAGAGGGCTTCTTGTGTTGTGGTTGACGGCATCATATGCATAAAAGAACGCATGCCAACTTTATGTGTCTGTTTAGCCTTGTTGCGAACATATACTTCGCTGGCAGGATTATCTCCAACCAGAATAACAGCAAGACCAGGAGTCATTCCTGTATCTTGCTGAAGATGCAATACTTTTTGAGCAATTTCTTGTGTTAATGAAGCCGCAAAAGCTTTTCCATCGATTAATTTTGTATCAATCTGTTGATTCATAATTTTTATTACAACGTCCAAAATGCATTCGACAAAAAGATTACTGATAAGATGAAACGGGTTGTTATTCTATTCAAAAGTTACAGGTTCGCTTGTTGCTTCAGGTTCTGAATCATCCCACTCATCTGCGATGGCTGTAACAATACCATTTCCTAAAACACTGGTGGCCGTGCGTGCCATATCCAGAAACTGATCAATACCAAAAATCAGTGCTAACCCAGCTTCAGGAATTCCAAATTGTGGCATGACCGAAGCTAACATCACCATAGAAGCACGAGGTACACCTGCGATACCTTTACTACTGATCATCATAACCAATAGCATGGTGATTTGTTTTTCAATGGGCATCTGAATTTCGTAAACCTGAGCAATGAAAATCGCACAAAATGAGATAAACATCATTGTTCCGGCCAGGTTAAAGCTATAACCCAGTGGAAGAACGAAACCAGCAATTCGAGGCGATACGCCAAATTTTTCAAGCCGTTCTAACAAACGTGGAAAGGCTGATTCACTACTGGCTGTAGCATATCCCAATAGAACAGGTTCAATGATAAAAGATAAGAGTTTGAAGATTTTCTTACCAATTGCAAGGTAACCAGCAAGAATTAAAAGCAAGCAAAGGATGATAATAACAAAATAGAATTCAAGTAAGAACATGCCATAACTACTTATGACATTGCTTCCATTCTTTGCAGAGATAGATAATAAGGAGGCAAAAACAACCAGTGGAACGACTTTCATCACCATATCGGTGATTTTCAGCATAATTTTTGCCAAACCTTCAGTAATTTCATGAACTTGACGGCAGGAACGTTCTGGTAAAGCAGCAATGGCAATACCGGCAAAAATTGAAAATACAACAATCTGAAGGATGTTGTTTTCTGCCATAGCCTTAATGATACTATCAGGAACGATATTTAGGATAAATTCTTGAATATCAAAATGAAAGGTTTGCAGATTGAGTTTTGATGTCGGCAGCGTATTCGTAAAATGTCGACCAGGTTTAATGATATTCGCAGCGACAAGACCAAGGCTAAGGGCAGCAAGTGATATCCCTATAAACCAGATCATCACCCGTATACCAACTTTTTTAATTGTTTTGGTATCTTGAATATTTCCGATTCCCGAAACGAGTGTCGCAAATACCAACGGAGCGACAATCATTTTAATTAATCTTAAAAAAAGATTAACAATAAGATTACCAAAATCAATGCAAGGTTGCGAATAACGACTGCCTAATTTGTGGACAATAAGACCAATAACCACCCCAAGAACCATAGAAGATATGATTTGTATGGCGTGTTTAACTAGATAACTTTTATTTTCTGAATTGTCTTCTATGTCCACAACTGCCATGTGTTCCTACATACTCCAAGAATATTAAAATGTTAATCGCCATAAATTAAACAAAATTCTTGGATCGAAGCAAGCAAAAAGCAGCAATACTAACCATACAGCATATCCGACCGTCCTGAATCATTACTTCCATTTCAGCCAATGGAATAGTATGACAGGTCATATTCTGTTCTGTTGCTTCTCGGTGGGTTTCGTGTTGTGTTAAACCTGTGGCCAGGAATACATGACCTTTTTGGGTGGAATAGCCTGCTCCTTGATAAAAAGAACCGACATGTTGTAAATGCGAGGCTTTTAAACCCGTTTCTTCTTCTAATTCTCCAGCGGCGACCTCTTCGGGTGTTGCATCAGGTTTTAGTTCCCACATTCCCATAGGAAGCTCCCATAGGAATTCTCCAACAGGATAGCGATATTGTCGGATAAGAGTTACCGTTTTTTGGCCATTACTTTTACCTAAAGGGAAGATAACTGCAAATTCATTCCGTTCGACTACCCCAAACATGCCATCCATGCCATTGGGGTATTTGATAATATCTTCGCGAATTTTCAACCATCGATTTTCATAAGCAATTTGGGAAGAAACGGTTAGAATATTGCCAATGTCTTTTTTTCCTATAATTTTCTCAGCCGTCATTTTATTTTAATTTCAGACATAGTTTAACAATCATATCAATTCCCTTCATATTAAAAGGCGATATAAAATTTACTGATTTTCAGCAGATTTTTTTGCTTTCCGACGTCGTTGGTGCCAAAGATTTTCAAAATCTATATTTTGCATAATAACCGGTGGGAAACCTGCATCTTTGGTAAGATTTAAAATAATATTGCGTGCTTCAGGAAAGATTAAACGGGGTGTTTCAATAAGTAAAAGTCTTTCTATATTCGAATTCTTCATGTCTAATAGCGTGACAATAGCCGAATAATAGGCATCTATAGTGAATAATACCGGAGGATTAGAATCTTCTTCATTCGGTGCAGCAATGCTACTATGACATAGAATAGAAAGGGTGACTTCGAAATTTGGTTCGTTTTCACCTAATTGTTGTGCATTTACGTCAATATTAAAAGACACATACGGTTTTTTTGGTAAATTTCTATAAATATTGGGTGCACCAGGAATCTTTACAGATAATTCCTTAATATATTGTAGATTAACTACAAGTGTATTTACAGATGATTCTGCTTTAGAAGAAGCATTTGCAGGGCTAGAATCTTTATTATGATCTGCTGTACCAGCAGAAGAGGAAGCAGGATTTTCGTTCATAAGTTTTGTTTTTCTCTAAATTTAATTATTGATTGTTAACAAAATAACATTTAACTCGAAAAATAAATTAAACAAACGGTTATCTGAAATTTTTTATCGATAAAAAACCTAGTGCCGGAATAGGGCGCCATTTCTTTGGTAATTCAGAAACATTTATTGTAATAATAGAATATTGGGGAATGACTTGATTATTTTTTTCTAAAAACTGTTGATATGCACGGACTTCTTTTTGTCGCCATGCACAATCAGTTGCTGCTTGTTTCCAAGTATAATAGATACTAGCAATATGACGTTTTCCATTAGCAAAAAAAGCCACAGCCCAAATTTTATTTTTTGATTTTTGCTGGTTTGGGAAAGGAATAACCTTACTCATATTAGAGATTCTTTGGTTAAAATAAAAGTTATTCGAAATATAGCATGCTTTGTCTGAATTGAAATGTATGATTTTCTGCTTGACCTAATAACGGTTTTGCCATTCAAGTCATATATTAGAGCAGACGTATTTTTCTGAAACATTTGTTAAAGGGAGATCGTTTATTTTGCATCAATGTCAAATGTTGATGTGCTTTGAGGTTCATGTAAACGACTATATAATTTGTATTATACCTAAATCAAATATCGGGAGGTATTCGTCGTGCTGCGCTTGATCATTATATTGCCATTTCTGGCTGTACTTATTGTTTTCATGTTTTTTAACCAAGATCCGGTTCCTATGGACTTTATCTGGTTGAACTGGAAATGTTCAGTTGGTATTTTTTCTTTTCTAGTTGGTGTTGCAGGTTTTATTTTTGGGGCACTAGCTTTGCTTATTACCGTGATTAACCAATGGAAAAAGACACGCAAAGCGCAGCAGCAAGTCAGAGAACTTGAAGAGCAACTTAATGATTTGCGTGCGCAATATATTTCTTTAACCCAACAATCAACCACGAATAATTCATCAAATAATGTTGGGAATACCTCTTCGCAAACGTCATCAAATTCGCATATAGAAGAACCAGAGGTTTTGACCCAAAATTAATATTGGTGGACTTATATGGCAAAAACTGGCCTGATCATAGCATTGGATACTCAGGACCCTCTGGAAGCTGAAAAGTGGGCTTTGGCTACAGATAATGTGGGACATATGATCAAATTAGGGATGGAGTTTACCTATGCCTGTGGTCTTGACGCGGTAAGGACATTGGCAAGAGGTAGACGATTATTTCTGGATTTGAAACTTCATGATATTCCCAACACCGTATCTGCAGCGATCAAAAGTTTAGAATCGGTTAGACCCGCAATGTTAACCATTCATACCTTGGGTGGTTATGAGATGATACAGGCTGCGCGTAAAGCGATTGACGAATCATTTCCGCCTGCTGTTAAGCCATTATTGCTTGGCGTAACGGTATTAACCAGTATGGACGAACAAGGTCTTAACGAAATCGGTATTAGGAATTCCCCGATGGAAGAAGTAGTTTGCCTTGGGAAAATGGCTATTCAAGCCGGAGTAGATGGATTGGTATGTTCGCCAGTAGAAATTGCAAGATTGCGGCAGGAACTTGGTAAGGAACCGAAATTGGTTGTTCCCGGTATAAGAATGAAGAATGCAGAAACGCATGATCAAAAGCGGGTTATGTCTCCTGCTGAAGCACATCGGGCAGGGGCAGATTGGGTTGTCGTTGGACGTCCTATTACGCGTGCAGCAGATCCAGCAGAAGCAGCCAAAGCCATCGTACGTGAAATGCAAGATCATTCATGAAGCCTGCTATAAAAATCTGTGGGGTTCGTGATATTGAAACCTATAAATTATTACTGGCGTTAAAAGTAGAATGGCTTGGGCTGGTTTTTTATCCTAAATCCCCTCGTTACGTTACATCAGATCAGATAAAATTATTTCCAAAGAATGCAGAATATACCAAACGGGTAGGGTTATTTGTTAAACCGAAAATAGAAGACATTGAAACTGTTTTAAATCAAATCCCGTTAGATATCTTACAAATTTATGATTCTTTAGAAAACGTAACATCACTTCGTAATTATTTTAAATTACCGACATGGGCTGCGATTGGTGTTCATACAAAAGCCGACTTGCCAATGCAATGTTCGCTTGAAGGACTGGTTGTTGAGGCACCAACATTTGAAGGAGATGCCCAACCCGGAGGGAATGGAAGAAGTTTTAACTGGTCGCTTACAACGCAGTGGAAGGCACCTGTGCCTTGGCTCTTGGCAGGAGGATTAAATTCTGCGAACGTCGTAGATGCGCTTCGTTGTTCTAGAGCAAAGGCAGTTGATGTCTCTTCAGGCGTCGAGTCCAGTCGCGGCGTTAAAGACCGTAATAAGATCAAACATTTTGTAAATGCAGTTCGCCAATACGATATTGCTTCAGCTTTTTAGTAAGCTTTTTTAAGCGTATGAGAACGCATGATATTTTTAAAAAACATTGGATTAGCACGCATAATCTGATGCATCCGTAAAAGTTTTCCAGTTTCTAAAGATGGTGCATTTTTACAGGCTTTTACAAATGAAACATCTGACTGAACAGCTTCTTTTACGTCATTTGGTATTATTACGACTTTTCTTTTCTTAGAAAACAAAGGTTTCAATAAAATATTCATTAATCATATCCTGATTTCTTAACTTTAGAAAAGGATATGCTGAGTTTTTGCTTTTTTCATGGGTAAAAAAGGGCGAAATAAAGACAATTTTAACCAAAATGGTAACTTATTTTTTACAAATTGATAATTTTGGGATTTTTTTATTTAAAAATATTTCGATATCATTCAATTCAAAGAATTAATTCTTTAAGATATCGAAATATAAAAATGTTTAATTTTCTTGTGCAGTTGGTCGGATGACAATTTCATTTACATCAACTTCTGCGGGTTGTTCGATAGCAAAAGCAATAGAACGTGCGATACAATCAGGTGAAACAGCGATTTGGCGGGATTTTTCCAATCTTTCGTGACTAAGGGGGTCACTAGTACCATTTAAAAGTTCAGATTGTATAGCACCGGGGTAGATGACTGTGGTTCGGATATGACTTCCAACTTCGCGACGAATGCCATCTGAAATAGCACGAACAGCAAATTTAGTTCCTGCATAAACAGCACCACCTGTACTAACACGCAGGCCAGCAACAGAAGAAATATTTATGAAATGACCCGATTCCTGTTGATTGAAAATAGGAAGGGCTGCGGCAACGCAATAAAGTAAACCTTTAACATTGATATCAATCATCCTTTCCCATTCTTCAACATGAACCAGTTTCATAGGGGCGATGCTCATTATGCCTGCGTTATTAACCAATACATCTACGCGTTTAAATTGATCCATAGCCTTTTGAATCAGACGATCAGCTTCGGCACGTTTTGTGACATCGGTTTGAACAACAAGTGCTTGGCCATTTTTGGCTTTAATTTGTGATTCTACTTGTTCTAAACGGTCTTTACGGCGGGCGGCAATGACGACATTTGCTCCTTTTTGAGCGAGTAATAATGCCGTTGCTTGGCCGATGCCACTACTTGCCCCGGTGATAATAACGGTTTTTCCTGAAATATTATTCATAATTCGGATTCCTATCGAATTAAATAAAAATAAGTCTTTTGATTTGAACTTTTAAAAAATTAAATTTCTATCATTATGCTTTTTTAATCTTTGCCGACCAACTTTTAAATGTCATTTGGCGGAATTTTTTTGGACTTAATCCAATTTTGTTTTTAAAAACCCGTGAAAAATATAATTGATCGCTATAGCCAAGGCTTTGAGCAATCTGGGCAATAGATAATGGCGTTGTTTGTAGAAGTAGTCTTGCACGATGGATACGTTGATCTTCACGCCATGTAAGAATGCTAACCCCCATATGTTCTTTGAAAAGATGTGAAATGCGTGATGAAGACAGAAAAACGTGTTGAGCAACCTGCTCGATAAAAGAATTATTATCTTCGGTTAATTCAGGTTGCTTTTGCAAAATATCGGTAATGTAATTACAAGCGAGTACAATTCGTGGATCTTTTAATTCTTTTTTATTTTGCGAAATGCTTTGCATGCGTCTGATTAGGAAATTTTCCAATAAATTCATCGAAAGAATCTCGGAATAAGATTCTAGAGATTGAGAAGTGTTAACAATCTGAACAAAAAGTTTTTCCAAATCATCGCTTATTTCTGGGGGTGGGCGATAATAACCGACCCTTCCGATTTTTTCAGGCCATGACAGCCAATTTGTCCACATTGCACGCGCCCGGAAATAGATCCAATGATGATGCCATCGGTTTGCATTAGGTCTTCTGCCGTAATAATGAGGGATTCCAGGAGGGAAAATCAAAAAATCGCCAGGCTTGCAATTCATGACTTCATCACCTTGATAGACGACTCCTTCACCGCTATGCGTTAGGTTAATAATATAACCTTTCATCCCCTCTGGACGGTCAACAAAAAAGTCGTAAATCCCATTCTTTTCAATGGGTGTAAGGCCTGCGACAAAATTTGCATTAAAAGAATAACCTGGCTGTAGAGGATCTTCATTTTGCTCAAAAGTCATTGAACCTCACAAAAAAATTGATCATTGTGTCTAGCATTATTCTCTATATTTATAGCGCATAGATCCATAATATCTACACAAAAATGTGATAAATTATTAACAATTAGCTAATGTGTTAATCGTAGCATTATTGTCCATAAAAACAGCAGCCAAAACAATATTTACAGTCTTCATTCACCATTATCGTGTTCTTATATTAATTCGTATTTAATGCGAGAATGTAAATGAATAATTCTATTTCTATAGGTTTAGATTTTGGTAGCGATTCAGTCAGAGCATTAGCCGTTGATTGTCTGTCTGGACAAGAATTAGCTACAGAAGTCGTTTATTATCCCCGCTGGAAAAGTGGTCTTTATAATATTCCTGTAAAAAATCAATTTCGTCATCATCCTTTAGATTATATTGAATCCATGACGCAGGCAATTGTCTCAGTAGTGCAACAATTGGGCCCTGAGAAAGCCGCAAAAGTAGTAGGTATTGGTGTAGATAGTACAGGATCAACACCTGCACCGATTGATGAAGAAGGGCAAGTTTTGGCGTTACGCCCGGAATTTGCTAAAAACCCAAATGCGATGTTTATTCTTTGGAAAGATCATACTGCCATTGAAGAAGCAGATGCAATTAACAATCTGTGTAAACAAGAACGGTATTCCCATTATCTGAACGGATGTGGTGGTATCTATTCAACAGAATGGTTTTGGGCAAAAATCCTTCATATCTTTCGCAAAGATGAAGCTGTTAAAAAAGCTTCTGCTTCATGGATTGAACTTTGTGACTGGGTTCCTGCTCTTTTATCAGGCAATACGGCGCCTAAAAAGATTAAACGTGGTCGTTGTGCTGCAGGTCATAAGTGTTTATGGCATGAATCATGGGGAGGGTTACCACCTTTTGAATTCTTCCAGGCGCTTGATCCTTCATTGGTTGAAGAGTTACCTTACCCACTGTTTCAAGAAACCTTTACGGCCGATATTCCTGTAGGAAAAATTACGCCAGAATGGGCTGAAAAACTTCAGCTTCCAGAAACGGTTGTTATCTCTGGTGGTGCTTTTGACTGCCATATGGGAACCGTAGGTGCTGGTGTAAAGCCTTATACATTGGTTAAAGTCATTGGTACCTCAACCTGTGATATCTTGATTGCTGATCGACAGCTGGTTAAGCAGAAAGTCGTTAAAGGAATCTGTGGCCAGGTGAACGGCAGCGTGATCCCAGGATATATTGGTTTTGAGGCAGGGCAATCCGCATTCGGCGATATTTATGCTTGGTATCATCGTTTGCTTTCATGGCCATTGGAATTAATTAAAAAGAACTTGCCAGACAATGTTAAAGATGTCGAAAAAGTTCAAGATAATTTATTAAATGCATTAACCGAGAGCTGGATTAACAGCATTGATTTAGAACATCTTCCATTAGTTTTAGATTGGTTTAACGGTCGACGTACTCCTTACGCTAATCAGCGGCTTAAGGGTGTGGTAACGGGTCTGACTCTTGCTACAGATGCACCGATGTTATTTGGTGGTTTAGTTGCTGCAACCGCATTTGGTGCGCGTGCTATTATGGAATGTTTTATAAATCAAGATATTCCCGTCAATAACATTATGACTTTAGGTGGAATTGCTAAAAAATCCCCAGTGATTATGCAAACTTGTGCTGATGTTATGAATCGTTCTTTGCAAATTGCTGATTCAGAACAGTGCTGTGCATTGGGGGCTGCAATCTTTGCTTCAGTTGCCGCTGGTATTTACAAAAATATCGTTGATGCCCAGGCAAATATGGCAAGTCCAGTTGCAGCGACTTTATCTCCCAACCCAAGAAAAGCAGAACAGTACCAAGCCTTATACGAAAAATATTTGGAATGGTCCCAAACCTGCGAGCCCAAATACAATCAGATATAGCTTCGGGTTTTCTTAGGGTGTTTTAAAATTTCAGGAGTAAAAAATGTTTCAATATAAAGATTTAGAAATATGGTTTTCAGCAGGTAGTCAACATCTTTACGGTCCAGAAACACTACGTCAGGTTTCTGCAAATACACAAGCTGTAGCCGATTTTTTAAATAAAGCTGGACTTCCTGTAAAATTAGTTTTCAAACCTATCGTCACAACACCTGACGAAATCACGGCATTATGCCGCGAAGCAAATTATGCTGCTAATTGTATCGGTGTCATTACCTGGTTACATACGTTCTCTCCTGCAAAAATGTGGATTGCGGGATTAAGCATTCTTGAAAAACCATTATTGCAGCTTCACACCCAATTTAATGAAGTGATTCCTTGGGATAGCATGGATATGGATTTCATGAATCTGAATCAAACGGCACACGGTGGTCGTGAATTCGGATTTATTGGTGCAAGGATGCGTAAACCTTTATCTGTTGTTACGGGATATTGGAAAAATAAGAAAGTTCAAGAAAAAGTTGCTATCTGGATGCGTGTGGCTGCTGCTTTACATGCAGAAAAACATCTTAAGGTTGCTCGGTTTGGCGATAATATGCGTGAAGTTGCCGTTACCGAAGGAAACAAGGTTTCTGCACAGCTTAAATTTGGTTATTCCGTTAATACCCACGCGGTAGGTGACCTTGTCGGTGTAATTAGTTCAATTACTCAGGGCGAAATTGACGCTTTGATAAATGAATATGAGGAATCTTACACACTTGCACCTTGTACTCAGGTCAATGGTGAAAAACGGCAGAATGTTATTGAAGCAGCAAGAATTGAACTGGGTATTAAAAAATTCCTAGAGCAAGGTAAATTTGGTGCTTTTACCAATACCTTTGAAGATCTGTATGGCATGAAACAGCTTCCTGGCATTGCGTCACAACGTTTGATGCAGCAAGGTTATGGCTTTGGTCCAGAAGGAGATTGGAAGACATCGGCATTAATTCATGTCTTTAAATTTATGGCTAAAGGCCTACCAGGTGGAACCTCCTTGATGGAAGACTATACCTATGACTTTACTCAAGGGAATGAGTTGGTTGTTGGTGCGCATATGTTGGAAATTTGTCCATCAATTGCTGAAGGAAAACCATTATTGGATGTTCAACATCTGGGTATCGGTGGTAAAGACGATCCTGTTCGTCTCAGATTTTCAGCAAAACCAGGTCCAGCAATTAATGCGAGCTTGATTGATATTGGTAATCGTTTCCGTTTGATTACAAATGAACTCGAAACGGTAAAACAACCGCATCCATTACCTAAATTACCGGTTGCTTGTGCAGTGTGGAAAGCAAAACCATCATTAGATGTTTCTGTTGAAGCATGGTGTGCTGCTGGTGCTGCGCATCACTCTGCTTATACGCAAGCTTTAACTATGGATTATATCCGTTTGTATGCCCGTCTGCATCATATTGAGTTGTTGGAAGTTAACGAAAATACAGACATTACACAATTTCAGAAAGAAATTCTTTGGAACGAAGTTGCTTACGCAAATAGTTAATAAAAATTTAATATTTACATAGTTTTAATTTAAAAATTAGAAAGTATTGTTATATTTTTATTAACAATACTTTCTACGGGGGATTATATTTATGCAAACTCCGTCTTCTTCAGAAACCTTTGATATCCAAGCGCGTACAGCAATCAGCAAAAGAATGACATTTTTGGTCGGTTTTTCAGCTGCAATGGCCGGATTGCTGTTTGGTCTAGATATTGGTGTTATTTCAGGCGCATTACCTTTTCTTTCAAAAGAACTTCAATTAACCGAACATATGCAAGAAGGGGTAGTAAGTTCCATGATGCTGGGTGCAGCATTAGGAGCACTTTCCAATGGTTGGCTATCTTTTTCGCTAGGGCGGAAATGGAGCTTAATGATTGGAGCTATATTATTTATTGTAGGTTCTTTGGGATCTGCTTTATCGAATAGTTTTGGTATCCTATTCGCTTGGCGTATTGTATTAGGATTTTCCGTTGGTATTGCCTCTTATACAGCACCTTTATATCTTTCTGAAATGGCACCGGAAAATATCCGTGGTAAAATGATTTCAGCTTATCAGCTGTTAATCACCATTGGTATTGTGCTTGCCTTTTTATCTGATACTTATTTTACCGCATCAGGTAACTGGCGTATGATGCTGGGAGTCCTTTGTGTTCCTGCATTTATTTTGCTTGTTGCCAATTTCTTTTTACCCAATACACCCCGTTGGTTGGCAGCTAAGGGTCGTGATGAAGAAGCGCTCCACGTATTAAATATGATTCGCGCAGAACCTGAGCGTGTTAATAGGGAATGGAAGGAAATTCAAGAAAGTCTAAAACAGAAACAGGAAGGTTGGTCTTTATTCTGTAACAATTCTAATGTTCGTCGTGCGGTTTTTCTGGGCATGGTTCTACAGGCAATGCAGCAGTTTACCGGTATGAACATTATTATGTATTACGCACCTAAAATATTTAAACTTGCTGGTTTTGAATCAAACTACCAACAAATGATAGCAACAGTTATCGTTGGTATGACATTTGTATTTGCCACATTAATTGCTATATTCACAGTTGATAAAGCAGGCCGTAAGCCAATACTTAAAATCGGATTTGCAATTATTGCAATTGGTACTTTCATTTTAGGTTACTGTTTATATTTAATTGATCATGGAAACACCTCGAGCATGGTTTCTTATGCATCGGTTGGTATGTGCATTATGTCTATTGGTGGATATGCAATGAGTGCTGCTCCAGTAGTTTGGGTACTGTGTTCTGAAATCCAACCATTGAAAAGTCGTGATTTTGGGATTGCTTGTTCAACAACGACCAATTGGGTCAGTAACATGATAATCGGTGCAACTTTCTTGACATTACTAAGTCATATTGGTGTTGCTCAAACTTTCTGGCTTTATACCGCAATGAACGTCTTCTTTATCTTTGTTGTTATCTTCTTTATTCCAGAAACCAAAGGAATTACTTTGGAACATATTGAAAAGAATTTAATGAGTGGTAAAAAACTGCGCGATATTGGCGATCGGTAAACAATAAAATCATTCCACCTTAACGTTGATTAAGGTGGAATATAAAAATTAAGAGATCATTCATGTTGAAAGAATTAAAACAAAAAGTACTCGAAGCAAACTTATTCCTTCCAAAGCATAATCTGGTTGTATTAACCTGGGGGAATGCAAGTGCTGTTGATCGTGAAAGTAATCTGATGGTTATTAAACCTTCGGGTGTTGAATATGATCATATGACAGCGGAAGATATGGTTGTCGTAGATATCAATACGGGGAAGGTCGTTGATGGTAAATTAAAACCTTCTTCTGATACAGATACGCACCGAATTTTATATCAGAAATTTCCTGATATTGGTGGTATCGTACATACTCATTCGCGTCATGCAACCATTTGGGCGCAAGCTGGCCGTCCAATTGTGCCTTTGGGTACGACGCATGCTGATTATTTTTACGGTAATATTCCCTGTACGCGCCTAATGTCCAAAGAAGAAATTGGTGGCAGTTATGAATATGAAACAGGGAATGTCATCGTTGAAACTTTTCAAAAGCAAAATATTGTAGCTTCTGAAGTGCCCGGTGTTTTGGTTCATTCTCATGGGCCGTTTACTTGGGGGAAAGATGCGATGGATGCCGCGCATAATGCACTGATTTTGGAAGAGATTTGTTATATGGAAATGTATTCCTATATGATCTCTCCGAGATTACCTGCCATGCAGCCTGAATTGTTAGACAAACACTATTTGCGCAAACATGGCAAGAATGCTTATTACGGACAAAGCTAAATTATTATTCATTTACAGCTAAGGTTACGAATAGTTTCTAACTTTTTCAGGTTATTTAAACTATTTTAGACTGATCTTTTATTTATTTTCTTATAACAACAAAACCTTTTAAGAAATAAATTTTAGACTTAAGATTGCTAGATAAACTTCTATAGAGTTTATCTAGCATTTTTTGTAATGGGAGGTAAAAATGGCCAAAGGATTAAAAAATAAGGTAGCGCTGGTAAGCGGTGCTGCACAAGGTATTGGTCGTGGAATTGCGCTTCGTCTTGCTCAAGAAGGTGCCCATGTAGCGCTGGTTGACATGAACGGTGAGAAATTACAGGAAACGGCAAACGAAATAAGAAAGGCCAATGTAAAGGCGTCTACTTTTGTTGCCGATATCAGCCAAAGACAGCAAATTATTGATGCAATTAATGATGCTGAAAAGCAATTAGGTGGCTTTGATATTATGATCAATAATGCCGGAATTGCCCAAGTCCAACCTCTTAAGGATGTTACCCCAGAAGAGTTCAGAAAAATAACAGATATTAATTGGCGTTCTTTGGGGGATACAGGCTGCTGCTAAAAAATTTCAGGAACGTAAACAAAAAGGAAAGATCATAAACGCATCTTCAATTGCGGGCCATGACGGGATGGCAATGTTGGGCGTTTATTCAGCAACGAAATTTGCAGTTCGTGCTTTAACGCAAACTGCGGCCAGAGAATATGTCAGTTCAGGTATTACTGTAAATGCTTATTGTCCTGGTATTGTTGGAACCGATATGTGGGTTGAAATTGATAAACGTTTTTCTGAAATTTCTGGTACTCCAGTAGGAGAGACTTTTAAAAAATATGTGAATGGTATTGCCTTGGGACGAGCACAAACTCCAGATGATGTGGCAAATTTGGTTGCGTTTCTTGCCAGCGAAGATTCAGATTATATAACAGGACAGTCTATTATAACGGATGGTGGTATTGTTTATCGTTAGATCTTTGAAAAAGCCTATTTTGTTTTGTGAAATAGGCTTTGTAGGATTTTAGTTTAAAATTGAGTTTTAGGTTTCCAGTTAAGTAACCGAAGCGCATTGGTTACAACACAAACACTGCTGAGAGCCATAGCACCGCCAGCAATTGCAGGACTTAAATAGCCCAATGCAGCAAGAGGTATCCCGATAATATTATAAATAAATGCCCAAAACAGACCTTCTTGAATACGTTTTCTTGTTTTTCGGGCAATGTCGAAGGTATCAACAACCAAACCAGGATGAGCTCGCATTAAAACAACGCCGGCTACTTCAGCAGCGGCATCGGTTCCTTCGCCAACGGCAATTGCGAGATCAGCTGAGGCCATGGCTGGAGCATCATTAATACCATCACCGACCATGGCAATGGCTTTGCCCTCTTTGCCTTTTGATCCCAATTCAACGATCAGATGATGTTTATCTTCAGGGGATAATTCAGCTCTGATATCATGAATGTCGAGTTGTTTTCCAATTGATTGCGCTACTTTTTGATTATCACCGGTCAGTAAAATGACATCCATATGTTGCTGTTGTAATCTTTGTACGGCTTCTTTTGCCCCTTTTCGGATTGTATCGCTAAAAGCAATGCCGCCAACAAGATGAAACGTATTTTCTTTTTGTTGAACTAGCCAAGAAAAAGTCATTTCTTGCAGATCAGCATTGATTTCATGCGTATTGATACCAAGATGATTCATCAAAATGTGATTGCCAAATAAATAGAAATCACCTTTGATATTACCACTAATACCACGACCATTTTCTTTGACTACACGGAAATTTTCAGGGTTTGTAAGTGGAATATTATCTTGTTTTGCACGTTTGACTAATGCTTTGGCAATAGGATGCTCACTTGACAGGGAAAGACTGGCTGCCAAAGAAAGAAGATCCTGTTCTGTATAATTATTATTTGCTGTTAAAGTAGCAACTGATAAATGTCCTTCGGTTAAAGTGCCCGTTTTATCAAAGGCAACTCTTTGAATATGTGTTGCATTTTCTAGTGCTTCAGCGTCTCGAATTAGAA
Organism: uncultured Commensalibacter sp.; assembly: GCA_945266285.1. GTDB lineage: Bacteria > Pseudomonadota > Alphaproteobacteria > Acetobacterales > Acetobacteraceae > Commensalibacter. Next base: position 345,432 of record CALYOP010000002.1, read on the forward strand.
TGCCGGCTCTGGCTGCAGCACCGCAACCTGTAGCTAATGCCGTTGGTGTTGCCAAACCTAAAGCACAAGGGCAAGCGATAACCAGAACCGAGGCTGCATTTAACAATGCTATGGTTAAGGAAGTATTATTAGCCCACCAACATATAAAAGTGATTATTGCACAAAGAATAACAATAGGGACGAAAACAGCACTGATTTTATCAACTAATTTCTGAATAGGTGCTTTGGAAGCCTGTGCACTTTCCACCAGACGAACAATGGCAGCCAGACGCGTTTCATTACCTATTTTAGTTGCGCGAATGACTAATCGCCCGTTTTCATTAAGTGATCCACCCGTAACAGGATCATCTTTTTTCTTTTCAACGGGGATACTTTCACCGGTTAACATGGATTCATCAACGGCACTTTCACCGTCAATAACAAAACCATCACAGGGAATTCGTTCGCCTGGAAAAATGACGAGTTCGTTTCCTATTTGAATCTGTTCCAAAGGGAGCGTTTCTGTTTCACCATTAATCAGCCGGTGGGCAATATCGGGTCTAAGCGAATGTAAGGCATGAATTGACGATGCAGCTTTATGACGTGCTCTTTTTTCTAACCAATGTCCAAATAATATGAAGGTAATAATCAAAGAGGAACCTTCATAATAAAGTGTGGTTTCCCCTTGATATTTCCCTATAAATTCTCCGATTAATAAACAGGTGCTTAATCCCCATGCTGCTGTTGAACCTAAAGCAACCAATAGATCCATATTGCCACTGCCGGATATGAGCGCACGGTAACCAGCGACATAGAAATTTTTTCCTAACCAGAATTGTACCGGTGTTGCGAGTAGAAATTGAACCCATCCCGGTAACATCCAAGAATGATGAATCATACCAGCAATCATTGAAAGTAATAACGGCGCTGATAACAGTGCTGCCATAATCAAATGAAACTGTTCTTTATGATCCTGATTTTCTGTTTTTGATGGAGATTTTTTCGAAGGATCAAGAAACTGTGCTTCATAGCCAGCTTTATGAACAATTGCTTCAATTTCTGTAATGGCCGTTTGTTGGTTTTGTCCGGCTTGTAATGTGACTCTTGCCTGTTCAGTCGTTAAATTTACGGTGGCATCTTTAACTGAAGCAACTTTATGAATGGCTTTTTCTACACGTCTTACACAAGATGCGCAGGTCATTCCCGTAATAGCAAAATCAAGATTGGTGTTTGGAGTGGTTTTAGAATTCATAGGATATTGACGTTCAGATTAACGAATGAAGACGGGTTTTGATAAAAGCAGGAAAACGCTTTTATAAATAGTTTGTTGCAAGATCAAAAACTTGAGCAAAAGCGATTTATGGCTAGAAAGCAAATATTTTATGGATTAGATTATAACAATAAGACTTATTTTCAATAAAATAATGAATAATATTGAAAGGAAAAAAGTAATGGAGACCTATCACGTCAAAGGGATGACCTGTCAGCATTGTGTTCGTGCTGTTACCGAGGCAATTAAGGGACTACCTAATGTCGAAGACGTTCAAGTTGATCTTGAAAGTGGCGTTGTCAAGATTAAAGGCAATCCCGATAAGGTAGCTGTTAAAAAAGCTATTGAAGAAGAAGGCTATACGCTCGCTTAATTTACTAACTTTCAGATTTCAGAAAGTCTGAAAGTTTTTTGTTTTTATTAGAAACGATCCAAGCGCTTTTTAAAGCGATAAATACCGTCAATTGCTAAACGACGAAAAGGGTTATGCAAAATCTGTTTTGCATCAATTAAACTATATTTGCCTATACTACTTAACGTATGAATCCCCTGATTATAAAGCCCACAAGCGTCATTAGGGCGTAGCTCGCCAGTTATATGCGCTTCAAAATCTTGGTGGGTTAAAGTTGTTATTTGTAGAAAAACCAAGCTTCCGCCGTAAGTATAGCTGCAATTTTGTGTAGGGAGTATAATTCCTTGGTCAGTTAATATGACATTTCCACCGGGTCTGGAACTTTCAGGCGTCACACGAACTGGGTTTTTAGGATGTAAGTGCCAAGGCCCAGTCAAATTTTTGGCCCATGCAATACAAAGCGCACCTTGACGGCTGAGGCCGGCTTGAACAGGTGTGTAGAACATCCACCAATGATCTTGATAATAAAACAGTGTTGGATCTATTGCCATTTCTGGGAATGTAAAATCTTTGACTCTTTCCCATTTCCACGGAAACTTAACAGCGTGATATAAAGTGGTTTCCCCAGATTTATAAGATTCAGGCATAATATAAATTTCTTCCTGATCTTCAATAATCATGGGATAAGAAAGATGCCAAGATTCTTCTAAAACGGGTCTCCGCTCTTGTAAGTGGAGATGTTCATCGAAAACAAAGCCTTCGATGCGACCTTTGCGAATACGGTAATTGTAAGATTCAGCAAATAAATATAATCGGTTTTTTTTCCATATACCAAAAGGATCGGCTAGAAACCGATATGGTGGCTCTTCTGGTAACCAACAGATTTCATATCCCTTAAGAGAGGAAGATGATACAATATTTTGTACAGGCGTTTTAACAATTCCAATGCGCCAAATATCGCTTTCAAATATCGACACTGCTTAAATGCCTTATACGTTAATTTCTGATAAAACGAGAATTTCCATCGGTCTTTGTTGATAAGGAGAGAGTGCTTTTTCGAGTTCTTTGAAATGTGCAGTATCTGCATGTTGGCTAATCGCAGAATTACTGGCCCAATGTTCAACAAAAACTAAACGCTTTGGATTGTTGATCTCACGACTAACTGTATAGAAAATATTTCCTTTTTCTTGTCGTGATTTTTGAACACAGTTCATAACTGTCGGTAGCACAAGCTGGATATCACTTTCCTGTTTGAAATCAACAATAGCAACAAGTCGTATTTCTTGATTCATCATTTCTTCCTTAATAATTGCGACATATAATTTCTGTGCTAAGACAGGCAAGACGAAGATAGGCAAAAATCTTTTGAATTCTATTTATTTTGTTTAAAAATGTCTATGTTTCCAATTGTATAATCTAAGAATCATATAAGGTTTAATTGAGCGTGAATAAGAATTTTTATTAAACTTCAAAATAGAATAAGCATTCTTGGATAATCATTTCCTATTACTACAAAAAATAGCATTTAAGGTAAATCAAAAATGAAAGATTCTCTTGCTCGTCGTCTCGAAATTGCTCAGACTATTGTTCATGAAGCAGCTCGGATAGCAATGACAATGCGCCCTCAATCGGGTAGACCACAAGGAACGCTTAAACATGCCCAGGATTGGTTGACCGAAACGGATGAAAAGGTTGAGAATTTCATTTCACAACAGATTCAGAATGCTTTTCCAGAAGATGGGTTCCAAGGAGAGGAAAAAGGAAAAACCCGAACAGGAACCTTAAGATGGGTTGTTGATCCAATTGATGGTACTTCTAATTATGCCCGCGGTAGAGAACGTTGGTGCGTTTCTTTGGGATTAATGGAAGGTGACAAACCTTTATTAGGTATTGTTGAGGCCCCATGTTTAAACGAAATTTATACAGCACGGCTAGGCCATGGCGCGTTTATGAATGGCAAACCCATCAAAGCATCAACGGTTACCGACCCTAAAATAGCAATGGTTGAATTGGGTTGGAGTCATGTTAGCAAAATAGATGCATTTCAATCGAATGCTAAGGCTATTTTGGAAATGGGAGCAATGATCCGTACTTTGGGTTCTGGAACAATGGCATTGGTTGATGTTGCTAGTGGGCGTTCTGATGGTCATTTAGAAATGGCTATTAATTTATGGGATGTTGCAGCAGCGCTTGTCTTGTTAGAAGAAGCAGGGGCACGCGTATCACCTTTTTTACGTGATGGTGGACTGGATCAAATGACGCCTATTCTTGCGGCTGCACCAGGGATCGCAGATCGTTTATCACAAACCTTGAACATAACCCTGTTATAAGAATGAAATTGACTTTGCTATTTCTTCAGAGGGATATTAAAACTTTAGACAGATAAAGATAACATCTTGTAATATATATTTAGTAGATCGAGTTAGTAAAAGTATGACGGTATCACGTTCTAAGCTCAATTTCTTGTTTTCTGCACTTTTAGCAAGTGCAGCATCAATTTCTCTTACAGATGTAGCGCAGGCAGGAGTTAATAAAGAACAGGCTTTGGTTGATCATGCGACGCTAGCTGTTCAAGATATTTTTACAGATATCCCCAAAGACAGCAAACTTTATGAAAGATTGCGTGATGCAAGAGCCGTGATGGTATGTCCATCTATTGTTCGAATGTCATTGGTATTTGGTGGTTCGGGTGGCGATTGTGTCTTATTGTCAAGAGACGCACGGGGATCTTGGTCAAGTCCTGCATTTTATGGCGTGTCAGACGGTTCCTTTGGCTTGCAACTAGGCGTTCAAAATTCAAAAATGATGTTGTTTATCATGACAGAACATAGTTTGCGTGCATTAATTGATAGCCAATTCACCATGGGAGCAAGTGCTTCGGCTACAGCTGCATCATCCAGTAGTGACGCTGATAGTGGGGCTAGTGGTTCAAAGATAGAGATCTATACAATCCAAAAATCAAGCGGGCTTTTTGCAGGAGCAGCATTAAAAGGAAGCAAGCTTAAGATTAATAGCAAGGCTAACTATCGTTATTATCAACAGGCTGTTGGTCCCGAAGATATTCTTATTACAATGCGTGTGAATAATCCGAGTGCTGACCCCTTAAAGAGAATGTTAATCAACTTAAGTAGCAGGGCTGCACAACGTACAAGAAACCGTACTACCTATTCTAATGATCGTAATTTACAAGATCAGGATAGACCAATTGAACTTGCTCCAGAGAATTCTGGTGATAACCAAGTAAAAGGCGTTAAATCGGAAAGCCTCCCGCCGATTCAACATAAGCGACGCTAGACATATTGTTTTACATTCTATTCAGATCTATATCTGAATAGAATTTACGTTTAAGGTTTCTTGTTTTTCTGATTTTCTTGGCGATAAATCGCGACGTTCCGATTGTGTTCGTCCAAAGTTTTTGCAAAATTATGTCCGCCTGTACTGTTTGCTACAAAATAGAGCATATCGCCATTATAGGGGTGGGCTGCTGCATTTAATGATGCTTCACCTGGCGAGCAAATAGGTCCAGCGGGCAATCCTTTTACCCAATAAGTATTATATGGACTAGCAATGTTCAGATCAGCATGTTGAAGTGGACGATCAAGTGCTGTTTTTCCTTGTGTTAATGCAAAAATAACTGTTGGATCCGATTGTAGCTTCATATTTAATTGTAAACGATTGATAAAAACTCGTGCAATTTTGGGACGTTCGTTTGCAAGCGCGGTTTCTTTCTCAATTATTGAAGCTAATGTCATTAAATCACGAGGTGATTTGATTTCTGCATTATTTTCCCGGTTTTGCCATATGACTTGCAATTTTTTCTGCATGGCATTTTCCATCCGGGTAAGAATCTGTTGTCGTGAAGTGCCCCATTCATATTTATAGGTTTGTGGGAGGATACGCGCTTCTTCGTTTAAATTAATTTGCCCCTGCATGAATGGGGCTTTATTAATTATTTTTTCGATTTGAAATGCGGTAAGTCCCTCTGGGATCGTAATTTCATGCTGAACAGGAGGGGCATGTCGTAAAATAGATAAAGCTTGCTGCATTGAGACATGTTGGGGAAAGGTTAATTCTGCAGCATGAAGGGCGCCCTGACTCCGAGTAAAATAAACAGCAGCTTGAAAGAGCCAGGTTGTAAATTGACCTTTTGATAAGACCGCTTCAGTTTGCAAGCGTTCGAGGACAATTTTATTATTCCCTTTAGGAATTACGATATTTTTCGCAACTAAAAGGGGGCCAGGACGACGGTATTGATAAATAACGAAAGAAGTCAATCCCCAGAAGGTAGTGACCCCAATCAAAAATATGGCAATTAAAATACCAAATCTACGCAAGATTAATCCTTAAGGATAAGTTTACGGTACCTTACGGAATAACAGGCTGGCATTAGTTCCACCAAAACCAAAACTGTTAGAAAGCGCAATATTAATCTTGCGTTGCTGCGCTGTATGAGCAACACGATCAATAGGGCTTTCCCGAGAGGGATGATCAAGGTTAAGCGTAGGTGGTGCTACATTATTGCATATAGCCAGAAGCGAGAATATCGCTTCTACAGCACCGGCTGCTCCTAAAAGATGACCAATAGCTGTTTTGGTTGATGACATAGCAAGATTTTTACACGCATCACCAAATAAACGTTCTACAGCTTCAAGTTCAAGATCATCAGCCATCGGTGTTGATGTACCATGCGCATTAATATAGTTAATCTCGTCTATATTAATCCCCGCATTCTTAATCGCTGCTTTCATAGCACGATAAGCACCCGAATGTCCTTCTGCAGGTGCCGTAATATGATAAGCATCACCAGACATGCCGTAGCCAATTACTTCACCATAAATTTTGGCACCGCGTGCTTTGGCATGTTCGTATTCTTCGAGAACAACAATACCTGCCCCTTCACCCATTACAAAGCCATCACGATCCTTATCCCAAGTACGAGATGCTTTTTCAGGAGTGTTGTTAAACCCTGTAGATAAAGCGCGAGCTGAACAAAAACCGGCAATACCTAATGCACAAACTGCAGCTTCAGCACCACCAGCAACCATGACATCAGCATCGCCAAGCATAATTAAACGGCTGGCATCGCCTATGGCATGAACACCCGTAGCACAAGCTGTAACTACAGAATGATTAGGTCCCTTAAATCCGTATTTAATAGAAACATGGCCAGAAACCAGGTTAATCAAAGCCGAAGGTATAAAGAAAGGAGAAACTCGACGAATATGTCCTTCATGGACTTTGATTGAAGTATCATAAATAGTTTGAAGTCCGCCAATACCAGAACCAATCATAACGCCTGTTGCGCATTGATCTTCTTCGGTTTGGGGAAACCACCCAGAATCTTCAACAGCTTGTATAGCTGCGACCAAACCCAGATGGATAAAGCGATCCATTTTTTTCTGATCTTTAACGGGAATCCACTCGTTAAGATTTAATTTTCCTTCGTCTTTTGAACCTAAAGGAACTTCGCCTGCAACTTGTGCAGGGAGATTCGAAGCGTCAAAACATGTAATTGGACCGATACCACTTTCACCAGCGATCAAGCGATTCCATACAAATTGCGCTCCAATCCCAAGAGGACTAACGATTCCTATGCCAGTGACGACAACTCGACGACGCGACTGTGATACACTATTGATCATACGGATATCCATATACCTCTCGAGAAAAATAAATTATTGAGTCGTAGATTAGGAAGCTTGCTTTTGCTTTTCAATGTAATCAATAGCGTCCTTAACGGTTGCAATTTTTTCAGCAGCATCTTCAGGGATTTCAACGTTAAAAGCTTCTTCGAAAGCCATAACCAGTTCAACTGTATCCAAGCTGTCTGCACCTAGGTCATCAATAAATGATGCTTCAGGGGTAACCTTGGCTTCTTCTACACCAAGATGTTCAATTACGATTTTCTTAACCTTATCGGCAATATCGCTCATCTGTTCTCATTCCTTCTACCTCATAAAGAGGTTTATTCTCTTAAAAGTATCTTGCTGATTGCTCTAAAAAAATCATAAAAGGCAAATTTTTTTAAAAACAAACAGCGGGTATGTAATACAAAAACCTAAAATCGCCAAGATGAATAATATCTTGCTACGCGACATAAGTAATTAATTCTACAAAAAATACAATATCAAAATGCGATTATATCACAAATTGACATTTAAATCATAGCCATTCCCCCATTAACATGTAACGTTGTTCCAGTAACCCATTGCGCTTCATTAGAAGCCAAATAGGTAACTGCAGTTGCAATATCGTCAACATTTCCCATGCGACCGCACGGTATTTTTGACAGTAATGCTGTCTTTTGAGTTTCAGATAATTGATCGGTCATCGCTGTTTCAATAAAACCAGGTGCGACAACATTTACGGTAATCCCACGACTGGCTACTTCTTGAGCAAGGGATTTCGTCATAGCAATCAAACCGCCTTTGGCTGCTGAATAATTTGTTTGGCCTGGGTTGCCCGTAACACCAACAATGGAAGCAATGTTGATAATACGTCCTGAACGTCTTTTTATCATCCCTTTGATTGCAGCCTGACAAAGTCGAAAAGGTACTGAAAGATTTAAATCAATTACAGCATTCCAATCAGCTTCTTTCATTCTTAATGCTAGCGTGTCGCGTGTTATACCAGCATTATTTACTAAAATATCTAACGTAGCTCCACCAAGGTTCTCTGCTTGTGATACTAACTTGTCTACATCCTCAGAAGCAGACAAGTTTGCTAGCAAAATTTTGGCTTTTTCCTCTCCACCAAGTGACCTCTGTAATTCATGAAGCGGAGCTTCGCGTGTCCCTGATAAAATGACTGTTGCGCCTTGCTTAATAAATGCACGTGCAATGCCACTGCCAATACCTCCCGATGCACCAGTTATTAGGGCAAGTTTACCATCGAGTCTAAACATATCAGACACCTTTTTTTTCAATTTTTAAACCAGAAACCAATTTTACAAACGAATCAATATCAGCAGGTTCTCCAATCGAAAAGACCTGACGATCTTTTGCGGTTCGTTTTAAAAGATTCGATATTACCTTGCCAGCACCAATTTCAAAGAAATATTCGATTTCGTTATCGAACATGAATTGCATGGTTTCTGCCCATCTTACGGGCGCAGTAACTTGTTTAACGAGTGATTCTGAAACTTGGTTTTCATCTGTATAAGGTCGTGCAGTGACGTTAGCGATAACAGGAATAGTAAATGTAAGTGGTTTGACAGCTTTTAAGGCCTCTTCCATCTTTTTTGCAGCAGGCATCATGAGCGGGCTGTGAAAAGGGGCTGAAACCATGAGCTTAACAGCACGCCGAATACCTTTTTCTGGAGCAATAACAAGTGCGCGATCAATTGCATCCATATGACCAGAAATAACGACTTGTCCCGCACCATTATCATTAGCAACAGTTACAATCGAATTATCAAGACTTGCTGCTTCACAGATTTCTTTAGCTTGATCAAGATTTGTATTTAATAAGGCTGCCATGCCACCAGTACCTAAAGGCAAGGCATTTTGCATCGAATCGCCGCGAATACGTAACAAAGAAGTTGTAGTTGGTAAATCAAAAACGCCTGATGCTGCCAGAGCTGAATATTCGCCTAGGGAATGTCCGGCTGCTACGCTAGCTAAATCAGATATTTTAAGATTGGTTTCTTTTTCCAATACCTGAATCACTGCCATGGAATGTGCCATCAAGGCAGGTTGAGCATTGCGCGTTAGAGTCAATTCATCCTCAGGACCTTCCATCATTAAACGAGAAAGAGGCTGTTTTAGGGTTTCATCAACAACCTCGAAGACTTCTTTTGCTATAGGGAATGCAGCAGCAAGCTCTTTTCCCATACCAACAAATTGACTTCCCTGACCGGGAAAAAGAAGCGCACAAATGGCCATAAATAAATCCTGAATAATTAATAAGGTTTTAGATAAAAGCGGAAACTATCCCATATTATTGCCGGAATTTCACGCAAACGCCACTTCCATCGTTTAAAAAAAGAGCGTGAGGCAGAAATGGTAGGCGCTGGGGCAAGATGTACACGCCAACCAGCTAAATGCATTAACCACCAACATCTTGGTCCATGATAGGCACTGGAAATAACCGTAATAATTTGTTTTTTCGGTTGATATTTTAATTGTTTTAAAATTACGGAGCAATATCTTACGGATTCAATTGTGTTTCTGGCTTGATCTTCACAAATGATTTGTTGAGGTGCAATACCTGCCTGCAAAAGGTAATTCTTCATTACGGCGGCTTCGGTATTTCCTGAACAAGGATTACCTCCGGTAGGAATAAAAATGGGGCAAGAAAATTGTTTGCCAACAGCAATTGCAGCTTGCAATCTAGAAATGAGCACACGTCTAGGAGAGCCATCTGGTTGTAGTGCAGCTCCAAAAATAAGAATTGGTACTTTCATTTTATTGAGCGTACAAAAACACGGTTTAGGTTTTTAAACTGTTCAAAAATTTCTTGCCATATTTGAGGTAACTTTTCTTTTGGTACCCCACGATTGGCCATGATATCAAACATTTCTCCCACCGTTCTTTTACCATCAATCATACCCAAAAAACCGCGTGCTTGTGGCAACATCGGAATCATCACAGTCAAAGTCCCGAATTCGAAAGGTAAAAGATTAGAAGGTTGAATTTGTTGGGCTAGAATTTCTCCAGGCATTTCACGCATGAAAGGGATTGAATCAAGTGCGTTGGGGTCAGCAAAAGTAATGGGCTCATTTTTTCGTCTGATATAAACGACATGCGTTGCCATATTTCCAGTTAGGTCTTCTGCAATGGCTGCCTGATTTTTTTGGTCTAGCTGTGCCATTTTTGCACGAATTTTTGGATCAGCAACCAGCAATTTTGGATTATACCGCTCCGGTTCGATCAGTCCAGATATCTGTAAATCACATTCATCAATTAAATCCCATAAAGCTTTGATCGTATATGCTTGATCTCTTGGATTTAATAGAAGGTCATAAAGTCCAGCATCCCCTCCTGATAAATGATCTCCAAAATTACCATTGGCACGTAACCAGGCCGTAGCTGGTAAATGGCGCATAATGCGTTTGGCAATATCCAAACGTAATGATGGCGATTCAGTCTCTGGTGCGAGATGTGCAAGAGCATCCTGTAGCATATAGACACCCGTTCGGCCATAAGGAGCGTAAACCATAAGGCCAATTCCACCACCAGGATTTAAGGCGTCGCGTAATATTTTTAAGCCAGATGCTGGATTCGGAAGGTGATGTAAAACGCCACAACAATCGATATAATCAAATAAACCTAGCTCAAGTTTTGGCAGATTAAGCAAGGAATCTTGAATAAAACGGATGTTTTCTAGTTTTCTGATTTCAGCTCTTTTTTTGGCAATAGCGAGCGAAGCTTGTGAGCGATCTAAACAAATTACTTCGCCTGGACGTTTTGCTCGGGCCATTTGCTGGGCAATCATAATTGCACCATCTCCAGTACCACAACCCGCAACTAATATGCGTAGCGATTTAGAAGTTGATCGTGTCCCGCCAAAAACCCAATAGTCGATTTCATTTAGATGACTGGGACTACCAATAAGAAGGCGCTGCTTTTCATCATTGGGGTTGCGTTGGGGATAAGGGTAAGCTTCATATTGCTTAGCAAGGCTAGCATCGGATTGATCTTGTGTTTGAGACATTCTTTAAACTCTTACGATGAGTTTCCCTCTTTGCCATGCTTCGGCCGCTTCGTGGGCATCCATATCTTTGGTACGCATCGCTTCTTCCATAGCTTGAACAACCTGATTGCCTAAACTCATGGCTTCTAGTTCATCGATCAGATCACTATCGAGGGTATGTGTAATTTCTGAACGTATAAGAATACAGGCATTTTGCGTTGATTTTAGAAGTTTTTTAGGATCCTGCAAATGACAAAGTTTTTCTTTAGTATCCAAAATACTGGGTTGGAAAAGAGGAATGATAACGGGTTTCTCTTGATCAATGGCTTTTTGGTAGCTTTGTATAGCTTCTTCATCTTCAGCACCATGTAAGTGATAACCGGCACGATTGAGATCATACCCATCAAAAACTTCTTTAGTAAAATCAAAAATAGATTCGGCAACAATAATTTGCCGTTCTATTGTCGTATTGTTAGCCAGTTCATCAATAGATTGAATTTGATTAGCAACAGCAGTAGGTACAGACCAGAACAGACTAGGTTGGTAAAGATTACCAATAAGTTTCATAGCGGATAATGCCGAAGACCAAGTTGTGTGAACATCTGGCAGCCATACAGAAGCAAAAACATCAATTTCTCCTTGCTTCAGAGCTGAAAAAAGATCAGCGTAATCGCCTGTGATTAATTCAATATTATTTATTCCATGTGCTTCAAACACACGAATAATCGCAGCAGCTGTTGCTTCGTGAATGGGCGTATCAAAAAAACCTAAATTTACAGACGTCATTACCTTAACCTGGTTGTCTTTCATGAATTATAAAATTTGAATAATGGTTTTTGATACCATTATCGATGCGCGATAATAAACCTTAAAAATCATCACCTATTCTGGTCTTATTTTTCGATTTTCTAGAATTGTAGAATATAGAAGGGTTAACAGGGTAAAATCCGGATTATTTATATTGTCATCAAAGAAAAGATTCCTTGGTGAATTATAATGTAATTAGTTTGATCCAACGAATAATAAATTCAATTGAGAATGGTAATGATGAATTCGATCCTCGTTACGAAAAAAATTTATTTCGTTGGAAAAACAAACTAAAGAAACTACGAATTAAAGCGCTGCAATTTTTTCAGCATAAACGCGTTGTTTACGTTGGATTAAGGCATATATACCTTTGGATAGATAGTTTTGCAGCTTATTCGGTGGCATCCAACCAATCGTTTTAAAAACCATATTAACAACACGGGTAATATGGAGAAGACGGTAAACAGGGATGGCGTGCGTCATATAAATAGCCATACAGCGTTTACGATTATAAGGCATACCCATAGGTTCGTTGGTAACATGGAAAGCAGATGCCATTTCATCATCCTGGCTTTCCAGAATTCGGCTTAAAGCAATATAGGCACGTTTCCATTTGCTAATCGGTTGTAATTGAAGATAATGATTCATCTTATCGTAGAATAATTTAAAGTGACGAAATTCATCACCTGCAATACGTCTGCATAGGTCTTTCAAAACAGGTTCATCAACGTAATCGGCCAAAGCGCTATAATAAGAAGATGTTCCCGTTTCTACCATTGCACGTGCGATGAATTCAGCCGTTTTCGATCCACGAATAGAGTCATTCACATCCAGGTCGATTTTATAAAATTTACGGAAATCTTCGAACGCTTTCTGATAATCCCACTGAGGGTCTGCTAACATGGCCCATTTGCCAAGAGCATCACCATGTTGGACTTCTTCTTCTGCCCATTTTTCGAAAATAGGAGCTAAATGAGGTTCATCTTTAAATACATTTTTTAAATAAACGACATAATCCGTACTGTTGCGTTCAACAACTGAAGCCGTTTTAATTAAAGGTACGATTTTTGGATCGACACGAGAAGGATCAAAACGATCCCATGGCAGTTGGTCAATTTTCCAATGTTTCATAGAAGAATACCCTCATATTCAAGCTATTTCTCGAAATAGAGTCCATCATAGCTATGAAAATGCCAATGAAAAAGCAATATATTTTATTATTCCGAAAAAAGTAAAAAGTTTTGATCAAAAAATGATTTTATTTCTGCCTTGCTGATAGGTTTCTGATCCCAATGAGGATTTTTATCTTTATCAATAACCGCAGCGCGAACCCCTTCGGCAAAATCGGGATGACGTAATTGATGACAGACTAAATTATATTCTTGTTGTAAAGTATTTCGCAGTTTGGTTGGTTTTTTATGCCATGAATCAAAACTGATTTGAACTGATAGAGGAGAAGCCGCTTCTATAGCTTGAACATCTTCTACAGCCCATGGGTAATTACTTACTTTAAGACGGCTAATAATTTCTTCAACAGAAGAAGCTTTATAGATTTGATTAATTTCTTCTAGAAATTTTTTATCAAATTGCAATGTTTTATGAAAAGGTTTTAAAACAACATCAATAGGCTGTTTTTTTAATGAATCAATCGTAAGATTTATTTCTGATGAAGGAATAAGGTAATCCGCAAAACCAAGGCGTATTGCTTCTTCAGCATTAAATTTATGACCGGTTAACATATAGCGTAAACCGGAAAAACCTGGAGCTGCGCAAAATATACGACTGCATCCTGCATCAGGCGTTAAACCAATTTTTACTTCTGGCATCGCCAAAATAGAATGATCCGTAACAACGCGATAATGGCAGACTGCTCCCAATCCCAAACCACCACCCATTGTAATACCATTCATTAAGCAAATAATAGGCTTCGGATAATTCGCAACGTAATAAATTAAGCGATAATTTCGATAAAAGACTTCTTGTCCCTTAACATAATTATTTGCTTTGACGTCTTCATAAATTAATCGGATATCACCACCTGAACAAAAAGCTCTTTCTGTACTACTATTGATGAGAATAGCTTGGATGTTATTGTCATCTTTCCACTGTTCAAGAATGGCATATATTGTTTTGTTTAATTTTGGATTAATGGCATTTAGAGCTCTAGGGCGGTTAAGGCTTAGTATGGCTAATTGATCAAATTGCTGGGTTAAAACAATATTATCTATCATGTTTAATCCTTAAATAATTTTTAGAATTTCTATATCGATAGCGTTTTAAAAGTAATAATCCAAATCATGCATGGTTGATTGATATACAGAATTTATATAGACCTGTCCTTTCGACACTTTGTAAATTAATAGCCTCTTACAAGGTTTTTTCTAAGGATTAATAAATGTCCGCGTTGCAGCAATCCGTATCGCATTCATCGTTTTTTTCGGTCAATGATTTTCCGATTCGTCATGATTGGAAATCAGAAGAGGTCTCAGCATTATTTGCTTTGCCTTTTCCTGAATTGATGTTCAAAGCGCAATCAGCGCATCGGAGCTATTTTGATCCTACTAAGATACAGGTTGCTACTTTACTTTCAATTAAAAGTGGTGGTTGTCCTGAAGATTGTGCTTATTGTCCACAAAGCGCCAGACATGATCAAAAGATTGCGGCCAATAAATTAATGGCTGTCGAAGAAGTTTTAGAACGCGCTCGGGCGGCCAGAGCCGAAGGGGCTACGCGTTTTTGTATGGGCGCAGCTTGGCGTTCTCCAAAAGCACATGATCTGGAAACCGTTTGTGCCATGATTGAGGGGGTTAAAGCGCTTGGTTTAGAAACTTGTGTGACTCTGGGTATGTTAGATCAAGGTCAGGCACAACGTTTGAAAGTGGCTGGTCTAGATTATTATAATCATAATTTAGATACCTCTGAAGCGCATTATGAAAAGATTATCTCTACGCGTACTTATCAGGATCGATTGGATACTTTAGCCTTTATTCGGGATGCTGGCATTAAGGTTTGTTGCGGTGGGATTCTAGGAATGGGCGAAGAAACCAGCGATCGTGCCAGTATGATCACGACTTTGGCTAATTTACCAAAACATCCAGAAAGTGTCCCCATTAACTTGTTAATTCGTGTTAAAGGAACTCCGTTGGAGGAAGCGGAACCTATTAGGCCGCTGGATTTTGTTAAAACAGTTGCTGTAACGCGTATTACGATGCCTGCAAGTTATATCCGTCTTGCTGCTGGACGAACCGATATGGGCGAAGAAATGCAAGCACTTTGCTACTTGGCCGGTGTGAACTCTATATTCTTAGGAGAGCGTTTATTAACCTGTCCTAATCCTGAAAAAAGTCAAGATTTAACCTTGTTTAAACAATTAGGTCTTTCTATAGCACCTAAGGAAACATCAATAACGGCGTAAATTAGAAAGGTTGTTCTTTTGATTAAAGAAAGAACAACCGGTAATGGTTGTAAATGAATTGAGCCGATGGCGTTTTATCAAAGTTATAGTGGAAAATATCTTACAGAATATTATTCATTTTTGTAGGATTGACGTAACCAAATCCAAGTCTTCTTTTTTATCAACATCTACGGCTGCTTGACCCCATGGAAGCGCAATAAAGTTAATCTTCGCGCCGGTTAAACGGTAAATACGTTTATAGATTGCTTTTTTTGTTAAACTTTTTGTCAGATAACGCGCAATAATTGGAAGACCTAACAAATAAGCCATGTGAGTAGGTTTTTTCCGGTATTGTTCAATTTTTTGCCAAAGCTGGGCAATTTGTAAAGCTTTAGGTGTACGGAACAGGAATAAGTTACATCCTGAAAAAGCCCCATCAGCCATTTTAATATAGGTGCGGTGGGTGTGGGGAGCGTCATATTGGATCTGTTCTTTTAGAGCGATACCAACAGCGACATCACAATTGCATAGATTAGCATGGTTAAGAAAAAATTTAACCCATTCTGGTTTAAGCAATGGATTATCTGCGGTTGTTATTAATAAAGGCGTCCCCAATTTATGAATTGCATTAATAACACTAGCACTAGGACCAAGCGCAGCAGGTAAATATTGGATATATTCAGGAGCAATATTTTTTAAAATTGATTGATTTTCGATTGAAACTGCAATTTCCCGAATATCTTCTACTCTTGAAAGGCTTTGGACGACATAATCAATCATGGGCCGTCCAAGAATAGGCAAAACAGCCTTGTGTGAAACATTAGCCAATTGTGCAAGAGGATCCTGTTTCCCTTGTCGTGATCCCGCTAAGATCAAAGCATTAATTGGTCTAAGTTCCATTTTTTTCCTAAGCTGCTTTTTTGTTTTTAGAAGATTCGACCTTATTTTCCCGGAAATTAGAGCCAGCAGGACGGTCACGAGGAGGAGCCCCCGTTTTCAACATAACCCAAGGATAACGTTCTGCAGCCTTTAGATCGTATCCCATATTAAATACCGTTGGACTACGGGGACGTGCTTTGGCGTCTTCGTAGTAACTGCCAAATACTTTATCCCAAAAGTAATTTGTTATTCCGAAGTTACCTTTTTCATAATGGAAATGATGTAAAACATGTAATTGTTTAATGCGTAAAACAAAATGGGATTTGGGTTTATAATTCAAATGTTGAATGCAATGAAAGAATTCATAAAAGCATCCCATATAAACACTGGTACCAAAAGCGGCAAAAAAACCAGGAACACCACCTACCAAATATCCAATACCACCCCCAACAATAAGCATCGTCGGTACGGTATTTAGCGGAGAACCAAATAAAACATTTAACAGATGGGGATCCTGATGGTGATCAAAATGAATTCGTTTCCACAATGAAGCTGTCCATTTGATTTGATACAAAATTGGTACATGCATAATCCATCGATGAATTATATACCAAATTAAAGGGAAACCAAGAATTAGCACCACAACGGATGCCAGAACAGGAATCCAGCCATTAAATGTGTAAATAACACCAATAATGCTGGCAATAATTAAAGCAAAATAGAGAAGAATCGTGCCATGTGTAAGATATGCTACCCATAACTCTTTTAGTCCCATTTTACCCAAGTCATAGCTTCGACCGGTACGCAAACTTTTGTTGCGTATAATATCTATAACTGATCGATTGCTCATTTTTCTTCAATCCTTAGAATGACAGCACTAGTTGCAAGAAAAAATAATAATATAGAGGGGATAACCGTCATCGGTGCAGGTAATGTACCTGCATTTCCTAAAGCACGTAATACTCCTTGGAATATAATAAACAACAAGCCGAATCCCAAACAATAAACCGGCAACCCGCTTTTTAATCCAGCACGTGGAGGGATATATGTAACAGGAATAGCTATCATTAGCATAACTATAAAAGTAAAAGGCAAGAAAAATCTTTGCCATAAAGCTGTTTTGAGAAAGCCGATTGGTTGTTTTGACGGTAATTTATTATGAATTTGAGAGAGTAAAACGTGTGCAGGTTGCGGTATCGCGTTTGATGAAAGTGCAACAAGTTCACGAGGTGTTACCGGAGTATCCCAAATAATTTGTTGAGGCGCCGTAAGTGGGCCAGTAAGCTGGACGAATTCAGGAGACAGATTCTCTTTAATTTCCATCTTTTTTGCATTCGATAGAATCCAATGTCCGTTTTCATAATTGGCTTGTTCTGCTGATAAAACAGAAGATAATTGATCGGTATCTTTTCTTTCGTAAATGTTTAAACCCAGTATTTTGTTTCCACCATATGCCAAGTGTTTTATCTCAGTCAAAGTAAGTCCCTGATAGAACCAGAAACTTTTGTTATTTTCTGGTGTCGGATTTGTTTTATTCCACCATATGGCTAAATTCATTTCGGTTCGTGGAGTAATCTGATCGTCAAAGATGATACAAACAACACTTAGAAATAATAAAGTTGGTAAAAATATCTTAATCAGTCCAAAAGTTGAAAGTCCTGCTGCTCTTAATATAGTCATTTCATAGGCAATTGTTAATTGCGTCAGTGTTATAATGGACCCGATCAAAACACTTAAAGGTAGAATCGAACTAAAAAGTTGGGGTAAACGCAGCAACATATACTTAATAACCCCATGTATTCCTAAACCTCTTTGTAAAATAGGGGTCATTTGTTCAAGTAAAGTTAGTGCCTCCATAATCAAAGTCAATAATAGGGCGGTACCAAGAATCTTGAAAAATAGTCTGCTTGAAAGATAACAAAATAATGCATGTTGTCGTATAAAATTTCTCATGCTTTGCCTGACTTTCTTTTAAAATACTGGATTAAAAAGTCAGGATAGAGGCTATAAAACCCACTTTTTTGTAGCAGACAAAGATTACAGATTATCCCAAAGAAAATAAAAGGTAACCAAAGCGCTACCAATGGTGAATGATGACCATGTTGTATCAAATCGGCACCAAATTGTTGGATATGGTCGTAGGCTACCAGAATAATCGCGGCAATTGCTAATCCTATATTTCTCCGGGAACGCTTTTTCATAACGGCTAAACCAGTTGCCAGAATAGGAATAAATATAATTGATAAAGCGCGGGTCAAACGGAAATGAAATTCAGCTTCAATATCCAGATAAGGGGTTGCAACGGTGTGGTGGCGCATTTGATGATATAATTCCGAAAGTGTCATTTCACGTTCATCATCACCACGTTCACGAAAAGCAACATTCTTACTATTACGTTTAAGGATACGGGTTGCTTTGTCAAAGAAAGTAACATGGTTATCTTCATTTGGACGTATCGTTACAATTTGTCCGTCCATTAGATCAAGTTCAACTTTGGTATTGTCAGAGGCCATATGAAAATAGCCCTGTTTAGCAACGATAAGATGTTCAACAGGTTCTTTTTTATCATTAGTTGTTAGGCTGCGAATAAATATACCTGATAAATGCGTTCCATGTTGGTCTGCTTTATTCGTGATCATCATCAGATTATTATCAGGCTGAACAACCATACGTCCTTGGATATGAGGCGCCCATCCCGCATGCGATGCGTAATAAAAAGCTGCTCTGAAATCATAACGCGCATAGGGTTGAATATAACCATATAAAATGATGGAAAACAGACTGATAATAAGGCCAACAATAATAAAAGGTTTCGCGCAACGAAATAGTGAGACACCAATACTGAGCAAAGCATCAATTTCATTGTTAATACTGATGCGTCTGATTGTGGAAAATACGGAAACACATAATGCAGCGGGTATTGCAAGCCCCAGATAATGCGGGATCAAATCAGTCAAAAGCCCGAGAAAGGTTCCCAAAGGACTGCTATCGGCGGCTAATAGATCAAGTAATACCAATAAGCGTTCCAGCATTAAAGCTGCGAGAATAACACTTAAGGAAATAATAAAAGAGGGAAAAGCCTGCGTGATCATATAATGATCGACGGTCAAAGGCACTAATTTTGCAAAAAAACTTTTTTTATTTTTTGAACGTAAATCGATGCTTATCACTGGTTTGCCATGCGATTGATATCCAGACTAAATGCATGCATGTCTGTGAATTGGTGGTCTTTATTTATTGTCCGTGCGACAGTTTGTAAATTCCAACCTTCTGAAGTTGGTGTGACAACGATTTTCCTCCATGCAGCCTGTCGATCATAACGTGAGGAACAAGAAGAAGCAGATGAGATGCCCAGCATAGGAATAGAAGTATGTAAAAAGCGTTTCGTAATGGTTTTATGAACATGACCATATAGAATCATCTCAGCACCTTCATCAAGGATAACTTTTTGTAGATCATCTCTATCCTTCAAAGCTTTACGTTCAGAAACGAGTCCAGAAACTGGAGGGTGATGAAGCATGATAATTCTGCATAATTTTTCGACTTTAGTTTGCTGAAGAGCATATTTCAATCGTTGTAATTGTAAAAAATTAACGTGACCTCGGGCAAAAAACGGCGGTGTTGGAAGGCCAGAATTAAGCGCAATTAAAGCAACAGGACCAATACGATGCACAATAGGATAATCATCGGCCTGATAAGCCTTTGTCCATGGCGTCCAAAGTGCATCATTTTGATGCCATTTTGTTTTAATTAAGGCATCGTGGTTACCAGGAATCACACGAATATTTGGAAAGGGAAGTTGATTAAGCCATTGCGCCGCATGTTTAAATTCACCTGGCAAAGCCAAATTAGTTAAATCTCCAGAGATTGCTACCAAATCTGGGTGGCTTTTAATCATATCTTGGATTACTAAATCTAAAATTGCTTTTTTATGAAATAGACGACGATTTTTCCAAGAAAGGTAGCTTAGAAAACGTTTATTCAATAAATCAAAAGCAGAAAACGGAACGTTATCCAAAGGAAGATGAATATCGGAAATATGGGCTATAATAAACTGTTTCAAATGTAACGATCCTTCACGCCTTATAACCCATGAATTGCATGGATGTATGAGCAAGAAAATATTTGTTATATTTGCAGAATTTTAAATAAAAAGACATATACGAAACTATTGTTTATTGATTTTTCTTTTCTAATCGTTTTATTCACTTACTATTGATTGACATTAATTGTTAGAAAATATTCGTGACCCAGAAAGTAGCATTAATTAGAAATCCAGCAAGCCGTCTTAATTGTAAGCAAGATAATGAATTTGAGCAAATTGCTCGTGAATGGCTTGGGGACAAATATCTTATTCCTTCATCAAAAAATCATGTCTCTGATATTATCGCAGAATTTGCGAATCAGAATATAGAATGCATTATTATTGATGGGGGCGATGGAACGATCAGTCATGTGATGACGGAAATATATCATTCCTATCCGGCTGATAAAATGCCTAGCTTGATCATTTTACCATCAGGGAATACCAACTTAATCGCCAAGGATATTGGATTTGGTGCCCGTGGAGCACCTGCTTTGCGGCGTATTAAGAAAATCGTCGAACATGGACGTTTGCCTAAAGCTGTGCAACATCGTTATGCTCTGAAAGTTGAATGGCCTGATAAGTCACAAAAAGCGGTATTGGGTATGTTCTGTGGGACAGCTGCTTTTACTCGAGCAATACAAATTGCACATGAACCAACCATTTTGAATCGTTTTCCACATGATTGGGCTGTTGGGGTTACGATAATCTTTTCTTTTTTGAAATTTTTATCGCCTAAAACACGCGACGAATGGATGCGTGGTGATAATATACAAGCTACACTTAATAATAATGCGTCTATAAAAGGGAATTATTTTATTTTATTATATACGACCTTACATAGCTTATCGCATGGGGTGTGGCCCTTTTGGGACAATCGTTTTCAAAAAGATGGAATAAATTATTTACATGTTAAAGCCTATCCCCCACGTGTTTTATCGGCTTGTTGTGCCTTTTTGTTGGGCCGGATTCCATCTTGGGTAAAATCTAGTGATTTTTATGAAAGTGGAAAACTTCAGGAAATTAATCTAAAACTTGGGCAAAAAATGATTATGGATGGTGAAGAACTTTCTTCAGACAAAGATTGTCGAATTAAGCTTTCAGTTGGACCACGTTTTTCATTTGTACGTTTGTGATGTCTGAATCGAATATAAAATATCGTCAAGCTGCAAGAACACTTGCCTCTTTGGTTGGTGAGGCATGTCAGCTTGACGATGTTCCTAAAGCTGTTTTGCAATTCATTGATCAGGTTTTGGAAAATAGGCGACCCGTAGGTGTTATTTTTTATGGTTCTACTCTGCGGACCAAAGATATAACCGGTCTTCTGGATTTCTATATTATTGTGGATCAATTATCCGATTGGCCTCAATCTTTGCCAGCACGTATGGCGAATGCGCTTCTACCACCGAATGTGCATTATTATGAAAAGCTGTGCTGCGGTCAGGTGTTGCACGCAAAAGTTGCCGTTCTTACGCTTGCGCAATTGGAAAAGGCAACGTGTTTTCTTTCTTATGATACCACAATGTGGGCACGATTTTGCCAACCTGTTAAATTGGTATGGACTCGTGGGAAATACGAAGAAAAGGCAATTATTCGTTGTTTATTTCGTGCTATGGGAACGGCTGGTCAATGGGCAGCCATGTTAGGACCCGCTGAAGGGAAAAGTAAGGATTATTGGCAAAATCTATTTGCAAATACCTATGGTGCTGAACTTCGTGTGGAAGGAAAGAATCGTCCTTCGACAATTATGGAAGGCAGAGAAAACTATTATACTCAGTTATTAAATTCAGTATGGAATCTATCTTTGATTCGGTTTACTGAAAAAGGAAATATATTCGTCCCTGAAATTGATCCAAAACGACGCTTTGAATTAAGACAAAAATGGCGTTTTAGAAAAAAAGTTGGGCGGCCTTTAAATATTATACGCTTAATTAAAGCAGCTTTTACTTTTGAAGGTGGTGCTGATTATCTTGCTTGGAAAATCAAACGGCATAGTGGCATTCATGTAAATATTAGCCCCTTTGCTAGACGATATCCATTGCTTTGTGCACCCTGGATTTTACTTAAACTCTATCGGCAGGGTGCATTTAAAAGATCTATTTAGCTAAAGACAAACCCGTGTCTTTGACTGCTTGTATATAAATCTCAACCAGTTGATCAACTTGTTCAAAGTTGTGCGCTGCTGCAATGCTTGCTCTTAAAAGAGGATGTTCATCAGGTGTTGCAGGCGGTAAGCTTAAATTAACATAAGCACCCAACTCTAAAACACGATTCCATAAAGCTGCTGCGTGACCAACCTCGTCTAAAATAACCGATACGACGGAGCTTATATGAGGGCCAGTACGGAATCCTGCTTTTTGAAGACTTGTATAAAGACGCTTCGCATTATTCATCAGATTCTGTCGAAGTTCGGGATGCTCCGTTATAAGCTTGAGATTGGCTATGGTTGCAGCAATAACTTCAGGTGGCAAGGAAGCTGTAAACATATAAGGCCGTGTACAAAGACGGAGCAAATCCATCTCAGGATGGTCAGAGACACAATATCCTCCTACCGTTCCTAAACTTTTAGAAAAAGTACCGACAATGAAGTCAACATCAGCTTCGACATTTTCTTGTTCGGAAATACCACGTCCATGCTCACCAAAAACGCCAAAAGAATGCGCTTCATCAATCATCAAATAAGCATTTTCTTCTTTTTTAACTTCGGTGAAGTCTTTAAGAGGGATGATATCCCCCAACATTGAATAAACACCTTCAACGACAACAAGCTTAGCGCCAGGAATATTTCCTACACGACGTAAACGTTTTCTTAGATCTTCTGCATCATTATGACGAAAACGAATAACCTGAGCAGGGCTCATACGGCTTCCATCATAAATGCTGGCGTGACAATCGGCATCTAAAAAGAGAATATCATCTTTACCTGCTAAAGTTGATACCATACCCAAAGTTGCTTGATATCCCGTAGAGAATACCATGCAGGAGCGTCGATTAAAAAATCTTGCAAGGTCTTTTTCTAGATTTTGATGAAGCGCAAAAGAACCATTGGCGATCCGCGAGCCAGTCGTTCCCACGCCTAATTGTTGGGCTGTATGGGCTGCGGCATCACGAGCCTCTTTGGATTGGCTAAGTCCTAAATAGTTATTTGTGCCAAATAATAGCGTTTCACGGCCTTCGATAATACCTGTTGTAGCCGAAAGCGGTCTTTCTACGACGACATCAAAAGGATTGCGTTTAGAGATTGCTTTTAATTGTTCAAGCGATTTGCGGAGTGGATCAAATTTAGCAAAAATATTCATAAACTATGCCTCTTGTTTTAAGACAACAATCGCACGCGCTAAATCATCAATAGTACGAATGTCTGCTAAACGATCCAATGGAACAGAAACGTCCAGCTTATCTTCTATTTCCATAACAAAATTCATCACAGCTAAAGAATCAAACGCAAGATCTTCGATAATCTTGCTTTCTCCAGAAATATCACGAGGAACTTTTGGATTGGCCAATAGCGTTTCTAGAATAATATTAGAAACATCTTGAACGGTTATACTCATTTTATACCCTTTAGTGCTTAAATCTAAAAATCATATCAGAGAATACATCCTGAAATTAACCTAGACCAATTCACAATAAAAAAGCTTTTAAAAAGATATTATTAAGAAACGGCCTTAAGCGCTTCATCGGTATTAAAGGCTCCTGATAACAACATCTTTCGAGCTCCTGCTCGGGTTAATTTTCCAGATGAAGTTTGGGGCAATGTATGTGGTGGAACCAAAATTACGGATACTTCAACCCCATGCTGCCGACGAAATAGATTGGTAATTTCACTTTTTAATGCTTTGCGTTCTTCTTCCACTGTAGCGCGGCATTGAACTAATGCAACAATTTGCTCTTCGTTATCACGATCAATGGAAAAGACAGCAACATCACGACTACGGAGCGAAGGAATGCCATTTTCAGCAGCCCATTCCAAATCTTGTGGCCAGATATTGCGTCCATTAATAATGATTAAATCTTTTGCACGACCAGTGACAACAATTTGGCCATCTAACATATAACCAAGATCACCCGTATTCAGCCAACCCGCTTCATCCATTACACGGGCAGTTTCTTGGGGTTGGTTAAAATAGCCTTTCATCAGACTTGGCCCTTGAACAAAAATCTGGCCCACTTGACGTTCTTGTAATGCTTTTCCGTTTTCGTCGCGGACTTCCATTTTGTGTTCAGGAAGAACAGGGCCGCATAGAACAAAATCACGGGTTGAATTATCTGATTTTTGACAAGGTTGAGCGATCCCTTGTGTTTCTAGAATTTTCAGATCAACCGTGTCTGTTCTCATCCCACCATTAAGGGGCGCAAAGCTTAAAGCCAAAGTAGCTTCCGCCATACCATAACTGGCGACAAAAGCTTTGGCATTAAATCCATAGGGTTCAAAATGTTTGGCAAATTCTTTAAGAATATGTGGGCGAATCATATCGCCTCCAATACCTGCAGCACGCCATGTTGAAAGGTCTAATGTCATATTAGAAGAAGGCGTTCTGCGGCTACATAGTTCATAACCAAAAGAAGGACTATAAGAAAGCGTCGCGCGATTTCTACTAATAATGTCCAACCAAACATGAGGACGACGAGCAAAATCTCGCGTAGGTAATAAATCAATGGTTAACTGACAGGTCATAGGCGTTAAAAAGAATCCAACAAGCCCCATATCATGATAAAGCGGCAACCATGATACACAGCGATCACCGTCTTCTCGTACTGCCAACCCTGTTTTTGAAATGGCATGGGCATTAGCAAGACATGCTTGTTGAGTAATAATAACACCCATTGGGAAACGGGTACTTCCCGACGAAAACTGAAGATACGAAATATTCTGGGTTTTAATTTCAGGCAGTGTAATTTCAGGATTCGAATCCATCCCTAGTAACTTACTTGGGCTTCCGCCAAATTTTAAGTCAAATCCTTGAATAATGTCGTTTGTCCAGGATTCGATAACTTTGGGAATAATCACTGCACTGGCTGAAGAACCTTCGATCATTCCGCGTATAGTTTCAATATAAACGGACTGTCCTGCAAATGCGACTGGTAATGGCATAGGCGCAGGAATTAAGCCAGCATATTGGCATCCGTAAAAAATACGACTAAAGTCGCCATCACTTTCTGCCACAATTGCAACACGTTCACCAGGTATAAGACCAAGACCTAGAAGTTTTCGTGCAACCTCTAAGGCTTGTAAACGAAGTTTGCTGTATGGCAATGATTCGAGCAAGACACCTTTTGCAGAATAGAAATTGATTCCAGACTGTCCTTGAGCAGCATAATCTAGTGCTTCAGGAAGAGTAGAAAAATCACCAAGACGTCGTTTGAGGCCAGAGGATGTTGGTGTCGGATGAGTCGCTATGTCCACAATAATTAATTCCGCCAAATTTACACAAAACAATGCTATTATATATCACGTTCAAAATTCTTGTCAGAAAATGACCTATAACTGCATTGCCTCTAATACGATTTTAGGGTTATCTAATTTTATAAATTTATTGCCTATATAATCTTTTTTTAACTGAAGAAAGTTTTTTTGTAGTTTTAAAGTCCTCATCTAAATCTTTAGTTAAGTTTTTTTGACCATTATATTAGCATAACAAAATTCAGAATAAACTGTTATCTTAACCGACTAACATTACACCATACCTATATGAAAATCCAGCATTTCACATAATAATGTAATTTAAAAAAAACATTATATTCAACTTTATAAACGTATTCTGATGGAAAAAAGAAGCAATTATCAAAAATTGGATATTATTAGATGAATCCAAATACGGTCATTTATCAAATAAAGAAGTTAAATCTTTCTTATTTAAAGAATGGTTTGATGGCTGGATAAAGGTATCCGTTATTAATTGTTAAAAAGCCAACAATATTTTGTTTTATAAATAAACGAATGCGTCTGCGGAAAAGATAGATATGCAGATCGGTTTTTAAAAAAGAAACAGCTATTTGACTGAGGGGGTTTGTTTGTAAGGAATCGGGGATTGGTATTAGATTTTTATTTATTT
>CALYOP010000003.1 GCA_945266285.1 uncultured Commensalibacter sp.
TACAAATCTATAGGTCTTTATATTGCTTATTTACCAATAAATAATTGTCCCTAATTCATGCTATTTTATACAATCCTCTTTTGGCATTGCATAAGCAGGATTATTAATAAACGTATAATCCGTTAAAGATTTTAAGAATATTGTTATCGCCGTAATCTCCTGTTTATCCATCACAGGCACCGATGTATTTTTTGAATCATGGGCATAGATTGCTTCTTCAATCGTCGCAGCACGGCCATCATGTAAATAAGGTGCCGTTAATTCAACATTTCTTAAAGGAGGCGTCCGGATATCCTGGGTAATTTGATCATAAATACGATAAAATTTTTGATCCGTGAATAAAGGGGGAAGATGACAGGATGCGCAATGCCCTTTGCCGAAAAATAGTTTTTCCCCTTCCTGCATTTCAGAAGGTAAAGGTTGCTTTGTTTTTTGAGATTTATCCCAAATAGAATCAAAGCTTTTTATAGAACCTTCAAAACGCGCAATCGCCTGTGTAATGGTCGTCATCGTAATTTTTGGCGCTTTAAGATCAGGATAAGCTTTAGCAAAAAGTCGTTGATAACAGGCATTAGAAGCAATACGCTGCTCAATGACTTTTTCCTGACCATGCATACCCATTTCAACAGGAACTGTTCCCGTAATAGGCACCAAGGCATGTTTTGCCAAATCGGTAATATGTTGATTGGTCCAACTATAGGTTTTAAGCATCCCTACATTTGCCAAGCTTGGGACATTATAAATCCCATGATCACCGTTAAAACCAGGATGCGTTTTATTATCTTCTGCAAAAGCATGACGTTGTTTATGACATGAAGCACATGCCATACTGCCATCTTTTGAAAGATCTGCATCATAAAATAGGTAACGTCCCAATTCAATTTGTGCTGCAGAAACCGGATCAAGATGCGTTTGATTTGTTCTTTCAGCTGCATAGCTTACGGAAAGACTTGCAATACCTAGACATAACGAAATTGCAGACGTTAATTTAATATATTTATTGAAATATTTGTTCATCATGGCACAGGTACAATGAGAACTTTCATAACTTGTTTTCCGCTTGCTGATAATTCTAGAACGTAATTACCCGCCTTAAGCGGAAAATCGACCATTTTGCCAACATTAACGCATGCGGGTCCCCGTTGATGATGAGAAGACTTTATAAACTGGTGATTCTGAACAATTTCAATCCATGCATGTTCACCAATAATAACCCTATAGGTGCCTTCTTTTTCAATTTTGAATGGCAACATCCCTGCATAACTGATACTTCCACCTGGTTCTTCAGGACGATCAACAAATTGAACCGATCCTTTGGAATAAAGATCACCTTTAACCGTTTTTCCAATAGGTATGAAATTTTTACCTAAATCATCATTTTTCTGAGCAAAAGCAGAAGGTAAAGGATTAGGCCACGATTTCATATATTCGGGTAATGCAACTTTGGTCGTTGCACAATCCGTTTTAGAATCCTCCATTGCGTTATGTGCAAAAGTTGGGTTCGATGCAATGAGACAGCCAATAAAACCCGTAACCAAAAATTTAATATGTCGATGCAACGTACCTCTCCTTCGTTCCGTTACTGTAAAATCTGCTTGTGAAATCATCATATGACTTTTTATGTGGATTGAAATAGTTCTTCAGAATTAGTTGCTTTTACTTACAACTTAATCTTTCAGTGAATTGATCAACCAATAAAAAATGAAGTAACGCATGGCATAGGACAATTTTTTTAGTGGATAAACCTAATGAAAATCTCATCTTCTTCAATTTTTTTAGGTATGTTATTAATTATTGCTCCTGAAAGACTTTTTGCTGCTGAGCAAGAAAACAAAAATCATAAATCAGATAATCTTTCACCTATTGTTCTATCGGATACTTCCCCAGAAAAAATTACAGTTTATGGACACAACAATAATCATAAAAACATTGTTGGAAGTACAACCGTTTCTTCAAAAGCTATTTATGATTTCAATCTGAATACTTTAGATGAAGCAGCTAATATTATACCTGGCGTTAATGTTGCTTATACAGGGAATGCCCGTAACGAGCGTATGATTTATGTTCGGGGTTTCAACCGGTTTCAGGTGCCTTTGCTTTTAGATGGTGTAAGGGTTTATTTACCTGCTGATAACCGATTGGATTATGGTCGTTTTTTAACACCTGATATTGCTGAAATCCAAATTGATAAAGGATATGCTTCGGTTCTTGATGGACCTGATGGCATGGGGGGTTTGATTAATCTGGTCACACGCAAACCCACAAAAAAAGTCGATGCCGAAATTAGAGCCACATCCAATCTTGATCATGATGGCGGTTATAGTGGCTATAACGTTTATGGTTTTGCTGGAACACGCCAAGAAAAATGGTATACGCAATTCAGCTTTTCCGAATATAACGTCGATCATATTGACCTTTCTTCTCATTTCAAACCAACGGCTTCACAAGGCAAAGGAAAGCGTCTTTTTTCAGATTCATTGGATTGGCGAATCAATACAAAAATTGGGATTACCCCCAATGAAACGGATGAATATGTTTTGAGTTTCACCCGTCAAGAAGGGGAAAAACGTGCACCTTTAAGCACAATCGACCCGCCGGCTTATCAAAAAGATTGGACATGGCCCAATTGGGATATTGATTCTTTAACCCTAATGACCAATACGGCACTAACCGACAAGCTGTTTTTACGTTCGCGCTTATATCGCAATACTTTTTACAATATGCTTCGTAGTTTCGATAATATTCACGAAAATAGTCAAAGCATAAAAAAAGCCTTTAATAGCTATTACAATGATACGGCTTATGGAGGAAATATCCGTCTGGATTATGATATCAGTAAACGCGATACTTTAGGTTTTGCCTTTTATGGACGGTTAGACGAACATCGCCAACATAATCATGTCTTTCCTGCTGCAATTGATGAACCGACACAAAAATCAAAAGAAGAAAGCTACAGTGCCGCCCTTGAAAATATATTGCATATAAATAACGATTTAGAACTTACAACAGCCATTAGTTATGATTGGCGTTTTTTAAATCGCGCAGAGGGATTTAGTAATGGGATGATTTATTATCCCATTAAAAATAACAGTTCATGGAATGGCCAAGCACGCCTGGTTTGGAAAGTCGATAAACAAACCAAAACTTATGTTAGCTTTTCTGATCGTTCTCGTTTTCCAACCCTATTTGAACGTTTTAGTACACGCTTTGGGGGTGCAATATCCAATCCAGGTTTAAAACCAGAACGTTCGCAAAATTATGAAATTGGAGCATCTCATGATTTTGGCAAGATAAACGTTTCTGGAGCATTCTTTTTCTCCCATGTTACGGATGCTATTGTATCCTTTCCTATGATTTATGATGGGTTATCTGTAACGCAAAGTCGTAATCTTGGTCATGGGAATTATACCGGGTTTGAATTATCTGCTGAAGCCAACATTATCTCTACTTTTCTCATTGGTGGAAATTATACTTATATCCACCGAACGCTTTCTGATCCTTCAAATGACAGCTTTCGCCCTACCGATGTTCCAACACATAAAGCCTTTATCTATGCCGAATGGAAACCCATCAAAAAACTACGCATTATGCCTAGTCTAGATATTGCTGCAAATCGATGGACAACCGACAGTACTGGCATACGTTATTTCAGAACCGGTCATTATGTCAATTTAGCGACCCATATTGATTATCAACTAACCAATCAATTGCAATTTGGATTAGGCGCCAAAAATCTGTTGGATCAAAACTATCAATTAACAGCAGGCTATCCAGAAGCCGGAAGAAGTTTTTTCTTCACCTTAAAAGCGACTTATTAAAGGGTCTTTTGGCTTTGCGATAATCTGGAACTTGAATGTTTTGATGACGTTATAAATTCGATATATTCATCTTCATAATTACAATTGAAGATGATCAATACCACTAAATAACTAGTTTTATTAAATCATCTGCGAGAAGTCACTCATCTTTTGAATAATTGGCTCAATAGTTAAAGCCTCATAATATGGCGGTTAACTAATGTTTGCATCAATGATCTTAATAATCTTTTAATT
The DNA here is from genome assembly GCA_945266285.1 of uncultured Commensalibacter sp. Taxonomy (GTDB): domain Bacteria; phylum Pseudomonadota; class Alphaproteobacteria; order Acetobacterales; family Acetobacteraceae; genus Commensalibacter. Next base: position 4,053 of record CALYOP010000003.1, read on the forward strand.
TTTTTCCTAATTAGGGGGTGAATAAAGATGTCGAAAGTAATAACAGACTGGAAACCGGAGGATCCCACATTTTGGAAAGAAAAAGGGCGTTTGATTGCGAACCGTAATCTATGGATTTCGGTACCTGCATTGCTATTAGCTTTTGTTGTATGGCAATTATGGAGCGTTATTGTCGTTTTTCTTCCACGTGTTGGATTTCATTACACACAAGATCAACTCATGATGCTAACAGCATTACCCGCATTATCGGGGGCAACCCTTCGAATTTTTTATGCCTTTATGGTTCCAATTGTGGGGGGAAGACGCTGGACCGTTATTTCAACGGCCAGTTTATTAATTCCGTTGATCGGTTTTGGTATTTGCGTTCAAAACCCAAATACCAGTTTCACCACTATGGCTATTTTAGCGCTATTATGTGGTTTTGGTGGTGCTAACTTTAGTTCTTCCATGTCAAATATTGGCTATTTCTTCCCGAAATCTGAAAAAGGAAGTGCAACGGGTATTAATGCTGGACTTGGTAACCTTGGTGTTCCTGTCGTTCAGTTTGTTGTGCCATGGATTATTGGGGTTGGTATTTTCGGTGCCATTGGTGGTGCTCCACAAATCTGGTCTCATGATGGTGTGCAGAAACTCTATTGGTTACAAAACGCTGCTTATATCTGGGTTATCCCTGTCGTTATTATGATTATTTGTGCCTGGTTTGGCATGAATGATCTTTCATCAGCCAAAGCCTCTTTTAGTGATCAGGCCATTATTTTCAAACGTCCTGACAACTGGTTGATGTGCTGGCTTTATTTGGGAGCTTTCGGCTCTTTTATTGGCTTTTCAGCAGCTTTACCACTTTTGATCAAACGCGAATTTCCCGAAGTAGATCCTTTATCCTATGCCTTTTTAGGGCCGCTTTTGGGATCGATTTTCCGCGTTGTTGGTGGAACTTTATCCGATAAATTCGGTGGCGAAAGAATGACCCTTCTGAGTTTCATCGGCATTATCATTTGTGTATTTTGTGTATTATTCTTCTTGCCGGGTGAAGGTCATCCAGGAAGCTTTATCGGATTTTTAATGAGCTTCTTGTTTTTATTCACTTTTGTCGGTCTTGCAAATGGTTCAACCTTTGCACAGGTCCCTGGCATTTTCTTACGTTATCATCAAAAAAGAGCATCTCAGTCGTCTCAATTTTCAACGCAAAATGCAATTAAAGAATCCGGAGCTGTATTAGGCTTTATGGGTGCTATCGGAGCTTATGGTGGTTTCTTAATTCCAAAATTCTTTGGTTATTCAATAACCCACTACGGTTCTATCAATTTTGCATTTTATTGTCTGATTGGTTTTTACGTTAGCTGTGTTGTGATCAACTGGTTTTTCTACCTTCGTAAAGGCTCAGAGACTTCAGCAAGTAATGCTAAATAATAAATTGTTTGGATTAAGGAGATAGAAATGAGCCATCTGCTGGATCGGTTAAATTTCTTAAAAAAAACCAAAAGCCGCTTTTCTCATGGTCATGGTGCCGTCGTCAACGAGGATCGTAAGTGGGAAGACGCTTATCGTCAACGTTGGCAACAAGATAAAATTGTACGTTCTACCCATGGGGTGAACTGCACAGGCTCTTGCAGCTGGAAAATTTATGTAAAAAACGGCCTGATCACATGGGAAACCCAGCAGACTGACTATCCGCGTACTCGGCCTGATTTGCCCAATCATGAACCCAGAGGGTGCCCACGTGGTGCATCTTATAGCTGGTATGTTTATTCCGCACAGCGGGTAAAATACCCAATGATCCGTGGACAATTAGCCCGGTTATGGCGCGAAGCCCGTAAAAGCAAAGATCCCGTATCCGCATGGGCCTATATTAGTCAAACCCCTGAACTTGCGAAATCTTATAAATCACGTCGTGGGTTAGGTGGTTTTGTACGCTCTACATGGGATGAAGCTTCTGAAATTGTTGCTGCAGCAAATAATTTCACGATTAAAAAATTCGGACCCGACCGCATTTGCGGCTTCTCCCCTATTCCAGCAATGTCCATGATAAGTTACGCTGCGGGTGCACGTTATTTATCGTTAATTGGTGGGGCATGTCTATCTTTCTATGACTGGTATTGCGATCTACCACCAGCCAGCCCTCAAGTCTGGGGCGAACAGACTGACGTTCCGGAATCGGCAGATTGGTATAATTCAACTTATCTGATGGTCTGGGGATCAAATGTGCCCATGACCCGTACACCCGATGCACATTTCTATACCGAAGTCCGTTATAAAGGAACAAAAACGGTTGCTGTTTCTTCTGACTACGGTGAAATGGCTAAATTTGGTGATATCTGGCTTGCCCCAAAACAGGGAACCGATGCAGCCTTGGCGATGGCAATGGGCCACGTCATTTTAAAAGAATTCCATTTAGATAATCCTTCAGATTATTTCACCAGCTATTGCCGTCAATATACGGATATGCCGATGCTGGTTATGCTCAAGAAAGAAAATGACCATTTTGTTCCTGAATATTTCTTGCGTGCCAGCCATCTTGCTGATCATTTCGGTGAAAATGAAAATCCTGAATGGAAGACGGTAGTCATTGATGAAAATACCAATGACTTAGTTTTACCAAAAGGTAGTGTTGGCTTCCGTTGGGATAAAAGTGGAAAATGGAACCTCACCGAACAAGACAGCAAAAACCGCGATATCAAAGCCCGTTTGAGTTTAATGGGTCAACATGATGCAACCGTAAAAGTTGGTTTCGATCTTTTTGCCGGAGAATCCGGAATAGAGAAATTTATCCGTCAAGTTCCTGCAAAATTAATTACCCTTGCAGACGGAACCCAACAATATGTTGCTACTGTTTTTGATCTTTCAATTGCAAATTATGGTATTGATCGTGGCTTTGGTGATGGCGCCAAAAGTTATAATGATGATTTACCCTATACACCGAAATGGCAGGAAAAATTTACAGGCGTTAAACCAGAATTAGTCATTCAGGTTGCTCGTGAATTTGCGCAAAATGCTGATCAAACCCATGGTAAAAGCATGGTTATCGTTGGTGCAGCATTAAACCACTGGTACCATATGGATATGACCTATCGTGGTATTATCAACATGCTGATGATGTGTGGTTGTGTTGGTAAAAGCGGTGGTGGATGGAGCCATTATGTTGGACAGGAAAAACTTCGTCCACAAACCGGATGGCAACCTTTAGCCTTTGGGTTGGATTGGAGCCGTCCCCCACGTCATATGAATGGTACGTCATTCTTCTATAACCATACCAGTCAATGGCGTCATGAAAAGCTCGATGCGAGTGAAATCATTGCTTCTGATACGGGTAATGTATTTGAAAAAATGGCATTAATTGATTTTAATGCTCAGGCAGAACGCCTTGGATGGCTTCCTTCTGCTCCACAATTATCCGTAAACCCGTTAGAAATCGTCAAACAAGCCGAAGCGAATAATCAAGAACCGGTTCCTTATGTTGTTCAACAACTAAAGAACGGTACGATTGATATGGCCTGTAATGATCCTGACAATCCAGCTAACTTCCCACGGAATATGTTTGTCTGGCGTTCAAATATCTTAGGGTCATCAGGAAAAGGACATGAATATTTCCTTAAATATCTTCTTGGAACCCAAAACGCAGTCATTAGTAATGAAGAAGAATGTATCAAACCTAAAGAAGTAAAGGTCAGGCCTGCCGCAGAAGGAAAGCTGGATTTACTTACAGTGCTTGATTTCCGTATGTCGACAACTTGTCTTTATGCTGATGTTATTCTGCCCACCGCAACATGGTATGAAAAAGATGATCTGAATACCTCAGATATGCATCCATTCATCCATCCATTAAGTGAAGCCGTACAACCTGCATGGCAAAGCAAAAGTGACTGGGAAATCTATAAGTTACTTGCCAAGAAATTTTCTGAAATCGGTAAAGATTACCTGGGTGTTCAAAAGGATGTGGTGCTTACACCACTGATGCATGATACGCCACAGGAACTTGGACAGGCTTTTGATGTCAAAGATTGGAAAAAAGGCGAATGTGATCCTATCCCTGGTAAAACGATGCCAGCTATGGCCGTCGTAGAACGTGATTACGGTGCAATTTACCAAAAATATACTTCAATCGGACCTCTGCTGGAAAAAATGGGGAACGGAAGTAAAGGGATTCATTGGGATACCAAGGATGAAGTTGAAGGACTGCGTCATTTCAATGGCACGGTTATTGATGGTGTCGCCAAAGGACAACCTAAGCTAAATACCGCTATTGATGCTGCGGAAATGATTTTAGGTCTAGCACCTGAAACAAACGGACATGTTGCTGTTAAAGCTTGGGATTCATTGGGTAAACATACCAGTATTGATCATACGCATCTAGCACGATCCATGGAACATGAAACCATTCACTTCCGTGATATCCAAGCACAACCCCGCAAGATTATTACCTCGCCAATTTGGTCAGGTATTGAAAGCGATAAAGTCAGTTATAACGCTGGTTACACCAATGTGCATGAATATATCCCCTGGAGAACCATAACCGGGCGCCAACAATTCTATCAGGATCATCAATGGATGCGTGCATTTGGTGAAGGATTCTGTATTTACAAACCGGCTGTGGACCTGAAAACGACCAAGAAAATACTTGGTAAACAACAAAATGGTAATCCAGAAATCGTCCTTAACTTCATTACACCACACCAAAAATGGGGCATTCACAGCACGTATACAGATAACTTACGTATGTTAACCCTATCACGTGGTGGTCCGAATGTATGGATTTCTGAAGTCGATGCACGCAAGGCAGGCATTGTTGATAATGACTGGATTGAAGTTTTCAATCTGAATGGAACATTAACGGCAAGAGCTGTCGTAAGCCAACGTGTACCTGAAGGCATGACCTTAATGTATCATGCTCAGGAAAAAATCATAAACGTACCTGGAGCTGAAATTTCTGGAAAACGTGGTGGTATCCATAACTCTGTAACGCGAACCGTGCTTAAACCAACCCATATGATTGGTGGTTATGCGCAGCTTGCTTATGGTTTTAACTATTATGGAACCGTTGGATCTAACCGAGATGAATTCGTCGTCGTTCGAAAAATGAAAAAAGTTGATTGGATGGAAGAAACTGAAACCATTCATCAACCCCAGACAGTCAAGGCGTAAGAGGATAATTCAATGAAAATCAGAGCACAAATTGGCATGGTATTGAACCTTGACAAATGTATAGGCTGTCATACCTGCTCAGTAACGTGTAAAAACGTTTGGACAAGCCGGGATGGTGTTGAATATGCATGGTTTAATAATGTTGAGACCAAACCCGGTATTGGTTTTCCAAAAGAATGGGAAAACCAAGATAAATATAATGGCGGTTGGGTTTTAAATCATGGCAAATTGCAGCCAAAGCAAGGTAGCCGTTTAAAAATTCTATCGAATATATTTGCCAATCCCAACTTGCCCCTTATTGATCAGTATTATGAGCCTTTTACTTTTGACTATGAAAGATTGCAGAACGCTCCTGATGTAAAGACCCCACCCACAGCAAGGCCAATATCGGTCATAACTGGTAAAAAAATGGATAAGATCAAATGGGGTCCCAACTGGGAAGATGATCTTGGTGGCGAATTTTCAAAGCGTGCTAAGGATATTCTTTTTGAAGGGATTCAAAAAGAAATTCATGCAACATTTGAAAATACATTTATGATGTATTTACCACGTTTATGCGAACATTGTTTGAACCCTGCTTGTGTTGCCAGTTGCCCATCGGGTTCAATCTATAAACGTGAAGAAGATGGTATTGTTCTGGTCGATCAAGACAAATGCCGTGGCTGGAGAATGTGCGTTTCAGGATGTCCATACAAGAAAATCTATTATAACTGGGTTTCTGGAAAAGCTGAAAAATGCATTTTCTGCTATCCCCGTATTGAAGGTGGACAACCTACTGTTTGTTCTGAAACCTGCGTTGGTCGTATCCGCTATCTTGGTGTTTTGCTTTATGATGCTGATCGAATTGAACAAGCAGCATCGGCAGAAGATCCCCAAGATCTTTATCAATCGCAACTGGATATATTTTTAAACCCTTATGATCCTGATGTCATTAAGGAAGCATTAAAACAAGGTGTTCCACAAAATTGGTTAGATGCGGCCAAAAATTCGCCTGTTTATAAAATGGCAATGGAATGGAAAATTGCATTTCCACTTCATCCCGAATACCGTACTTTGCCAATGGTTTGGTATGTTCCACCTTTATCCCCTATCCAATCTTCAATCGATAATGGGTTAATTGGTAAAAATGGTATTATCCCAGATTTAAAAGATCTGCGAATTCCATTACGTTATTTAGCCAATTTATTAACGGCGGGTAAAGAGGAACCAATCCTAAAAGCATTGGAAACCATGATTTCTCTGCGTCGCTATATGCGTAGTCGTTCCGTAGATAAACAGACGGATCTTTCTACTTTGAAAAATACGCATCTTTCTGCAGAGCAAATGGATGAAATGTATCAAATAATGGCAATCGCCAATTATGAGGATCGTTTTGTTATTCCATCTTCGCATAAAGAAATGGCTGAAGATGCCTTTATGGAAAAAGGATCATGCGGTTTTTCTTTTGGTAATGGATGTTCTGAAGGCGTTAGCAAAGCCAGTATTTTCACAAGAAAAACGTCCCCTGTTATCTTTCATGATCAGGAACATGATCGTGAATTAAACCGTAACAAATAGCGTTAGACGATGGAAATTTTCAAAATTTTATCAGTTCTGCTCTGTTACCCAGAAAAGGAATTGATTGACGATCTTTCGGATATCCGTTTGCATTTGGCGACATCCGTAGAACAAAATAAATGGGATATCCAGTTACTGGAGCCTCTTTTAGAAAAGTTGGCAACAGAAGACTTGGTCACCCTGCAAGAAGATTACGTTCAAACTTTTGATCGTAATCCTCGGATGTCCCTTCATCTTTTTGAACATATCTATGGCGAAGACCGTATGCGCGGTTCCGCTTTGGTTGAACTTTTGGAAGAATATCGTGAAGCCGGTGTCGATTTACAGGCTTCTGATGAACTTCCAGATTTTCTTCCTTTGTTCTTGGAATTTCTTTCTTTATGTGAAGAAAAACAAGCCTTTGATTTGCTATCAGCCTCTATTGATGTTGTTGCAACGATTGGAAAGAAATTAAAATCAGAAGAATCCGTATATGCGGGTATTTTTGACCTGTTGGTGGAAATTTCTCCAACAGCACCATTACCCCTAATTACGCCGCCTGTCCGTGACATGGATGAAGCTATGGCCAAATTTGGCCCCAATTCCGAAGGATTGGAACCACTTTTACAACCGAATGCCGTCTGTGCTACTTGCTCATCAAATACCCTTGATAAAAACAGAGGAATAGAGAATGCTTTACCTCGATAAGTTTTTCTTCGGAATCTACCCTTATATTGTTTTAACTATTTTCCTTGTTGGTTCCTTAATTCGTTTTGAACAGGAACAATATTCATGGAAAAGTGAATCCAGCCAAATTCTGTATAATGGTCATTTACGCTTAGGAAATATTTTATTTCACGTCGGTATTCTTGGTCTATTTTTTGGTCATTTAGGCGGATTATTAACGCCGGTTGTTGTATGGGATACCTTGGGTGTTTCTCATTCAGCAAAACAAGTATTCGCTATGTCTCTGGGTGGGATAATGGGTGTATGCTGCCTGGTTGGTTTACTTCTTTTGATCTATCGTCGTTTTGCCATTGATCGGATAAATGCCAATAGTTCATGGCGTGATAAATTCCTTTTAATCTGGTTATTAGCAACTTTGTTACTTGGATTATCAACGATTTTCGTTTCAGCACATCATTTAGATGGCCATGAAATGGTACGTTTGATGACCTGGGCCCAACATATTGTAACAGGACGTGGAGATGCATCTGACTATATTTCTGGTGCTTCGATCATCTTTAAATGCCATTTATTTATGGGAATGAGTGTATTTGCAATCTTTCCATTCACACGACTTGTTCATGTCTTTAGTGGCTTTGCATCCGTATTCTATTTAGGTAGAGTATGGCAATTGGTTCGACCACGCTAAGCTATTGCTTTAAAATGCCTTAGTAAAACAGAAGGATGAACAGGATGGGTAAATTTTTAAAATCGGCTTGCATTTCACTATTTTTATTCGGAATGACGAATACAAATGTTCATGCAGAAGAACTGATGGTTTCAGCCGCAGCCAGTTTGAATAATGCCTATCAAGAAATTGCCAGCAATTTTGAAAAGACCCATCCTTCGGATAAAATTCTGTTTAACTTTGCTGCGTCTGGCGTATTGTTACAACAAATTACGCAAGGTGCTCCAGTCGATGTTTTTGCATCCGCAGATGAAGAAACAATGGATCAAGCATTTGCTAAAAATTTGATCTTTCCAAAAAGTCGCGTTGATTTTGCCTATAATGATCTTGTGTTGATTACACCATTTGACAGCAATTTAAAGATCAATGAACTCTCTGATCTCAATTCAATCAAGATCAAAAAAATTGCGATTGGCAATCCAATAACTGTTCCTGCAGGACGTTATACGCAACAAGCATTGGAAAATGCTGGACTTTGGCAAAATCTGCAGGAAAAGCTCATTACGACTCAAAACGTACGTCAAGCATTGGATTATGTAAATCGTAATGAGGTTGATGCAGGTTTTGTTTATGGCAGTGATGCAGCTTTAATGCCAAACAAGATAAAAACCCTTTTAAAACTTAAATTGGATAAACCGGTCAGCTATCCTATTGCGATTATTCGTACAACCAAACATAAACCTTTAGCTGATTCCTTTATTCATTTTGTAACCTCTGCTCAAGGGCAGCAGATTTTAAAGAAATACGGTTTTCAAATTACACAACCTTAATCAGTCATTATGTATATCCCCTGGTTTGCGTTAATCCTTTCTTTGAAAGTGGCTGTATTTTCTTTAATTGTGAATCTGGTTTTAGGTTTGCCATTGGGATTTTTATTGGCGCGCAAACAATTTTGGGGAAAAGAATTCCTTGATACCATCCTGACATTACCGATGGTGATGCCCCCTACCGTTTTAGGCTATTATCTGTTGGTTTTATTAGGCCGAAACGGATTTATCGGCTATGGTTTAGAACATTATTTTGGAATAAACCTTATTTTCACCTGGCAAGGTGCTGTCATTGCCGCAAGTATCGTTACTTTCCCATTGATATTTAAACAAGTAAGAACCGCATTTGAAGGAATTAACCAGCAATATGAGCAAACTGCTCAGATGTTAGGAATATCCAATTTTGCTATTTTCTTTAGGATCCTTCTCCCCCTTGCCTGGCCCAATATTCTTGTGGGATTATTATTAGCTTTTGCTCGTTCACTTGGAGAATTTGGGGCGACTTTGATGGTTGCCGGTTCCATACCTGGAAAAACACAAACCATGTCTATTGCCATTTATGAAGCTGTTCAATCCGGTCAAGATACTATTGCCAATAGTCTGGTTATCATTCTTTCGGTCGTATGTGTTTTTATACTGTTATCGGCAAAATATTTGTCTTCTCATAAAATACATACCTGATAATTCATGACACGACTTTATGTGAATATTCAAAATTCATTTTCTTTTGCCAAGCGTTCTTTTTTTCTTGATGTTGAATTCGCTTCAAATCAAAAACGAATTGCAATCACTGGACCATCAGGATCAGGGAAAAGCCTTTTATTGCAATCAATAGCGGGATTAATTACTCCAGAGCAGGGGAAAATTTCTTTTGGTGATATTGTCTTTCTAGATGTAGAAAAAAAGATCAATCAAAAACCCCAAGCACGTAATATATCCTATCTTTTTCAGCATTATAATCTCTTCCCTCATCTTACGGTCTGGCAAAATATTGCCTTTCCATTAACAAAAGGATTTTTCAATCCACGTCATAAAAGTCATTTTCTTCAAGTTGAAGAATGGCTTGAACGCTTTGAACTAACGGGTTTAGGTGATTTTTATCCAGAAAAACTTTCAGGTGGACAACAACAACGTGTTGCTTTGGCACGTGCTTTGATCAAACAACCTCAAATCTTATTATTAGATGAGCCTTTTTCCGCATTAGATTACCAATTAAGGAATAAGATAAGAAATCAAATTGATGAATGGCAACGTAAATTGAACATTACGGTAATTGTTGTTTCTCATGATCCAGAAGATATTTCTCAGTTCGGAAATAGTATTATCGAATTAAAAAACGGTCATGGAAACGAAATAAAATCCTATACACCCCGATGAAATCGGGTTGATCTAATACTAAATACATAGAAGCGCCCCTCCTTTTTACGAAGTTTCGTAAACGTATTTTAAATCTATTATGGGTTTTATTTAATTCTATGCAGGCTTCTGACAATGCTCGTTGATGATTTTGGTAGAACAATTGATTATTTGAGGATATCTGTAACGGATCGTTGTGATCTGCGTTGTAATTATTGTATTCCCAAAGGTTATCATGACTTTGAATCTCATGAAAACTGGTTGACTTTTGACGAATTGACACGCGTTGTTTCAGCTTTTGCAAGATTAGGTACTCGCCATTTCCGTTTAACGGGTGGAGAACCCCTTTTACGCAAAAATTTCCCTATACTTGTCAAACAATTATCGCAAATTGACGGTGTTGATGATTTATCCATAACCACCAATGGCACACAACTCGCCAATCAGGCCGATGCACTTTATCGTGCGGGTGTCAATCGTTTGAATGTTAGTCTGGATTCTATACGCCGTGAATGCGTTGAAAAAATTACAGGTTCGGATTGTCTTGATCAGGTTTTAAATGGGTTGAAAATTGCAAAAGATGTGGGCTTTAAGCGGATCCGGATTAATATGGTTCCTATTCCTGGTCAAAATTTGCAAGATATTGAACATATGATCCAGTTCTGTATTCAGCATGACTTTATTTTATGTCTGATCGAAGTCATGCCAATGGGCAATACAGGGCAACAAACGAAAAACATTGATTTGCAATTTATTTTAAAAGATTTGGAAAAGAAATATGCACTTTTACCAATTCATGAACCTATTGGTAATGGCCCGGCGCGTTATTGGCAATCCGCGAAAAACGTACATTTTAAATTAGGTTTAATCACCCCATTATCACGACATTTTTGTGAAACATGTAACCGAGTTCGCTTATCGGTTGATGGTACACTTTATATGTGTTTGGGACAAAACAACAAAATGGCGCTTCAACCCCTACTTCGCGCGAATTGCAGTGATGCAGAGCTTGAAAACGCCATATGCCAAGCCATCAAATTAAAGCCTAAATCACATGAATTTATTGAAAAACCATGTCAGATCAATCGCATCATGGCTGCGACGGGTGGTTAGGATTTAGGGCGAAAACTTTTTGACACTTCGGCATTGGTTTCAATAAAAGGACCACCAATTGCATCAACGCATAATGGAACCGCAGAGAATACACCCTGAACAATTGTTTTTCCGTTTTCATCCTGAACACCACTTAATGTTTCACGAATAGCATTCGGGCGTCCTGGTAAATTTAAAATCAGACTTTGTTTGCGAATTACGCCAACTTGTCGTGATAAAATAGCCGTTGGCACAAAATGTAAACTTACTTGACGCATTTGCTCCCCAAAGCCTGGAATAATCTTATCAGCAACAGCCAAAGTTGCATCCGGCGTTACATCCCGTGGATAAGGCCCCGTACCACCTGTTGTAAGTATTAAACAGCAATGAAGTTTATCACTCATTTCAATCAGTGTGGATTCAATCATATCCTGTTCATCAGGAATTAAACGTTCTACATATTCTTTTGGATTAAGAACGGCATCATCCAACCATTCACGAAGTGCGGGAAGTCCTTTATCAACATAAACCCCTTTGCTTGCGCGATCACTGACAGAAATTAAACCAATTTTAACAAGTTGCATCATATTACTCCTTTTAAATCGCTTAATAAGTAAGCGGATAAACTTTTACCAAATCATTTTCTGAAACAATGGTATTTGGCGGTATTTCTGCCAGAGCATTCGAGTCAATTAATGCCGCTAACATTGCCGATCCTTGATGAGAAGCCTTTTTTACATGCAGACCGTCATCTTTTGGGTATAAATGAACCCGTAAAAATTCACGCCGTCCATGAGCTTTGTTAAATACAAAATCAGCTTTCGCCATCAGATAGTTCGGCATTGATTTTTCAACACTCTCCCCGGCAATCACACGCAAAGCGGGGACAACCAATTGTTGAAATGTAACCAAAGAGCTTACCGGATTTCCCGGCAGCATAAATATTTTACTTTTTTTGATCTTTCCCCAAGCAAAAGGTTTTCCAGGTTTGATTGCCAGTTTCCAGAACACCATTTCACCAATCTTTTTCACCGTATTCAGCACATGGTCTTCTTCACCCACCGAAACCCCACCCGAGGTAATAATAATATCGGCTGATTGGCTAGCTTTTAATAAAGCTTGCTCAGTTCGTTCAGCGTTATCGGGCAAGATTCCACCATCAATAATATGATGGCGTAATTGTTTTAACCAATTCAATAACATAAAACGATTAGCATCATATATTTTGCCCAGTGTTAATGGCGTTTTCTGATCAATAAGCTCATTACCCGTAGAAAAGACAACAATATTCAACGGCTTAAATGTCTTGATTTGGCTATAACCTTGACTGGCTATAATAGAGATAATCGCTGGGTTCAGTTTTTGCCCTTTTTGCAAAAGCGATGCATTTTTTTGAAATTCTTCGCCTTTTTGACGAATATTTTGACCCTTTTTAATCGATTTTGTTACGGTCAGAATAGAATTTTCAACTTGGCATAATTCCTGTTGTACTACTGTCACCGTACCAATCGGAATTGGTGCTCCTGTAAATATTCTGGCTGCCTGACCTTCACGTAAATGGATATGTTCGACATTATCACCAGCAATTACCCTATCAACGATTTCCCAATGTGTGCTTTGTTCACTGTCACTTCCCAATGCATAACCATCCATAGCGCTATTGCTAAAAAGTGGGGAATCATATTGTGCTGTGACTGCTTCTGCTAAAATCAGATTAATCGCATCATAAAGTTCAACATCTTGCGTTTTATCCTGTACATCAACCATAGAAAGCAGGTCTTGCAAAGCTTGGTTATAATCGAGCATTTTATTGATATCCAGCTAGAGTTTCTAAATAATTCATATTGGTAAAGTTCATTTCATCGGGAAAATAAACTTTGATATTTTTATGCCTAAAAATCCATGATTTCAGACTTTGCTTACCCGAGGCAAGATGTTCAGGAAGTTCCGAATTAATTTCCGTTCTACAAAGAAAAATACTTGGATGTATGGAATTTTCAGTAGCGGCATAGGCAATCTGACATTCAGAATTACGAAGCATTGCCAATTTAAGATGATCCAAAAGATCATAAGGAAGTAAAGGCGTATCGCATGGAACAACGAACATCATATCCATATTCTGTGGAATAAATTGGCTAACACTGGCAATGCCAGCTAATGGGCCGAGATGTTTCCAAGGACCAACATCCTGAAAAATCGGTAATTTAAAATCCTGATATTGTTCCAAATTCCGATTAGCACTAATCGCCAACCAATCCAGCTGCGATTTAAATTTCTGAATTGTTTGGTATATCAGAGGATATCCTCTAAAAGGTAAAAGGCCTTTATCCTTTCCCCCTACTCTTTTGCCTTCACCACCAGCAAGGATTAGACCTGCAATTTTATGCTTTTCATTTTCCATCATATAACCAGCGTTGTTTTTTCTGCTGATCCGTATTTTTTGCTTTGACCCATTGTGAACTACCATCAACCCGGATTTCTTTTTTCCAGAAAGGCGCATCTGTTTTTAAGTAATCCATAATGAATTCAGCTGCTTTAAAGGCTTCCGTTCGATGGCCGCTGGCAACTGCAACCCAAACAATCGGTTCTTGGACTGCTATTTTCCCTACTCTATGAATGACGGTACAATTTTTGAAATCCCACCTTGTGTAGGCTTCATGAACGATAAGCGCAATTTCCTTTTCCGTTACTTCAGGAAAATGTTCGATATAAAGATATTCAAGTGGAATCAGATTATCATTCCCTCTGACAATTCCGGTGAAGCTTACAATTGCTCCGCAATCTATAGCTTCTTTTTGAAAGGTCATCCCCTCTTGAATAGGATCAAGAGGATGGGTTTGAATCTGAATACGCTTCATGTTTTAACCACCAGTTACAGGAGGAAGAATACCAACCTCATCACCAGAAGAAATTGGTGTTACATCATGAATAACGTTTAAATTAACCACGAGTTTAAAGATATTTGCATCAGAAAGCACATCGGCCCATTGCGTATTACGATTCCTTAAATAATCAAGGAGTTCGGCTGTATTTTTACAACATTGTGCATCGATCTGTTCTTCTGAAATACCCAATGCCTCTTTTAAAAAGCCAAAATATCGAATGGTTATCATTGCTTTTTCAATCTTAAAAATTATATCAAAAATATAAAGCTAAACGAATTATCTATTCAATTACCTGTTTGCCCGAATTAGGTAAGCAGAAAGACTGATTTATCCTAAACAAAACGTTTGTTAAACTAAATTTAAAATTTCACTAAGTTAAGGATTCCATATGACCGAATTAACCCATTTTGACCAATTTGGTCAGGCACATATGGTTGATATTGCTGCAAAATCCTCCACCAAAAGGATAGCACAAGCAACAGGCAGTATCCGCATGTCTCCACAAGCTTTTGCTATGTTGGATAATCCTGACAATCGAAAAGGCGACGTATTAGGAGTTGCGCGTATTGCTGCGATTCAAGGTGCGAAACAAACCGCTAATCTAATTCCACTTTGTCATCCTTTGGCTTTAACGCATATTCACGTCGATTTTGAAAAAGATGAATCGCAACAACGTTTATCCATTTACGTGACAGCAGAAACAATCGGAAAAACCGGTGTAGAAATGGAAGCGTTAAGCGCCGTTTCCATAGGGTTGTTAACCGTTTATGATATGCTCAAAGCGGTTGATAAAAGCATGACGATTGAATCCATTTATCTGGTGCAAAAACAAGGTGGCGCCAGTGGTGAATTTAAAAGAACACAAAAATAATGATATCATTAAAACATTATCGACTGTCGACCAAATTATTATTTGCCGTTATTTTACGCGTCTTATTTGCGATATTTGTTACAAGTTTCGCTTTATCTTTCTTGTGGCAGCTTGAGAATGGCGGTATCGCCATTAATCACGCCGGCAGCTTAAGAATGCGTGTTTATCGTATGATCGCTTTATTAGAGCAAGGCAATAATCAAAATGAGCTCTTACAGGAAGAAAAACGATTTGTAATGGTCTTAAATAATTTAAGTAATATCCATTACAATAATGTTTTTTTTGAAGATAATAAAACAAAGAAACAAATCAAAAATATCGAACAGATTTTCAATACCGATATCTTAACCATTTTTGGGAAATACAGAAATGAAGATTATAGGGTAACGCCTGAAGATTTTGCAAAAATCGAAGTTTTCGTCAGTGAAATTGACGATTTTGTGCAAATGATTGAAAATAAAAACACCCGAAATATTGTATGGATCCGATTTCTGCAAATATTGTTGATTGGTGTAATTATTGTTATTGCATTTGGCGAAATTTATGTTCTTTTTAAAATCGTTATCCGCCCTCTGAATACCTTAAAAAACGGAATAAAGGAAATCAGCCAAGGAAATCTTGTTGAACGCGTACCAATTATTCGCAATGACGAATTTGGGGTTGTATCAAAAGGTTTCAATCATATGGCTGATAACCTACAAGATCTCTATGATAATCTGGAAAAGAAGGTTAGTGAAAAAGTATCGGCTCTTGAAGAAAAGAACCGTGAATTCTCAATTCTTTATGATATGACTGCGTTTCTTCACGGTTCGCATACGCAAGAAAATATGCTTAAGACTTTCTTAAAAAATATTATGCGTCTTGGTTATGCAAATGCGGGCGTAATTGGTCTGTTAAGTGAATCAAATGATCATATTAACTTTGCCTGTATCGAAGGATTACCCGAAGATATTGAGAGTATTCAAAAATGTAATAATCTTACCAATTGTTTTTTTGATATTTCGTATTTCAAGAATCAAACCAAAACACAAACGATTAATGTGAAGGATAAAAATGGATTTTTAATCCCGGAATGTATTAAAATTTTCTTTAATTACATCGTTGTGTTTCCGCTTAGACATCTGGATAAACGTATCGGTTTTATGGTTTTGTATTTTCGCAAAGATCAACCTAATCCAGAAAATCATGCTCTTATTGAAACTCTTACCAGTCAATTGGCGATTAGTATAGAGAACTACCAGCTTGCCCTACGCGACAAACAACTTGCTGTATTGGAAGAAAGAAATTTGATTGCCCAAGGACTGCACGATAGTATTGCCCAATCGCTATCCTTTCTCAATCTGCAAATTCAAATGCTGAAAACGGCATTGACGCAACATGAAGAAGCACGAACCCAAAAAAGCTTGGCTTATATCCAACGCGGTATTCAGGAATGTTATGATGATGTTCGAGAATTGCTTTTAAATTTCCGAACACGTATTGCTCAGGGAAGTTTTAAAGATACCGTTCATAATCTTTTGGCTCGTCTTGAAAAACAAACCGGAATCAATGTGATAACGCATGGTTTAGATCGTGAATATTTCCTTACCCGGGAACAAGAGCTTCAGGTTATCTTTATATTTCAAGAAGCACTTTCCAATATTCGAAAGCATTCTCAAGCAAAAAATGTTGTTGTTGACTTCAGTTATACTGATAAATTTGTAATGAGTATAAAAGATGATGGATGTGGGTTTGACAAAGAAAATATAGAGAAAAAGAAATCGAATCATGTTGGTTTATCCATTATGGCGGAAAGAGCTGCCAATATTATGGGTGAAGTCACAATTCACTCTAATCCCCAACATGGAACGCAAGTCATTTTAACGCTCCCTCAAAAACAGTAAGAATAAAAAGAATGACCGATAATAAAATTAAAATTTTACTTGTAGATGACCATACGCTGTTTCGCAGTGGCCTAAGATTTTTATTAGAAACGCAAAAGAATTTCGAAATCGTAGGCGAGGCCTCTGATGGGTTGGAAGGGATTAAACTCGTCGAAGCTCTCCACCCAGATATCGTTTTACTTGATCTTGATATGCCAATAATGGGTGGACGTGAAGCTTTGGCACAATTGGTGAATAGCCACCCTGACCTTATTATTTTGGTTTTAACCGTATCCGAAGCAAACGAGGACTTGATTGAATGCATGCGCCTCGGTGCAAAAGGCTATTTGCTTAAAAACATCGAAGCCGATTTTCTTTTAAAAAGTATTAACAAAGCTTTGGAAGGCGATAGTGTTCTTTCCCCTGAAATGACGACCAAACTTGTAAACCAGCTTAGAAAACCGGATTCACAAGAAACCAGTGACAAACTTTATGAAAGTCTGACCCCTAGAGAAATGGAAACCCTGATCTGGTTAACCAAAGGCGTTAGTAATAAAGTTATTGCACGAAGCCTGAACCTGACGGAAAGCACGGTCAAAGTTCACGTACAAAATATATTACGCAAATTGAATCTGCATAGCCGTGTTCAAGCCGCGGTTTATGCGTTAGAAAACGGTCTTGATAAAATCTAGCTGTTTTCCTTCAACCGAGCGTTGCATATTTGACAATGCGGATTGGGTGTCACTTTTAATGGATATTCTTTTAGACTTAAAACATCATAATGAAACAAGGTGCCAACGGCACTTTCACCAATACCCACAATCAGTTTGATTGCTTCTGCGGCTTGCCGGGCACCAATAATCCCTACCAAAGGTGAAAAGACACCAGAAAAAGAACAATTATCCTGCTCATTTTCTGATTGATCAAATAAACACGCATAACAAGGCGATTTCGAATCACGAGGATCAAAAACGGTAAGTTGCCCCTCAAATCTTAAAGCAGAACCAAAAACCATGGGGACTTTTGTCGCTACTGAGGCTTTATTAACCATATGCCGTGTTTTGAAATTATCGCTACAATCAACGATAACATCATGAGATTCACATAAGGTGGTTAAAGCTTTTTGATCTAACCGTAAAGAAATTGGCATTACACTGATTTCGCTATTCTGACGTGCTATATAATCAGCCATTGCTTCGGCTTTTAATTGTCCGATATTTTCGTTTGTATAATGTGTTTGACGTTGCAGGTTAGACATATCAACAACATCATCATCAATTATTGTTAAAGAACCAACACCTGATGCTGCAAGAAAAGGTATAACCGTACACCCTAACCCACCGCATCCCATAACTAATATCCGACTATCCATGATCTTTTGTTGTCCAACAAGATCAATTTTTGGAAGTAAAATGTGGCGGCTATAGCGTAGAAGTTGTTCTTGTTTCATTACTTTTTTTCATAAACAATCTATGTTAAATATATCCTAACCTTTAGTTATTATAGATGCATACACGTTCTGGCATATTCAATCCATCCAAATACAGAAAAAACGTGTACGTAAATTTGTCGACAAACATAAAGTAACTTATATCAATAACAGAGCATATAGGTCGATTGTTCTAATTGGTTTTGTTAAATCGATTATCGTTACACCGCCAAAGTAATTAGGCAACTATAGGTAGAATAAGATAAATTATTACACTTATGGGTAATAGTTAAATATCAAGAAAGCCCTTACTTGATTCGTAAAAGCTATTCATTGCAACAATGAGGCAAAACCGTTATGAATCAAGCAATTACTACAATTCAAACTCATTTACCTTTAAAACCTTTTTCTACATCTTTATTTAAGAAAACAAAACGAAAAAATAAATACTTTTTTCTATTACTTCTGGCAACAATTTTTACAAATCCGCTTTACGCAAGTGCTGCGGAACAGAAACAAAATAATTCTGATCTTAACAAAACTACAACCTCTGATATCAATATTCCCTCTAATCGTTGCAAAGGGGTTGTCACAGCCGCAGGAAAATACGGTGAAAGCCGTCATCCTGATTGGGGACTGTTTAATACCAATAGTGGTTTTGGTGCCGTTGGTGGTTACTCATGGTTTAGCTTTGGCCCCTACGCACCTTATGGACAAGCAAGATGGGCCGAAGATTGGAGTGGCCTTTGCAATGACCCCAATAAAGACAAAGATTGGTTTAATCGATTAAAATATGTTGCGCTCAATGACTCTGGATCAATCTGGATCAGTTTCAGTGGCAATGAACGTCTTCGTTACGTTTATGACAGTAAACCTTTTATGGGATTTACAAAAAAAACAGATTCCAATCGTTTGTTATTACGTAGCTTATATGGTGCTGATCTTCATGTTGGATCTCATGTTCGTGCTTATGCCGAGTTAATCAATGCCGTTGCAGGCGGAAGTAACACTTTTGGCTATCAAACCGGTTTCCAAAGAAAGCGTCTTGACCTTCAACAAGGATTTCTAGAATTAAAAGCAAATCTTGTTGGTGCAAAAACCGGAATTATGGGCGGTCGACAATTTTTCCTTGATGGCCCACCATCGATTACCTCACCACGCGAATTAACCAATGTTCGCCAAAGCTGGGATGGGGTTAGAGCTTATGCTTTTTGGAAAAGATTTCGGGTAGATTTATTCGATTTCTGGCAAACTGATCTTGGTGACCGACATATTTTTGGTTATGGACCAAGCTATAATGCCCGTCTTTATGGGGGTTATGCAAGTCTGGCTATGCCAGAATTCAACGCATTAGGAAAAGAAAGCAAGATTTTTGTTGATGCATTCTTTCTTGGTTATCTTTACAAAGGTGGACTTCCTACCGCTAACATAGGCGGATTACAACCGGGTTCTTCCCGTCGTGACAATATCGGCGGTAGAGTTAGTGGTAACTTGGGTGTAATCAATTTCGATATCACAGGTATTTATCAAGGTGGCGAATTCCGTCCTGCTAAAAATATAGGAGATTCCCGTCCTGTAAATGCTTTTGCCATTAATACCTTGTTTTCTTACACGGTAAATAACGTCCCAGGAAAGCTAACTTTAGGCTTACAAAGTGATTATTTCTCTGGAGGAAATTACCATAAAAATCATGGTTCTGTTGGCAATTTTGCGGTTCCCTATTTTCCAGCCGCAAATTACCTGGATATGATGCTTTATCTAACCTCTTCAAATAGTATCAGCACCGGTCCATTAATTACTTATAATCCAACAAAGAAATCTTTGATCAAACTACACGCACCTGTTTTATGGCGTGCCAATACAAATGACACGATTTACGGGACAGGTTTCAACTATCCAATAAGAGATAATTACTCTGGAGGTTTTATTGGCGCTGTACCGCAACTTACACTAAGTTACGCTATTGCTCCCCATTTAGTTTGGACGAATGATTTTGCTGGATTTATTGGATCGCATTCTATTCGGCAAGCAGGAGCCAAAAACGGTTCTTTCGTAATGGAATCATTAGATTTCCGTTTTTAATTTAAATAACTTGAGCTAAATATTATGATGCTTTGACAGATTAATCATTGAAAAGATAATAACCAGTCAAAGCATCATTTAATTTAACAATTAACTTATTAAATTTATTACCTGCTAATCCTTTTATTTATATTTTGTTGACCGTTAATCGTATATTACGATACAGAGTTTTAATTTTATACTTAATATAATACGGTTACGAAATGCAAAAAGGACAAAAAATATCCGTTGTCTGTATCGGTGCTGGCCCTGCAGGCCTTACTGCAGCCTATATACTGGGAAAAAATAACGTAAAAGTAACCGTTCTTGAAAAAAATCCTGTATATGTTGGTGGTATTTCACGAACCGAAATTTATAAAGGTTTTGCTTTCGATATCGGAGGGCATCGCTTTTTTTCAAAATCCCAAGAAATAGAAACCTTATGGAAAGAGCTTCTTGGCGAAGCATTGCTGTTACGATCGCGTAAATCTCGAATTTTATATAAACGAAAATTCTTTGATTACCCTTTGCGTGCTGGAAACGCACTTCGACAGCTTGGAATTATTGAAACATTACGCTGCATAATTTCTTATATACATGTCAGACTTTACCCCAATCGTAATCCCCAAAATTTTCAAGATTGGGTAACAAATCATTTTGGTAAGCGTCTTTATACTATTTTTTTCCGATCCTATACGGAAAAAGTCTGGGGCGTTCCTTGTACTCAAATCTCTGCGGACTGGGCAGCTCAACGTATAAAAGGGCTTTCACTATCCAAAGCAATTTGGAATGCATTATGGTTCAAAAAGCAAAAACAGAATTCTAAAAACGTTATTAAAACATTGATCGGCAGCTTTCATTATCCAAGACGTGGTCCTGGAATGTTATGGGAAAAAACAAAGGATCGTATTAAGCAACAAGGAAATGAAGTTTTGCTTGGTATGAATGTTGTTGAAATTAATCTTTTAAAAGATAAAACATGGCAAATCATAACGGAAGATCCTACACAAAAACGCCATGAATTTTTTGCAGATCATGTGATTTCTTCAATGCCAATCCGTGAACTCGGAGAAATTCTTAAACCTACCCTACCTAAAGTTGCAAAAATTGCTGCAGCCTCACTTCAATATCGTGATTTCCTTACCGTTGCTTTAATTACAAAAGGGAAAAGCCTGTTTGATGATAATTGGATCTATATCCATGATCCATCGGTTCAAGTCGGCCGTATTCAGAATTTTAAATCCTGGTCCCCCGAAATGGTTCCTGATTTGGCATATAATTGCTATGGGTTAGAATATTTCTGTTTTGAAACTGACAAAATCTGGTCGATGCCAAACGATGAGCTAATCCATATGGCCATCAATGAAATGACACAGATTGGATTAATTGTTCCAAGCGACGTTGTGGATGGGGTCGTCATACGTCAACCAAAAGCATATCCTGTTTACGATGACCATTATGATACGAATGTTAAAACTTTACAAAATGTTTTAGAAAATGATTATGCAGGCTTACATCTCGTAGGCCGCAATGGAATGCATAAATATAATAACCAAGACCATGCCATGATGACGGCTATACTAACCGTAAAAAATATCCTCGCTGGATACCAAAAATACGATGTATGGACGGTTAATGAAGATGCCGAATATCATGAAGAAGACAAGATTACATCTTCAAAAGATATTTAATCTAAAACATCTTTGATTATGACATACCCAATATGAACATTTTTTAAGATGATAGGATAACTAATTGTGAATAAATGGGAAAACCGTTTTCTGTATCTAACTGCAATCCTACTCGGAAGCATCGTTATCATAAAAGCTGCTTCGTGTTCTATGACATGGGATGAATCATGGACATATATTCATTATACACGACGCTGGGCTGATTTACTTACGCTTGATTATGCGAATAATCATCTTTTTAATTCATTATTAATTCGCCTTTCGCTTCTTTTTACGGGTACTAATTCAGAAATTGTTATTCGTCTTCCTAATATTTTGGCGGCAGTTGCTTATCTTGCAGCCTGTCTTTCCATGTTGCCTTTTGTCCGATACCGCAAAACTTTTTTTATTTTTCAAGTTGGTATGCCTTTTCTAATTGATTATTTCTCGCTTGCACGAGGATATGGCCTTGCTGCTGGGCTAATTGAACTGGCATTAGTTATCGGTTTTTTTAGACCTGTTAAAAACGGGTCTTTTATTTTGTTTGGATTATGTTTGGGCGCTGCAAATCTTACCAGCTTCCCATTGGCAATCGCTTCTCTTATTTTTTGTGCAATCTTTGTAATACTCCACATAAAAAAAGTGCCTTTTGCACTCATAAATTCCTGTAAAA
Organism: uncultured Commensalibacter sp.; assembly: GCA_945266285.1. Taxonomy (GTDB): domain Bacteria; phylum Pseudomonadota; class Alphaproteobacteria; order Acetobacterales; family Acetobacteraceae; genus Commensalibacter. The sequence goes on from CALYOP010000003.1 coordinate 26,808, forward strand.
ACTTCATATTTTGGTCTGTTATTATTGAGCTTATTTTAACAGCAATAATAGCCTTACTCTGTCTTGAACATGTTTCACATTCGGATGCTGGCGTTTTTGGATCTTATGACGGTTGGTATAAAGCTATTCCACAAAATATTATTTTACAAAATTTTGGAGCTTGGGAAGCCTATTGGCTGACACCTTATATACTCATTGGCTGTGCTTTATTCTTTATCAGTCAAATCCGCAATCTAAGCATGCGCAGTTTAATATTAATCAGTGTAGGACTGTTTTCGATAGGAAGTATTTGTATACTCAGTTTTATATTTCACAAACCTATTCCAACCGCAAGGGTACTCATCCCATGGTATCCATTTTGGGTTTTAGGTTTTCTCTCTTTGCTTGAAGATGTTCCTATTCACTCAAAATTCTTTAAACCTCTTTATATCCAAGCGGTTTCATGTGTAATTTGTTGTTGTATTACATTATCGTTTATTCATCATCTAAATTTCCATAAATTTGAGGATTACTCAAATGAAGATCATATTCAAAGCGAGCTAGCACATGCCATGTCGAGCCCCAATCATTGTTTGAAACCCAGTATTGCTGCCCCACCGCATGATTACTATTTATTACGTTGGTTTGGAACATTTACACCCGAAAGCTTCCCAAGATGCCGACAATAGAAACTAGGCATCTTCGTTTTTAACCCTATCTTTTCGATAAACATAATTTATTGGCATGCGAATACATCTTCTTTTTCGCGTGCCATTTTTATTTGAACTCTTTTAAATAAAAATATTTTTTAAAAGTTTAATAATTATTATTAATGAAAATGATTATCATTATAAATTAGCAAATAATATATGCTAAGTTTAATGAATAAACGTCATCAACTCAAATGCTAAGAAAATAAAAAATTGTCAATAATATATTAAGCAAATAAAATATTCTTGTTTTCTTAGCCACTTGTATTGCACGCTAAGCATAACTTTACAAATCACTTATAAAAGCAATTCGAATAATTTTTCTGCCCTTGTATTTCAACATTATTTTCTAACAAAATTCGATTGGATCTTGCGGTTATTTGATGGAGGAAATCTACAAAATCTGTCGACTGCTGCACAAATTTTTACAAATATTTAAAAAATTGGTCTATAAGCGTATTAATTACTTCAGTAATTTAGTCTAAGAAATTTAAAAAAATTCGGTAAATCATTACTCTTACATCACTCATATGACAGACAATTAAAGTGATGATTTGTCTGAAATGGAGTTTTTGAAAATGACTAAAATCCAAGACGATATGAGTGGTTTGGTTGACCTCATGCGGCCACAAACCACGGGTGCGATACGAAAAAGTCATCCTATTTATGTTGATCTATTACCTCCTTGCAATCATGCTTGTCCTGCTGGTGAAAATATCCAAGCCTGGCTTGATCATGCGCAAGCGGGAAATTATTATGAAGCATGGGTAGAATTAACAAAAAACAATCCTTTTCCTGCAATTCATGGACGTGTTTGCTATCACCCCTGTGAAGATTCCTGTAACCGAGGGGAGTTAAACACACCGGTTAGCATTCATGCAGTTGAACGGTTTTTGGGGGATAAGGCGCTTGAAGAAAACTGGCAGTTCCCAAAAACTGAACCTACAAATAAACGAGTCATGATTATTGGTGCTGGCCCTAGCGGTTTATCAGCTGCCTATCATCTGGCATTGCTTGGCCACGAAGTTGAAATTTACGAAGCAGGCCCCGTGTCAGGTGGTATGCTTCATTTTGGTATTCCAGCTTATCGTCTACCGCGCGACATTTTACAAAAAGAAGTCGACCGTTTATTAACCATGGGGGTTAAAATCCACCTTAATCACAAGGTTGATGACGTTATTGCTGAACAAAAAGCCGGCAAGTTTGATGCAGTTTATCTTGCAATTGGTGCACAAGCTGGCAGCCATATTGACATTCCCGCACGTGAATCGGCTAAAATTCTGGATGCTGTTGATCTGTTACGCAAAACCGGAACAGGGGAAAAACCATTGCTTGGACGTAAGGTTGTGATTTATGGCGGTGGGAACACGGCTATGGACTCAGCACGTACTGCAAAACGCTTGGGCGCAAATGATGCAATTATCGTTTATCGTCGTGATCAGGCCCATATGCCCGCACATCAATTCGAAATGGAAGAAGCATTAGAAGAAGGCGTAAAAATCAAATGGCTCTCTACCATTAAGAATATGGACGGCACCGATATTACCATCGAAAAAGTAAAGCTTGATGATAATGGTCGTCCTGTTCCTACGGGTAAATTTGAAACGCTAACCGCTGATTCACTGGTTCTGGCTGTTGGGCAAACGACACAGACCGAATTTTTGCAAAAAGTTGATGGTATCGAATTTAAAAAAGACGGCACCGTCATTGTTGACCGCAATATGCAGACAGGTCATCCAAGTATTTTTGCTGGCGGTGATATGATCCCAGCAGAACGCACCGTTACAACAGCAGTTGGACATGGTAAAAAAGCTGCGCGCCACATTGATGCATGGTTAAAGGGAACGACATATCAAGAACCTGCTAAACATGGCATTGTTCATTTCGAAGCTATGAACTTGCCAATTTATTCCAATGCAATCAAAACCGAACAACATCATCTTCCTGTTGATAAACGTACTGATTTTTCCGAAGTCCTCGAAGGATTAAATGAATCAGAAGCAAGATATGAGGCAAAACGTTGTCTGTCCTGCGGAAATTGTTACGAATGCGATAATTGTTATGCTGCCTGCCCTGAAGATGCCATTAAAAAGCTTGGTATTGGAAAGGGTTACGATGTTGATTTAAATAAATGTACGGGCTGTGCGGTATGTTACGAACAATGCCCTTGTCATGCCATCGAGATGCAAGCTGAGGTTTAATGATGAGTAAAAAAGTAATTATTGATGGGAATACCGCGGTTGCCGATATTGCTTATCGTCTAAATGAAGTCTGTGCAATTTTCCCAATCACCCCGTCTTCTACCATGGCAGAACTGGCTGATGAATGGGCTTCAGAAGGCAAAACCAATCTTTGGGGGAATATCCCTTATATTCAAGAAATGCAAAGTGAAGGTGGTGCCGCTGGTGCTGTTCATGGTGCATTGCAATCGGGTTCATTAACGACAACCTTTACGGCTTCTCAAGGGTTATTGTTAATGTTGCCCAATATGTATAAAATTGCTGGCGAATTGACATCTACCGTTTTCCACGTTGCTGCACGCGCATTGGCAACGTCCGCATTGTCGATTTTCGGCGATCACTCGGATGTAATGTCAGCAAGAACAACGGGTTTTGCTTTATTTAGCTCCGCAACCGTACAAGAAGCTCATGATTCTGCTTTGCTGGCACAAGTTGCGACATTAAAATCGCGTGTGCCTTTCCTTCATTTTTTTGATGGTTTTCGAATTTCCCATGAGTTGAATACCATGGAACGTCTTGATGACAGCGTTCTAAAAACCATGATGGATGAAAAACTAATCCATGAACATCGTGCACGTGCTTTAAATCCTGAAAATCCTTTTATCCGTGGCACAGCACATAATCCGGATACTTTTTTCCAAGCACGCGAAGTCGTAAATCCTTTCTATAATAATGTTCCTGTTATTTTACAATGGCTTATGGATGATTTCGCTAAATTAACAGGTCGTCAATATAGGCTTTTCGATTATTACGGTGCCCCAGAACCTGAAAAAGTTATTATCGCTATGGGTTCTGGTGCAAAAACAGCCCTTCAAGCAGTCAAATTATTAATGGCAAAAGGTGAAAAGGCCGGTGTCATTCAAGTTCGCCTTTTCCGCCCCTTCTCTTCCGAATATCTACTCAAAGTTCTACCAAAATCTGTCAAGAAAATAGCCGTAATTGAACAATGTAAAGAAGTAGGTGCCAGTGGAGAGCCACTCTATCAAGATATCGTGGTAACCATCGCCAATGCCGTTGCAAAAGGGGAGCTTTCATCCCTGCCACTTATTATCGGTGGACGCTATGGATTATCTAATAAAGACTTTAGCCCTGCAATGGCTATTGCCGTTTTTGATGAACTGGATAAACCGCATCCCCATCATGGTTTTACAGTAGGTATTAATGACGATGTCACGCATACCAGCTTAACCTATGACAGTACCTTAAATCCTGAAGACAGTAAAATTACACGTGCTGTCTTCTTTGGTTTGGGTGCTGATGGTACGGTCGGCGCGAACAAAAATAGTGTTAAAATCATCAGCGAGGATGCTGGTCTTTATGCTCAGGGCTTTTTCGTTTACGACTCACATAAATCAGGTGCTCAAACGATTTCCCATCTCCGTTTTGGACCGGAACCAATTGATGCCCCTTATTTAATTGAACATGCCAATTTCGTTGCTTGTCATAAATTCGAATTCCTAGAACGGCAAGATATTTTGAAATATGCCTCGCATGATTCAACCTTTTTGCTTAACGCCCCGTATGATGCAAATGAAGTATGGGACAAGATTCCGAAATCTGTACAAGAACAGATTATTAAAAAACGGCTCAAATTTTACGTTATTAATGCTAGCGCCGTTGCAAAGGAACTCGGTTTAGGTTTCCGTATTAACACGATTTTGCAAACTTGTTTTTTCTCGATTTCTGGGGTTCTTCCCAAAGATCAGGCCATTACCAGTATTAAAGCACATATTAAGAAAAGCTATGGCCGCAAAGGTGACAAGGTGGTTCAACAGAACTATGCCGCTGTTGATGGTGCCTTACAACATTTGCAAGAAGTCAAAGTACCAGATCATGTAACAAGCCCAATTGATAAAATACAATTAGTACCGAAAAATTCACCTATTTTCATTCGCGAAGTCACAGCAAAAATGTTTGCAGGTGAAGGTGATACCATCCCTGTAAGCGCTATGCCTATTGATGGAACATTTCCAAGCGGTACTTGTGCATTAGAAAAACGGAATGTTTCAGAAGTTATCCCTGAATGGCGATCTGATCTTTGTATTCAATGTGGTCAATGTGGTTTTGTCTGCCCGCATTCTGTAATACGAGCCCGTTATTATCATGAAAATGAAGCTGCCAACGCCCCTGAAGGTTTCCAATCGGTTGAAGTTAATGCCCGTGGTTATCCTGAAAGTCGTTTTACCTTACAGATCTATATCGAAGATTGTACTGGTTGCGCATTATGCGTAGAAGCTTGCCCTGCTCATAGTCCAACAGAGGCTGGGGTGAAAGCACTCAATATGGTGGATAAACATCCTATTCTGGAACGGGAAAAAGCTAATATTCAGTTCTTTGAAACGTTACCAGTAAATAATCGTGCGCATGTTGATTTTTCAAATGTTCGAGGCGTTCAATTCCTTCAACCTTTATTTGAATTTCCAGGTGCCTGCGCAGGATGTGGTGAAACACCTTATTTAAAACTTTTAAGCCAACTTTTTGGCGATCGGATGCAAGTTGCTAATGCAACCGGTTGTTCTTCAATCTATAGTGGGAACTTACCAGTCACCCCATGGGCAAAAAACCACGAAGGCCGCGGGCCAGCATGGTCGAATTCCCTGTTTGAAGATAATGCTGAATTCGGACTAGGCTATCGCTTGGCTGCCGATAATCAAGTTGAATTAGCTGTCAAACAGCTAAGAGAATTGACAGATATTGTTGATTCTGATTTTGTTGAAGAAATTATCAATGCACCTCAACAACTGGAATCTGAAATCCGAAAACAACGGGAAAGAATAGCAGAACTTAAGGTCAAATTATTACCGCATCAAGAAAAAGATAGCCGCGTTGGCAATATGTTTTCTTTGATTGATCATCTGGTGCGTCGTAGCATTTGGATTATCGGCGGTGACGGTTGGGCTTATGATATCGGTTATGGTGGTTTAGACCACGTTCTAGCTAGTGGGAAAAATGTCAATATTCTGGTATTGGATACCGAAGTTTATTCCAATACGGGTGGACAGGCTTCCAAGGCAACACCTTTGGCAGCGATGGCTAAATTTGCATCAAGTGGTAAACGTACTGCTCGTAAAGATCTGGCTTTACAAGCCATTGCTTATGGAAATGTCTATGTTGCTCAAGTAGCAATGGGAGCAAATCCACAGCAAACGCTTCAGGCTTTTAGAGAAGCAGAAACCTATGATGGTCCTTCGATCATTTTGGCTTATAGCCATTGTATCGCTCATGGTATTGATATGACGAAGGGGTTAAATCAACAGCATCTTGCAACCGCTACCGGTTATTGGCCTTTATTCCGTTTTGATCCTAGAATGCGAATTTATGGTCAAAATCCATTCCGTTTGGATTCCAACAAACCGCATCTTCCTTTATCCGATTTTGCTTATAATGAAATTCGTTATAAAGCATTGTGCAAAACGGATCCTGAAAGAGCAAGCCATTTAATGACGATGGCACAGAATTGGGTCGATGAACGGTTCAGAGCCTATGAAGATTTAGCTTCTAGAGACGGAAGTCGTTTTCAACCTGATCCTTATGAAGCGGGATTAGCTCCAAAAGAAGAAACGCTTCTTTCTAACCACTAAATACTTACAAAACCTGACAAGTTAGAAAATAATTTGTCAGGTTTTTATTTGTTATTAATAAAATAAATTTCCCTTAAAAATTAATATAATAGTAAAATTTCATTTATAGCTTCTGTAAAATTGTAAATAATTACGGAAAATCTTAATTATTTCCTGAAATATTGATTATGCTGAAATAAAAACTTGTATTCTTCATTATAGAAAGGTTTTTATTCTATTTAATAAAAACAAATTTTCCTTACGCTATTATTATTGTCAATATATGTATCAATTTTTTAAGAAAAAACAAACTAAATCATTAAAATGACAAATTTATTATTTGTAATTACAAAATTAAAAAGAAATCGATACAAATTTATTATAAATGTAATTATCAATTCAATCCATACATGGAAAAAATACTTTATTAATGCCGGATCAGGATATAATTGATCGTTAAATCAATAACAAAATTATCTTTGCTAATATCAGGCGGTATTGGTGGCAAAGTTGCATTTCTGAACATTGCAGTTATTGCGCTATCCAACGCATCGGAACCCGAAGAGCTTGTAAGGTTTAAAGATTTTACATGACCTTGCCGATCAAGAACGACTTGAACCGAAGCCGAACCTTCTTCACCATTTTTTGCGGCATCCATTGGATAATACATATGCCGTTGAATCCATGCATCAATCTCTGCACCGTAATCTGAACGAACACCACGAATACTTACTTTGTTTGCATAAGGGACATTAATCTTTCCATTTTTAACCAATGGCCCGGTTGAAAGGTCAATGCTGGAACGTGATCCTCTTGTTACATGATGGGATTCTTGGCGTTTTGATTTTTGCGTCGACTCACTGAAATCCAGATTGGCCATATTACTAAATGGTGATGTATTTTGCGAACGTAATTGTTGTCTACGCTGCGGTTGTGGACGACTTGGTGGATTATAATGATGATAAAAAGTAAGATTTTTTTTGGGCTGATTAATTTGCTTTTGTTTTACGGGTTTTGATTGTTTGGGGGACTGTTCAAGTAACGGTTCTATACCTTCTATAGGTGGCAAGGCTTCGGTTGTTGGGTTTGCTGTCGCTTGAGAAACTTCTGGCATCGTTGGCACAGAAGGCAATGATGCCGTTACCGGCGGTGAAGCAAGTGGTTTTGTTGTCGTTTGAGCATTATCAACTCCTGATAATCCATCCCCCATTAATCCACTTGAACCCACTTCATTGGGTATGAACATCACATCTACGGGTTCACCTTCCGTAACATTTCCAAAATTAGAGCTACTAAAATGAAAATGGAACAAAATTGCCAGAATAAAGAATAAAACAATCGCCCCATGAAGGGTCAATGCACTATAAAATCCCAGATCCATATAGCTTTGTTCTATCACTGGAAATTTAAGCAGTTCCGCACCGGTAAATTTGATTTTCGTTTTAGATTGGGGAACCAAAGCGGGTCGGAAACTTTGCACCTGTTTTTTGGATATTTTCGACCGCGTAGAAGCCGCTTCCATTTTATAACCAGGATGCTGAACATAATCCGGCGATAAAAGATTCAGAAAAGAGCGAGCAATTTGTAACATCAAACTGTTTTTCTCCGCCTTTTCGTCTTGTGAATCATATAGTTTGGGATTGTTTACTATGTTCTGTGTCACAAAATATTATATGCTGCAAGCAAAGAACGTGCTGGCAAGCCCTTTTTTCAAATCTATATTGTAAAAAATTATCAACAAGCATGCAAAAGATAAGGCAACAAGCAGCTCAACATTTAATCCAACAAGACCCAGATCTCGCAAAAATAATTCAAAAAGAAGGGCTTTGTCGTTTAAAAATTGATTTACAAAAAGAACCTTATGAAGCGCTTGCCAGAGCTATTGCCGGTCAACAACTGCATTCAAAAGCTGTCGAAGCAATTATCTCAAGATTACTTATCCTTAATAATGGGACATTTCCTTCACCGAAGCAAATGGCGGGATTTTCCCATGAACAACTTGCACGTTGCGGTTTTTCAATGCGGAAAGCAATGGCATTACAGCATCTTGCCCAAGCTACCCTAGACAACAAAGTTCCCAATCGACAACAAGCCAATGAAATGTCTGATCAGGAATTAATCGATATTTTAACCCAATTACATGGAATTGGACGTTGGTCTGTTGAAATGTTACTGATTTTTACGCTCGGCCGATTAGATATTATGCCTGTTGATGATTTTGGCGTTCGCGAAGGGTGGCGTCTTTGTAAAAATCTTCCTATTCAACCGAAACCAAAGATACTACGGCAAGCCACTGAAAGCTGGAGCCCCTATCGCTCAATAGGGGCATGGTATTTATGGCGTGCAGTTGAGCAATTTAAACCAAAGCAAAAACAAAACCCGTTAACGCTATAAACAATCAACCTTTTTGCAAATCAAGAATGATTTTACCACTATGCGATCCTTGCTCCATTAAACGATGGGCATCTTGAACTTGGCCAAAAGGAAATACTTTCTCAATTAGCGGTTTAATTTTCCGCTCAGATAAAAGGGGCCAGACTTGTTCATAAAGCATTTTAGCGATTTCCCCTTTAAATGTCGTAGAACGTGGTCGCAACGTGCTGCCAGAAATTGTAATCCGTCGGGTTACAATACGCGCAAGGTTTACTTCCTCAACCTTAACGCCACCTTGAAAAGAAATTATGATTAACCGCCCATCCTCAGCCAAAACCTTAATATTACGGTTGAAATAAGAGGCCCCCATAATATCCAAGATAATATCGACACCCTTTTTATTAGTTAATTCCATAATGCGATCTACAAAATCTTCGTTTTTGTAGTTGATTGCTTCTTGAGCCCCTAATTTTTTACACAAATCGCATTTTTCATCAGAACCGGCTGTTACATAAACCGTTGCACCAAAAGCATGAGCCAGCTGTATAGCCGTCGTTCCAATACCGCCACTTCCTCCATGAATGAGTAATTTCTCTTTTTTTCGCAAATGACCAATTTCAAACAGATTTGTCCAAACAGTGAAAAAAGTTTCTGGTAATCCCGCGGCTTCTACTGCGGTAAAACCAGACGGCCAAGGAAGGCATTGCGTTACAGGAACGGTACAATATTCAGCATAACCACCACCATTGACCAAAGCACAAACTTTATCACCCGGTTCAAAAGGCAAACCAACAGAAGGTGCAATAACTTCACCAGCCACTTCTAAACCTAAATTCGGGTTTGCATCTGGTGGTGGTGGATAATAACCTTGGCGTTGCACGATGTCGGGCCGGTTAATACCTGCCGCCATGACTTTAATTAAAACCTCACCCTCTTTGGGTTGAGGAACAGGCAAATGACTAATTTTTAAATTTTCAGCACCACCAGGGGTATCAAAGGTTACAGCACACATTTGTTCTGGGATTAAAAATGATTGCATTTGTTCATTCCTTATCAAGTTAACCAGAAAAATGGATCAATGCATCTTCCGCCTTTTTAAACCCATTTTATCATCCTAAAATCATAGACTGATTTTTATAAATGAAATATTCATCATTCCTAGAATAACAAAACATTTATAATTTTGCGTTTATATCCTAACCCCAAATCAATAAATTGATCATTTAAGGCGTAGGTAAAGTTTCGAATAATTCACCTCCAAAGCGGATAGGTGCAACCTTACGCGCAAGACCTGTTTTATCGTCTGTTTCAACCCAAATACCGCATAATGTGGCCTCGCCTTCTGCGGGATTAAAGCGCATTGTTGGTATTTTAGTTAAAAAACGGTGAATAGCAGCCTCTTGCTGCATCCCAATCACACTATCATAGGCACCGCACATACCTGCATCCGTTTGAAAAGCAGTCCCTGCGGGTAATATACGATGATCCGCTGTAGGAATATGCGTATGCGTTCCAACGACCACTGAAACTTTGCCATCCAGAAAATAACCTATCGCTGTTTTTTCACTGGTTGCCTCAGCATGAATGTCTACTAGAATAGCGTGTACACTTTCACCCATAGGATATTGTGCGACAAGGTTTTCTACCAAACGAAATGGATCATCTAATAGATCCATATACAACCGCCCCATGGCATTAATTACTAATATCTTACGGTTATCGGACAAGCATATAATATGATACCCTTTACCAGGGGTTAAAACCGGATAATTCAAAGGGCGAATAATTCTTGGTTCTTCTGAAATATAGGGAATGAGATCTTTTCTATCCCAGCTATGATTACCTAAGGTGATACAATCAACACCGGCTTTAAATAATGCTTCTGCAATCGCTGGGGAAAGACCAAAGCCGTGACTTGCATTTTCGCCATTTGCTATTACAATATCTGCTTTTAAACTGTTTTTTAACTGCGGCAATTTGTTATAAATCGCCTCACGACCACTGCGTCCGACAATATCCCCTAAAAAAATAATACGCACCTTAACCCCGTTTAATCTGAATAATTTCTTGGTCCGTTATAATCGACGACAATACACAATCATAATCATCTGTTGGTACAACCGTTACCTCTTGATCTGCAAAGGCAAATCCAATAGCGGCACTATGGGATAACAAACAAAGTGTTCGATCATAATAACCCCCACCATATCCCAAACGATTTCCTTGACGATCAAATGCCAATAATGGAACCAAAATAACATTAGGTATAACCTGATCACTCTGTGGGTGAAAGGTTTTATAACGTCCTTCTTCCATAACGACTTCAGGATGCCATTTCCTGAATATAAGTGGCATTCCTTTAGGTGTTGTTTCTGGAAGGGAAATTTTATACCCTTTTTCATAAAGCTGATAAAGTAGAGGACGCAGATCAGGCTCGTTCTCTAAAGGCCATACCCCAGCAATAATGCTATTATTGCTAAAATTCTTCTGGATTGCGTCTATAATATTTTGGATTAAAAAAGGTGTTCGTAATGGGTATTGTTTCGACTGCGTTACACGTTGCTGTATCATTTGCAAACGAAGCCGTTGCTTAGTTTCTGAGATATTCCGCATATACCCTAACAGTGCGAAGTGAAGCCACCTTGGCCGTCGGTCTATCATCCCTTCCGGACCTGCATGTGCAGGTGGGCGCCAGTTAACGTGACCACGGTCGACGACAGTGCCAGCTCCCTAGGAAGTAGCTATCGGCCCAGGGGTTGATCTGCCTAACGCACCAGATAGCTTCACTATTATATTTAGGATATTTTAAGCTTGTTTGCAATACCTTCGACACGAATGGTAAACTGCATTAATTGCTCTTTTAACCGTTTATTTTCTTCTTCAAGTTTTTTTATCGTATTTTGATTATTGATTTCATTAATATGATTTTGAAGATCATATAATTTATCTGCCATTAATAAGCTGGCCAATGCCAATAAACGTCCTTCACCACTTTGCCCACCGAGTTTACGGATTTGTTCGATGTGGTTTTCTACTTCTTGTGCCATTGCCTGTAAATGTTCTTCTTGCCCATCATCACATCCGACGGTATAAGCATAGCCATTAATTGTCACTGTTACCTGTGCCATTACTTATTTCTTTGCTTCATGATAAGAAGATTTAAGATTTTTATCCATATCCCGTGATTTCTCAAGGATATCCTTAATACGTACCATCAACATATCGAGATTGGCAACCACAGAATCTAACTTAGCCTGAGCAGGTTCTGTAGAAGAAAAATGATTTCGTTTCTCTATAGCAGACACAATTATATCTAATGCCTTTTCCAGACGCTGCTGTGTATCACCATCCTCTTTATTTAACGTAGACGCTTCGTCCTGTCTCATTTTATTGAGATTGTTAGATTGAATCACGTGATCTTCCCTGTCCCAGTCCCTAAAATTCATAACTGAAAATTTCTTTTTACTCAATTAACTTTATTATAAAAATCTGTTTTCATTCAACCACCAATAACCTACAAAATAAATTATGCCTGATCAACGAACAACATATACCGGAAAAAAGAACATCCTTGTAAACAATTTTCGTGATTTATCCGAAACCAATCCCCTTGTTATTACTGTATATAATCTTACAGATATTACGTTTTTGAAACAAAATATAGCAAAACAAACGAAATATCTACAATTTTTATCAAGCTTAAATGCGGCGGCGTATCTCGGCGTCCGAGGATGGCTGGCATTAATGAAACTTACACAAAAGGTTTTACGTATTGTTCCTGACCATATGCTCGATTGTGGGTGTAATGGCGGTTTGGCAATGGCTGCCTTAAGACTAGGTCAAAAGAAAATTATTTTTGATTCGACATCGCCTCAATTTAAAACACTGGTCTATCGTGCAACTGATCTAAACAGTCAGATCTTGCCTTCACGGCCAAAATCCCTTGATCTTGCATGTCCAAAAACGCGTCAACTTTTAAAACGTAACGTTTCGTAACAATATATTTGATATAACTATAAAATGAATAGCCAGTCATACGCGATTGCAGTATCCTTTTTAATATGTAGTTTAATATCAGGCTTTAGAAGGAAAAAAATCAGACTATGAGCATGAAACTTACCCCTCAAGTCAAAAGCATCCTCGCCAATTATGAAACAGATAATGCCGGAACCAAAGCTAATCTGGCACGCATGTTGATGCATGGTAAATTAGCTGGAACAGGCAAGTTAATCATTTTACCGGTCGACCAAGGTATGGAACACGGACCTGCGCGTTCCTTTGCTGCTAATCCAGCGGCTTATGACCCACATTATCATTATGATCTGGCTATTGAAGCAGGATTAAGTGCTTATGCTGCACCATTAGGCGCTTTGGAATGCGGTGCGGTTACATATTCCGGACAAATACCAACGATTCTTAAACTGAATAATGCAAATAGTTTAAGCAATATCAAAAATCAGGCTATTACCGGTTCAGTAACCGATGCGATACGGCTTGGTTGTGCTGGTATTGGTTATACGATCTATCCAGGCAGCGACTATTGCTATGAACAGATGAATATTCTGCGCGAATTAACACGCGAAGCAAAAGATGCGGGCTTGGTTGTTGTTGTATGGAGTTATCCTCGTGGTCCGCTTTTGGACAAAGCTGGAGAAACTGCCGTTGATATTTGCGCTTATGCAGCACATATCGCAGCTCAGATGGGGGCTCATATCATTAAAGTAAAGCCACCAACCGATCATTTATCTTTGCCTGCAGCGAAAAAAGTCTATGAAGATCAGAAAGTTGATATTTCAACTTTAGCCAAACGGGTTGAACATATTATGCAATCTGCTTTTGCTGGACGGCGTATTGTTCTCTTCTCTGGTGGAGAACAAACAACTGATGATAAACTTTATCAAACCATTCAAGGTCTAAAAGATGGGGGTGCAACAGGATCAATTATTGGTCGTAACACCTTCCAACGTCAACGCAAAGATGCTTTGACCATGCTGGATAAAATTATCAATATTTTCAAAAGCTAATATAACTTTATAAAACTTTGATGATTTCTTAGATGGGGGTTTCTTAACCCCCATTTTGTTTTTCCTTGAGATTATAGAATTTGTCGTTTATTTCTTTAAGTCCAATCAAGCGCCGCTGAGGTCTTTATGGCAAATTGTGAACTTTATCTTTTAACGCCCCCTCATTTAGATCCAAAACAATTTAAACCATTGCTCGTTGAAGCATTAGATGCTGGCCCAATTGCGGCAGTACAGTTACGTCTTAAAGATATATCCGATGATGAAATTCGTCGCGCTATTGATGTGCTCCAACCTGTAGTCCAGGATCGAGATATTGCTTTTATTCTTAATGATCGCCCTGATTTAGCTGTCGAATGTGATTGTGATGGTGTGCATATTGGAATAGATGATATGCCTATCCCAGAAACCCGAAAACTGATTGGGAATAAACAGCTCGGTGTTTCCTGCTATGATAGCCGTGATATGGCTATGCGTGGTGGTGAATTGGGGGCTGATTATGTTGCTTTTGGTGCTTTCTTTCCTTCACCTTCAAAAGAAACCGATGTTCGGGCTCCAGTAGAATTGCTAAGCTGGTGGTCGGAAATGATGGAACTTCCTGTCGTAGCGATTGGTGGAATTACAGCGCAGAACTGCAAACCCTTAGTTCAAGCAGGTGCTGATTTTTTAGCTGTTATAAGCGCTGTATGGAATCATCCTAATGGCATCACGGCTGGTGTACAAACCATGCTAAATGCCATCAAACAAGCCCAACATGAACAAAGCTGAGATGCCTAACAACAATTTAACCTGCTTTTTCCCCCTTTTAATCAGGGCGGTAAAAACGACTAATTAGTTCGCACGTTGCATTAACATCGGTGGTTCCGTAAGCTGTTGGTCAAGATGTTCTTCTATTTTCTGGCTTTTTGTTGAATAAACAGGAGTCATATCTGTTTTTTCCTCCTGCTGCGTTGTTGTAGAAACCGGTATTGGTGGTAAGGGCGCTGAAAAAGACGGTAATGCAGCAGGTTCCATCGTAACGTTTAATAATCCCTGACTGACATACAAAGTACCATTTACTTGTGGAATACCATTAACCCAAATTCGGTTGATCTGCCCTGCTTGATTTTTTGTAACAAATTCACCCGTTGCTGGATCAATCGTTACATATAAAGGCTGGTTCGTATAGGTCTGTAATGCAACGGTACCGCCGCTTTCCTGAATGGCTTGTTGTAATTTCTTGGGTGAATAATTGCCTCTGACTATACTATATCCGATGAGTTGATGCAAAAGAGCTTCATTATTTACATCCATTAACGAACCATTTACAGGGAAAGGTGGTGTTTCTAGACCCGCATTTGGAATCGCAAATATTGTATAGGGACCTACACGATCCAGAAGCTTCATAAAGCCCGTTTTTCGTAAAGCTGCTGCGTAATCGGACAATACAATTGATGCCCGGATAGTCTGCTCCAAGGTTTCATCCGTATTCACCGGCATATCTGGCACAGGAAAGTCCTTAGCACCCGTATAAGCCGGAATAAAATAAACCGAGTTATTTCCTTTTATATTATAAGGATCAACCCTTTTCGTTTTATAGCAGTTATTTTGATTCGACCCAGAAGTTTGACATTCCCGATTGTAACCGCAACCTGTTACCGATAATATGCTGATAGCCCCCAAAGATAGAGCTACTTTTTTCATATTCTTCAATGTTAAAATCCTCTTTTCTATAACAGATTGCAGCATCACTTTAACAAATCCCTGCTGATTACAGCGAAATAACGGCATATTATTTTTTTACATTACTTTACCATTTGTTAGCTTTATCCGTTCTCGGGCTATTCGACAAGCGGTCTCCACCGTTTTATTACAAATATGGTTTATAAATTGATCTTAACCTACCGTCATATCCATAAAATATCTTCAATATGCCGTGCACGTGTTGCCAACATAACAACACGATCCAGACCCATAGCAATACCCGAACAAGGAGGCATCGTATGCAAAGCCTCCAATAATTCTTCATCCATAGGCCATTCTTCGACTTCGGGATATAATTTTTTCCGCTGCTTTCGATCCTCAATAAATCGGCTTCTTTGTTCTTTGGGATCGGTCAATTCTTCAAAAGCATTACATAATTCAAGTCCCGCAGCATATAGCTCAAATCGCAAAGCGACGCGCAAATCCCTAGGATCACGACGGGCCAAAGCTGCTTGACTAACCGGCCAATGGGTCAAGAATGTTGGTCGTTCAAGACCAATATAAGGTTCAATTTTCTCTAAAAGGATTCGAAAAAACAAATCTTCCCAAGTTTCATAAGGACGTAAAGGATAATTCGCCGCCTTTGATAATTGGATCGCATCATTTCCAGTTTCTAATAAATCGATCCCAACATAACGTTCAAAGGCTTGTTGCAAGGTTAAACGTTCAAAAGGTTGCGAAATATCAATACGCCCTTTTTGATGTTCAACGATGGGTGGAAGAATAACCCGTAAAAGGTTCTCGGTTTCGTCCATCAAACCTTGCAGGTTACAATGGGGTCTATACCATTCCAACATTGTAAATTCGGGTAAATGCGTAGGGCCGCCTTCACGATTACGCCAAACCCGAGCCAATTGGTAAATAGGTCGCTGAATAGCAGCAACAATTCGTTTCATGGCAAATTCAGGACTGGTATGAAAAAAGAACCTTTTTTCCTTTCCCTGCGGCGTTTCATAAAGTGTTGCAAAAGGAGTAAGGTGAACCTCTTCACCTGGTGTTGCAACCATATAAGGGGTATCAACCTCTAAATACCCACGAGCATCAAAAAATGCCCTAATGGCATTTATTATATATTGCCGACGTTGCAAAAACGGTAAACGATCCGCTATAGAAGCCTTATCCATAAAACGAAATATTTTTCCTTGTAACTCTGATATTATATTCTACATAAGACAGAACAAACCTTTCTTTCAATGCCAAAATCCGTTTTACAATATCCTTATGACCTCTTCCAAAACGCTTCATACGGTTGATGATTTACTTCGGGAAAAGCTAATCGACTTACAAGATGCACCCGCTTTAGAGCTTTTATCCAAACAATACGCAATTGCTATTTCTCCTGAAATGGTTAAATTGATTCATACGGCTGGTGATCCTATTGGACGTCAATATATTCCGCATCCTGATGAACGGATCACCCGTAACGAAGAAATGGCTGATCCTATTGGCGATGAAGCACTTTCACCTGTCCCAGGCATTGTTCATCGTTATGAAGATCGTGTGCTGTTAAAACCAATTCTGGCTTGTCCTGTTTATTGTCGTTTTTGTTTTCGTCGCGAACAAGTTGGACCAGAAAATGGGTTGCTCAGCGAAGAACAATTACAAAATGCTTTGCAATGGATTCAATCACATACCGAGATTCGAGAAGTCATTCTATCAGGGGGTGAGCCTTTAATGCTTTCACCACGCCGTATGAAAATGATTATTGATTCTCTAAATGCGATTACGCATGTCACTACTATTCGCCTACATAGTCGCCTTCCCTTTTCGGCGCCTAATCTTTTAAAAGATTCTTTGGTTGATATGCTGGCGACTTCCAAAGCATTATGGATTGTTTTACATGCTAATCACGCTGCGGAATTTACCGAAAATGCTTTTAAGGCCGTGCAAAAACTTCAACAAAAAGCTATTCCTTTACTAGGGCAATCTGTTTTGCTTAGCGGCGTTAATGACCGTGTCGATGCTTTGGAAGCCTTATTCCGGGCCATGGTTGAATGGCGAATAAAACCTTATTATCTCCATCAATTGGATCGTGCCCCTGGCACAGCACGATTTTATGTCCCCATTCAAACCGGTCAACAGCTTCTTGCCGGATTGCGTGGTCGCGTTACGGGTTTAGCATGGCCAACTTATGTACTGGATATTCCAGGAGGATATGGTAAAGTCCCGCTTGGACCCGAATATTATCATTCAGATCATCCCGATTCGATTTATGATCCTTATGGTAAGATTCATCAATTGTCGCTTTCTGAAAAAGGTTAGTTGCTCTTTTTTTTCAAGAGCGTTAAAAACAGCCCAATCTATTATCAAGAAAAGTTAGAGTAAGAGTATGAAACAACAGGCAAACCAAATACGTGCTGGTCAGGTGATTGAGCACGACGGCCGTCGCTGGTCTGTCCTTAAACAGCAAATTATCACGCCCGGAAAAGGCGGCGCCTTTATTCAGGTAGAAATGCGTGACCTTAAGACAGGCAACAAGACCAATGAACGTTGGCGTACTGCGGATACCGTAGAACGGTTATTAACCGAAGATAAAGAATTCACCTTTTCCTACGAAGATGGTGAAAATCTGGTTCTGATGGATCCTGAAACCTTTGAACAAACCATGCTTCCTAAAGATATCCTCGGTGATCGTGCACCTTTTCTTCAGGACAATATGAAATTAATTGTAAACCTGGTTGAAGGGGATCCGGTATCGGTTGATCTTCCTGCACAGGTAACGCTTGAAGTTATCGAAGCAGAACCTGTAGTCAAAGGTCAGACTGCAAGCTCTTCATATAAACCTGCTGTATTAGCAAATGGCGTTAAAACATTGGTTCCTCCATTTGTTGAAGCTGGTGAACGCATTGTTGTCCGTACCGAAGACGGCAGCTATGTCGAAAGAGCCAAAAACTAATTTTTGCTATTAAAAAGTTTAGATGTCCTATTCGTATTCAAAACGTGATAGGACATTTTTATTATTTTTCGATTAAAAATAATATTTGATCGCGTTCAATCAGGGATCTTTTCCATGGCTATACGACTTTCCCCTCATATGACTGTCATGCAAAATGCTGCACAAAAAGCTGCTCGGTCGCTTTTGCGTGACTTTAACGAAGTTGAAATGTTGCAGGTTAGCATCAAAGGGCCAGGAGATTTTGTATCTCAAGCAGATATACGTGCGGAAAAAACAATCCGCACAGAATTGGAACGTGCCCGCCCCGGTTATGGATTTTTGATGGAAGAAAGCGGCGCATCAGGAGCCGAAAACTGGTCATGGCGCTGGATTGTTGATCCATTGGATGGAACAACGAATTTTTTACATGGGATCCCACATTGGGCGATTTCAATTGGTTTGCAAAAACGTAATCCAAATGGTGAAATCGAATTGGTTGCTGGCCTGGTTTACAACCCTATTGCTAATGAAATGTTTTGGGCCGAAAAAGGGGTTGGTGCATTTTTAAATGATCGTCGATTACGTGTTTCTGCACGCCGAGATCTTTCAACATCCGTTTTCGCAACTGGAATCCCGCGGGTTATGCCTACGGAAAAACTAGGAAAAAGCTTTGTCAAAACGGTTCAAACCTTAATGCCGCAAATTGCGGGTTTACGTCGTTTTGGATCAGCCGCTTTGGATTTGGCTTGGGTTGCTGCTGGACGTTATGAAGGTTTTTGGGAGTTTGATCTTAAGCCTTGGGATGTCGCTGGTGGTATTATTATCATTAAGGAAGCCGGCGGTTATGTTACCGACCACCATGGAAATGCTTTGGATGATATGGGATTATCGGTTGATATCGTCGCTGCAAATGCTGCATTATTTCCGCAAATGCGCAAAATTGTTGAAGATAACACACCGGATAAAGCCTAACGGGTTTTCTAATATTTTTGGATATTTGTTGAACCATGAAGTCAAATCACAAAATAATGTCGCTTTCAGTTTTTTCCCAAAATCATAAAAAACGATGCTTTATAAGCCCGGAACTGACTTTGATGACTTTTCTTTTAGGGTTTGCTTCTTCGACTGCATGGGGACAAGTAACCACTAATAACGATGCTTTGAATCAATTGAGAAGTGCGCCCAAAACAAATACAACAGCACAAAAAAAATCAAAAATCGATAAAAAGAAAAAAACAACCCCAGCAAAACCAAATTACATTCGTCAAAAAGCAACCCCTGCGACGCCGGGGAATACAGCTCAAAAATCAAATCCAGTTGCTGTAACTCCAACAACGCAACATGGAACACCTACAAACACACAAAAACCTATTGAAGCAACGATTCCCAAGGGGCCTCCTCCTGTACCAGTTTTTAGTGAACCAGGGATTACCGTACCACTTCATCCCCCTTCACCACCGCCTATGCCTATTATCAATGCTAAAGCTGCTGGTCGTGTTGTAAAAACGACAACCATGACGACGCTTATATTTGCTCCAGATGGTGATGATCTTAATGAATTAATGATGCAAGCCGTTATGGATGTTGCAGATAATTTAAAACGGCATCCAGATACGCAAATATATCTTAATGCCTATAGTCACGCTGTTAAGGATGATCCTTCTACACCACGGCGTTTATCATTAAATAGAGGTTTAACGATCCGTGCTGTTTTAATAAATCAAGGAATTCCTACAACACGTATTTATCTCCTTACCAAAGGAGCTGCATCGGACGAGCCAACAAATACAAATCCTGATCGTGTGGATCTAATTCGTTCGGATCAGATGATCCACCCGAAAGCCGAAAACAATTCAAAACCAATAAAATAGCTGTTTTTAGAAATATTATTGGGTGAGTTCATAATCTTTGATATGTTCTTTGATGTTTTTCAAAGCAGGAAAGGATTGCAATAATTCTTTCCGATATTTATTGCTTGCACTCGGATTTTTCTTCTGATCCTCAATTTCACAGCGCAAGAATAAAGCATGGATATTATCGTGTTCTCTTTCCAAAACTTGATGGATATCTTTTAACGCAGCTTCATTTTCAGATAATGCCATATAAATTTTGGCTCGGCTTAACAATAAGACATGCGAATCTTTTTGTAAAATTAATGCCTCATTAATATCTTGTAGCGCAGCAGAATCGTTACCTAATCTATAATTCCGATTAGCACTATCCAACATTAAGCTAGCTAAAGGTTGTAAATTCTTGCGATTTTCTTCATCTATTTGATGTACAACATGTTTGAATTCTGTCAAATCTTTAGCGTGCTTTAGCGATTCTTTAAGCGATTGCGCATTAGAACCGAACGTTTTAGTAAATTGTCCAGAACCTTGAGCAAATACCGGAGGTATTGCTGTAATATAGAAACCAATTAAGAAAAACACCGTCATAGAATAACGGTGTTTTTTCTTACTGATTGTATTTTTCATATTGAACATCATTCCCTATCGCCCTTGATCATTGAACCCTCTTACGAGGTGATAACAACGACAGGTTCACAAGAACTAGCCCTGACGTGCTTTCATACGTGGGTTTTTCTTGTTAATAACGTAAACACGACCATGACGACGCACAATACGGCAATCTTTATCGCGGGTTTTAGCCGAACGAAGGCTATTTCTGATTTTCATAATTTTAATTCCATCATAGGCAACAAACTTAAAATCTAGGCTAGCTATATAAAGAAAATTCTAGAAAAGTCAAATCTTTGCTGGATTTTTTAATTCATCAAATAGAATCTCCAATTTTTTAAATTCAATTGCCCGCAAAGAATGCTGTCGCCATGCCAAACCAACAGTTCGATAAGTACCTTCACCCATCAAAGGACGTGCTGATACGGTATTCTGATGCAGAATATGGCTATCAATCGCCATTTTTGGAAGAAATGCTACCCCAGCACCAGCGGCAACTAATTCGATAAGTGTCGCCAATGATGCAGCTACAAAATCAGTTTGGGCATCATCCTTGGTTTTAAATGCGTGAATTTGATGGCACATATCCAAAGTCTGATCACGCAAGCAATGCCCATCATGAAGCGAAATTAATTCTTTGGTCGGAATTTCATCAATGGGCACTTTTTCAAAACGTTCCAATTCATGACCTTTTGGAAAGATAATATAAAAATCATCATCAAAAAGTGCGTATGTCTCTGCCCCTTCACTTCGGCAAGGCATTGCAATAATTAATAAATCCAAATGACCAATTGAAAGTTTTTCCATTAACCGATCGGTCATATCTTCGTGAACCGTAAATTGTAATTTGGGAAAATATTTCTTAATACCTTTAACCATATACGGCAGAATAAAAGGCGCAATGGTGGGAATAATTCCCAATTTTAATGGCAAGATAAAAGGATCCCGAGCAGAAGTAATTACTTCTCGAACCGATTCCAAAGCGTGTAAAGCGACTTTAGCCTGAGCTGCAATTTCTTCACCAAGCGGCGTAAATATCACCCGCTTTCCAGCAGTTCTATCCAGGATCGTGATATCTAATTGGCGTTCAAGCGTTAGGATTCCCGCCGATAATGTAGATTGCGTAACCGAACAAGCTTGTGCTGCTTTTCCGAAATGGCGCAATTCCAACAGCGTTATCAAATAACGTAATTGCTGAGGAGAAGGTAAAATATCCATCGATTTTTTCGATCATCTATCTTTAAAGAATTCATTGGCATATTCCTACATATAAGGCCATAAATAAAGAAAGCCTTATAGCTTTGTAATATAAAATAATCTCAGATGATTTTTAAGGAGTCATAAAGATGTTAACAGTCGGTGATCAATTTCCTTCCTTCAGTCTTACCGCCGTTCCTGCTGGCCCAGATGGGTTAAAAGGGGAATTCAAAACAATCACAAATAAAGATGATAGCGGAAAATGGAAACTTTTCTTTTTCTGGCCAATGGATTTCACCTTTATTTGTCCAACTGAAATCGTTGCTTTTGGTAAATTAGCCAAAGAATTCGAATCAAGAAATACCGCTGTTTATGGCCTTTCAATTGATTCTGAATATGTTCATATGAACTGGCGTATTCATCACGAAGACCTTAAAAACCTCGATATTCCAATGCTTGCTGACAATAAGCGGGAACTGTCTTCTGCATTAGGGATTATTTCCTATACGGCTGGTGTAACACTTCGCGCAACCTTCGTTGTTGATCCAAATGGTATTATCCGTCACGTCAGTGCTAATGATCTTTCTGTTGGTCGTAACCCAGAAGAATTTATCCGTATCATTGATGCACTTCAAAGCGATGCATTGTGCCCATGTAACTGGCATAAAGGGGAACCAACCCTCTAATTTGTTTAATTTAAAAAAAATTATTTTTTAGGTTAGCTTTAAAACGTCTTTATGGGTTACCATAAAGACGTTTTTATTTATCAACGAAGAAAACCAATGCGTGCTTTTATCATTCAACATGTCGATTTCGAAGGCCCAGGCTATCTTTTAACTTGGTTACAAAAGAATAATGCACAGATTGAAATTATTCATATCGCTAAACCTGATTATTCTTTCCCCACCATTAAGGATATTGACCTGCTGATTATTCTTGGCGGTCCTATGAGCGTTAATGATGAGAAAGAATATCCATGGTTAACGCATGAAAAAAACTTCATCCGTCAAGCAATACATGCACAAATACCAATTTTGGGGATTTGTCTTGGTGCACAATTAATCGCTAATAGCGTTGGGGGAAAAGTTTATTCCAATAACCAACAAGAAATTGGTTGGTTTCCTGTTCAAGGTATCGTTTCGTCTGACCCTACCAAAATGGTTTTTCCTGAACAATTTATTACCTTTCATTGGCATGGAGAACGGTTCGATATTCCTGAAGGTGCAACTTTATTAGCCAAGAGTCAGGCTTGTCCAAATCAGGCTTTTCAACTGAATCGCCGCGTTATTGGTTTGCAATTCCATCCTGAAATAACCTTAGAAAATATTCAAAACCTAATTAAAATAGACGGTGCAAATCTGAAGCCCGCTCCTTTTGTTCAGTCAGCTGAAACGATGCTTTCTGTGTCCAATGAATATTATAAAAGTAATCATGATATAATTGATCAAGTGCTAAGTTATCTAACGCAATAATCTGTTCCGTATTTGTTAATTATTTTCTTGATTCATTTAATAATTCGAAATGTATAAAATTCATATACGAAATACGATTTGTAATATAGCCATTGTGAGGGGTGGGATGATTATGATCAGGTTGGTATCGCGCTAGCTAATTTTCTTTAAATATGATTGAATATTTCGATATTGATCAAAATTTATGTAATCGTTAGGATTTACATTATAGAATTATCTATGTCGTAAGATTAATATCGCTAAAGGAAACCCAAAACATATCTTTATGTGAAAATTAAAAGAAAACACCAATTTGAATTCATCTAATCTTCACCATGATTCCTATAATGATTAAAATGTAATTTCGACTTTTCTCTTTTGTTTCTCGAATATAAAATCTTAATTTCGCCCTATAACGAGATTTAAAAAATTTTTGTGCAAATAGCCACCTATCAGAGCTATTTTCCTGACTAAATCCTAATTCTGTACTTGATGGATTGCTTCACAGATAGAACCCAAAACCTCCTGGACTAACGCTTCATCTTCAGCTTCTGCCATAATACGGATAAGCGGTTCAGTACCACTTTTACGTAACAGAATACGACCATCCTTACCCAATTTTTCTTCCGCTAAACGTGTCGCCTCTTTGACTTCAGGCGTGTTCAAAGGATCGATTCCATTAAATCGAATATTCCGAAGTTCCTGTGGAAAAGGTTTGAACATTTTACAAACTTGACTTGCTTTTTCTTGCTTATCGACCAACACGGCTAAAACTTGAAGTGCTGCGATAATACCGTCTCCCGTGGTTGAGAAATCGGATAAAATCATATGGCCGGACTGTTCA
The DNA here is from genome assembly GCA_945266285.1 of uncultured Commensalibacter sp. Taxonomy (GTDB): domain Bacteria; phylum Pseudomonadota; class Alphaproteobacteria; order Acetobacterales; family Acetobacteraceae; genus Commensalibacter. The sequence continues at coordinate 51,260 of CALYOP010000003.1, forward strand.
CCACCGACATTACTTCCCAATTCCCTCATGCGTTCAACAACATAACGATCGCCAACTTGCGTTCTAACCAAAGCCAAACCATTTTTTTGTAAAAAACGTTCAAGACCAATATTAGACATCACTGTTGCAATGATATTGGGATTAGGTAACAAACCATTTTCTGCCCATGATGAAGCAATCAATGCAAGAATCTGATCTCCATCAATAAGATGCCCTGTTTCATCGACGATCAACATTCGATCAGCATCACCATCCAAAGCAATACCAATATCCGCCTGATTTTCCAGGACTGCTTTAATTAATTTTTCTGGACAGGTTGAACCACAATCAAGATTAATATTAAGACCATCTGGCTGACAGCCAATCGTGATAACCTCTGCACCTAATTCCCACAACGCCTTAGGTGCAACACGATAAGCGGCTCCATTCGCGCAATCGACAACAATTTTTAAACCGTTTAATCGCAATCGTCTTGGAAAAGATGCTTTGACATGTTCAATATAGCGTCCGACCGCATCATCCAAACGCACCGCACGACCAATATTTTTAGAAGAAGCAAGCTGCGCCGACAGGTCTGAATTCATCATCGATTCAATTTGACATTCTGTTGCATCAGAAAGTTTAAACCCATCGCGTGCAAAAATCTTGATGCCATTATCCCCAAAAGGATTATGCGAAGCCGATATCATCACCCCAAGATCCGCGCGCAAAGAACGTGTCAGCATAGCAATGGCAGGCGTTGGCATCGGTCCTACCAATACCACATCCATTCCAGCAGATAAAAATCCCGCTACCAAAGCACTTTCAATCATATAGCCAGACAAACGCGTGTCTTTACCAATCAAGACTTGATGCCTTCTGGAAATTTCTTTGCTCATAAACAGCAAACCAGCCGCCTGTCCCAGTTTCTGTGCTATTTCAATGGTCATTGGATAGCTATTTGCTGTACCGCGAATCCCATCAGTTCCAAACAGTGATCGCTTATCTTTCATCTATTTCTTCCCAGACTATTTTTTAATTTTAAGGCCTAGAAAGCCTTTAACGCTTCCCATAAGCATAAAGCTTGTCGCATCGCCGGCACATTATGAACACGAATCACACTACCACCCAATATCGACGCGGGTAATGATGCAGCAATCGTCCCTGGATCACAAGCTTTTGATGAAGAAACTTGTGATATTGTCTGAATAAACCGCTTACGCGATACTCCTAATAATAATCGACAACCCAAATTCGCAAAAGCCGGTAAATGTTGAATCAAGGTAATATTATCCTTAGTATCTTTTGCAAAACCAATACCTGGATCAACAATTATATTTTCACGTGCAATACCTGATTGCGTAGCAATCTGAATACGTTGCTCCAATTCCTGTAATACTTCCAGAACGATATTTTTGTAAGAAGCAAATTGCATCATAGTTTGAGGATTACCGCGCATATGCATTAAAATAACCGGACACCCCGCTTCAGCAATTAATGCTGCACTATTCTTATCTGTAAGTGCAGAAATATCATTAATCATATCAATCCCGGCGTCCAAAGCCTGACGCATGGTATCGGTATGACGCGTATCTATAGAAAGTAAAGCCCCACACCCCTTCAGTGCCTTAATTACAGGGATAACCCGCGCACATTCTTCTTCAACGGAAACTTCTTGCGAACCTGGACGTGTACTTTCTCCACCGATATCAAGTATTGCGGCTCCATCTGCTACCATCTGATGCCCTTCACGGACAGCATGTTCAATATGGAAATGTTCACCACCATTGCTAAAACTGTCAGGCGTTATATTTAATATTCCCATAACTTGTGAACCCGCAGGCAAACCAGCAAGTGGCAAAGGCCGCGACAACTTTTTTGCTATGATTTGCTGAGTCTTATCGAGTTTTGTTACTGGAATAAGCGGCGATTGAATTCCTTCTTGAATAACTTTTACGAATGTAAAAGCAATTTCATTCGTACCAAAAGGAAGCGCTATTTGCGAAGCAATAGCTTGGTGGGCAGCTTCTTTATATAAAAACCCATAAGGTTCCAGATAATTATTATCGTTCATTGAATCATGCTACTCAAAATTTCCTAAGAAACATTTATTCAAATAATATAGCCATAACCGATATTTTAAGATTTACCTATTAAAACATGAAAGCCTGAATGAATATTAATCATTTACACTGAATAGTATTTTTTAATCCAAGCATAAACAAAAACAATTTGATATATAAGAAAGAACTGATTGATCGTGTTTTTATTGTATAAAGCAAAACATAATTCGTAGGATACGCGAAATAATTACCTCTATACCTATCTCTAAAACGAATAAAAACAAGAAAACTAAAAGAAGAAATATCAATTATATTTATCTGAGCAAAATTAAGATTAATATTCTTTCAATAAATCTAATCTAAGTTTTTTGCATAAAAAAAGCGAAGAAGAAAATTCTTCTTCGCTTAATAAAATAGAATTAAAAACTAATTTGAACTTGGCACAGCGTCTATATTCCAGTCACCTTTTTGTTCGGCATTACTTTCAATAACAGGAACAGAAGGACGACCATTTTTAGAAAAATCATCCGTTGTGCTTTTATCCAACGTTTCTCCTCGCAATACTTTTTGGATTTCGTCACCGGTTAAAGTTTCGTATTCCAAAAGTCCTTGTGCCAGACGTTCCAATTCTTCACGATGTTCTATAAGAAGATTGCGTGCTTTTTCATAAGCTTCATCAATCAATCTTTTAATCTCGTTTTCAATTTCTCGAATAGTTTGACCCGAAACATTACTCCCCTGTGAGGAATGACCAAGATACATGTCTTGATCATTATTACCATAAGCAACCATACCTAAACGATCGCTCATACCCCATTCGGTTACCATGCGGCGTGCCAAATCCGTGGCCATTTTAATATCACCCGAAGCACCATTGGAAACATTATCAGCCCCAAAAATTAATTCTTCAGAAGCTCTTCCCCCCATGGCAAGTAATAATTCCGCCAAACATTTCGCTTTACTTTTAGAATAACGGTCACCTTCTGGTAGACTCATCACCAAACCCAAAGCACGACCACGAGGAATAATCGTTGCTTTATGCACCGGATCCGTTCCAGGTGTTAAAATCGCACAGATCGCATGTCCACCTTCGTGATAAGCTGTCATTTTCTTTTCATCATCGCTCATCACCAAAGAACGCCGCTCTGCACCCATTAATACCTTATCTTTGGCATTTTCAAATTCGAGCATCGACACCGTACGTCTTCCTAGACGTGCAGCTAACAAAGCCGCCTCGTTAACCAAATTAGCAAGATCAGCACCTGAAAAACCAGGAGTTCCGCGAGCAATAATTTTTGGATCTACATCCGATGCCAAAGGCAAATTCCGCATATGAATACGCAAAATCTTCTCACGTCCCCCAACATCAGGATTAGGGACAACAACCTGTCGGTCAAATCGACCTGGACGCAATAATGCCGGATCAAGGACGTCTGGTCTGTTGGTTGCAGCAATCAAAATAACGCTTTCATTACTATCAAACCCATCCATTTCCACGAGCATTTGGTTTAAGGTTTGTTCACGTTCGTCATTACCACCACCAAGACCAATGCCACGATGCCGTCCAACCGCATCAATTTCGTCAATAAAAATAATACATGGCGCTGCTTTTTTACCTTGTTCGAACATATCTCGAACACGGGATGCACCGACACCGACAAACATTTCAACAAAGTCTGAACCAGAAATCGTAAAAAAGGGTACGTTTGCTTCACCAGCAATTGCACGTGCTAATAATGTTTTACCTGTCCCTGGAGGTCCTACCAATAAAACACCTTTGGGTATCTTACCGCCCAAACGTTGGAAACGTTGAGGATCGCGCAAGAATTCAACGATTTCTTCTAATTCCCCTTTTGCTTCATCAATTCCAGCAACATCGGCAAAAGTTACACGACCCTGTTTTTCCGTCAATAACCGTGCTCGAGATTTGCCAAAGCCCATAGCTTTACCGCTACTTGCTTGAACATTCCGCATTAAAAAGAAAATAATGCCGCAAATTATTAAACCTAATAATAAATTAGGAAGCATTCCTCTAAAAAAGCTACCGTCACTATCAACAGGTTTGTAAACAACATCAACGTTTTTTTCGGCCAGTTTCGAACCTAAGTCACCTTGATATAAGGGTAAATAAGTCCGAAATTCCTCTGTTCCTTTCCCTTTCTTGGATTCACCAGTCAAAATATTGTCTTGAATGGTAACCTGTTCTACTTCTCCCTTATTAACCCGGTTCATAAATTGCGTAAAAGAAATCTGGCTCATTCCACGCATAGACGAACCTTGTTGCAACCAATAAAAGGAGGCTACAATCGCAATTAGAACCACAAGTAAAAGTAATAAATTACGGCTAAAATTCTTCATTCTATTTTATATTTCCATAGTTCAGGCAAACAGGTTTGTTATTTATCAAAAAAACGCACTGATTTTATCTTCAGCAGCTTTTTTTGCGAATAAATTTCATTACTTTATAAGATAAGGAATGAATCGCTGCTTTCACACCCCTAAAATTCTTTTTTCTACATTTTTTCTTTCACTATTTAGACCTTTTTTAACAATATATTCCTCGATGATGCGTATCTTTCAAATCATCATATTGGTAACACTGAAAAAAGATAAGATTGTGTTACTGCTTGTCGTGGTTGAAAGATAATTTTCCAATCACATAATTTTGAATCAAGGCAAATTTTTAGATGCGGGACAGCTAACAATTTTTGTTGATGGCGTATCGCAGGTAATGTTTTTAAAATTGATGCAGGCAATCCCTGACGATCAGAAAATTGTTTGTAATCTGCGCCTAAAGCACCGATTTGTAATTCCTTATCGAATTCTTGTTTAGCACCGATTATTTTAAACCGTTGATCCCAAATCATATCCCGAACAACAGGTTGCGGTGATTCGATAGCGGATGCTTCGCGAATCATTAACCACCCCTCTCCCATACGGCCTGCAGGAATAATCTGAATTCCTCCTAATGTAACTGGACGCATATTCCGCGCAAGTGTTTCAACCGATTTGTGCAAAGGTGTATAAACCGAACCTGAAATAGTCCGAATTAAGGCTCCCAATGCGCGTGCATCCAATCCCCTTTTTGGTAAAATTGCAAAACCTTCAGACCGTAATTGTACAAGCATTGCTATCATTTCTGCTTGAAGACAATCGCGATCCATTCTTTTTTGGCTTTCTTCTTGTGCTCTATGTAAAAGCATAGAAACCATACCCGCTTTTCCCCAGCCCAAAGCCAGTTCTTTCCTTAAACGATTGCGCTGGATATGCTGATCTTGATTGGACGGATCTTCGACCCAAGAAATATTTTCTTTACGTAATGTGGCTCTTAAGCGTTGCGGCGCAATTGTTAATAATGGGCGTACCAATCGAATTTCCGGAAGTTCGGTAATTTGTGCCATCGCCGCCAGTCCATCTTCTCCGCTTCCTGCTCTTATACGCATTAACACGGTTTCAGCCTGATCTCCGGCATGATGTCCAAGCAATAAATCAACACATCCAAGTTCACAACAAGCAGAAAATAGAGCTTGGTACCGCGCAATTCTTGCTCTTTCCTCAATAGCAGAACCAGGATTCAATTTTTCAAGGGTAAGAATTTTCGAAGGAATTGATAAATCACGAAGTTGCTGGGCAACAAACTTAGCTTCTTCTGCTGAATTGTGACGCAGCCCATGATCAACAATTAATGCAATCACATTGCTACGCCAACGCGAAGCAAGCAAACATAAACATAAACTATCAGCTCCACCTGATACAGCCACGGCTATAGGCGGCATCTGGGGGCGATCCGGCCCCCAAGGACCTAACGGTTCAATAAGCTGGTTGAATTCCTCCTGCTCCAGCGATGGAAAATGATGATTAGATTGCGAATTATTCATCAAACTCAGGAACAATTTCCTCTTTTGCCAAGTTCCTCAGCAGCTTTTTTAACTTTAGCAGTTGCATTGGGATATTTCGAATGCATTAGCTGTAATGCCTCACAAGCCTCTTTCTTTTGATTTGAAGCAATTAATGACGCGCTTACCCCCAATAAAGCTTCTGGCGCACGTGGCGATGAGGGCGATTGTTTATAAGTTTTAAAATAAGTTACCGCAGCTTCTCTATATTTTTTTTGCCCAGCTAGCGATTGAGCCAAAAGGAAATTAGCATTAACCGAATTTTTACTTTGCGGAGTTGCAAGAATCTGACGTGCGATATCTTCTGCCTGTTGATAGTCACGGTTAACAAGTGCTTGGCGACCATCCTTTAAAGTAGCCCCTCCTGTATTCGAAGCAGAAACGGATGCAGTTCCAGCAGATGCCCCAGCACTCGCTGATGCTGCTGCAGTATCTTTAGCATTACTCGCACCACTTCCTTGGCTAGCTGCAAAATTTGCATCTTCGATTTTTTTATTCATCGTTGCCATTTGAGTTTCGACTTGATGCGATAAATCATCCAACTGACCACGCATGGTACGTTGTTGTTCTTCAATATTTTCAACTCTTGTCAGAAGTTGCGTTAATAAACCGCTCTCAGCTGCTGCATTTTCAGCAGAATCATCGCTTGATTTTTTACGACGATGGTTGTCTGACCGATCACCGCTATTATTTAAACTCTGCATCTGCGATAATTGGGTTTTCAGTTCCAAAATTTGGTTTTGCAGCTCAATTCCTTCACGGCTGGAAAGTTGTGCCGAAGCATCTTGAATACCTATTGCTGAAATTATCGACGCACTCAATAATGCAAATCCAAAAGATTTAACGAATTTTGTAGATATCCGTTTTCTAAACATTACTTGGCTACCTGCTGTTTTGTATATATGCATCAATGCTCCCCTTAAAAAACATAACCAAAGTCATGCGGAATTAATTGAATATATAGCAATAGAAATTCAAATTAAAAAGCCGGTTAGGCGTATTATCCGCCAAACCGGCTTAATAAAATCAATTCGATCTAAAGATTAGCGAACTGAGGTAATAGCATTACGGTTTTGTGCCCATGCTTCTTCGTTGTCACCTTCTGCGGTTGGACGATCTTTACCATAGGAAATTGTCGTAATACGGCTGGAATCGATTCCACGAGAAACCAAATAATCACGAGCAGCATTTGCACGACGTGAACCCAATGCAATATTATATTCTTCGGTTCCACGGTCATCGCAGTTACCAGCGATCATGACTTGTACCTGAGGATAACGTTTCAACCATTCGGTTTGACGATCCAAAGTAGCACGAGCCTCATCAGACAGGTTGTTTTTCGCTAAAGCAAAGAAAACGCGATCACCAACATTAGCAACCAAATCGGCTTGACTGCCTGGTACAATACCATTGTTTGTATTGTTTGTAACTCCACCGTTACCAACGGTAGCGCCTTTATTGTTGTCGTGACCACAAGCCGCCAGCATAACAGCCACGCCAAAGATTCCAAGAAGCTTCAGTTTCATTTTTACAATTCCTGCAAAAGGCTTGCTTCATTCCCCTTAATTGAAAAACAAGCAGCCTAAATCACAAAGTCAATAAAGTTTAGCCTTGTCAAAAAAGAACAAATAAATAAGTGTTTCAACCACTATTTGTTCTCCTTTCTAGCCAGATAACATTAATCTGTCAAAATGACATTAATGTATTTGTAATAAAAAATCCGATATTTTTTTGTTAAATAACCAATTTCAGAAATATTTTTTTTAACTGTTGCGCGATGACCAAGATGGCCCCGTTGCCAAAGTTGGTGTCGCAAGGGTTCTTTCATGGAAACCAGAGACGTCAATCACCCCAAGTGATGAAGAAAATCCTGCGCCACCTGCACCTGCGGCAGATTGACGACAAAATGCCATTACACGTCCATTAGGACAGAATGTTGCACCTTCAACCGTAAATCCATGTGTTAAGATTCGTTCGCCTGTTCCATCGGGTGCCATAACACCCAAAGAGAAACCACCGCCACCAATACGTGTAAAGGCGATTAAATCTCCTCTTGGTGACCAAACCGGAGCACCATAGGATCCTTTACCATAAGAAATACGACGAGCACCGCCGCCGCCTGCACCCATGACATAAAGTTGCTGCGAACCACTACGATCTGATGCAAAAACAATCTGCGAACCATCAGGGCTATAACAAGGACTGGTATCAATTGCACCGGAACTGGTTAATTGCCGTTTAACACCTGAATTTAATCCAACGGAATAAATATCAGATCCTGATCCCCGAGTAACAGACATCACTACGGAACCACCATCGGGAGAAAAGCGTGGTGCGAATGAAATACCGTTAAATTCGCCCAACATTCTTTGTCTGCCAGAACCAAGGTTAAAAGTATAAACTCTTGGCCGGTTATTGGCATAAGACATAAAAGCAATTTCATTACCCGCTGGATTAAAACGAGGTGTTAATACCATCCATGATCCATCGGTCAGAATCCGGTTATTCGCACCATCCTGGTCCATGATAGCAAGACGAGTCGTAGGATTAGAACGTCGACCGGTACGAGAGACATAGGCAATTCGTGTGTCGAAATAACCTTTTTCACCCAGCATACGTTCGTAAATCACATCGCCGATTAAATGTGCAATCCGCCTAGCATTGCCTTGTGAAGTCGTATAGGCAGTACCTTGCATTTGCTCGCCCGTCAGCACATTCCACAAACGGAATTCAACACGTGCATTTCCGCCACCCGAAGCAGAACCCGTTACTAAGGCTCTTGCTCCCATGGATTTATAACTTGCAAAATCGGGAACACCACCAGCTGGCGAATTACCACTAATCACACGGAACAGTCCGGTATTGGTCAAATCATCGGTTAGAACTCTGGTAATTGTTGCGCCAACACCCGAACCAAAATCAGGAATTACAATAGGAATCGGTTCATTACGCGCCCGATCAACCGTAATTTCAGCAGCACCAGGTGCATTATCATCACCTGAGGCACTTTGTGCGAATGCTGCGAGTGGAGTCACCATAATGCCTCCTGCAGCAACACACCCACCTAACATTGTTCGACGCGTTAAAGCATTCTTTAGAATATCCGCATGTTGATCAGATAGAATAGGAAGCATGGTGTTTATTCCCTCAAATTTCTAATATACTGTTCTGTGATATAGCTTTTATGGCCGGAAAACGAAACGAATTTTTGCTGTTTTTCCCAAAAGATTATTAGGAATAGGTAACTTTGAACAAGTAGGGCTCATTACGGCATCACGCGCTCTTTCAGCTAAAGCCTGATAAGAAGGATCTGAATTCATTTTCGCTTTCGTTGACGGGTCAAATTCAACCATCCTGGCTTCTCCTGTAGCATCTACCGTAACAATGAGTCTGGCAGTAAATTGTGCATAATTTCGGGCATCGGTATCTTCAGTATAACAACGCCGAACGGATGCGGCTATTCTACCTTGTTGGCCTGAGGTCAAAGCCTTCGTAATATCACCATGCCTTGATCCACCACCATTCGGTGCACCACCTTGACGAGGATTAGCCCGAGCCGTTGGTGCATGCGTTTGTTTCATATCAGCTTGATAAGAATCCAATGTAGCCATAAGTGAATGCGTGTCTGGAACCGATCGCTTTGCCTTTTCCGTGATCGTCAAATGAGATGGTGCTTGCACTTGTGGTAATGCATCTGGCACAGGCATCGGTGAAGGTGAAGCGACATTATTCTGTGCTTTCGAAGGGGCCAACATCGGTGAAGGAGGTATCTGAACCTCGGATGGCGCATTCATTTCCATTGTTTGAGGAATGTCCTGCGTATTCAACGTCAGTTGCGGCGTTTCCTTCGGCATCGGAGGCATAGGTTGTGGCGGTGGCGGTGGTGGCGGGGTTTCCTCTGTCGGTGCATTAATGGGCGGTTGTGGCGAAGGAGGCGCATCCAGAAGTTCTTTTGCCGGGGCATTTGGGTTAGGCGAATCCTGCTCTGCTTTAGCAGGGTTTCCTTGGCCATCAGCATCGCTAGTAAATTCAACCTCTATTGGTTTTTGCTCTTCAGGTGGTTTAATTGGTTCGATATTAATCAAGCTTAACAATAACAAGACAACAACAACGGCCAGGTGCATTACACCCGAACCTATCGTCGAATAGGTAAACCGTACCCGTTCAGAACGACACATCTGTGGCAACGACGTAACCCCTTTTAATTATGGGAGATGTGGTGTCTGTGGTGATGCAGGCAACATTGAGTTCGAATTGGCTGGGGAATTATCTGAAGGTACACTTTTGTCAGGCATTTGTGCCAAAAGCGCAACTTTGGTAAATCCGCCTTGCGTAATACGTCCCATAATTTCCATCACACGACCATAATTAATATGTTGGTCCCCCTTAACAAAAATACGATGATTGGGATCATTCGCCGCAAGAATCTTAAGCTGATCAACCAGTTGAGGCACCTCGACTGGCGTATCCCCTAAATAGACTGATCCATTTTCTTTTACCGAAACCGTAATGGGTTTGGTATCCATATTAACCGGTTTCGCTGCGGTTTTAGGCAAGTCAACATTGATGCCACTGGTCATCATGGGGGCCGCCACCATAAAAATAATAAGTAGAACCAGCATAACATCGACCATTGGTGTTACGTTGATTTCGGCTTGAGGCCTGTTTTTTCGCCTGCTGCCTCTGCCGCCTGACTGTACCGAAAATCCCATAATTAATCCTGTTTTTCTTTTTCTTCGGATTGCCTTGATAGGATGGCCGCAAATTCAGTTGCAAATGCTTCCAAACGTTCCGCAAACAAACCCAGACGGCTACTAAAATAGTTATAAGCAATAACAGCAGGAATCGCGGTTAATAACCCCAGCGCTGTTGCAAATAGTGCTTCGGAAATACCGGGAGCAACAACGGAAAGGCTGGTATTCTGTGATTGGGCAATAGATCCAAAAGCATGCATGATCCCCCAAACCGTCCCGAACAGACCAATAAACGGTGCGACGGGTCCAATTGTTGCCAAAAAGGTAATCCAACGTTCCAGACGTTCCATTTCCCGGGTAATCGTAATTGCCATAGCGCGGTCAATACGTTGCTTGACCCCTTCACTACTCATATCAATCCCAGAAATACGCGCAGAACGCCGCCATTCTCCCATACCGGCACCAAAAACAGCAGCCATAGGATGATTGGGTTTTGCACCATTTTTTTCATATAATTCGTCAAGGCTACCCCCTGACCAGAATTCATCTTCGAATTCATCAGCCTGCCGTTGAACACGACGAAGCGTAAAGATTTTATCGAAAATAACAGCCCACACCCAAACACTGGTAATGGCCAGACCTATCATTACTAATTTAACAACAAGTGCCGCATGAAGGAAAAGTGACCAGGGGGAAAGACTGGTTGCCGGGGCCGCTAAATTCGCCGCATCAACTGCTTGATCCAAAAATGCCTCCTGCATACTGATCTTTGCTGAACCACAAACCGATTCTAAACAAAGATTTTATTGATTATCTAGTGTGTTTATATCAAATTGTTTATATTAAAAAACGATTAACTTAGGATACCATATAACGTTTTTATATTTCGGAATAAAGAATTATTCTTCTTCAGAAAGAAGACCAAGAATTCTTTGCCATTTGGGTGGAAATGGAACCGGTGTGTATTCACCTTTTTTCAGACAAACGATTTGAACTTTCATTTCCGTAACAATCTCATCGCCACGACGAAAAACTTGTGATAACCAGCAACTTGCCCCTAATACTGTTAATGCTGTTGTTGTTACCGTTGTAAGGTCATCTAAAAATAAAGGTTTGCGATATTGAATTTCCAGTTGACGAACAACAACGATATATCCATGTTCGTTAATTAGATCGGCTAATCTTCCACCAGCTTTACGTACACTTTCCGTACGTGCTCTTTCTGCAATACCTAAATAGCGGGCATGATAAACAACGCCGCCTGCATCGGTATCTTCGTAGACAATACGAAACTGATATTCACGGATGGATTTCTTTTTCATCTCGTATCCCATCGTTTCTCTTGCCGTAATATTATTATTTGGCACTTCCATAAAACTATTCTCCTTTTTCCTGCCCGTCAGATAACAGATCAAATTGCCCATGATTTGATGATTTAGGAGGCACTAACCCAAGATGTTTCCAACCTTTTTCTCCAAGCATACGCCCACGACTGGTACGAAGTATTAACCCTTCCTGTATCAAGAAAGGTTCGACAACATCTTCCAATGTATCACGCGCCTCAGCCAAAGCCGCAGCTAAAGTTTCTACGCCCACTGGGCCACCATGATGATATTCAGCAATACGGCTAAGATAACGCCGATCCATTGCATCTAACCCCAAATGATCCACTTCTAATCTTGATAAAGCAGCATCAGCTAAATGACGATCAACGGGCCCTTTATCCTTACGTGCAACCAAAGCAAAGTCACGAACTCGACGAAGCAACCGACCTGCAATACGTGGAGTCCCTCTTGAACGATGGGCAATTTCTTGAGCACCATCCTCTGTTAATTCGAAACCCAATTTTTTTGCACCTCTAACCACAATCTGGCGCAATTCTTCAGGTGTATAAAAAATTAACCGCAAGGGAATACCAAAACGATCCCTTAAAGGAGTCGCCAGCAATCCCGAACGGGTTGTCGCCGCAACCAATGTAAAAGGTGCCAGATCAATACGAACCGACCTTGCTGCTGGGCCTTCACCAATGATGAGGTCAAGTTGGAAATCTTCCATCGCAGGATAAAGAATTTCTTCAATCGCAGGCTGTAATCGGTGAATCTCGTCAATAAAAAGCACATCACGTGGTTGAAGATTGGTTAAAATAGCAGCCAAGTCTCCCGCACGTTGAATCACAGGCCCAGAAGTTGCTCGAAATCCAACCCCTAATTCGCGAGATATAATTTGTGCTAAGGTTGTTTTACCCAAGCCGGGTGGACCATGCAGCAAAACATGATCGAGTGCCTCTTCACGCTGACGCGCTGCCTCAATAAAAATCGATAAATTTTCACGTGAAGTTTTTTGACCCACAAATTCGGATAAATTTTGCGGACGTAAACCGGCTTCGCCACTATCTTCCAAACTTTGCCGCGCATCAACGGGACGAATATCCTCTTGTCTCATCGTGCTAACTCCCTCAAAGCTTCACGCAAAATCAAATCCAGCTCCGCTTTTTCACCATTTCCTTCAAAAGTTTTTATCACTCTTGCCACTACGGGTTGCGCTTCGATTCTACGGAATCCTAAACCTTCCAAAGCCATCAAAGCATCAGCCATAACACCACGTCCCACGGATTGCACACCATTACTCACCACATCCGCAGTAATTGATGAAGATTCCAAAGGCATAGAAGCCACTTTATTACTTAGTTCCGTGATAATTCTTGTGGCCAAACGTGCTCCAACGCCTGAAGCACGGGTCAAACTGGCTTTATCACCCGACATAATCGTTGTGATCAATTCATCAGGCGTTAAGGTCGATAAGATAGAAAGTGCCATCCGCACTCCTACCCCTTGCACCGTCGTTAACATACGAAACCAGTCGCGTTCCTGCGATTCAGCAAATCCATATAACAGAATTGCATCTTCTCTTACGATGGTTTCAATCAGAACGCGTGCAATTTCAGGAGGGCGCGGCAGGCGAGACAACGTGCGACTAGAGGCAAAAACGACATACCCTACCCCATTTACATCAATTAGACAGCGATCACTTTCATTCTGATCGATCAATAAACCCGTTAACTGTCCAATCATGCCATAATTACTCCACAAGCAATTGAACGATGCGTTGCACGATGATGGGCATGACAAATAACAACAGCCAATGCATCCGATGCATCAGCCCGTGGAATTTTAGCACCAGGTAATAAACGTTGCACCATGATGCTGACCTGTTCCTTAGTCGCAGCACCCGTGCCAACAACGGCTCTTTTAATGGTTTTGGCCCCATATTCTGCCACTTCCAAACCACATTGTGCTGGAACCAAAAGTGCCACTCCACGCGCATAACCCAATTTCAAGGTCGCCGTACCATTGCGATTAACATAGGTTTCTTCAATGGCTGCTTCTGCTGGACTATAACGTGCAATAAGTTGTTCAAGTTGTTGGTGTAAATACGCCAGTCGTGTTGGAACCGATAGTGCTGAATCGGTCGCAATCACTCCACTGGCGACATAAGAAATACGGTTGCCTATTGCATCAACCATTCCCCAGCCCGTAAAACGCAGACCGGGATCAATACCCAACAACCTAGCCACGAAAATTAGGCCGATAAGCGTTCTGCCACATCATCGGGCAGATCGAAATTCGCAAAAACAGCCTGTACATCGTCACTATCCTCCAAAGCCTCAACCAGTTTCAATAGTGTTCGACCGCTATCTTCGTCCAGCTTGACCGTATTATTAGGGCGCCATTCAATTTTGGCACTTTCTGGTTCACCAAAGCGAGCTTCCAAAGCGTCACGAACTGCAAAAAACTGTTCCATGGAACAGGTGACTTCATGATACCCATCAACCAGTTCAACATTATCGGCACCGGCTTCAATTGCTGCATCCAGCATGGTTTCTTCATCAGCCACCGATTCAGGATAAACAATTACACCTAAACGTTCAAACATAAAAGAAACCGAATTGGTTTCACCCAGAGAACCGCCATATTTGTTAAAAGCTGCACGAACTTCGGATGCCGTACGATTTCGATTATCTGTCAAAGCTTCAACAATCACCGCAACCCCAGAAGGACCATAACCTTCGTAACGGACTTCTTGATAGTTATCGCCTTCGGTATTGCCTGATGCCTTTTTAATTGCACGATCAACCGTATCTTTAGGCATATTCACAGCTCTTGCAGCAGAAATGGCCGCACGCAACCGTGGATTAGATGCTGGATCTGGTAAACCCGATTTCGCAGCAACGGTAATTTCACGGATAACCTTTGCAAATTCTTTTGAACGGCGTGCATCCTGCGCGCCCTTACGATGCATAATATTTTTAAATTGGGAATGCCCTGCCATTAGTCCTTCTCTAAACTTACAAATGAAAACATAATTTATTAAACAACACTCCCGTGGCAATGTTTGAATTTCTTACCGGAACCACAGGGACATGGTGCATTACGCGGCGTATTCGCCCATAATGACGGATCTTCGGGTAAAGCACCCGTTGTTTCTGATTGATCGGATTCTGGCGGAATCGCAGCAGCTTCATCCGATTCTTCAAATGATGGCTGATTGATTTCAACACGAGACAACATCATGGTTACACGGTCATGCAATTCATCCAGCATATAGTTAAACAGGTTAAAAGCCTCTTTTTTATATTCATTCAAAGGATCCTTCTGCCCATATGCCCGCAGACCAATCCCTTGACGCATTTGATCAAGGCGCAACAGATGTTCTTTCCATACCGCGTCCAATGTTGTCAGTAAGATCTGCTTTTCGACATAACGCATAACAGAAGGGCCAAAATTAGCCGCCTTGGTTGCCTGTAACTGGGAAGAGGCTTGTTCAATGCGCTCTTGAATATCCGATGCTTCAATACCGTCTTCCTCCGCCCAACTTTGAAGCGGTAATTCCAGATTTAGCAACCGATGCACTTCTTTGGATAAATCTTCGATCAACCATTGTTCGGCAAAAGATCGTTCAGGAATACATTGTTCAACCAAGCCCGCAATTACATCCTGACGCATCATATTGACAATTTCGGAAACATCCTCTGATGCCATATATTCCCGACGTTGTGAATAGACTTCTTTACGCTGATCATTGACCACATCGTCATATTTCAACGTATTTTTACGCATGTCAAAGTTACGAGCTTCGACTTTTTTCTGTGCTTTTTCAAGCGCCCGATTAACCATTTTGTGGGAAATAGGTTCTCCAGGCTGCATACCCAATCGTTGCAACATTCCAGCCATATTGCCTGATCCGAAAATACGCATCAAATCATCTTCTAAAGACAGGAAAAACCTTGAATTTCCAGGATCACCTTGTCTTCCCGAACGTCCACGAAGCTGGTTATCAATACGACGGCTTTCATGGCGTTCTGTGCCAATGACGTATAAACCGCCACTTTCTTTAACCTTCTGATGTTTTTCAGTGACATCGTGGCGTAGTTTTTCTTCTTGTACCTGTTTTTCCTGTTCGTCTTCAATGTTAGACAGCAATTGTTGAATCAGCATTTCAACATTACCACCCAATTTAATATCCGTTCCACGACCAGCCATATTTGTTGCAATCGTAATCGCACCGGGGGATCCCGCTTGCGCAACAATTAATGCTTCTTGTTCATGGAAACGGGCATTTAGAACATTATGCTTAATACCCTTTTGTTTTAACAAACCAGAAAGAATTTCACTTTTTTCAATTGATGTTGTGCCAACAAGAATTGGCTGTCCTGTCGCATGGATTTTTTCAATCAGTTTGCTGACAGCTTCATATTTTTCCTTAGCCGAAAGGTAAACTTCATCGTTTTCGTCTTTGCGAACAACAGGAACATTTGTAGGAATTGCTACAACGTCCAGCTTGTAGATTTCAGCGAATTCATCAGCTTCGGTCATCGCGGTTCCCGTCATCCCTGATAATTTGGGGTAAAGACGGAAATAGTTTTGGAAGGTAATCGAAGCTAAAGTCTGGTTTTCCTGTTGGATTTCGACATGTTCTTTTGCTTCTAATGCCTGGTGTAATCCTTCGGAATAACGCCGACCTTCCATCATACGACCTGTAAATTCGTCGATCAGTACAACTTTGTTGTCGCGAACAATATAATCTACATCTCGTGAAAATAAGGTATGTGCACGAAGTGCCTGTTGCATATGGTGAACCAAAGCAACATTATGAATATCGTAAAGACCGCCTTCGTTTAGAATACCTTTATCGCGCATTAATTGCTCGATTCGTTCGGTTCCTAATTCTGTAGGAATAACCGTACGGAATTTTTCATCTTTTTCATAATTTTCGGGATCTTTAACAAATTCCTTGACCACATCGTCAACAGAACAATACAGTTCGGAACTGTCATCTGCGACACCAGAGATAATCAACGGGGTTCGGGCTTCATCAATTAAAATTGAATCCACTTCGTCAACAATGGCATAATTGAAAGGCCGTTGCACCATTTCCTGCAAACTATATTTCATATTGTCACGCAGGTAATCGAAACCAAATTCGTTATTCGTACCGTAAGTAATATCAGCGTTATAGGCCTGATGCCGTTCTTCGTCATTAAGATCAGCCACAATCACGCCGACAGTCATGCCCAAGAACCGATAAATTCGTCCCATTTCATCCGCATCACGACGCGCAAGATAGTCGTTAACCGTAACGACATGGACCCCTTTGCCAGATAATGCATTCAAATAAACCGCTAAGGTCGCAACCAAGGTTTTACCTTCACCGGTTCGCATCTCGGCAATTTTACCATCATGCAGAACCATACCGCCAATAAGCTGCACATCAAAATGACGCATTTTTAAAACACGCCATGAAGCTTCACGAACTACGGCAAAAGCTTCGGGCAATAATTCGTCAAGTGTTTCACCATTAGCGATACGCTGACGAAATTCTACGGTTTTATGAGCAAGTGCTTCATCATCCAAAGCCTTTATTTCTGGTTCCAGATTATTAATCTGGGGTAAACGCCGTTGATAGGCCTTGAGTGAACGTTCATTAGAAGTGCCAAAAAGCGCACGCGCAAAATTTGCTAACATTAATATTCCCAAACAAAGACTCTACCACCCAGCTTATCAGCGTGTGGTTTATCATAAAATTATTTCTGGTAACTTATCATTATGAATCATTAAATGTAATGATAACTTTATTATTCATATCAAGACCTATCACCTAAAACCTGTTTATATCTATGAAAGCTTCGAATGTTAACACCCATGTTTAAAAGAAAAGATGACTTGTGATATCTTATCAATTCAGCCATACGTTTATGTTAAAAGAAACAAGTTTATCAAAGTAAGGTTTTTTTCATGTCAATTTGTAAATCAAGCTTTCGCTTAGCGACAGCACTATTGATCTCTTCTAGCCTCTTTACAACGGCGCTAATGGCAGCCGACAAACCTGCCGAAAAAGCTCCAGAAGTTAAAGCAGCCCCAGCGGCTCCAGCTGCCTCTGTCGCAACTGCACCACAAGCCAACTTACCTCAGTTGGACAAGATGGACAGAAATACGCTTTTGGCAACAGTCAATAATCAAAAAATCACTTTAGGTGATGCTCTTGATGCTCGTCAGCTTCTTCCTCCTCAATTAAGCCAAATTCCTTTTAACTATCTGTTACCCACCATTGTCAGTCAGTTGATTAAACAAAGAGCAATTTTGGACTTGGCTACTAAAGAAAACGTGCAAAATGATCCTGAAGTTCAGAAACAGTTAAAACTTGCACATGATAATATTGTCCAAAGTGCTTATTTAATGAAGACCATTAAACCCAAAATTAATGATGCTTCTGTTAAAGAATATTATAATACACATTACGCAAATCAAGCCCCCAAGAAAGAAGCGCATATCCGCCATATTCTTGTAGAAAACGAAGCACAAGCGGTTAAGATCATTAAAGAACTTAAAGGTGGTGCAAACTTTTCCAAATTGGCACTTAAATATTCCAAAGACAAATCCGCTAACAGCCAAAATGGTGGTGATCTTGGTTGGGTAAAACAAGATGATTTGGTTCCTGAATTTTCCAAAGCAGCCTTTGCCATGAAACCCGGAACCTTTAGCCAAACCCCGGTTAAAACCCAATTTGGATGGCACATTATTCAGTTAATTGAAATGCGCGATGCAAAAACCCCAACATTGGATCAAGTGAACAACGAGATTCGTGAACAAATGTTGCAAGAAAACATTCAAAGCACACTTGACGACGCCGTTAAGAAAAGCACAGTAAGCAAAGAAGATAAAACCATCGAAGATTTATCTGGACAAAAGCAAAACCCTGATAAAAAATAAATTTGGTCGAGTCCAAATCTGGGCTCTCTAGAAAGGGACAGATTTGGAACAACAAACGAATAAAGCGGAACAAAACATTTTGTTAGGTTTCGCTTTTCTTTTTTTTGGCGTTATAAATCCGGGGTTTGCCAAAACAACGCCCCCTGCACTAGATAATTTATCAACACCGACCTTATCGGAATCACCAACAACAATCCTTCGTAAACAGATTCCATCCGTTAAAAATCCTTATAAATTCTCCAATAATCCAAAACAAATATTGGCTCGTATTGGAACTGAAACCGTTACAGAAGAAGACGTGCAAAAATTTGCATCGACACTTCCGCCTGAATTAAAAAACCTACCTAAAGAAGATTTATATCCGACTTTAATTAAACAAATTGCTGCTGAAAAGGCCGTTTTGCAACAAGCACGCAAAGAAGGACTTGCTCAAGAAGCAGATATAAAAGCTGAAATTAAAGCAGCACAAGAAAAGGCCGAACACGAAGTTCTTCTTCAGCGTTTTTTTACGCTAAAAATGCAACCTTATGTAAGTGCAGAAGCCATACAAAGTTATTATCAAAACCACTACGCACAACATTCGCAAGAAAAAGAAGTTCATCTGCGGCAAATCATTGTTCAAACTTTTGATATTGCTCAAACCGTTATTCAGAAGTTGCAACAAGGCGATAATTTTTCTAAGCTTGCAGCAATATATTCGCTTGACCGATCAACTGGCCCAAACAAAGGGGGTGATATCGGTTGGTTTACACGATCCGAGCTTAGTACACCCTTACAAGAAACTGCCTTTTCTTTGAAGAATATGCAGTATAATAACCAACCTGTCCAAACCAATTATGGTTGGGTTGTTATCCAAAAATTAGAGGAACGCGAACAAACTCCGCCCCCTTTGGCAGAAGTAAAAAAAGCAATTCGTCAACAAATCATGACTGAGAAGGTCGATGAAATTTACGATAAAATGTTGAATCAAATTCAATACATCGATTATGAGAAATAATCCTTTATATCTTTTGCGAATAAAACACTTTATTTCTTGACGGTGGTTCTTAAAATACAATGATATCAATCTTCAATAACGAGACTTTCGATGAGTAAATTACCGGTTTCTCCACTAGCACGTCCCTTTCCTGTTTTATCTTCCGTTCCTGGTGTAAGATTAGCTTCGATTGAAGCTGGGATACGCTATGTTGGTCGAACTGATTTGGTTTTAATGGAATTTTCTCCTTCAACAACGGTTGCAGGTGTATTTACACAAAATAAATGTCCAGGAGCCCCCATCGATTGGTGTCGTTCTATTTTAAAGCAAGGGAAAGCACGCGGGTTATTGGTTAATGCAGGGATAGCCAATGTTTTTACCGGGCAAGCCGGATTAGATGCTGTAAAATATTCTGCAGAAGCGGCAGCAAAAGCGATTGGCTGTTCAACCGAAGAAATATTCGTCGCTTCTACAGGCGTAATTGGAGAGCCACTTCCTTATCAGAAAATCGTTGATAATATGCCAAGACTTTATCAAAAACTTTCTGAAAATAATTGGACAGAAACCGCACAAGCTATTCTGACCACTGATACATTTCCCAAAGGTGCTGTCCGTTATACGCATATTGGAAATGTGCCGGTTACTTTACAAGGTATTGCCAAAGGAAGCGGTATGATTGCTCCCGATATGGCAACCATGCTTTCTTTTGTTACAACTGATGCGCTCTTATCAGCCGAAGTATTGCAGAATTTGCTTTCTGAAAAAGTTAAAACGACTTTTAATTGTATTACGGTTGATTCTGATACTTCGACTTCAGATACGCTCTTGTTATTTGCGACAGGAAAATCCAATTCACCAATGGTAACGGATTGCCATAACCCTATTTTAAGGGATTTTGCCAACGCGTTGGAATCATTGTTGAAAGAACTAGCCTTATTGGTTATCCGAGATGGCGAAGGAGCTAATAAACTCATCAATATCGAAGTCAAAGGCGCTGTTACAGCAAAATCTGCTTATAATATCGCGATGTCGATTGGCAATTCACCCTTGGTCAAAACCGCCATTACCGGTGAAGATCCTAATTGGGGAAGAATTGTTATGGCTGTTGGCAAAGCTGGAGAGCCTGCTGATCGTGATCGACTTTCAGTAGCCATTGGGGGCATTTGGGTGGCACAAAACGGTGGGGTTCTTCGTGATTACGACGTAAACGCGGTAACCCAACATATGAAAAAAGATGAAATCAAAATTACAGTTGATTTGGCCCTGGGCAATGGTTCTGCAACGATATGGAGTAGCAATCTAACCCATGGTTACATAGATATTAATGGTTCATATTTACGAACCTGACCATTTTACGCTTACCCTATTACAAAGTATTAATAAAATTCGAATGACTTATTCCTGTGATAATCAAACAAATCCTGTGTTTACAGAAGAAGAAAAGCAACGCATTTTGGCAAAGTCCGCACAATTTGCACCGCCCTCTTCCCAATTACCGGATGGCAGACGTGATCTGATTGGCCTTTCTAGAGAAGAATTAACTCAAATTCTTGTTGATCTTGGAGAAAAGCCCTTTCGCACCAAACAGCTTTGGCATTGGATATATCATAAAGGGGTAACCGATTTTTCTCTTATGAGTTCAATCGCAAAGCCGCTTCAGAAGAAATTATCGGATCATTTTATCATCAGCCGTCCGGAATTAGTCACCGAACAAAATTCCAAAGATACTACGCGAAAATTTCTTTTTCGCTTTCGCGATGGTCAAGAAGCAGAAACCGTCTACATCCCTGATCGGCAGGAAGATCGTGGCGCTGTTTGTATTTCCTCTCAAGTGGGATGTACGCTTTCTTGTCGTTTTTGTCATACTGGAACTCAAAATCTGGTACGTAATCTAAGTGCTGCTGAAATTGTAGGGCAATTCATGGCAGCACGTGACAGTTACGGGGAATGGCCAAGCCCTAGCGGAGGCACTCCCCGACTTTTATCAACCATTGTATTAATGGGTATGGGTGAGCCACTTTATAATTACGATAATATTGCCAAAGCAATGCGTATTGTTATGGATGATGAAGGAATTGGTATTTCGCGTCGCCGTATCACTTTATCGACTTCGGGTGTCGTTCCAATGATGGATCAATGCGGGCATGATCTTGCTATTAATCTTGCAATTTCGCTTCATGCCGTACGTGATGATCTGCGTGACGAACTGGTTCCGCTTAATCGGAAATATCCGATTAAAGATGTCCTGGCAGCCTGCAAACGTTATCCTGCTGCAAGCAATTCAAGGCGAATTACCTTTGAATATATTATGCTACGTAATGTTAATGATAGTGAAGCCGATGCACGAGAGTTAGTCCGCTTAATTTCAGGTATTCATGCCAAGGTGAACTTAATACCATTTAATGCATGGCCTGGAAGTGCTTATAAGCCATCAAAAAGTGAACAAGTTCAACGCTTCGCAGATATTATCATGAACGCAGGTTATTCCTCGCCAATTCGTGTACCACGTGGACGGGATATTTTGGCAGCATGCGGACAATTAAGAACTCAAAGTCAACGTTTTCGGGCATCTCAATCCACAATGAAAAGAACTTTGTCGGAAACGAATACGAATTGTAGTCCTTGAAATATATTGATTTATATACGCTTGTGTATTTATTAGAAAAACGTTAATTCTGATACGTTACACTGAATTCAAGCTGAATGGAGACAATAATGAGCAAACACGATTGGGACTGGGATGGGGATTATGTGCTTCCAGGATGGACAATATATAACCAATACCCAAATGCAAATACCAATGCATTAGCTGGCGCCTTACAACAAGCACCTTACATGACGCCAGGTGTTAGCGGAGGCTCAACAATTGTGTCTGATGTTGGACGGGTTGATTCATCAACCGTTTTAACCGTTCGTTGTGGTCTTTCCAACAAAATATTCTTCACTGGAACAGCATCGCAAATTGCATCCAAATGGGATGATATTATTCATGATATGTGGCATTCCGTTGGTAAGAGTGCCATGAGCTTTAAAACATGGAAAGAGCGTTCCAATACACCGATTTGGGACACCTCTACCAATCCCCCCACTATGACGAATATGAGTCAATATGCCGCTGTTTTTAATATTCCCAATGTTGGAAACATCTTTTTTAACAGCAACGACCAAGCTTTAAGATATCTTCAGCGTAGTACCACTCCAATAAGTAGTATACTTGATCCCATTGTAAACGACATGTTTGCTGGCACCCATTTTTCTTTAAGTGCTAACGATTATCAAAATGCAGTCACAACTATCGAAATTGGTAATGCTGCTGGTCAAGATGCTTTGGTTAATAGTGTCCGTCAACAAATCGCTAATTCATCCAGTGTACAAGAAGTTATAAAAACCTATGAAGAAGATTTAATGGGGATTGATCCTACCTGCGAATTTGCTACGTCTTTTAGACAGATACTAACGAACCAACTAGCAAGCGGTAGTACCAACCTAGCACAAGTACGCATTGATGCTGTAAATTTCACTGCTCCAGATGGTTACAGTTACACCTATCATGCCATTACTGATTTTATTAAATTATATCAAGGCGTTTATGATATTCCTCAACCAACCAAAGATTGGGCTCAGTTTGTTGCGAATAGCATGACAGATTCTAATAATCAAACAAAGCTTGTAGACGTCCAAGGTTGGATACAAGGTTATTCTGTTCCAACTTTACCAACACTGCAGTTCACACCATATACACCGCTTCAGCTTGATTATGCACTTGGCAATCCTTCTGGCGATCCTGAACAATTTGAAAGCGATGAGATCCATCAATATGTTACCAATTATGTGATGGCCTATCAGGAAGAAAGGAATCCTATTCCTGCAGGCACCAGAGGGTGGATTGACCATGTCTCTAGAGCATTAGATCGTGAAGATTATAACCCAAATGATGGATCCCGTAATACAACGCTAGCAGATGTTCGAGGATGGGTTGCACATTCCGATCTAACTCATCAAAAAATAGAAGGTTACATCCACGAATTTCAAAAGATCCAGGCAATACCACAACCTACCGAAGACTGGATTAATACGGTTCAAGATATTATGGCCAAAGACCCGTATCAAACAACAACTTTAGATACGATCAGAGGTTGGATTGCACATTCGGATGCAACCACGAATATCCTTGTTAATTATGTAAAACAATATCAAGGTGTTGCTACGGTTTTATCATCTGATGCAATGCACTGGATTGCAAACGCACAAGATGCATTGGGACATGGCGTAATTCATATGTCCCAAATCGAAAGTACCCTTGGTATAACCAATAGCTGAATAAATATCAGAGCTAGCTCTTATTTTTATTAAAAAAGCGAATTCTGATTAACTCAGACTTCACTTTTTCTATATTGATTTCAGTATTTAAGAAATAAAGAATGGTAGTAGATTCCAAACGCGGCTTTATATTGCTTTTTAAGGAAAGCGCCGTTGCCCTTTCGGTTCTGTTCGTCTGGGATATGCTGATTGTTGTGGGTTTTGAGCTTTATCATCAATCTTGGATGGAACAGCCGGCTTTACCCATTGCCTTGATTGGGTCGGTATTGGTTCTTTTTATGAATTTTCGTAACAGTTCGGCTTATAACCGCTGGTGGGAAGCACGGTCATATTGGGGGTTGATTACCAATAATTGTCGATCACTTGCGAGACAAATTAATTCTTTATTAGGACCTGAATGTCCTGATTTAACCCGAGCCGTTGCAGCATATGCCCATACATTATTTTGCAGTTTACGTGGTAAGGATGCGCTAAAAAATGACAATGTCAAACGTGTCATGCCCGAATCAATTCAGCAATATATCAAAGGGTTACATAATCAACCCAATGGCGTGCTTTATCAAATTGCTTTAGGGGTTACCAAAGAAGCCAACAAGAAAAATCTTGATGGAGCTTTACAAGGACAGATTGATCGTATTCTTTCGGATATTGCAAATGCTCAAGGCGCATTAGAAAGGATTCGAAACACCCCTTTATCCATTCAGTTTTCAATCCTTCCGCGTTTTTTAGCAGAAATATTTTGTGTAATTTTACCTCTTTCAATGGTTCAATCCTTAGGATGGCTTACTCCTTTAGGATCATCGCTGGTAGGATTTCTTTTTATAGCACTTGATAAAATTGGTAGTGACCTTAAGGATCCTTTTTCCGATTCTCCCCATGCTTTACCAATGCTAACCATGACAAGAAATATTGAAATTGATTTGTTAGAACAAATTAATGATCCCACAAAACCGCCAATTCGACCAATGAATGGCATTCAATGGTAAAATAAAACAAGACATAATGGATTAAATATGATAAAGTATATATCATGAATATGTTCCGTTCTCATCAAAAAGGTGGTGTTACTGACGAAATGGCTCGTACAGCCGTTGAAGTTACCGCCGCACAACAAGTTTCCAGTAAAGAATCAATTCCCTTCCAAGAAGGGGATGCCATTGTTTACGCTGCACATGGCGTTGGACGTGTCGATCGTATTGGTGTCGAAGAAATTGCTGGAACAAAATTAGAGATGATTCAAATCTCTTTTCCTGACAATCAAATGACATTACGCATTCCGCTTTCTAAAGCTAAAAAAGCAGGTTTGCGGAAAATTGCTTCTCGAGAAATCGTTAGCAAAGCCATGTCAACAATCAAAGGTAAACCACATGTCAGCAAAGGAATGTGGGCTCGGCGTGCTGTTGTTTACCAAGAAAAGATTAATTCGGGCGATTTATTACAAATTGCAGAAGTTCTCAGAGATCTACGTCGCAATGTTGATAGTTTGGACGGTAGTTTCAGTGAACGTAAGCTTTTTGAAGCCGCACAAGAACGCTTTGTTGCTGAAGTTGCGGTATTAGAATCTAAAGATCCCGCTACAGTTCTTGACGAGTTAACGACCGTTATGAAAACAGCGTAATATCGTTCGCTATGAATTATTTTTATAATTTTAAAGGAGGTTTTTACCTCCTTTTTTCATGTTGTGATTCTTTAATAACACATTGAATTAGCAATTTATTTTTAAGAAATGTACAAAGCTTTTCATCCTTGATGCGCTTGGAAAGATAATATTGAACCTGTTAGTGGAAACTTAAATATTGCATGCTAACTAATACTTTGAAATTAAACAATTTAGTTATCTAAATTGATAAACAGTTCCCTAGAATCGTATTGATTCTTACCTGTTTTGAATGACATTCAATCATTCATAATTAAATATGATTTAACCATTTTTTAAGTAACGATTTAATACCTTTCACATCACATTGTATAATTTGCTTTTTAATAAGCTTTATCCATTCTCTATACGTGAGAATATCGTTCAAAAGCATTGATGAACTAATATTTAACGCTAACATATATGTCTTATTGTCGTTTTAACCTTAAATTACCCGGTAAACGAATTATTTATTAAGTAATTAATGCCTATAATATTTTCCTTATAATTTTTTTATTAAGCGATTATTAAATTTATTTTTTTATAAATAGACTATCATTATAAAAACGCTTAATTACATAAAACTAAACTACATAACAAAAATTGTTATTAAATTGTATATATGATTATCTTATTGATAATTTTAAGAAAATAAATTTATAGTTTTACCAAAAATATTTTTTTACAAATAATTATAATGATTCCATACGCGATTATTTTCACATTGATCATATGAAACCCAACTTTCACTAATTTTCGTTGTTTATAAACATCAATTTACTAAATGATAAATAATATCTGAATATTAATCTTTAGAAAATCATTCTTATAGTATACAAAGTAAATATCTGTCTTTATTTAAGCAATGATTGTTACAATGCCTCTCGAACTATCCTCCATAGATTTACAAAATCAATTAATTAATCAAGCATCGACTCTTCTAAGCCGAGGTGAATTCCGTCAGGCTAGAATTTTACTAAAACCTTATGCTGAACAATCACCTGGTCTTAATTTATTGCTGGGCGTTGCGTGTGCCGGCGATGGTGCTCCCAAACAAGCTGCACGCAGGCTTTGCTTTGAGGAACAACAAATCAAAATGCAACGGCACCCATGTTGCAAGATTGAACAATTTCTTGGCCCTCTTGGTTTGCGTAACAAAGCAATTCCTGTTTTTAAAGCTGCTTTAAAAATTACACCAGATAACCCTAGGCTTCTTAGTACATATGGTGAATTACTTACACATTTAGGGAAATTTGCTGATGCTATTCACTATATAAGACGTAGTTTGAATATCGACCCCAATTCTTATTTTAGTATGAATCAACTGGCCATTGCCTTACATGAATCTGGGCAGCTTAAAATGGCTAAAAAGATTTACGATCGTTTATTAGAACAACATCCAGATAATTTTTCAATTTATTCAAACTTAGCAAGTTATTATACGGCGATTGGCGATATGGATGAAGCTTTATCCAATTATCGTAAAGCTATTCTTTTAAACCCCAATTTTGCTCCTTTACGCGTTAATTATTCCATAGCGTTACTTAAGGCGGGTTATTATCATCAGGGGTGGATTGAACATGAATGGCGGTTCAATACGCCTAATCATACATCACTACCCCAATCGTCCCTTATACCTATTTTAAGCCCAAATATGGATATTAAGGGAAAAAAGATCCTTGTTACACAAGAAGAAGGTTATGGAGATACATTAATGTATCTTCGCTACGTTACACCACTTATCAAACGTGGTGCTATTGTTGAACTTTGGGTTGCTGAAACGATGGAAGGGCTGTGCCAACGAATAGAAGGAAAACCCTTAGTAAAAGTTGGAGGTGAAGAGCCCCCACCTTTTGATTGGCATTGTCCATTTATTAGTTTACCCAAAGCATTGGGAGCAACACCAATTACGGGTGGTATGCCTGTTCCATATCTTACCGCTGATCCCGTAAAAGTTGCAGAATGGAAAAAGAAGCTTCCTAAAACAAACAAGCTCAAAGTGGGGATTGTATGGGGAGGAAATCCAAGACCTGAAGATATGGGAGCGAATATGACTGATCGTAAACGTTCCATGTCTTTTACAAGGCTTTTACCACTAAGAAAGCTAAAAGATATCTGTTTTATTAATTTACAAATGGGACCTTATGCCGATCAGCTTGATGAAGCGAATGATTTATTTCCTATTTTTAACCCAATGAAAGAAGTTAAAAATATGGAAGATACTGCCGCCATTATTATGAATTTAGATGTTATCTTATCCGTAGATACGGTTATCGTTCATTTGGCAGGGGGACTGGGTAAACCGGTTTTAATGATGGATCGCTATGATAATTGTTGGCGTTGGTTGACAAAGCGCGAAGATAGCCCTTGGTATCCTAAAATGCATATTATCCGCCAAACTGAGCCAAGAATTTGGGGAGATGTGGTTAAAAGAGCTGCTGTTTTACTTACTCAAATGGCAAAAGAACATAAAGCACGTAAACCTTTCTCAATCTTTAACAAAAAAGCTAAATAGCTTAATAATTGAATTGATAGAGCAAACCGATACTGCTGCCAGGATCATTATCAGGAGTTACAAATCCGGTTTTATCCTTGCCAGTACCTACGGTTGCTGTGCCTTTTAAATGCTTGGTAATATCAATCTGCATTTCGGCTTGCGTTCCACCTTCGCCTGTGGATTGTTTGGCGCCCAAATAAATTCCTCTGGCAACATATTTCCCAGCTTCTACACTGGTTCCCTTATTCGAATCTCCATTACCACCATTACCTCCCCCGATTGAAAGACGATCCAGATGCAATGCTTTGCGAACCGTGCCGATTGGATCAAATCCAACACCGTTTCCACCTAGTGAAGCAACGGCGACACCAATTTCAGCCATTTGGCTGGCTGAAAGGTTTTGCGTATCAGTACCAAATAATAATATTGCTAAAATTCGATCCTGTGGCAAAGGTGGCGTCGATGAGAGTTTTATTTTTGGATTACTTGCCGTCCCTGTAATTTGCAATTTTGCGGTATTGCCTTCGACTTCACGGATCGATTCAAAATCAAGTATTGGGTCAATTTGTCTTGTTACGCCACTTCCTTGGAATCCAATATTCCCTTTATTAAAATTCAACGAAACACCCGCAAAATTAATATGGCCGTTTTCCATTTTAAATCCGCCCTGCATTTGCGGTTCTTGCGCGGTTCCTCCAATATGCAAAGAACCGGACATATTTGTAAATAAACCAAAACCTTGAACAATGATATTGCCGGCGGATTCCAGCATTAGATTTAAACCAATGACGGGACCTTTTCTTTCCTTAACTGATTTTACCGTTTCTTTTTCACCGGGTCGAACAACCTTGATCGTTACAACAGATCGAGAAATAGAATGAGGAATATTAATATCAGCACGTTTAATCTTAACCCCACCGGTAACATCAATTCGTGACTGCGCCATACCTTTGATGAAAATATCGCTATTTAAAATCGCCGTTAGAAGATCACTCGATAAAGGGCGTGCATTTTTCATCGTTAAATGCAAATCAACCGGTAAACCGGGTCGGAAAATCCCGATATTTCCATCCATATGGACATTCCCTTCCCCAGCGATTGCATTAAAAGATTGTAATACAAGCTGATCATGTTGTGCGAGCAAAGTAGCATCCATGTTATGAAGTCGAATTCCCTGTCCATAATCTTGAAAACTGCCTTGCGTCAAATAGGCGCCTCCCTGCATCATTGGTGCATTGGGTGTGCCATTGAGTTGAAAAGCAAAATCGAGATTTCCAAGAATTTGTTGGCCATAGCTGCCAAGGATAGCATTCGCTCCTGAAAGACCAATATTACCATTAACGTGTAAACCCAAAGGTCCATTTGGTTGCAGTGGAGCTGCCCCTGAAACAGCAACATGTACTACTTTCCCTGCATGAAGATTGGCATCAATCTGTGCTTTATTTTCAAGAAGATGCACGATTGCTGTTAAATCTGCCGCAGGCAAGGATACGCCAGGACCCGTAAGCATTTTCATATTTTGTGCAACAAGCCGAACATTCCCAGTAGGCTTTTCCAGCGAACCTGTTAATCGGGCTTGTGCATTAACAACCCCCTTTGCTTTTAGATCAGGTATAAAAGGGGTTGCCAGCCCTGGAGTAATATTATTAAGCGTTGCTGTAACATTTAACTTTGGTTTAATCGTGCCATTCAAATCAATCAATGCTGCCTGAGAACCAGGATAATTAATAGATAAACGCAGTTGATCAAACGCCAGCTTTTCGCCCCAATTCAGTTTTGTCGGCGCCATTAAGCGAATGGTTTCACCCTTTATTAATGCGGTCAAACGTTTCAACTGAAGCTGTTTATGGGTCATGTCTAGCGTTAATGCCGTATCCAAATTACCAGGCGATTGCAAAAGCTGTCCCATACGTGCCTGAGCAGCGATATTTAATGTTTCTTGTTTTCCCTGAAGTGAAACTAAAATATTGCCTTGGGCTTGAGGAACTTGCAGGCGATCAATTTGCAATTTTAAATTAGCATCGGGGCGATTAATTGGATCATCAACAAAACCATTCAACGATAATTTCCCAATTCGGATCGGATTCATATTCATCGAACCATCCAATTTAACCATCACTCTCGGTTTGGTTTGCTGCATGGTTTTCATATCCAATTTAAGAAACCCATCCAATGCCTGTTTTGTAAAAGGTCGAAGGTCAGCCAACCGTGCAATATGAAGTTGGAAATTCCCTATTGGCATGACGGCTTGTGGTGGTAAAACGACCTCTCCTTGTGCTGATAAACTACGCCACAACATTTTTTTAAGCAGAAGCGAATAGGTCTTTTTATCATTTTCCAATTTCGCTTGTAACTGAACATCAATTGGTGCTTTGTCGATATCGCCTTTGATGACAACATCGGCATTTGGTGTAGAAAGAAGATGTTCGGCATTTGCCGTTAATTGCAATTGACTGGGCCGCATC
This sequence comes from uncultured Commensalibacter sp., assembly GCA_945266285.1. GTDB lineage: Bacteria > Pseudomonadota > Alphaproteobacteria > Acetobacterales > Acetobacteraceae > Commensalibacter. The sequence continues at coordinate 82,053 of CALYOP010000003.1, forward strand.
GTTACAGAGCCTTTTTGCACAACACTTATTTTCGTAATGGCTTTTAATTGGGCATTAATATCTTGTGGACCACCGGAAAGCGTCGTTTGTAAGCTTGTTTTTCCTCGCAAAACTGGGGATAAACTTTGCAGATCTTTGAGTTCAAGATTTAAACTGGCCTGTATTTTTTTATTCATTTCTCCCTGAGCAAGCAAATCGATTGCTTTGCCATGAATGGCAAACTCACGAAGCATTATTTCAAGATTGCTCGCGGTTTTTACCAAACTATGCAAGGCGATATGCCCATGTTCGCCAATTGTTTGATATAGCGATTGCATCCCACCCGTTATGACAACGGGTCCATCGGCATCAATCTTTATCGAACCTGATTGATCAGCAGACATTGCAAAAGCAAGGTTTAAAGCCGTCCATCCTTGTAGTGGAATCGCTTCTATCGCTGCCAAAGGTTCTAATTTGGGCAAGGCAATATCCATTACTCCAGATATTGGTTTTTTCAAATTAATTCGGCCCAATGCCATAATCAAAGAATGATTAAGATGGATATCCAATGGTTCATTGGGTTCATTTGGATGATAAATGGCTTCCAATATAATAGGGCTATTTGCAAACAAATTCGGTTTAGCACCAGGAATTCGAATGCCATCCGCAATCATTTTCACCTTTGCCCAAGGCTCAAAATATTTCTGATCTTTTTCATTTTCTGGATGGTTTGCTCCAGAAAAATGCATTGCCAAATGGTTCAACATCCATTCTTTTGCGACCAGATTATTGATTTCAAATAATCCATTTCCGGCTGGTGATTGAAATTTTCCATAAAGATTTGCATCCAATTTCCAATCTGACCATCCGATCTGACGGTTAAAAGTCATGGCAGGCGAGTGACCTTGCATAACCAAATTCATCGATGACGCGATCAAATCAATCTGACCATGCACATCAAGTTTTATCGGTTCTTTATCATTTTGCGCGGCCGTCATATTCAGATTTGTCTGAACCGCATTTAATGGACCTTTGGCAATAAAGTTCAATTGTACCGGATCAAGTTGATCTGACTGCAAAAGACGACTTAAAATTCCACTTTTTTCCTTATTGGTTTGCAGCTGAATATGACTATCAAACATTGATTTGGCAATTTGTGCCTGTAGCTTTAAATCCGTAGCGTGATTAAGCTCATGAAATTTCAAATCTAATGCAGTATCGGGCAAATTCTTTATGCTTTGGAAGTCGATAAGTTTCAGTAAATCCGAAGTTTTAGCCATTCCTTCGGCATAAAGTTCAAGCGGTTGTACACTGATTGTTTGCGAAATAAAAAGACGATCAATTTTAAGATGGTTAATGTTTAAACCCAATTTAAAATGAGAAGATTCTGAATCTTCTGTAGAGGCGGCTGTCGTGGGATCATCACTATCGGGGAAATAATAAATTTTTAATTCTTTACCCAAAAGTTGTTCGACAATTAGATTACGCTTTAATAGCGACCAGAATTTATAATCCAACTGCACATCATTGGCCTCAAGCCATATTTTATTATGATCTAAAAGTTTTAAATGTTGAATATGAAAATGGTTAGGGAAATAGCCGGATAACCCTTCAATGGCGAGACTATGATCGGTTAGATTACCGATCATTTTTGCAAGCATATTCTGACCCTTTTGCGTATTTCCAAAGATCATCAACGCTGTTAGCAACACAAATATCAAAACGACCAGACTGGTCATTACCCATGCAAAACCTCGCAAAAGCTTTTTGCCTAAGGGTTTAGGCGGCTTTTGAAAGTTTGGGTCATTTTCCGAAGGTAAATCTTGTTTTTCAACCATCAGAAAGTTTCTCCCAAACTGATATAGAGTTCCATCCGATCGCCTCGTGGTGGCCGATTAATAGGTACCGCAATATCCAGACGTATTGGCCCTAAAGGGGTATAGTATTTACCGCCGGCTCCTGCACCAACTCTCAATTTTCCTTCAAATGGTCTGCCATGAGTACCAACTTGTCCGGCATCGGTAAAAAGCTGCATGCCAAATTGTTCTTTTATTCGCTGGCGAAATTCAATGGTTCCGGAATCCATTGAAGTTCCACCAATAGCATATTTGCTATGTGCAAATTGTGGTCCTACGCCTTGGAATCGAAATCCACGAACCGTTGCGGTGCCTCCTGCATAAAGACGTTGATCGGGTGGTAAACGCATTTGCGATGCGCCTTGGACACTGCCCACAGTTCCACGAAATGCAAGAATACTACGACTAGGAGAAGAAATACCCAAATGATCCAGATCAAAATAAGTCGATGCGCTTCCTTGCATAATGGTAAAAAAGGTTGATCCATCGCCAAACGATTCGGTAGGTGTTACGGAAACATTTGCCCGCAATCCATGGGTTGGAGATAACATCGGATTACTAAGTCCAGTAATGTCATAAGAAGCCGACAGTGGAATATTAATCATAGTATAATCGGTTTTAATTCCTTGTTGAATAATATGTTCCTGGATCGCTCCAAGGTAACCCGATACGCTCCACGTGGAATTCAGTTTTCGTTCCAACCCAGCTTTGGCAAGAATAGCGGTTTGATTATAGGAATAAAGTTTCTGTTTTACCGATTCAACGCGGGCGTTAAAACTTTGATTTCGTGCTCCAAAATCAGGTTTTGTAAAATCCGCATAGATATCATAACCAAACCCTTTTTGAGCGGTCCCACCTAGGCCAGTTGCCATGACGGCCAGTTTTAACTGTTCCGCATTGCCAAAAAGATTATGATGTGTCCAGCGCACACCACCTCTACCCCCAAGATCCGTCGAATAACCGGCTTCAAAACTGACCGTTCGGCGCTTTGCTTCTTTTACAGTAATTGTCAGTGGTAATTTTCCGTTTGCATCAACTTGATTCGCGGCACGGACGTCAACACTTGAAAATACATTGAGTTCAGAAAGGTCTTGGCGTGCTTCTTCAATTTTGGAAGGTTGATAAAGCTGTCCTTCGTGAATTAATAAGCGTTTGTAAGCAAATTTTTGGTTAACCTTTTCTAACCCTTGGAATTGAATATTTCCTAAATCGACACGAGGTCCAGGATCGACCTTATATTCCACATCCAAAGTTTTGCTTTCTGGATGCAAGTAAGCGGTTGGATCATTCACTTTTGCCAATGCATGACCATCTTCTTGCAAAGCAACGAATAAACGTTTCTGCGCTGCGACGATGTCTTCTGAAATAGCAGGTTGTCCCGATTTTAAATTAAAGGCTTCCTGTTGCTTTGCTAATAAAGATAAATTCCTACCGTTCTTTAAAGGGCTTAATATGATTTTCCCGATATGATAGCGTGGACCTTTATCTATAAAAACAGCGATTAAAGCTTCCTGATGGGCAGGAATATGTTCGATATAATTCGGTAAAGCGAGATCATTTCCTTCAATGGAATCCTTATCTGAAATGGAGGAAGCATCTTTGCTAATGATAACTGAAGCCTTCGCTTTTTTTGCCTTTTTATGCTTTTCTTTTGGATTATCATCTTGTTTTTGCTCTTTTTGAGTGGTGACAAGAATACGGATTTTTGCATCATAATAGCCAAAACTATCCATAACCGTTTGCAAACGCTCATAATCGCTTTGCACACGACCCGCCAAAGCAAAAGCACCCACCGCCTTGGTTTTCTTTAAAGTAGCAAGATTAGAGGTATCTGCCAAAGTTGCATCAATATCCGAATCACCTGTTGAGCGTATTTTCACTTGATAGGTTTGTGGATCCGATGCCTGAGCATTTTTACAAATTAGGAATTCAGACAATCCCAATAAAATTACGAGAATTTGAAATAATATACGGCGCAAACCATTATCTTCTTTTATTTGCAATGGGTTAAATAATTCTATCAAAAGTCGCACCTATTTCACCAAATATCATCATTCCTATTTTTAGAAAAAATTTATAAGGTAATAATCCCATTATTATTAATGATAAAACACTTATAATATTAACTTATAATACTTTTCTTAATCAAAAAACAATCTTTTACCAAATGGCTTCAAAGCGAATTTATTCATGTTTCTTCTTGCGAAAATCAAAAGAAACTTATAAACTTATTGTGGCTAATTTCTCAATTAAGTTGGTTTTTATTTTCCGATTAACGTTGGTTCGACTATATTGAAAAAACAACATTCATCATTTGATATGACTACTTCCCGTCTCAAACAAAAACCTAACGTCACAGGAAAAAATAACTTTAATTCTTCTGAATTCAATTTATTTGAGATGAAAAGTCCAATACCAAGGCTAACTTCGTTTATTCGCAAATTTCGCGCTATAAGACGGATTGTACTTATTTTGGCTTGGACATTTTTTTGCATGCCGGTACAGGCCTGTTTACTAAAATTACACGGCAACTGGAAAGTCCGATTTATTTGTGTGTATTGGCGCAATGTTTCGCGTCTGTTCGGTATGAAAACCCGAATTTTTGGCACTGTTGTTGAATCAGGTCGTTATAAAACGGAAAAAAAACAAGATAAAAGACCCGTTATTTATATTGCTAATCATACTTCTTGGCTAGATATTCCCGTAATGGGTGGGGTAGCTCCTGGGGCTTTTGTTGCAAAAGAAGAAATTAAAAATTGGCCATTAATTAGCACTTTGTGCAAATTAGGGCGTGTTTTATTCGTTAGCCGCCAACGACAAAACACCAAAAAAGAACAAATCAGCATGCAACAACGCTTGAAAGAAGATAAGAATCTGATTCTGTTCCCAGAAGGCACTTCAACAAATGGATCGCATTTACTTCCATTTTTGTCCTCTTTTTTTGTGTTGGCCAAACCTTTGAATAATAAACAGACGGATTATCCCATCCCAATTATACAACCGGTTTCAATCGTTTATGATCATCTGAACATGCTACCGGTTAATCGTCGTCAACGTGTTGTATATTCATGGTTTGGTGATATGGAACTTGCACCCCATCTTTGGCAACTTAGCCAATGGTATAGCATGCGATGCAGTTTGATTTTTCATGACCCACTTTATCCAGAAGATTTTGAAAGTCGCAAAGATCTGGCTTTTGCAACATGGAATATTGTCTCAAACGGCACAGCAGCGTTACGTCAAACGGCTCCAGATGGTGAGATTCATAAAACGATCAATTTTAAATCTTAACGATTTAGAATCAAAGTAAACATTTTATTATTTCAAATATTTGATACTAGCGACTTCGTGAATAGTAAGAACACACCATTATCTGGCTAAATGATTCTGGTCTAAAACATTCAAGGTCCTAATAATGAATTCTCTTTCATCCATTACTCAATCTGGCAATGATATTAATAAAATGCATTCTATCTATTCATATACGAATGGTAAGAATGAAGAGGCTGATTTAAAGATCAAGCAACTTCTTGAAGGAACGGGAATCACCAAAGCACCACGTCTTTACGTTAATCTTAGACGTGCTGCATTGATTGAACAGGCTCTGCGTCGCAAAGAAGGTTATTTATCAGCAGAAGGTGCTTTTGTTGTTAAAACTGGCCGTTTTACTGGTCGTGCTGCAGGTGACAAATTTATTGTCGATGAACCTGAAGTTCATGATCATATCTGGTGGGGTGATGTTAATAATCGGATGTCAACAACCCACTTCAATCATGTTTTAAATGAAGTTCAAGGTTTTCTTCAGGCCAATGAATTATTTATTCAGGACCTTTACGCCAGCCGTGATCCAAGTTGTTGCACACCCGTAAAACTTGTCACAACAAACGCCTGGCATGCTATGTTTGCGCGGAATATGTTTGTCAGACCTGAAGATATTTCTGAAGAAAACAAAAACATTATTAACAATAATCAGCAGGCGCCTTTTACTATTTTACACGCGCCTGATCTGCATTTAAATGTAGAACAATGCGGAACGCATCAATCTACGGCTATTATTACCTCTTTCAAACATCGACTGATTGTCATTTGCGGTACAAATTATGCCGGTGAAATCAAAAAATCGATTTTCTCGGCCATGAATTGGCAATTACCTTCAATGAATATCCTTTCCATGCATTGTTCTGCGAATATTGGAAAACAAGGCGATAGCGCTTTGTTTTTTGGTCTTTCTGGAACAGGGAAAACCACACTTTCATCAGATCCGCATCGTAGCTTGATCGGTGATGACGAACATGGTTGGTCGGATAAAGGCGTTTTCAATATTGAAGGCGGATGTTATGCGAAAGTAATCAATCTAAGTCAGAAAAACGAACCTGAAATCTGGAATGCTTCCCAGCAATTCGGAGCCGTTTTGGAAAACGTGATTACCGATGAACATGGCAAACCCGATTTTTATAATAACAGCATTACCGAAAATACACGTGCTTGCTATCCGGTTGATTTTATTCCCAATACTTGTTTAAAAGGTCAAGGTGGACAGCCTCAGAACGTGATCATGCTCACGGCAGATGCTTTTGGTGTTTTACCACCGATTTCACGCCTTACCCCTGCACAGGCAGTATTCCATTTTCTGATGGGTTACACGGCTCGGGTTGCTGGAACGGAAAGCGGTTTAGGCAAAGAACCACAAGCAACGTTTAGCCCATGTTTTGCAGCACCTTTCTTGCCTCGTCCGCCCGATATTTACGGAACAATGTTGCTGAATCGTTTGGAAGCAAATCCTAATATTCATTGCTGGTTGTTAAATACAGGATGGAGTGGTGGCCCATACGGTGTTGGTCAACGTCTATCATTGCCCTATACCCGCAAATTGCTGCATATGGCTTTGGATGGTTCTTTGAACAAATCAAAATTCCATCAAGAACCCTTCTTTGGATTAAGCATTCCAACCGAAGCTGATGATATTCCTAAAAATATCTTAAATCCTGCACTAAGCTGGGCTGATGCAAAAGCTTACGAAGAACAAGCAAAAGATCTGGCACAACGCTTTAGAAAACATTATGAAACCTTTTCTAAAACATTAAAGGGTGTGATTACATTTGAAGGGGATATTTTCTCGCCTAATCTGAAAATCAAACGTTCATAAAAAACTTGTATATGCCTGTTTATTTTTATAAATGAGTTAAATTCTATTGTAACGCTTCATATTATTTCTACATTTAGAAACAATATTGAACATTTAAAAATAAACAGGCTACCCCTAGAATGTGTAATGATGGTTTGATCACAACCGCCACCAATTTAAAAAGAAATTCACGTTATCTTCATGTCATCACATGGGGATGTCAGATGAATGTTTATGATAGCAACCGCATGATGGATTTGCTCCGTCCGCTTGGTTACCATGTTACCGAAGATGCCGGGATTGCTGATATCTTAATTTTAAATACCTGCCACATTCGCGACAAAGCTACTGAAAAAGTTTTTTCAGAACTTGGTCGATTAAAACAAATCAAAGATGCGCGCGCACAAGAAGGGCAATCTACGTTAATTGCTGTAGCCGGCTGTGTTGCACAAGCCGAAGGTGAAGAAGTCCTTCGTAGAGCACCATTTGTCGATATCGTTTTAGGCCCGCAAACCTATCATCGTTTGCCTGAAATGATTGCAAAAATGCACCGTAAAAATGGTCAGCTGATTGATACGGATTTTCCTGTAGAAAGTAAATTTGACTATTTACCGGCACCAGAACAGACAAATGGCTATACGGCTTTTTTAACTATCCAAGAAGGTTGTGATAAATTTTGTTCTTTCTGCGTGGTGCCTTATACGCGTGGTGCTGAAGAAAGTCGTCCCGTTAATTCCATTATTGCAGAAGCAAAGCAATTATGTGAACTGGGTATTAAAGAAATTACTTTGCTGGGTCAGAATGTTAATGCTTATCATGGTGAAGGCCCCGACGGTAAAAGTTGGAATCTTGCCCAACTTGCTGAAAAACTTTCTACTATTCCGGGATTAATCCGTATTCGCTATACGACTTCGCATCCACGCGATATGAATGATTCATTAATTGCCGCACATCGTGACTTGCCTACTTTAATGCCATTTTTACATCTACCTGTACAATCGGGTTCTGATCGAGTATTACAAGCGATGAACCGAGGCCATACAGCCGATGATTATCGTCATTTGATTGACAAACTTCGCAAGGCCAGACCAGATATTGCATTATCTTCTGACTTTATTGTTGGCCATCCAGGTGAAACGGCTGAGGATTTTAAGGAAACAATGCGTTTGGTAAACGATATTACCTTTGCACAAGCATATTCCTTTAAATACTCTCCACGCTCTGGTACTGTTGCGGCTGTTTCTGTACGTCAGGTTGCTGAATCCGAAAAAGATGCACGATTACAAGAACTTCAAGCCGTATTAAAATTACAACAGGAAACGTTTAATCGTCAGACACTGGGACGTGAAATTCCGGTTTTATTCACCCATAAAGGCCGAAAATCCGGACAAATCGCCGGAAGATCACCTTATTTACAAGCAATCCATATTGATGGTCCAGATAACTTGATTGGTTTCGAAGCCTCAATTAAAGTGAATGAACTTCTTACGCATTCTTTATCTGGAACCTTAATCAAGGAGCAACGAACCTCTTGAGCAACAGCCATTCTTCCTCGCCGAAACCTGTAGCACTTTCTGAAGTCAAATTGGACAAGGATAATATCCGCACCACGTTACAATTTGAAGATAACTTGCTGCTGGCTCAGATGATTGGAGATCATGATCGTTATCTGGTTCAGATTGAAAAAGAACTTGGAATACGTTTAGGTTGTCGCGGTAATTGCGTCGTTATTGAAGGGGATAAGCATCAGGTTGAATTAGCCAAAACCGTATTATCCTATCTTTACCGACACCTCGCCAATCAATCCGATATTGATTCAACGGTCGTCCATAATATGATCGGTATGACGAAAAGCGGCCTTATTGATACGATTTCTTCCCCAATGGATCAGCGACAAAATATTCAACCTTCTGATGAAAATCGTAATTTATCTCTGCCCAGCATCCCGATGCGTCGTGGCGTAATTACACCCCGTTCAGCAGGCCAGGCAGAATATCTTAGCCTTTTGTCTCAAGTTGAAATGGTCTTTGGAATTGGTCCCGCTGGCACAGGAAAAACGTTTTTAGCCGTTGCACAAGCCGTATCCATGTTACAATCGGGACAGGTCGATCGAATTATTCTATCGCGTCCTGCTGTTGAAGCTGGGGAACGTCTTGGCTTTCTTCCTGGTGATATGAAGGATAAAATTGATCCTTATTTGCGTCCTTTATATGATGCTTTGCATGCTATGTTACCGGGTGATCAAGTTATGCGCCGCATCGCTTCTGGTGAGATTGAAGTTGCTCCTCTTGCCTTTATGCGTGGACGGACACTTGAACATTCCTTTGTCATTTTGGATGAAGCACAAAATACGACATCAGTACAGATGAAAATGTTTTTAACCCGTCTGGGACCTGGTTCTAGGATGGTAATCACTGGAGATTTAAGCCAAATTGATCTGCCCCCGAATGTAAAATCAGGTCTAAAAGATGCCATTGAAACGCTTCAGGGTGTTCACGGTATTGAAATAATGCGTTTTACAGCGCAAGATGTTGTAAGGCATCCTCTTGTTTCACGAATTGTTAAAGCTTATGATCAACGTGCAACAAATGCAAAAAGTGAATAACATTTAATTTTATATGGCTATACAACCTTCTGAAGCACGATGTTCCATGTCTCCTAGACAAAAAATCTTTCAAAAACGGTCGAACTTGAGAGACATGGTTTTAGTCAATGATCATCGATGGTATTGCGCAATCCCTCATTTAAACGATTTGCTTTACCGTATTATGCAGCTTATGCCTATTCCAGCAACGATTTGTCTTGATAATGACCAAACGATACGTCGATTGAATGATGAATATCGCGGTAAAAATCGACCTACGAATGTATTATCATTTGAAAGATTTGACGGCACCGCTGGAGGTGATATTATTCTTGCGTTACAAACTGTTCGTCGTGAAGCCTTGGAAAACCGAAAACCGATTCGACATCATTTCGCTCATCTGGTGATTCATGGTCTGCTGCATTTGCAGGGCTATGATCATATTACGATTGATGAAGCCCGACAGATGGAAATGAAAGAAGCACGCTTAATGCATATGCTAGGCTTCCCCAATCCTTGGAAAATCAATTTTATACGGAGTATATGACAATGTCTCGTGCGCCAGCTGCGCCGAGTAATCCCTCGCCAGACCCTTCTTCTCGTTCTCTAGCACAACGAGTAAAATTTTTATTAAACACCTGGTACCATCGGAATCAGAAACATAATTTACGGCAATCTATCGCAAGTCTCGTTGAAGAATCGGTTAAATCAAATACGACTACCCCCGATGTTACCCCCGAATTTGATCGTCATGAACGGCTTTTAATCTCTAATATCCTGCATTTACGTGATATTACTGCCGATGATGTTATGGTTCCGCGTGCCGATATCTTTGCTATTGAAGATACAACGACCTTTGACCAAGCTTTGGAAATTATGCGGCATGAAAATCATTCTCGTGTGCCTGTTTATCATGAAGTTCTAGATAACATTGTGGGTATGTTGCATGTCAAAGACCTGATTGCCTATACGGGTCTACGTGAAGAATTTAAAATCAAGGATATTCTGCGCCAACCCTTATTTATTGCTCCACAAATCTCAGTCATGGATTTATTGTTGCAAATGCGTTCCCGTCGCGTTCATTTGGCATTAGTTGTCGATGAATATGGTGGTATCGACGGATTGGTAACAATTGAAGATCTCGTTGAAACGATTGTTGGCGATATCGCTGATGAACATGATGATCCTGAAGTACCCATGATTTTTGAACGCGATGACAAAACATTTGATGTTGATGGGCGTTTATTATTAGATGAGCTTGAAAAACGTATTGGTCCATTTTTAACTTCTGATGAAGAAAATTCGGATATTGATACGGTTGGTGGTTTAGTTTTTCGTATTGCAGAACATGTTCCAGCCAAAGGCGAAGTACTGAATCATAATTCAGGATTGGTATTTCGCGTATTAGAAGCAGACCCACGTCATATTCGACGCTTGAGAGTGCAACTTCCTAAAGATTGGAACAGTCCAGATCAACCTAAAACTTATGATAATTTAGAAGAACGTAATTAATTTATCTTTTAAACAAAGTTTATCGATTTAATAATGTTATCTTTCTTTAATCAAGCAATGAATTGCTTTCTTGTTTGATTGAACAGATGACAATGGGTCGCTATTGGAAGAACGGTTCATTTATGACTGTAATGTCAATTCTATCAATGACGTTACCCATACTGTTAAAAAGTAATTTAATAAAAACTATTTATAAAAATAAAAAGGGACAGTTTTACAAAACTATCCCTTAAAAAATAATCAATTATTTAAATCAGATATTACATATTCAATCTATTCACGACTTCACTTTCCCAAGGAGGATTGGCCCCTCTTCTTTCGCAAACCATCGCCGCAGCAACAGAAGCATAATGCAAAGCTTCTTTTATTTCGTCCATGGAAATGTGTTTGATTTTTTCAAGATTCAAATAGCCTTTCTTTTGAAGAAACGCCAACATAGAAGCCATAAAAGTGTCACCAGCACCAATCGTATCCACGACCTTTTTAATCGGAAAACAAGGCACTTTGATTTCAGGTTGGTTCGGTATATAGCAAAGTGCTCCTTTCCGACCCAATGTAACAATGACTATAGAGCTACCTTGACTTAACCATAATCTTGCTGCCTCTTCTGGAGAAGTATAAGGCAATAGAAAATTGAGATCAGATTCTGATAATTTTATAATATCAGCCATTGCGATCAAACGGGCCATACGTGCTCGATATACAGCGATATGCGGAGTATTTGCTGGTCGACAATTAGGATCAATGGATAAAATTCTTTTCCCACGTTCGGTACGAAACATTTGTTCGCAGGCATCAGAAATTGGTGGTTCCATTAGCGATGTAGAACCAATATGAATTAAAGAAACATCATCTGTAAAAGCAGGAGATTGGGAACGATTCCAAAGACGTGAAGCCGTATTATCATCATAGAAAGCATATGCAGGTTCTTCTGCACCGAGTTCAACAAAAGCTAAGGTGCTTTCCTGTATCCCACGGGCGACGTAACGTAAACCAACATTGGATTCCTTAATAAACTGAAGAAGCTTTTCACCCCAAAAGTCCGTAGAAATACCGCCCATAAAGCTGACTTCGCCACCCAGACGGCCAATTGCTGCCGCAATATTGGCACATGAACCACCCGGCGCCGGACAATAACAGTCTTTACCATCTTTAGTTTTATCGGGTATAAAATCGATTAAAATATCTCCACAAATCACGATCATACTTAAATTCTCCTGTTTTAGGATGATAGACTTCTAAAAATTCAAAATCAACCAAATGTGTAACTTTCTAGGACATTCATAGTTATTACAAAATATCGTGTTAATCATAACAGCATTTTTACAAAATAAGTATTGAATAGCTTAAAAAAAGCAGAAAGCATATTTTTTAGAAAAAATTTCTAAAATACGATATCCGTTCAAAATTTAACGGGTCGGATTAATATTCCTTACTATAACACATTGATGCTTCTTACCATCTGAAACGGCAATCTTTTTCACATTCATTTCTGTTGGGTTTTGTTTTATTAAATGATTGGATTTCCATTCATAAACAGTCTTCAATTACCAAGGATTTAAAAAAAATGCCTGTATGGTTAATTACGGCTTTGATGCTTATATGCTCTAATATATTTATGACATTTGCCTGGTATGGTCATTTACGTAGTTTGGAAAACAAACCCTGGTTTATTGCAGCGATAATCAGTTGGGCGATTGCTTTTGGTGAATATATGATTCAGGTGCCTGCCAATCGAATTGGTTTTACCAAGCTCTCTTTAGGAGAGCTTAAAATCATGCAAGAAGCCATTACACTTATGGTTTTTGTCCCTTTTAGTATCTTTTTTATGCATCAACCCATGAAGCTTGATTATCTTTGGGCATGTCTTTGTGTTTTGGGAGCCGTTTTTTTCATTTTCCGTAATGCATAGCTGAAATATCGCCTTTATTAAGCCCTATTGCTTTGTTTCTTCTTTTCCTCAATAAAAGAACTTGGTTTTTTGAAAAATTTTCTTCAAAATTAACCGTGATTAACTCAAAATGCTCTGCCATAAACAAGGATAAGATTACTAATCCTTATAAATAGATTTTGATAGTTTACTGGAGTATCCAATGCGTGTTCGTCGTCGCTTTTTCTTAACTGCTGCCCTTGCTTCTTTTTTGTTATACCCCGCCATAAACAATGCAAAAGCTGAGGGCGTGCCCGATAGTTTCAAAAGCGAACGAACATTAGGTAATCCCAATGCAAAAGTCCATGTTGAAGAATGGTATTCTTTAACCTGTGTTCATTGTGGTCGTTTTTCAGAAACGGTTTTCCCACAAATCAAAGAAAAATATATCGATACCGGAAAAGTCTTTTATATTTTTAAAGATTATCCACTTGACAAAGTTGCTTTATCCGCCGCCATTGTTGCCCGAAGCCTACCAGAAAACCAGTATATGCCTTTTACGAGCGTTTTATTGAAAAACCTGGATCAATGGGCTTTTCGCCAAAATAGTGACCCGATGCAGGAACTTCAAAAATATGCAGCATTGGCAGGTATGTCGAAAAACCAATTTGAACAGGTTATCAATGATCCTCAATTACGCGATGTAATTTTACAAGAACAAAAACAGGCAGATGATCGTTATAAAATCGATAGCACCCCTACTTTTGTATTTAATGGAAAACCGGTTATTGGTGAAATGAGCATAGAAGCATTTGGCAAACATGTTGAAGATGCTGAAAAGTTAAAAAAATAACTTAATTAATTTCCTTGATAATTCTGTATGAGTATCCGTTTTACCCGCCTGCAAATTGCCGGTTTCAAAAGTTTTTCTGACCCAATTTCAATTGATATTCTTCCTGGGTTAACCGGCATTATTGGGCCAAATGGTTGTGGAAAATCGAATATTGTGGAAGCAATACGCTGGGTTATGGGAGAAAGCTCAGCGCGTTCCCTACGTGGTGAGGGAATGAATGATGTTATTTTCGCCGGTACTGCCCGCCGGGCACCCCGCAATATTGCCGAAGTAACCCTGACACTTGAGGGAACGGAAAAGGTCGCCCCTGCCCCTTTTCAAAATATGAATGAATTGCAGATATCCCGTCAAATTGAACGCGATATGGGAAGCAATTACCGAATTAATGGCAAAATTCAACGCGCCAGAGATATACAAACATTGTTTGCCGATCTGGGATCGGGACCACGTTCTTCGGCATTAATCAGTCAGAACCATATTGCACAATTAATTTCTGCCTCTCCTGAAGAACGGCGACAAGTATTAGAAGAAGCGGCTGGAATTGCCGGTTTGCACAGCCGCCGGCGCGAAGCTGAATTAAAATTACGTGCTACCGAAGAAAATCTGAAACGTCTGGATGATATTCGCCAACAGCTTTTTACTCAAATGGAAGCTTTAACGGCGCAAGCAGAACAAGCATCCCTTTACCGCCAACTTTCAGCGCATTTGCGTGACACGGAATTATTGCTGCAAAAACTCTATTTTCAGCGTGCTTATCGCAAATTTGTTTTTTCACGCCAAAAATTGGAAAAAGCCCAAAAGAATCAGCAAGATACTTCCAAACAGGTCGAAGAAATTCGCGAATCCCTTTCGGGTAATGACAATACCCTGACAACCGCTAAACAGACCGAAACACAAACCCGTATTCAGTGGGAACAATGGAATAAAAAAGTAAATCATCTTCGGGATGAAAAAACGCAACTAGAAAGCAAACTTGCCGAATTGCATGAACGTTTGCAAGAAAGTAATGAAGATCATCAATCCGCCCAAAAACGCGTTACGGATAGCGAAAATGATCTAAACCGTTTACAAGAACAATACAAAGCAACGCAAAAAGCAATTCTGGATACGCCGCAAAAAGAAACCGATATCCAATCCCATATTCAACAAATCGAAAAAGATTCAAAAGAGCTGCAACAGAAACTTGCGCAAACAGAACATGAATTCGTTGAGAAACAAAAACAGAATCAACATATTACACAATGCTATGAACAATCGCTTCAACGCTATCAAACATTGCAAACAGAATATGAACGCCTGACACAAGAATATGAACAATGTCTGGCTGATTTACCAACCGAAACCGCTTTAAATGATTTCAATCAAAATTATCAAAAAGCCAAATCCCAATCGGAAACACTTCTACAAGAACGGCAAGCAATCGAAACACAATTAAATGATGCCAAATTGAATGAAGCAAATTTGCGCCATCAAAGCCAGCAGCTTGCTGAAAAACATAACCATCTTCAAGAACAATGTAATCAACAATCGCAACGTCTTAAAAATCTCCAACAAGCAATTCAGCAATTAAAAAATCAACAATTATCCTTACAAAAAAACTTATTGGATCAATCAGCGAAAGATGCATTTGATCAACAAATCCAGCAAGCTCGTGAAACATTACAGCAGCTGAAACAGACCCTGGAAAACGAAAATGATAAACATCAACAAGCAATAAAAAATCGTCTTGAACAAGAAGCGATCTTCTCAGAAAACCTAAGGAATTTTAAAAATCAACAAACGGAGCTTACCAATACTGAAAAGAATTACACGCAGGCCGAAGAACAATTCAAAACCTTAACGGATAAAATAAACATTGCTAAACAAGCTTTGGTTCCAATGGATCAGCTGGAAAATCAACGCAATCTTGTAAAAAATCTTGAAGATGAATTTACAAAAGCACAATCGTTAAACGAACAGCTTACGAATACGCAAAATCAAGTTAAACAAGCGCTCGAAAATGCTCAGATTGCTTGGCAAAAATTAGAAGCCGAAATCCTTCGTCAACAAGCCCGTCAAGAGGGCTTGGCTGCGGCATTGGCAAATCATGATCAAATGCCTGAGGAAAATCTTCCTCCTATTTTGTCATTATTAACTATTCCCTCCGGACTAGAAAACGCCATCGCTGCCATTTTTGATGAAACATTGGAATGTCCAGAACAAATAGAGGGAAAAAAAGGATGGGCAACTTTACCTCTGATTGATTCACCGGATCCACTTCCCGAACCGGCTATTCCTCTTATTGATTTAATGAGTGTTCCAACTGTCTTAAAACGGGCTTTTCAAGCCATTGGCGTTGTTCCTGACCATGCTACCGGTCAAAAGCTTTTTTCCAAACTAAATCCTGGTCAGTCTTTGGTTACGCGTGATGGTGATTTATGGCAATGGCATGGCTATCATCAAAATGGTGGCATCGCGAATAAAGCTGCGCAAAGATTAATCCAACATCAAAATCTACGCGAAGCCCAAGCATTACTTGAAAAATTATCAAGCCAGGCTCCACAATTAAAAAACGATATTCAGCAAGCAGAAGAAGATTCAAACCGTGCCAAGCAAGCACTGAGTAAACAGAAAGATTATTACCAACAAACGGAAAAAGCATATCAAAAAGCTCAAAACGAATTATTAAATCTTGAAAATCAATATGATGTTGCTCAAAACCGGCTTGAAGCGCTACAACCCGCCTATGATCAGACACAAGAACAATTAAACCATGCAAAAATAGCATGGGAAAATGCCAAAAAAAATGCATCAACATCTGCGCCAAATGATGATGCGGTTCAAATTGCCTGTCAAAATGAAAAAGATATAGAACACGTTGTTCAACAGCTTAAAATTCAATTAAATCAAGCTGAAATAGCATTAAATAATTTACAAAATCATATTCAGCAAACACTTCAACAAGATCAACAGACAAAAACCCGCCTGGAATCATTGGAAGAGCGATTACAACTTCATGTAAAAGAGGAACAAAGCCTTAACGAAGCTTTAGAAACGCTTAATGAACAACAATCTACCTTAGATGACTTACAAGTTGCACAAACAAAAACACAACAAGCAAAACAACAGATCGAATTGTTGACGCAAACTTTGGATCAAGTCAATCAAACCTACCAAAAAGCAACGCATAATCTTTCCGAATGCCAAAAAGCGTTACAAAACCTTAAAGAACATTACAACCAGCAACAAGGTCGTATTGAAACTTTAAAACCCCATCATGAAACGCTTAAACAATCATTGGACACTGCAAAAACAGAATTTCAAATAGCAGAGGAAAATTATCAAAATCGGTCTGATTTAACATTGGATCAACAAGCACTTGAAAATCTTCGTCAAAAAGAACAGCAATATCGCCAACAAGAAGAACAATATCGACTTACTTATCATCTGTTATTAAGCGAAAAAGAAACGCTACAAAAACAACAACTAGCGCAATCCGTTCAAATAAAAGAATGGGATCAAAGAATCGAAGCCGCTAAAAAAGAAGCCGACTTGACCCAACAACGTTGGGAAAATCTGCACCAACAATACCAAACGTTATCGGTACAACCTGATGAATTATCGCATCAACTTCAAGACGCTTTAAATCACGAACAAGAAACAGAAACTCTTTATATAAAAGCACAGAATGAACGTCATATTTTAGAACAAAAACAGGCACAAGATCACCAAAACCTTCGTCAACTTGAAGAAGAAGCCATTCAGGCAAAAGAAAACCTTCTTAAAGCTGAAGGGAAGCTGGAACAAGCCGAAGCACTTTTGGCGCAGTATCAAGCAAATATCCCCCCGGAATCCGTATCAATTTTCACCGATGAAGCCGCCCAAGCCGATATCAGCGATGGATTTGAAGATCAATTAAAACAAAGCTTGCATCAGAATTCTGAACAACGTGAATTATTGAGTGCTGTTAATTTACGTGCCGAAATTGAACACGCTGAAAAACAAAGTGCATTAGACGAATTAAACCGTGAATATGAAGAACTGAGCCTTGCAACACAACAACTTCACGAATCAATTCAAAAACTTAACCGACAAGGACGTAACAAGCTGAATGCCATTTTCAGCGAAGTTGACCACCATTTTCAGGAATTATTTAGCCGCATGTTTAACGGAGGACATGCCCATTTAAAATTACTTCCCAATGATGATCCGTTGCAATCAGGTTTGGAAATTTACGCTCAACCCCCAGGAAAGAGACTTTCTACCTTGTCTTTGCTATCGGGTGGAGAACAGGCTTTAACCGCACTTTCTTTAGTCTTTGCCGTTAGCCGTTGTAATCCAGTCCCAATTTGTGTATTAGACGAAGTTGACGCTCCATTAGATGATCCTAATGTTGAACGTTTCTGCGCTTTGTTAAACGATATGACTGAACAAGCAGGCACCCGTTTTTTAGTGGTTACGCATCATCAGCTGACTATGACGCACATGCACAGACTTTATGGTATAACCATGCAAGAACGCGGAGTAAGCCAAGTTTTATCCGTAGATTTGGAGCGCGCCATTCATATGCAGGAAACCATAGAACCAGAAAAGACTCATGCCTGAATCTGATCCTCTTTCGCCTTTACCTTCTGAACAAACTTCTGAATCAACATGTAAAGATTTACAGGTTATCCCTCAGAAATCCTTTAAATCGCCGTTACATCGGCCGCAACAATCAATTTGGTATAGTTTACGCAAAACGTTTTTTACCCTTACATTGGTTATGGGGATTAGCGTCGGCTTTGGATGGTATTTCTTTAATTCCAATAGTCTTCTGGCTCAAATCCATCATCAGCAAATTATCTGCCATCAACACCAATTCCTAAGTATTCCAAGCAAAACAAGACATTTCCCAATATTTTTTAAACAACATAACCCCAGTATGGTGCAAATTGATTTGGATCAACCTTTGCCCAGCCATATCGTTAACCGCCCCATAAATCGCAAAAATCTGATAACGCTAAATAATGCACATCCCGTATTAGGTTATGTTGTAAATTGGACTAAGGAAAATCCGCATCGGTTTTTAATGCTAAAAACCAATCAATTTGATCTGGAAGTTTTAGTAAAAACTATTCAAAAAGCCCGCATTATTCATCGTACTATTATCGCAGTAAACAATATTGAAGCAGCAAGAAAAATTTTTGATCTCAATCCACAAATTATTGTTTCCGTGCCAGTCAAAAACTTGCAAGAAGAAAACAAAATTAGACCATTAACCTTAAATCATAATCTTGCATTTTATTTACCACGTTCAGCTAGCAAAGAATTATTTAAACAAGCACATCATGATGCGGCAGCCGTTATTACCGACGCCGATGAAAATGACATTTTTGCTGTACCAGCTGCCGATGATCAAAAAAGCCTTGCATTAAAACAAAATCTATCAGCTGATATTATTATTTCAAATCAATCGGTTACTTCGGCTAACTAACAAATCTATGGGGGGTTTCCCTTACCCCCATAGATGCATTGATTAAAAATTCACCTGCAATCGTGAACCAATCAAATTATTTGTTCCACCATAAAGGTTATGGCTGTTTTTGTTCGAACGTGAGACAATAATATGGTTAAATTCCAACATTAATCGCATATGCGACGAAGGATACCAATTTATACCAGCCGACCAAACGGTTTGCTTGCCGCCTCTTATCCCACCATTTTCTCCAGGATGATTATTTAAATCAATGACACTCCATCGCCCGCTACATTCCAATGCACCCCAGTCACCTGTAGCTGGATTAAATAACGCGGCAAATGGTTGGTCAAAGACTGCACGCTTGATATCATATAATCTTGGTTGTCCAAAAAGGGTACGGTTGATAGCGATATAATAACCTCGGAAATTCAAATCACGCTGTGGTTCTGAATCGGAATGGCCACGATTCAGATGAATTAATGAATATTCTGACTTTAAAACCCAACGTTTCCACCGAAACCCTATTTCGGGCCCTGCTTGCACGATATTATTAACGTTCTTAATCGCACCCGTTTTAAGATAATGCCTCTGTTGCCATAATGTCATTTCTGGCAAAGACGATAGGCTATAGATCCGGTTATTGCCGTGAAAAGCCATCGAAGAGGAAAGCCCTAAATGTAAATCATTATCTTTGGTGAACCATGGACGACCTGCAACACGTAACACAGCGCCAATTTGATTTTTCTGAAAGTTTTTCCGATCCCCAAATTGTGGCCCTGTAACAAAAGCTTGCACATAACTACGCTTTTCCCAATGCGTAGCTCCAAAACCCAATCTTGTTTGGGCACCTGCAATACCACGTATCATATCGATAATGGCAGGTCTTTCCAAAAATTGAGAACCACCATTGGCTTCAGCATCATCCATTCCGACACGTGGCTGTGTCAAACCCAGTTCAACCCGTGTATTGCGAAAACCGGTATAAGCCACATCTAACTGGAAAAGCGATTCGGTACTACGCCCTGCATAACCTGGATCCGCAGAAGCGGTTAATTCAAATTTTTTATAACGGGTAATGGTGATAAAACGTGCACGGCGCAGAAAGTTCATAATTCCCGACATTCTTGTAGAACGTTCAGGATCATCTGGACCGAGAGATCCCCCCAAATCAAATTGTAATAACATCCCAAAGGCGAAGCTAAGGGGTTGGTCATTCAAAGATAAAGTCGGTCTTTCTTTTGGGAAGGATAAAGTGAACATTTTTCCGATTGGAAAATGAACATTATCCAACGGTTTTTGAGGAATATATTTTTCAGCATTCCATGCATTACAATAAGCAACATTAGGAGAACAGACATAATATTGCTGTGGATGGTAAATTTCTTTGTGTAATATTGTATCTGAACGAAAATTATTTTGCGCTTTGGCGAAATCTGTTAATCCTGTAAAGATACTTAGCGTGACTAACCCTTTGGAAAAATATCTCCGCTTGAGAAAACGAGAAGATAAACAAGAAATATCGGCCGTCATTGGTTATTTTCTTTCTTAAAAATCAGGGAGAATTGCCAGGTGAATATCCAACAAAAGCGACATCATTCACAAAATCGTTACAAAGTTGCACACAGGCATTACATTTTGTTTTCATTGCATTACCATTTTAATTAAAGTTATTAAGGTTTCAGGCAGTTTCACTCTATAAATTAATAATTGTTACTTCTGGCAAAATGCCTGTTTAATCGAATAAGAGATTGAAAATGTTGACCAAAAAACGCTTCAAGAGTTTTATATGACCACCATTCATCATTGCCCTTTAATAAGTTACCATGTTACGAAAGGGTATCATAATCACTGGTGCTTGATCGGTTTAAATAAACTAAATTGTCCTGCAAATTTCCCTTTTATCGTCCGATTGCATTTATCCGATAGCCATCAATGGGAAGGGCAATATTATTTAACACGCGGTTTTGGAATGGCTGCTTCTCGTCGAACAGCAATTATCTATATTCCTGAAAATACAGATTTCCTTGAAATCATACCGATCCATGATGGATTACCCACATATACGTGGATTAATGCGCAACTAATAATTAAAAAGCTACCACGTTTATATGCGGCCTTTTTTCTTGCATGCCGCGGTCCTGGACGCGTTATAGAAACATTAATTTCATCACCAAAAGGTTTGAAGCGACGCCTTCAATCTGCTCTAAGTCAAAATATCAACGCACGACAAACGGGATTGAATTACCGTCAATGGCATTTTCTTTATGGGAAATGGACAAAACGGGATCAGAAAAGATTATATGAATCGAAATTTCGTTCATCTTGGCCTTCGATTGAAATACAGCTCCATGCAGGGAATGCACAATCCCAAAAATCGACACTTCTTTCTCTAAAAAATCAATGGTTCCACGCAAAGCGTAGTCAAGATACCAACCGTTACATCGCCATTTTACAAAATGGAGAAACGCTTCCCCCTCAAAGTCTGGCGGTTTTCGCGGATCAGGCTGCACGCCATGGTTTTCCAGCAGCTTTATATGCCGATTCGGATCAAAAATTAATAAAACAGACTTCGGTTCATCCGATTTTTAAACCCCAATTCAATTTACCCCTTTTGGTTTCTGGAATTCTGACTCAGGATTTATGGTTATTTCGTCATGATATTGTTGAAATGTTTGAAGCCCAATATGACTCTCAGCAATATTCTGCTTATACACGGAGATTAGCGCTTGCTTTATGGGTATGGGAAAAAAATCTACCCGTTCATCATGTGCCTTTTCTTCTTTCCCACCGTAATCCATATTTAAGCCATCAGCTTTGTACCGAAATAGGGCAAATGCTTAGTCAATTTTTCCAACAGAAAAGCTGGAATGTTGAAATAAAAGATCATACTTTTCCTTTGGATATCCGGTTCTTATCTCATCAACATCCCGTCAGCTTTGTCATTCCTACAGCAGCGCAATCAAAAGAGATAACTTCTTGTTTAAAACAATTGATCGAACATACACATTACCCCGTGTTTGAAGTGATTTTGGTAGTAACGCAACCGCATCCTTTAACAGCCCATCAAAATACGGTTTTAGAACCTATTATTAACGATCCGCGCGTAAAATTATGTTATTTAAAAGAGGAAAAATTCAATTTTTCCCGTGCCTGCAATTTCGGTGTTCAACAAGCCCGATATCCTTTTATTGCATTGCTCAATGATGATGTTGCACCCATTAATTCCGATTGGTTAACTTTAATGATGGGCCATATGCAAAATCCGCATATTGGCGCAGTCGGTGCACAGCTTCTATATCCTGATGGCCGTATTCAACATGCGGGCATTATCATGGGATTAGCATGGTTATGTGAACATGCAGGCCGTTTTCATCATCCTGATGAAACGACTTTCCAATATGATCACGCTGTTTCTGCTGTAACGGCTGCATGTATGTTAATTCGTCGTGGAGCCTTTGATCAAGTCAATGGTTTTGACGAATCTTATGAAATCGCCTATAATGACGTTGATTTTTGCCTAAGGCTTGGTGAAAAACATTGGCAGATTGTGCAATGTCAAAAAGCAAAACTAACCCATTATGAATCGCTTTCGCTTGGAAATCATTATCAAGGCGAACGCGCCGGAAAAGAAAGACAGGAAATTTTAAGCATGTGGCATCGTTGGGGAAAAATCTGCCAAGATGATCCTTTTTATAATCTAAATCTCTCTTTACAAAGAGGTATGGATGGAAAACCCGCTTTCCCACCACGTATTACACACCCTTTTGTTAACCGAATCGAATCTTATGAAGGATAAGACCAGCAATTCAGCCCCTGCGTTAATTCTAGAAGGCGTTTCCTTACAATATCAGCAAAAATATATTTTTCGAAATCTAAATACGCGATTTCCCGCTGCACAATTTAGCGTTTTACTTGGAAGTAGCGGCGTTGGAAAAAGTAGCCTTTTACGAATGATTGCTGGATTACAAAACTATAATGCTGGATCAATTCACGCAACGGATGGTCAATCCTTATCAAATCGTATTTCCTATATGGGACAACAAGATTTTTTGCTTCCTTGGGCAAAAGTAATACAGAATGTCATGATTGGAAGTCATCTTCGTGGGGAAAAACGTAACCGAAGCCTCGCTGAACATTTGCTAGAACAAGTGGGATTAAGCGATCAATGCAATGCCTATCCGCAATCCCTATCGGGTGGTATGCGCCAACGCGTTGCTTTGGCACGTGTTTTATATGAAAATCGACCGATTATATTGATGGATGAACCTTTTTCAGCGCTTGATACCGTAACGCGAACAAGAATGCAGGATTTTACCGTAGCGTTATTACGTGGGAAAACAGTTTTACTGATTACACATGATCCCTTTGAAGCTTGCCGCATGGGAGAACATATTCAGGTTTTAGCTGGACAACCGGCTGAACTTTATGGCCCCATCGCTATAAAAGGTGCAATTCCTCGCCATGCCGATGCAATTGAAACCCAACAAGCACAATCGGAATTATTAGCTTTGTTACTTCGCAAGGCAGAACAATGAAAAAGCAAATAACTATAGCAACCCGTGCTTTGGTAACCTTATTGGGGATGCTTGTAATATGGTTTTTAATCACACAATTTTCGGCTATCCCTTCTTATTTGCTTCCCCCGCCCAAAAATGTTGCTCAGGCTTTGATTAATCAACGATGGCTTTTATGGCATGCAACACAAATTACTTTTGTTGAGACCGTTCTTGGCCTGCTCTTAGGGTGCCTTTTCGGATCCATTCTTGCATTGTTAATGATGATCTCACCTTTGATTCGACGTTGGTTGATGCCCCTCGTCCTGATTAGTCAATCGATCCCGGTTTTTGCTCTTGCGCCGTTATTGGTTCTTTGGTTGGACTTTGGAATTAAATCAAAAATTGCTATGGCCGTATTAATGATCTTTTTCCCCGTAACCTCTTCATTTTTTGATGGTTTGCGGAATACACCTCAAGGGTGGCTTGACCTAGCACAGACCATGAATGCGACTTCGTGGCGTAAACTTTTTTTTCTACGCATTCCCGCGGCTATGTCTTCTTTTGCCTCGGGTTTACGGGTTGCAACAGCAATTGCACCGATTGGCGCTGTCGTTGGGGAATGGGTCGGTGCTTCGGCAGGATTAGGTTTTTTAATGCAAGACGCCAATAATCATTTCCAGACGGATTTAATGTTTGCTGCCTTATTCATTTTATCCATAATGACCATGTCCCTATGGGGATTGGTCGATTTCTCTTTAAAAAAGCTTATTCCTTGGGAGAAACAGACATTTTAAGGGGTTTGTTTTCGATGAAACTGCCATCTTTGATGACTTGTTTAAAAGGACGGATGATTACGCTTTCAAATAAATCCGCTTTGGCATAAGGGTCGCTAATGGCAAAACCTTCGGCTGCGGCACGATCGGGTACTTCTATAAGAATCAAACTTCCGCAACTTTTTCCTTGCTCATTCTGTAAGGGGCCAGCAACAAGAATGCGTTCTTCATAAGCTTGTAGATAAGCCAGATGTTGAGGACGTATTGCCATTCTTGTTTCCAATAATCCTGGTTTATCGGTACACATAATCATAAACATCATCGTTCAATTTCTCCTCATCGCATAAAGTTACCATAGCGGTAACACTTGAATTTTTGCATTCGCTTAATAGATTGATATAGATTGATCTTCTTGAATTGAAAATATTCTATATCCCTTGTATTGCTATAAAAACTGGTTTTCTCAACCCTGATAGCTTAATGACTGAATTAAAACAAGAAATGGCCACTACCCTGCCTGCTAAATCCGGCTTTACCCGATTTGCTAATCCTAAAAATTTCTCAAAACTGGTCAATACGCTCCAACCATGGATTACGTTATTGGCATTTATCTTTATTACAATTGGCGTTGTATGGGGTCTGTTTTTCTCACCATCCGATTGGCAACAAGGCGATAGTGTAAGAATCATGTATGTTCATGTTCCCTTTGCTATGTTGGCAAGTGGCGGCTATTTTGCTTTGGCCGTTTGTGGATTATGTTCCCTAATATGGCGACATCCTTTGGCTGATCTGGCTGCGGCAGAAATTGGCCCTGTTGGTGCAGCAATAACGGCATTATGTCTGATCACGGGTTCGATTTGGGGTAAACCAATGTGGGGAACCTGGTGGGTATGGGATGCGCGTTTAACCTCTGTTTTAGTATTGTTTTTTCTTTATCTCGGTCACATTACGCTATTGCGTGCTTTTGATGAACCTCAAAAAGGCTATCGTGCAGCAGCTATTTTAGCATTAGTGGGTACATTTGATTTACCGATCATTAAATTCAGCGTGCAATGGTGGAATACATTGCATCAACCAAGCAGCTTTTCACTAACGCATGCGCCTGCGATTGCGCTACCAATTTTATGGCCTTTGATATTTTGTACTATCGGATTTGCGTTGGCATTCATAGCCATTGTGCTTATCCGCTTGCAAGCTGCTATTCTTGAACATCATATTCGTCATTTATTTATTGTTATGGAAAAGTAACCCATTGGGAGCATTACCGATGACGCATCTTCCCTATATTATTGCAGCTTATGGGATTAGTTTCTTGTGTTTGACGACTTTTTTTGTACAAGCATGTTATCGACTAAAACGTGCTCAAAAACGACTGAAAGCGTTACAAGATTCTCAATGATGAAACGTAAAACCAAAAGATTATGGATTATCGTCGCCTGCATGATCGGATTAGGCTTGGCGCTGACTTTAATCCTATCCGCTTTTTCTTCTAATTTGGTCTATTTCAAAGCACCATCCCAAATTATTAATCATCCAACGGATCAAAATCATATTATTCGTCTTGGTGGTATGGTTATAAATGGTTCTGTTCGTCATTCCCATCAAGGACAAACACCTATGATCCAATTTCAGGTAACCGATGGGCAAGCCGCCGTTGAAGTGCACTTTACAGGCGTTGTACCCGATCTATTTCGAGAAGGACAAAGTGTTATCGCCATTGGGCGTATGAAATCGGATAATGTTTTCATCGCTAATGAAATTCTAGCCAAGCATGATGAAACTTATATGCCTAAAGACGTTGCTGATGCTTTAAAACGTAGTGGTAAATGGGATCCACGTTATGGCCCACCGCCAGATTCTGCACGTTGGAATCATATGACCAAACCTGAAAAATGATGGGTTAATTTGGTGTTAGAAAATATTTTAAGTCCTGAAGCCGGCCATTTTGCCCTTGCTTTGGCTTGCTGTATGGCAGGTGCGCAATTTATTTTGCCACTCATTGGCGTTCAGACAAATAACCGACGTTTAATTAATCTGGCCCCGGCTTTAGCATGGGGACAATTTATTGCTTTGGCTTTTTCTTTTGCGTGTCTGGTTACCGCTTCCATCTGTGATGATTTTTCCGTTCTGAATATTTTACAAAATAGCGCATCGGACAAACCGCTATTGTATAAAATTACAGGGGTATGGGGAAATCATGAAGGATCGATTTTACTATGGGCGCTCATTCTTGGTATTTGTGGCGCCGTGGTATCAAGTTTTAGCCAAAACCTTCCTTTTTCATTACGTGCACGGGTTATTGCTATTTTAGGTGGAAGCGCAGCTGGTTTTGAACTTTTTTGTCTAACAACTTCGAATCCTTTTAAACGAATATGGTCTGCCCCTATGGAAGGGCAAGGAATGAACCCCCTTCTGCAAGATCCAGGGCTTGCCTTTCATCCTCCCATTTTATATGCCGGCTATGTTGGTTTTTCTGTTCCCTTTGCCTTTGCTATTGCTGCTCTGATTGAAGGACGTGTTGATGCCGCATGGGGACGTTGGGTCAGACCTTGGACTGTTTTGGCTTGGTCCTTACTAACGATAGGTATTACCTTAGGATCCTGGTGGTCCTATTATATATTAGGTTGGGGTGGTTACTGGTTTTGGGATCCCGTGGAAAATGCTTCGCTTCTACCATGGTTGACAGGAACAGCGTTATTACATTGTGCTTTGGTGGTTGAAAAACGAGAAGCGCTTAAAATTTGGACAATTTTGCTTGCTATTGGTACGTTTTCGCTTTCTTTAAGTGGAACTTTTCTGGTTCGCTCTGGAATTTTAAATTCGGTGCATGCTTTTGCTGCAGACCCATCCCGTGGCATTTTTATCCTTATTCTCTTAGCGATTATTAGTGGCGGATCTTTACTGCTTTTTGCATGGCGTGCCCCCAATTTGGTTCAAGAAGGAATTTTTGCACCTTTTTCCAGAGAAGGTGCAATCGTATTGAATAATATCCTATTATGTTCCATGGCTGCGGTTGTTCTAACCGGCACGCTTTATCCCCCATTTATTCAATTATTGACGGGTCAAAGCTTATCCGTAGGAAAGCCCTTTTTTGATACAACCTTAACACCTATTGCCTTGCTTTTATTAATTGGTATGGCGATTGCCCCTCTATTACCTTTCAAAAAAGCACGTTGGCAGCCTATTGCTTTACCGATTTATATAGCGGGTGGGTTGACGGTTATCAGCGCTGTGGGATTATATTTCTATGCCTACAAGATTTTACCCGCTATCGCTTCTGGAATCGGCATCGGTATAATTATCAGTGCGATAATAGATTTTATCCGCAAGATTACTTTGTTTCAAACCCCATTAAAAAATAGCTTTCATCGACTTTTGGGGTTACCACGCGCATATTTTGCCACGCATCTGGCGCATATCGGTATTGCAATCACAACCCTTGGCATTGTTGGCATGGCTTTTAGCCAGCAAAAAATCGTTGAAATTCATACCGGTGAAACCGTTCACTTGGCCGGTTATGAATGGCAACTCTCTTCTATTCAACAAGGGATTGGTCCTAATTATCGTTCTATTGATGCGACAATTGCTATTTCCCGAAAAGGAAAAGCGGTAACCTGGTTATTTCCATCACAACATTACTTCCCACGTCAGCGGCAAATGATAACTAATGTTGCAATTCATACTAATTTAATCGCTGATTTTTACGTTGTCTTAGGCGAAAAACGTGGTTCTAATAACGATCCACTTTATATTTTGCGGTTTTATTATAATCCCTTGGCCCCCTGGATATGGCTTGGTGGCTTTACGATGGCTTTGGGTGGCTTAATTACGTTAACCGATCGTCGTTTTCGTGTTGGTATTTTATCTAAGAAAACACGAAAACCTTCAACAAAAGCGAAACAAGCATGAAATCTATAACGCGACGTCGTTTATTGTGGTCCGTTCCTTTTGCAACAGCTGCTGTGGCAGGTGGTGGTTTCTGGGCGATGTTGTCAGGATTAAAAAGTGGTAAATTCGACCCGCATGAAATCAATACTCCATTGCTTAATCGACCCATTCCTGAATTTCATCTTGATGTACAACCTCCAGGAATGGTTTTTAATCCAATTATACTACGCCAAATAAATAAACCCATTTTACTGAATTTTTTTGCCTCATGGTGCATTCCTTGTCTTTTAGAAATGGAAAATTTGCAAAAATTATCCTCACAAATTGACATTTGGGGTATTGCTTATAAAGACAAACCTGAAAACGCAGAAAATTTTTTACAGCGTAATGGTAATCCTTATCGCTATTTAGGTAATGATTTAAAAGGATCCGTAGGAATTGAATGGGGAATATCAGGTGTGCCAGAAAGTTTTCTCATCATGCCTGGTGGGATGATTCGTTGGCATTATCCTAACCCTTTGGGAGAAGCCGCTATTCATCAGATTCATTCGCTTCTCAGAAAGTCGTAATCATGCGTTTAAAAATGGTTTTAACGATGATTATGGGCCTTACTTTTTCATTTTCTGCAATGGCAGTCAGTAGTCCTGATGAAATGTTGCCTGATCATCATCAAGAGAAACGTGCGGAATTAATTGGATCAAAATTACGGTGTTTGGTCTGTCAAAATGAAAGCATTGAAGAAAGCAATGCGGAATTAGCCAAAGATTTACGCAAAATTGTTCGTCAACATGTTGCTGCAGGCGAAAGTGATCATCAAATTATGGAATGGATGGTTGCGCGTTATGGTAATTTTATTCGTTTAAAACCACCTTTTAATAAATTGACCCTTTTACTTTGGGGTATGCCGTTTCTTGCTTTGATTTTTAGCGGGATGTTTATATGGAATCTAATCATCAGACGTCCGTCCCCACAAACACCCCTTGATGAAAAAGAAAAGCACCGTATTGCCGAATTAATAAAGGATGAATAACCATGCTATGGATTGTTATTCTCTGTATCAGTGTCATTTGTCTAAGTCCTGCCTGCTTTGCTTTCATACGCAAAACCAGAGGTCTTGATGTTCGTCAATCCGCCTTGGGATTATATCGAAGCCAATTACTGGAATTAGAACAAGATGTTCATCAGGGACTATTACCCCAAGAAGAATATCAACAAACCCAACTTGAAATACAACGGCGTTTATTAAAAGCAGACCAATTATCGACGATGTCCGAAAATCAATCCACAGGATCATCGGGCTTTACGACTTATTTGATTATTTGCGGTCTAGTCATGCTTCCAACAGCAGCTTTGGGATTATATATGTTAGACGGCAATCCTGCTTTAGCACCGCAACCTTTGGCAACACGATTAGCAGCACAAAAACAGCTTATACAACAAGCTGCACCTCTGATTGCTGCATTAAAAGCAAAAATTGCCGAATTATCCGATCATGATCCAAATAAATTTAATGGTCTTGTTTTATTAGGCAAAGCAGAAATTGAACAAGGCAATTTTGAACAAGCCGTGATGGCATGGCGTCAAGCACTTAATTTACGGTTTGATCCAGATTTAGCCGTTCAAACTGCTGAAATTCAGATTGAACAAGAGGGTTATGTAAGTAAAGAAAACGTTGCTTTGCTATCCAAAGCGTTAGCCCAAGCACCACAAGAATTTCGTTGGCGTATGCTCGCTGAACAACGTCTCGCTCAAGCAGAAAAAGAAAATCAACCGTAAAATCGAGTTATTGGTTATCTGTTGTTTGGTCACCCATATAGACACGTTGCATAAAGCGTTGGACCTTTAAACGGTCTTTCACTTTTAATTGTTGGTATATTGTTAATATATACTTGACTTCTTCGCTTTCTGCCTCATTATGTAATAGGGGTAATGTAATCAGAAAGTCATCAAGCTTAATACCAAGAATTTCTGCAAGCTTTGGCAGATGGTCAAAAACATTTCCAGGTCGATCGGTTTCCCAATGAGCCACCAGACTTCGGGAAACACCAATTTTTTTTGCTATTTCTTCCTGAGTTAAATAAGCTCTTTTCCTTAAACGTCGAATACGTATTCCTAACGTTTCATGATCAGGTCTATAATTATATTTTCGATCCACCTTTTTCCCTTCCTTCCAAAATTACCATCAAAATCAGAAACATTAAAATTACGAAATATACTTACCGCATATACTTACTGCTAAACAACGTTTTTTCAAAACAAAAATAAAAACAATATTTTATAAATATAAATGTTAATCGATACTTAACTATACTCTTAGTAAATATTAATGTTTTTGTTTTTTTTATTAATTTGTAAAAGATTAATTTCTTCGATCATTGTACTCCACTTCAATATTTTAAGTTCCCAAAGATGCATTCACTTTCTTCTTGAGTGAAATTTTATATGATGTTCGTTTTTTAGGAGGATTTAGTTGGCAGGAAATAAAATATAGACCGAGTACAAAAACAACACTGCCTAAACCATTAAGAAATAATGGAAAACAAAGTGGAAATGGAATGGTAAGCGAACGCCACAAATCATAAGTAGACAACGCAATCGAAATCGGCCTTATTCCCAAAAGCATAAAACGA
This sequence comes from uncultured Commensalibacter sp., assembly GCA_945266285.1. Taxonomy (GTDB): domain Bacteria; phylum Pseudomonadota; class Alphaproteobacteria; order Acetobacterales; family Acetobacteraceae; genus Commensalibacter. Next base: position 113,059 of record CALYOP010000003.1, read on the forward strand.
AATGGGTTAGGCGTTCCAATTTTTACCATCTGATGTACACGGCAAATACCAATATAAAAGAATAAACCGAAACACCATATTGCAATGATGATCAACGCTGTGATCAATTCCATTTTAAAAAATATCAAAAGCAATAACAAACAGGCAGCAGAAAAAAATAATGCTCCTAATTGTAGGTTCATACCGATTGATAATGCAGAAAAGCGCTCTGGTAAACGATCGGCTACGGGTTGGAAAACACGATCCAACAACCAAAGATCCATTTGCTCGATACGATTACCAATATGATTGGAATTCCGCCAATTATTCAACTTTAAATACCCATCAATAAACTTATTGCAAATGAAAAAACGCAATGATCAAATAGATAATATTTGTCATTCAGCCTGCCATTTTCAAGACAGGAGCCTCTTCATTTTAGAAGTTTATTGCCAATTTTTAAAGTATTTTAATAAGTTATCAATAATTTAGCATGTGTGTCTTTGTTTAAATGTCCGTACAAAATTTACAGATTTTGCTGCTGCTGATTATGTTCTTTTAACATATTTGCAATTTTAAGCACACATCGTCCACATTCCGGTTTGCAACCGCATGTTTCGTAAACGGTTTTGGGTCTATCTGCGCCGTTGTTAATTGCCTTTTTAATGTCACGATCAGTTAAGGAACGGCATGAACAAATATACATTCCAACAAACCCAAACTTTAAAAATTAACACAGGTTAAACTCAGATCTGAATAAAACTTATAATCATTCTCAACAAATGTCCACAAAAAAATTATGATAATGCAATTTACTCGCAGAAACGTGATCAAACTTAGGTTATCAGCCTATAAAAAACGTTTTTTTTCACAAGAATGATGTAATGTCCCTGATGAAGAGACGTATTCCTACGTCTATTAACAAGGAAAATCTATAATGATTAGAGACCCAAAGGTTATCGAATATCTTAATATTCAACTGACAAATGAGCTAACCGCCATTAATCAATATTACTTACATGCACGTACGCTCGATCATTGGGGTATTACACGTCTTGGAAAAAAAGAACGTGAAGAATCTATCGAAGAGATGCATCACGCTGACACATTGATTGTTCGTATTTTAATGCTCGGTGGTTTGCCTAATTTGCAACGTTTAAACACGATTCAAGTTGGTGAAAACGTCGAAGAAATTTTAAAAGCTGATCTTGATCTTGAACACAAAGCAACCAAAGATCTTCGTGAAGCTATCGCATATTGCGAATCTGTTCGTGATTTCGTTACCCGTGATATTTTCAGAAAAATTCTGGATAGTGAAGAAGATCATATCGACTTTATTGATACGCAACTTGATCTTATTGAACGGATGACCATTCAACACTACGTCACGTTGAATTCTGATCCAGCTCCTGAACAATAAGAATATCTGAGAGGGTAAATCGATATGAAATACCCTCTCCTTTTCATTTAAAAAATCATAACTTTTCTAATGAATTTGCTTTAAAGCGATACGAATCTCTGTAAAATAATTTAATCATTAATATTTTTGTCAAATAGAGAATCGTTTTTTAAATAAAGAATAAGATTTTATACAAAGCGCATTTCTACGATTATAAAAATATAATCCTTTAACCTTGTGAAAAACCGTTATTTGTTAGTTAAAACGATCCTAATCTTTATATAAATTAAGTGATGACAACACTGTGCTTCATGATAAAAAAGCAAAAACACTTTTTCCTGAAGCTTATTCTTCCAAATAAATAATGAGTTTCTAAAATTTTATATAATTTGTTAATTAATTAATAACTTTTTACTAAATTTCAGGCATATTTACCTATAATCCATTTATTTAAAAAAGATTTTGTTATTTTTTTGACTTATTCCATCATAAAGCTTTAAATTAAGCTGTTTTTGCGTTATCAAAAGTTTCTCACATTCATTATTCGAATAAATTATCATTTTAGGTGACTTGAGGATTAAAAATGGGTCATAGTAAGTTTATCCCTTCTCTTTTTTTGTGTCCTCAGATAAAAAGCATGAAAAAATCATATCGCCTTTCGAAATTTATAATCGCTGCTACAGGAATTGGAATAGCCCTTAGTGCATGTAAAGCCCCTGTTCCCAAAGATCCAGAAGCGCTTGCAGAATATCGTCAAAACAATGACAAATACGAACCAACCAACCGGAAAATGTATAGTTTAACAACGAAGGTTGATAAATATACCTTGCGTCCCGTAGCCAAGGCTTATGTTTGGGCTGTTCCCAAAGTGGTTCGCAAATCACTTGGCAATATGATTGCTACAATGAATGAACCTGTTGTTTTCTTCTCAGATGTTGGAGCAGGGAAACCACGTAGAGCTGGTGATGCTTTTGCCAGATGGTGCATTAACATGCTGGGTGGTATCGGCGGATTAATTGATGTTGCCAAATATGCTGGGTATAATCATCATGATACAACCCCAGGTATGACATTGGCCAGTTGGGGCGTTGGCTCAGGCCCTTATTTATTTTTACCCTTCCTTGGTCCATCCTCATTTCGGGATGCAGGGGGTTATGCAATTTCTGTCGGATTATCACCATGGAATTATGTACCCAGAGGTTATGGGCTAATATCCTTTAACTGGAGCTATAATATGCTTGGCGTGATCAGTACCCGAGCAGATTACCTAGAAGCAATGGATAAGCTCCAACGCGATTCTCTAGATCCTTATGCAACAATCCGCAGTGCTTATACCCAGCAACATAATGCTGAAATCAAAGCGCTAATTGACGATCATCGCGCAACTACTCCAGCATGGTATCTGAAATAAGTTAAGGATAATATTATGAAAACCAAATCTTACCTTTTAATATCGATGGCATTGTTGTCGAGCAACTTCGTTACCTATAATACGAATTTTTCATCTGCATTATTTCCTGCTGCACAAGCACAAACGGTTTCTTATACCGATGCTCAATTACAGAAATGGCTAGAAAATATTGGTGATCGTATGGTTTCGGTCGTCAATAGCAATGTTTCAAAACAAGAACAGAAAAATAGCTTTCTGGAGATTCTTAACCAATATGTTGATGTTGATACAATTGGCCGCTTCTGTTTAGGGCGTTTTTGGCGGATTGCGACACCGGACCAACAAAAACATTATTTACAGCTTTTTCATAGTGTTTTGATCAACGCGATCACTGACCGCCTTGGTGAATATAAAGGGGTTTCTTTCCAAATTGGTAAAGTGAGTCCAGCCGAAGGAAATAATCGTTCAATTGAAACCATTATTCGCCGTCCCAAACAGCCGGATGTAACGGTTCAATGGATTATTAGTACCAGTAATGGTGCACCAAGAATTGTTGATATCGTTGGAGAAAATGCATCGCTTGTCGTTACTCAACGCGATGATTATACCTCCTTTATCGCCAGAAATGGTAATAAGGTCGAAGCATTACTTTCTGCCTTAGAACGTCAGATTGCTCGTCATCCATAATTTCCATTTTCTAATTTTTATTTAAAATATTAAACGATTTCCATCATTAAAATGGCTATATCCTTTTATGATGGAAAAATTATTCCGATAATTTGAATTCGAAAACAGCAAAGCATTATGGAATAAATCATTCTTTGCTGATATTTTTAAATACCAAAAATTGCTGATTTTTAAAATAGAATGATTACGTTGTACCCATATCCAGAGATCAATAATCATCATGCATCCAACCGAATTTACCGCTTCATTTCACCAAGAACTTGAAAAACTTTTTCTCTGGCGTCGTGATGTACGGCATTTTCGAACGGAACCTTTACCCGAAGAATTACTAGATAAATTACTAAATTATGCATGGATGGCGCCATCCGTTGGATTAAGCGAACCATGGCGTTTTATGCGTGTTGATACACCAAAATATAAACATGCCATTTATGAAGAATTCAAACGCTGTAACCAGGAAGCCCGTAACCGCTATACCTCCGAAAAAGCAGAACATTATGCTAAGTTGAAACTGGCGGGACTAGACGATGCTCCGCATCATATAGCTGTATTTTCTGAACATAATCCTGAACAAGGTCACGGTGTAGGACGACAAACTATGCCGGAAACGACACTTTATTCAACGGTCATGGCGATATTTAGTTTTTGGCTTGCTGCACGATCTTATGGCGTTGGGGTTGGTTGGGTGTCTATTCTTGATCCACAAAAAGTATGTGCAATTCTAGAGACACCAAAAAATTGGAAATTTGTCGCTTATTTATGCGTTGGTTATCCTAAAACCTTGGATGACACCCCTGAACTTGAACGACTTGGCTGGGAAAAAAGAAATCTGACTCATAAAAAATGGTTCAGGATTTAATATTGTTGAAGAGATATCGAATCGCATAGCGATATCTAAATAATCTTTATAAGTATAAAATGTGAATACAATAATTACGATTATTGTGAATATTTCTAATCAGTGATTATTTAAAAGCGTCAAAGAATAAATCGGCTAAAGAATTTTAATGACCCTCGTTTTTACACATATTCACTTACATAAAGCAGCATACGATGATTATCTCTGATAAAACTGCTTTCCACGTGCATACCTATCCCTCCTAAGATTCGACGTGAACCAATATTGCTTTCTTTGGTAATCGCAATAACCCGCTTTAAATTCCGTGCATGGGCTTCATTCAGTACAACAGAAGCCGCTTCACGTGCATAGCCTTTGCCCCTTGCCCATGCCCATAAAGCAAACCTTAGCGCAAAGCCACGACCGTCAGGGCGATTATGAATTCCGGTTAATCCCAGAAACTGTCCCAGAGAACCATCGGCTTTTTTTTCGTGAACCGTATATATGCCAATCCGATATTGTCCCCAGCTTTGTAAATCTTCGGCCATTTCCAATTCGACCTGCAGGCGCGTTCTTACACCGCCCAACATATGGCCAAAGGCCCCGACATCGGTCTTCAGGGCCATGATATCATGAATATCTTGCCAACAAATAGGCAGTAAAATAAGACGCGACGTACCTAAAGCTGAGAAATACAACTGCCAAATCCTTTTTTGCTTCTTTTGTCTTAGACAAAAGAAGCTTTCAGGAAACTATCTTACAATAGGTTTGTATTTAATACGGCTAGGTTCGGTAGCATCTGGTCCCAAACGACGACGCTTATCTTCTTCGTAATCCTGGAAATTCCCTTCGAACCATTCCACATGGCTATCCCCTTCAAAAGCAAGGATATGTGTAGCTAAACGGTCAAGGAACCAGCGGTCATGGCTGATAACCACCGCACAACCAGCAAATTCTTCTAATGCTTCTTCCAAAACACGTAAGGTATCCAGATCAAGGTCATTGGTTGGTTCGTCAAGAAGGATAACATTGCTTTCCTGCTTCAACATTTTTGCCAAATGCACCCGGTTACGCTCACCACCCGATAATACACCAACTTTTTTCTGTTGATCAGAACCTTTAAAGTTAAAGGTGCCAACATAAGCCCGAGAAGCAACAGCACGTTTTCCCAGATAAATGACATCTGTACCACCAGAAATTTCTTCCCAAACGGTCTTATTATCATCAAGTGAATGCCGTGACTGATCGACATAGCCCAATTTTACCGTGTCTCCAATCCGAATTTCACCACTATCGGGTTTATCCGCACCAATGATCATTTTAAACAATGTTGATTTACCGGCACCATTGGGTCCAATTACCCCCACAATACCCCCAGGAGGTAATTTGAAATTTAATTTGTCGATTAAAAGCCGATCGTTAAAGCCCTTGGATAATTGGTCGGCTTCAATAACAACACTGCCAAGACGCGGTCCAGGGGGAATATATATTTCTGCAACACCTGTCGCCTTTTCCTGACTTTGAGCAAGCATTTCTTCGTATTTTGTAATACGTGCTTGACTTTTTGCCTGACGCGCTTTGGGAGAGGAATTAATCCATTGTTGTTCTGCAGCCAATGCCCGTTGACGTGCACTTTCCTCTTTTTCTTCCTGTGCCAAACGTTTACGTTTTTGCTCTAACCAAGAAGAATAATTGCCTTCAAAAGGATAGCCACGGCCACGTTCGATTTCCAAAATCCAATTTGTGACATGATCCAAGAAATAGCGATCATGGGTAATCAGAATAACCGTTCCCGTATATTCCCGCAAAGTCTGTTCAAGCCACGCGACACTTTCAGCATCCAAATGGTTGGTTGGTTCATCAAGCAGCAAGATATCAGGTTTTTCCAAAAGCAAACGGCATAAAGCAACCCGGCGGCGTTCACCACCGGATAACTTATCAACCGGAGAATCTGCAGGTGGGCAACGAAGTGCATCTAATGCGATTTCAATCTGCCGATCCAATTCCCAACCATTTCCGGCGTCAATTTTTTCCTGCAAATCAGCTTGTTCAGCCAATAAAGCATTCATGGTGTCATCATCCATCGGTTCAGCAAATTTCATTGAAATTTCGTTAAACCGATCCACCGCCTGTTTTAAAGGACCAAACCCTTCGGCCACATTTTCACCAACCGTTTTGGTTTCATCCAATTTTGGTTCCTGTTCCAGATAACCAACTTTTACACCATCTGCAGCCCAGGCTTCCCCACCGAATTCTTTGTCTCTACCCGCCATAATTCGGAGCAAAGTCGATTTACCAGCACCATTAACCCCAAGAACACCAATTTTAACACCCGGCAAAAAGGATAGTGTGATGCCTTTGAAAACTTCGCGACCACCCGGATAAGCCTTTGTTAGATCCTTCATTACATAAACATATTGCGGCCCAGCCATGCTCGGGGTGCTCCTCTATTTTTAACTTATCGCAAAGGGGGATGAAATGCCTCTACTCATTATCGGCAAAAACGTATGCGCCCGGCAGGAATTGAACCCGCAACCAAACCGTTATGAGCGGTCCGCTCTAACCAATTGAGCTACGGGCGCATAGACGTTCCTTTCATCTATTGCATTTTTGTTCGATTTGCAACCCATTGACAGCATAAATTGGTAACTGTTTTTCGTTTAACTTCTAAATAATTTTAATTTTTTACTTATAAAGCAGAATGTGCTTTCTAATGATTTCCTCATCGGTTCATCAGAATCGATTCGATCACTATTTTTCCTTTGGCAGGTTTATTATGGACGTATCAAAAATTTCCGCGGGCAAAGATGTCCCCAATGACGTAAATGTCGTTATCGAAATCCCAAAAGATTCACGTATCAAATACGAAGTTGACAAAGAAAGCGGCGCTGTTTTTGTTGATCGTATCGTATTTACCCCTATGGCCTACCCAGCAGCCTATGGATTCATTCCACATACCTTGGCTGCAGATGGAGATCCCATTGACGCATTGGTTATTTTACCTGTAGCGGTTCAACCAGGATGCGTCGTTCGTGCGCGCCCGATTGGTGTTCTGAAAATGGAAGACGAATCTGGTATGGATGAAAAAATCATCTGTGTCCCTCATGACAAGGTGCATCCAATTTGTTCTAAAATTCAAAGCATCGACGATTTACCTGAAATCGTCCGTCAAGAAATCGAGCACTTCTTTACCCACTACAAAGATCTTGAAAAAAATAAATGGGTCAAGGTTGAAGGCTGGGATAATCGTGAAAAAGCTTGTGAATTAATTTTCAAAGCTTTTAACAATTACAAATAACAACAAAAAGACCTATTCCTCATCTTGGGAATAGGTCTTTTTCATATTTCACAATAATTACTTATTTTTATTCTTGTTCTGCTTGCGCCAATATTGCCGCTTCAGCAGGAGATCGACCAAAATGGGTTTGTGGATTCCGACCCGCAATCAATTCTGCAATCAATGTTTCATAATTCTTGAGATATTCTTCCATTGATAGGCTACGTTCTGCTTCCTCTCTGGCAGCCTTACGAATGGCCTGGGCAAGATTTTGATCTTCTAAAACCTCTAATATACGATCCGTTAAAGAAGCAGGTTTTAAGAAAGGTGTGAGAATTCCAGTTGTTCTATCGGCAATAAATTCTTTAACCGGTGCCGTATCACTAGCAATAATTGCACAACCCGTTGCCATAGCTTCACGCAATGACCACGATAATACAAATGGATAGGTTAAATAAACATGCGCATCAGAACGTTTAAGTAACTGGGTAAAAACTGAATAAGGGGTTTGGCCTGCGAATAATATCCGCGACATATCCAATTGTGATTCTAATTTACGAAGATAATATTCACGCCAAGAAATCCCCCCTTCTAAGGAAGCGCCATAGCTAACTTCATCACGACCGACGATGATAACTTTAATATCCTGACGCTCTCTTAATAAGCGAGGCAATGCCCGCATCATGATATGAAAACCACGATAAGGTTCCAAACCACGTGCAACATAAGTCACCAGTTTTTCATTAGGATGAACAACGAAATCACCTATAACAAAATCATTATGAAATATCGCTGGATCGGGTTTACAAATATCTAGGTTAACACCTTCGCGTAAAACTGAAATCTTTTTCCTAGCCCATTCTGGATAAATTGACCATTGAAACAAAGTTGGCGTTTGTCCCCAACCCGAGTTGGTTAAAGATAACAAGTTAATGGTATTCTTAATACGCACACGAGAAGGTAAATGATCATCAACGGGAAATTCTGGATCAAAATCGACATCCAGACCTTTGATATGATAGTAAAATTCAAAATAACCTAATATGGGAACATCAGGATATACTTCTGTTAAATGAAGCATTTCCCCCCATCCCTGATGTCCAATAATAATATCAGGCGTAAAGCCTAACCGCTTTAATGTTATCGCTGTTTCTTTAACTTCATCTGCCCGTCTAACCCCTTGCTCAATTTCTTTTAGCGCAGGATGTAACCCTTCAGGCATATTCTCACTAAATGTGTAAAATACTGAACGAACCCCTGGGATACCACGTTCATGAGCCTGACTGATAAAAACAACCTCATTGTCTGGATTCTTTACTAGGTGTTTTACAATATGAAGATATTGCCCAGGAAAATTCTGATGAATAAATAAATATTTCACAATTCATCCAACATATTAATTAAAAATCGCTCAGCAAATTTTTTTATAAACACAGGAAACATATTATAGACTTATCACTCCTTGAATACCAAAATAGATAATCTGCAAGTAATAGATATCTATTTTGACATTATTAAGTCTTATTACGTCCTGGAGGATTTTTACGTGTTGACGATTTCGGATTGCTTTTCTTTTGTGATTCCGACGACATTTCTGTAGCGTTATTATCCTCTATCATACCAGATGTTGGATCGGTAACAGGAAGATCGACCATAAACGTATCGTCTTCATCTTCTTCCAATAAATCTTCATCGATCTCGATTTCATTTTCAGCTTCATTTAAGGAATCATCAGATGATTGCTGAACCGGAACAAGATCGAGTTTAAAAGATTCTAATGGTGCAAGTGAAGGTGAAGAAAGAACTTCACTACTTCCAGTCGCAAGCTTTGTACCATCAATAAAGGAAGCCGTAAGCGTTAAACTATATTTCTTTTCTGCTTCTCCCTTTAAACGAATACAAATACCTAATAAAGGTAAAGCCATTCCGCGGCTACCACAAAATTGGTTACCACTATACCATGGTGACATCCAGCCTTTACCTAAAACAGCTTGATATTCAATATCATTTGGATCCAAGATATTTTTCTCCATGGAAAGTCCAAATCCTTCGATCCATGCCTTACTATCAGGTTGCCCAACCCAATTACCAGCCGGCACAATGACATCCCCTTCGCGTTGAACATGGGCAATAACCATAAGGCCTTCTTTCTGATCCGCATTCTGCGACGATGCCGTTTGCTGAACCGATGATGAAGGAGGGTTAGCTACGGGTTTATTCACCGAAACAACAGGTCGAACCTGTTGCTGCATCACCGGATTTGCAACAATATTTTGCGCATCATTTAAACGGACGACTTGTAATTTAGGCGCTGGATGTTGATGGGCTGGATTTTTATATACCGTTACCAAAATAAGACCAGGACCACCAGAAACACGAACTAATGCTGCGTTTTTCTCCCCTCCAATCCATCCATCTTTTTCAAATGTTTGAACACTAACCTGACTCGCCTGAGGAAAAGGAGGCAAAGAAATACGTACTCCTGGAAAACCAAACTCATCTGGAGCCGTCTGATTAGGAGCATGATAGATACAATATAGACCTGCTCCCAAACTCATTAAATGACCATCGACATCTAAATCGATCACACGCTGCTGATTATTTGATTGCTCAGATTGCAACATTACTGGTTTTCCTGATTCTCTGAATACTATGATATCTTAATTTTAAAACAATTCTAATTCTAGCAAGAATTAAGATTTTTTTCATCAATACAACAAGTAAATTTAAAATCAAATCGTTTAATATATCTCAAATACAAAAAAAATTAATAATCATTAGTTAGATAAACGACTTTTTTTACATAAATTCAACAAAGTATGATTTAGCTCCGAAATAGATAACGTCAAAGGGAACAACCACCCTCTTTTTGTTTTTCGAATACGCTCTGCTATAGCACCGAGGTCATAAGCTGCTGTCATTAGGCCCGCACGCCAAGCAATATTCAACGCATAACACCATGTTTCTGGCCAAACAGCAGGGAAAAAAGCAATATCACCATGTTGTGCACGTACCAAAGCGATTCCTTCTTCCTCTTCATAAGGACCGGTAATAAATACGCGATCCGTTTTAAGAATTTCCTCATCATCAGCGGTACGACCAATAATAACAAAATCCAAAGGTAAATTCCGATCATAAGCATCTTGGGCAAGGGCTTTAATCACTTCAAAACCTTTTTCAATACCAATCGCACCTATAATACAAACTCTAAACCAATTTTCATGACATTTGGCGCCAATTTTTGGCATTACGCTATTATTTTCTAAACCAGATAAAGATGAAAGCTGTTTTAAAGTTAATTCGGGATGATCGTCCTCAAGCGGGATGACTTGCAACGTATTAATATGCGGAAAATGTTTCAAAATCCGTTTTACGACATCTTGAGAAGGTGCAAATACGTGGCGAGCTTGTGCAAATTCCTTAGATGAACGTTGGATTAATTCAGATACTGAAATATCCTCTTCAATCGCAGGACCTAGATTTTTGATGCATCGTTCACAAACCTTCAAATCAGGTTCACCACAATAACGTCCCTCTTCACCAACCAAGGCAATCCGCTGACATAGCCAAATATAATCATGAATGTAGATGTCATAATCAAGACCTAAATCATGACATAAATTACGAATAATTGGATGATGGCCTCCCAAATGTTGCCATTCAATATTCACGATATCCAAGCGCCCTAATAGTCGGCATAATGATGCATATTCATCAGGAAGATTAAAAACGATATTCGGTAATAGTGATTCAATATCATCCTTGGGTAATGCCTGTAGATTGACCTCAAGCCGACATCCATCGCCTAAAATCGCTGGTCGTAAGATCAGAGGAATAAAACCTTTTTTTCTTAAATCCTGAACACGTTCCTGAACATGCCGTTCTACGCCACCTCCAAAAAGATGTGTGATCAGCAACACATAACGCAGCTTCTTACCCTTTTTCCCTTGTTGCTGCACGAAATATTGCCAACGTTTTAAATCCAACCGCCTACGATATAAACGCAAAGGATTTTTATCGATAAATTCCATGATCATCTCGTGATAACCAGGATAAAGCCGATTTAAACTTTCAAGATTACGCTCCATCAATGCCATTTTAGCATTGCCAAAAGAAATGCTGCCTTGATGTCCAACGAAAACGGCAGGTGCAGCAACATGCTTCCATCCCAAATGCCGCGCACGAATGCAAAAATCGTTTTCTTCGCCATAACCTTGTGCAAAAATATCTTCTCTTAATAATCCGGTTTGCCACAAACAATCATGACGGATAAACATGCAAAAACCATTTGCTGTCGGGATTTCAATGGTCTCTCCTTGATTGGCTGCTTTGGCATAAGCCATAAAATGCCGAATTGCCTTATGTGACGGCACAGGATTATCTTCATCATGATAGGGATAAGAAAGAATGCTCGCATCATTAGAAAAAGGGGTTACCGTACCAATATTTGCTTCGCTATAAGCTGCATTCTGTAAACCTTCGAGCCAATTTGCCGCAACCCAAGTGTCACTATTCAGCAAAATCACATCATAACCTGGCCATGCTTTGAGACCAGAATTCACTGCGCCAGGGAAACCTTTATTCTGTTCATGGCGGATAAGCTTTACATTTTCCGATTGGGCAAATCGGTCTAAATCTACAGCAAGCGCCGCATCAGGTGAACAATCATCAATTAACTGTATTATAACATCCGAAGGAACCGTATTCATTACACTCTGAATGCAATCGACGGTTATCTCTCGACCACGATATACAGGAATAATAATAACCGTACCCAAGGCTTTATTTTGAGAAACAAGCGGGTTTTTCCCTTGATAAGAAGCCGATATAGGGAAAAAATTGGGCAAATCACGATATTTAATTGTTGCCTTTCTCGTCAAAGGTGCATGAAAAGCAATCGCCATTTCAATAGCACGCTCTTCCAATATAGGATCAATTGGACTACCAAAAATTGCTTTTCCATATTCATCGCGCAAATGAATCAAGCCTTTGGGTAATTCTTCTATAGGAATATGAAAATATCGTGCTCGAAATAATGGATCATCAAGGCTAACCTGTTTAGCCTGTTCAGTAACAATAATTTTGCGCCATAATTTCCCCTTTGAATCATAAATATTCAATTGAGGGATTCGTTCCGGTTCTGCGGGGTACCACAACCATCCTGTAATTTGTTGGCCCTGTTTTTCAACAAATCCTTCGGTACGATAAATCGATTTAAGATCAACCGGACTTCCAATCAAAGGTTGTTTATGCTGTTCAACCCGTAAAAAACGATATTTTTCCCAACCCTCAGGAAGCTTAAAACGTTCTTCTGAACTATTTCCAATCCATTGATCATCTAAATAAAAATCTATTTTTTCTTGCGAAAAAACCTTGACCCAGACTTCGCCCATAGAACCTAAAACGGCACAGCATCCGAGTTGATCCAGACGCTGAACCAAATTACAAACCAATTCCCACCGTGCCTGCTCTTGTGCATATTTTGACAAAGCATAAGCAATCTTTTTTAATGCTTCTTGGGGTTGGTTATTTACAAATAAAATTGCAGCCCAAGTTAACCATCCTTCGTTAAAGTCAAAGCGTTGCATCAGCTTTTCGACCAATTGCACGGCTCCAACACGATCCCCCTTGTTTAAACGCATCATTGCTAGGCTAAGCATAACATTTGGGTTCGTTTTGGTTAGGCGATGCGTGCGCTCCATCCATTGCGCGGCAAGATCAGGATTATTATTTACTTGTTCTTCTTGGGCTTGATAAAAAGCAGCCTGCGCTGCTTTTCTTATTTTTTCTAAGGCTTCGGCCTCTGCCTCAGCTTGGATTTGTGCTTTGTTTTTTCTTACTGAATTATCTAAAGACGCTTTATCAATGGGTTTTAACATTCGATATTAAACTGAATTAACTATTTTTCACAAAAAATAGGCCTGGTGCAACTTCAACACGTTCCAAATCTTCGTTTTTTTTATCTTCAGATGAATAATTCTTCCAATCATGAGAAGGTTCTGAAGATTTAACGGTATAGTTAATTGACATAGGCTGAACGGTTTCTTCCCTTTTTTTCTGGCGTGATTCCTCATCAAGTTCCAGAAATGCCAAATCAGCTTCAGCCTTTTCAATTCCGGCTTCTTTTGCTTTTAATAGCCATTTTTTGGCTTCTTCAAAATTAATATCTCCGGCTAAACCATGCGCAAGATAATGGCCCAACATTAATTGTGCCATTGCATGCCCTTCTTGTGCGGCTCTGGAAAACCATTTCTGTGCTTTGACACGATCGACCGGTATTTGATTTCCACCACCATATAAAGCACCCAAAGAAAACATGGATGATACATGATTTTTATTTGCTGCTTCTTGATAATATTTTAAGGCTTCTTGTGGATTGGCTTTACCGTCGTCCGTATCCCCTTCCATTAACATGGTCGCCCACATATTCTGTGCATCAACCATGTGATTTTCAGCAGCTTCGCGGATATAGCGACGACCTTCTGTTTTATCTTGCTCTCCACCAAGACCTTCCATCAACATACGACCGTACCAAAAGCGGGCATTCACCACTTTTTCCATCGCTATTTTCATCCACTGTCGAGCTTCGCTTTCTCTTTCGGGATGACGTTGGTTTTCTTCTCCAGCTTTCGCACGTAATAAACAAACAGCAAGGTTAAACGCTGCCAATTGATCGCCTTTTTCCGCTGCAGGGCGTAATCGTTCATTAATCAAATTATCCAATGTCACCAAACCTGGATATTGTAATGTCAAATTACCAAGATGTGCGATAACCGCCCCATCTCCATGCTCTGCCGCTTTTTCGAGCCAACTTACCCCTTCTTCAAGTGACTGAGCAACGCCCAATCCCCCTAAATATAACATTCCCAAAGCGCGAGCAGCACCGGCATGCCCTTTTTCCGCTGCAAAACGATACCAACGTGCGGCTTCAATATAACTTGGTGGCATATCGTCGTTTCCACGACCATTCATATCCCCCAATATTACAGCAGCTTCAATATCACCCTGTAAAGCAGCCCTTCGCAACCATGTTTCAGCCTGCACAAGGTTGGGTTCTAATCCCCCTTTACCCATGCGCAGTGAAATTCCATATAAGGCCTGAGCCTCCCGTATCCCCATTTCAGCTGCTTTGTGATAAAGCTCTACCGCACGCTCAAGATTACGTGGAACTCCTTGTCCCGTTTCATACATAACCCCTAATCGGTAAATGGCAGATCCCATATTTCCTTCTGCTGCTTTTTCTAAATAAACAGCAGCTTTTGCATAGTCATCGGCATTATTACCGCGTTGGAGCAAAAGTAAGCCTTTTCCCAGGTAACCCTGAACACATTCCTGCGCAACCGCTTTGTCATACCATTCCAAAGCTGCTTCAACATCTCTTATTTCTTCAGGGCCAGAGCTTAGCATATAACCATACAAGGCCTGGGCATCTGCTGAACCTTGTTCAGCAGCCTTTTGCGCCCAATATGCCGCTTTTTGCATATCCGGTACAATTTCTTCATGTTGTACATGGTCATAATTAAGAATATCGATACCGGTTACTTCGACTAGTTCTGGCAAACCTTGCATATAAAGGGTTGCCACAATAAATTGTGCCTCCGCCCAACCACCATTTGCAGCGGCTTCAAGCCAAAGTGCTCCTTCTTTCAGATTTGCAGGAACTGACAAACCTTGAAGATAAGCTAACCCTACGTGATATTGTCCTTCAGGTGATTTAAGTCCTGCTGCCTGTGAATAATAGGAAAAGGAATCTGCAAATCGCTCTGCTTCTAAGGCTGCTTTCCCCTTTTCAAGCAGTTTATTGATTTTTCTGTTTTCACGTTCGCTTTGAGAACGGAAGAATCCTCGCATATTTCCTCACCTTAACCGACAATAATAAACCTAATCTATATACGTTATCATAATTATTGTGGGTCACGCATACCATTTGACAATGTGGGGATCATGCTATTCAACAGATATTGCATAATCGTCCGTTTACCAACATGAATATCCGCCGTTACAATCAGCCCTGGAGTTGGATGAAAAAAGTTCGGCACATCATGTAAAGTATAACGCGTAATCCGTAATCTTACGCGATAAAAAGGTCTTTCACGAAACTGTAATGGTGCGACCCCACGTCGGTTCGTTTCTTGCGACATATCACCTGGTTGGAAAACGTCCGCACTGATGTTACGGACAACCGCTTCAGCACCGCCATATTGTGTATATGGAAATGTAGAAAATTTAATCAGAGCTTTATCGCCTAAATGGAGATAACCAACATCAGTATCACCCACAGCAGCTTCTACTTCGAGTCCTGTTCCTACTGGGACCAGATTGATAAATGGTACACCGGCATTTAAGACAGATCCAACGGAACCTTTAGCAATAGAAAGCACAATAGCATCTTGTTCCGCTCGTAACAGTATCTTGCTACGGCGTAATTTAGCCTTTGTATAATCTCCCTCATACCTGGAAAGCTCTCTTTGCGCTAAAACCAATTCTTTATAAACATCGGCTTTCCAATTTTGGATATAAGCTTCTCTTTGCGCTTCAAGCGAATTAATACGATTTAATGCACCATTTGCACTTTGTTGAGAGCTAATCAGATTACGTTCCATTTCCATTAAATTGTCCTGTGCAGACAAGGTCATAAGCCGACTACCCACTTCTTCTTTCTGCAATTTTCGACGCATCTCATGCACATCAGAAGCAACTTGCATACGACCACGATACATTGCTGCGCTGGCCAAGAATGATTGACGTTGAACTTTTTGTTCAGCGATCTGATTATTAAAATCATCAACCTTTGCGTTATATTCCAATTTACGGCGTAAAAACCGGCTTGCTTGTTCTACAGATGAAGGATTCGAAAGATCAACGGCGTAATCTTTATTCGAAGCTTCTGCAACCAGTCGGTCATATTCTGCATGAAAACTTTGCGTTTGCAGGCGAAGATTTTCGACATCAGCTTCTGTAATCGTAGGATCAAGATGTGCTAAAACCTGCCCTTTACGAACAAAGTCACCTTCCTTCACATCGACGGATCGAATAAAAGACGAATCTAACGGCTGCACAATCAAAGTGTTATCGGTAGAAACCAAACGCCCATCAGTGGTCACCACTTTATCCAAGGGGAAAAGCCACATCCCTAAAAATGAAAATATAGCAAGTCCACCAATTAACCATGTTATATATTGCGCCGATGCTGTCGGCGGCATGTTAATAACCGCAGCCGTTGGAGAATGGAATTCCAATAACGCAATCGGCATATCAGCCTGAAAGCCTTCATCTGTTCCGGCATCTGGAAGGACATATCCATCGGGCACAGTCAGATCTGAAGATGTTTCAGAAGCTTTGACTTCTTTTTTATCGGTATCAGCCTTACTCGGTAGATTTTTATCTGCATCGGTATTTTGCAAATTCTTTGATTCCCCACTTCTTTTGGAAGAATCATTCCGTTCTGGCAAATTGTTTGGATTATGCTCGTCTACCATTTAAGCCTCCTTTGGCAACATGGTGCTATTCCCATGCCCATTGGATTGATTACTCTCTTTTTTGTTTGGATCCAGATGACGATTTTGCTGTAACCACAGCGTACGATAAATCTCACAAGTTTCCAACAACTCATCATGCGTTCCAATAGCTTGCATAATGCCCTGATCTAACACTAAAATTTTATCACAATTTACCAAAGAAGATAAACGATGAGAAACGATAACCATTGTTCTGCCCTTAGCAATACGCTCCAAATTCGCGTTCACTAAAGCTTCACTTTCAGGATCCAACGCAGAAGTTGCTTCATCAAGAATCATGAATTTTGGATCCATAATAACCGCACGTGCAATCGCTAGACGTTGGCGCTGTCCACCAGAAATATTGGTTGAACCTTCTTCAATTTCCGTATCATAACCAGCAGGCATACGTTCAATAAATTCTTCAGCACCAGCAAGACGTGCGGCACGAATAACATCATCCATCGTTAACCCTGGACGTCCTGCTGTAATATTATCGCGAATTGTGCCACGGAACAGAAAGTTATCCTGCAACACCACCCCAAAGGATCGTCTTAGATGGGTTAAATTGATTTCACGCAAATCAACCCCATCCAAACGCAAGAATCCTGTATAATTACGGCTAACCCCTTGCAACAGACGCGTAATTGTTGATTTACCCGAACCACTTCGTCCAACTAACCCCAACATTGTTCCAGCAGGAATAGAAAAGGTTAGATTTTTTAACGCTCGCCCCGATCCACCAGGATAGGTAAAATTAACATCTTCAAAGCTTAAAGCACCGATAATTCTTGGTCTCAACCCTGTAGTCAGCTCTTTAGTTTCTGTCGGATTATTCAGAATTTCACCCGCTTGTCCCAAAGCTGTCCGAACTTCCATAATGGTTGACATTAATTTTGCAATATTCACCAAAGGTGATGCAACGCGGTTACCCAACATCATGAATGCAACAATCGCACCCGCATCCACACCCGCCGTTGGGCTGGTTAAACAAATATAAGCACCAATCAGAATAACACCACGATTGATAAAGAATTCCAATGGCATAACCAATGTTTCAGGCCAGTTTGACATACGACCAGTTGCCAAACGCCATTTAGAAACAACAGCAATAATTTCATCCCATTCCTGACGTCGTGCAGGTTCAAGCGCCAATGTTTTAACGGTTCGGATACCAGCAACCGTTTCATACATTCGCGATGCCCGTTCCATTTCTTCTTCAATACGTTGCATGTAAAGACGCATCATTGGCGGCATAAACAGCACAACAATTAATCCGATAGCACCAGCACCAGCTACAACCATCCATGCCAAAGGCGCACTGATATAGAAAAGAAATGGCAAAATAACAATCAAGGTAAAGAGATCAAGAAAGGTAGCCATTAACCTTCCTGTTAAAAAGTCTCTAACACCATAAATTTGAGAGACTTTACCAACAATACGACCAGCCTGTTGGCGTTCAAAGAATTCCAAAGGCAGAGCTAACAAGCGGTTATAGGTATGAATTGAAATACGGGCATCCAATCGTGTCGCCATAACGTTTGTCAATTCACGCCGTGCGTAGCTTAGCAAAACTTCGTAAAAACTTAAGATTAGAACCAGACCGGATATCGAAACAAGCGTTGCCATTGAATGGAAATTAACAACCTTGTTAATAACCTGCATCACGATAAAAGCTGGAAATATCTGCAAAATACTGATGACCATTGATGCAATGGCAATATCGCGTAACGAAACCCGTTCACGAAGCACCATCTTGGCTAACCACAAAAAGTTAATCGGTGCTTCAGCTTCAGACAGATTCCGGTTCCGTTTAACCAGTAAAACGTCACCTGTCCATGCTTGTCTTAAACGAAGCTCATCAACTGCAACAGGTGCATCCGTTTCTTTTCCTAAAGGATCCCGTAAAAATACGACACCTTTTTTAGGATTAACCCCAACCATCAAACCAGCAGAACCATCTTTGAACATTAATACAACAGGAGGTGAATTAAACATCCGGATAAGATAACGCCATTTCAGACGCATCCCTTTAGCCACCAATCCTTGGCTATTTAACCAGCGCGCCAAAGTCGCAGGAGAAGGAGATTTCTCGCCAGGTTCTGTGGCGAAATCGCGTAAATCTAAATCCACACCGTGATATTTCGCCGCAGCCATTGTTGCACGTAAACGAATCATCATGGGAGAAAGACGCGCCTTTTTATTGGCGTTCTGACTCCGCTTTGCTTCTGATTCTGGAACTTGGGGAAGGTTTTCTGGTTGATCCACGGATCATTCTCTATCAATAAATCTTAATTAAAAATGGTTGGCTATAATCAGATATACAAAACTACCGTTTGTTAGTTATCAAAGCGCTATAATAGCCATAACATATTTCAACAGTCATACAAAGCATATCACGATATAGCATAAACTTAACAACCTCTTTATAATTCGTTTCGAATTGTTTTAAAACAAACTCAATACAGGGGAATGTTATAAACGGCAATAGCAGTACGTAACAATTTATCAAAAATCAGCGACTATTTACAAGCAAACATTAATCAATATCGACTTTACTATCTGATAAAAAAATGAAAAATCGAATATATGCTACAACTTTAAATAGAAATACTTGTTTAATAGAAATACTAACTACATTATTATAAAAAGGGATTTGTAACTCAGTTTCTCTTGTATAATTTAACGCCAACACAAACCGTTTTTTAAATGAAAGCAGATGAACCACTATGAACAAGCCTTCTAAACTTCTCGATACACTCCAGGACACAATTTTATTATGTGACGGAGGTATGGGATCCGTGGTTCAAATGCTTGACCTTGATATAGCCAAAGATTTCTGGAACAAAGAAAATTGTACTGAAGTCCTTAACCTGTCCCGCCCAGATTTGGTGCGCGATATTCACCGTCAATATTTTCAAGCCGGTGCCGATATGGTGGAAACGAATTCCTTTGGTGGTTCAACCGTTACCCTAAGTGAATTCGGACTACAAGATCAGGCTTATGAAATTAACAAACGTGCAGCTGAATTAGCCAACGAAGCGGCTGAATTATTTAATGATAACAAAGAACGCTTTGTTTTGGGTTCTATTGGACCGGGCACACGTCTTCCTTCATTAAATAATATTGATTACGACACATTAGAAGCCGGAATAACAGAACAATGCCGAGGCTTAATTGATGGAGGGGTTCATGGTTTTCTCATTGAAACCTGTCAAGACCTTCTACAAATCAAAGCTGCGGTTAACGCTACCAAAACGGCACAACTGAACGCAAAGATTCATTTGCCAATCTTTGTTCAAGTAACCATTGAAACAACAGGAACATTACTGGTCGGAAGCGACATCGCTGCTGCTGCGACGGTTATTGAATCCCTTGATGTTGACATGATGGGCTTAAATTGCGGCACCGGTCCGCGAGAAATGCGTGAAGCCGTTCAATGGCTTACGCAATATTGGCCACGTTTGCTATCCATGCAACCGAATGCCGGATTGCCGGAACTGGTTGATGGTAAAACACATTATCCCCTATCACCACAAGATATGGCACATTGGATGTCCCGTTACATTGAAGAAAACGGTATTAATTTGATTGGTGGATGTTGCGGCACTAATCCTGGCCATATTCAGGCTTTAGATGGCATGCTTCGTGAACGGGCTAAAAATCGGGAAAAACGTCAAGATCGTCCTGAAGCGGTACTACGAAAAAGTGTATGGATTCCATCCGTTGCCAGCCTTTTTTCTTCAACCCCATTAAGACAGGAAAATAGCGTCTTCTCTATTGGTGAACGGTGTAACGCTAATGGTTCTAAAAAATGGCGTGATCTACAGGCTCAAAAAGATTGGGATGGTTGTCTGACCATCGGACGTGAGCAGGTTAAAGAAGGTTCCAATGCATTAGATATTTGTATGGCCTTTGTCGGTCATGATGAACAAGCAGAAATGAGTGAAATTATTCCTCGTTTTACGGCATCAATTAATGCGCCACTGATGATTGATTCAACCGATACCAAAGTTATCGAAGCCGCATTAAAAATGCATGGTGGTAAGCCAATCATTAATTCAATCAATTTTGAAGACGGTGAAACGATTGCTGCTGAACGTTTGTTACTTGCAAAAAAATTTGGTGCTGCCGTCGTGGCCCTTACCATTGATGAAGTTGGTATGGCACGAACACCAGAAGATAAATTACGTATTGCCCGACGTTTGGTTGATTTTGCGTGCAACAAACATGGATTACCCCAATCGGATTTAATGATTGATCCATTAACTTTTACCATCGCAACGGGCGTTGAAGACGATCGAAAACTTGGCCTTTGGACTTTAGAGGGAATAAAAGCCATTCATGATGAATTCCCCAATATTCAAATCGTACTTGGACTTTCAAATATTTCTTTTGGTTTAAATCCAGCTGCACGTGCCGTATTAAATTCGGTCTTTCTTCATCATGCTCAAAAAGCCGGAATGACGGCAGCAATTATTCATGTCTCTAAAATCCGTCCTCTCCATCTTCTTGCCGAAGAAGAAATAAAAGTCATGGAGGATTTAATTTTTGATCGCCGAAACGAAGATTATGATCCGCTAAAAAAAGTATTGGAAATTTTTGCAGATCGCAAAGCCGCACAAGTCGCAACACGTCCAGCCGCGACCACAATTGAAGAACGTTTGCATGACCGCATTGTTGATGGAAACCGCAAGGGATTAGAAGAAGATCTTCATGAAGCAATGAAGACGTATAGTCCCATCGAAATAATCAATAATCTGTTGTTAAATGGGATGAAAACCGTTGGGGATCTGTTCGGTTCTGGAAAAATGCAATTACCTTTTGTTTTGCAATCTGCTGAAACCATGAAAAGTGCGGTTGCAATCTTGGAACCCTTTATGGAAAAACAAGAAGGCAATCATCGTGGTACTATGGTGCTTGCAACCGTTAAAGGCGATGTTCATGATATCGGGAAAAATCTGGTTGATATTATTCTCAGCAATAATGGATATCGCGTCATTAATTTGGGAATTAAAGTCCCCGTTGCCGATATGATTGCCGCTGCGAAAGAACATAAAGCTGATGCCATCGGCATGTCTGGTTTATTGGTTAAATCTACGGTAATCATGAAAGAAAATCTGGAAGAAATGGCCAATCAAGGGCTTAATATTCCTGTTTTCCTTGGTGGTGCTGCATTAACGCGCAGCTATGTTGAAGAAGATTGTGCTGAAATTTATGACAAAAATAACGGTATCGTTGCTTATGCACGGGATGCTTTTGATGGATTGACCTTGATGGAACAATTAAGTCAAGGTGCTTTACCCAGCTATCTTTCAGCGCAACATCTTCATCGTAAAAAACCAAAACGTACAAATACCAATCAAAACCCATCGCAAGACGATGAACCTATTCCCATGTCGGAAGAAGAAGCCAAAGAACGGCGTCAGAATTTTGTATCTGATGTACCACCTCCTGAACCGCCATTTTGGGGAGCACGAAAACTTGAAGCACGTCTTAAAGCAGTTTTACCCTTTTTGAATGAACGCTCTTTGTATCAATTACAATGGGGTATGAAAAAACAGGGACGCTCTTTGGAAGAATTCCTTGAGGATGCCAAAGTTTCGCTGCGACCAATCTTATATCAACTTTTGGAACGCTGTGCCAAAGAACAGATTTTAATGCCACAAGCTGTTTATGGCTATTGGAAAGCCGCAGCCAAAGGGGATAGTTTAATTCTGTTTGAAGAAGATGGAACAACAGAATTATGTCGCTTCAAGCTTCCGCGACAATCGGAAAATGATCGTTTTTGTATTACAGACTTTATCCGAGATTATGATGATCCTATTCGGGATGTTATCGGATTACAAGCCGTCACCGTTGGTCAAAAAGCATCGGATGTTGCACGAGAATGGTTTGCCGATAACCATTATCAAAATTATCTTTACTTACATGGTTTATCGGTTGAGATTACCGAAGCAATGGCCGAATATACGCATTTACGTATGCGCTCTGAATTGGGATTTGCCCATGAAGATGAAGTCGATATGCAAAAACTCTTGGCTCAAGGATATCGGGGATCACGTTACTCTTTTGGTTATCCCGCCTGCCCCAATCTGGAAGATCAGGAACCGCTTTTGAAATTGCTTCAGGCTGACCGCGTTGGGATTTCGCTTTCTGAAGGATGGCAATTGCATCCAGAACAATCAACATCGGCATTAGTGATTTTTAATCCAAAAGCCAAATATTTTGTTGTCTAACGCTTATTGATTCATTTCTTTTATAAAAATAACGCATGATTTTATTTTTTAAGATCATGCGTATTTGATCATCCAATTTGTTTTAAATCGAACAGAAATCATTGCTATCAATAAGGGTTTATAAGCTTTATTTTTATGCCATGGTATAAATTGGGTATGTTCTTAACCCTTTTATAATTCTGATGAATTTATTATTCATATCCTTATTTCGATAGCAATTAGAAAGACGTACCTGTTTATTTTTATTTTCACGCTTATATTAAATTAGATAACGTTTATTTATTCTGATTATCAAATTGCTCAATCAATTTTCATCGGTATGAGTAAGAATTCATTTTTAATCGCTTTTTGAATTCTACTTTTCTCAGATCACCAATATTTTTCTCATTAAATCAATATTTCAATTATTTTCGGCAATTTAATTGTAAATGTGCCTATTTCGGCCTAATTACTCTTGTAAGAAATACCTTATTAATAGGTTTGGATAAATTTATCCCAACGTAAAGGATTTGATCATTGGGTTTTGTTACGCTTACTAATCTTGCTGGTAGCGTTGCCTTGTTACTCTGGGGCGTTCATATGGTTCAAACGGGGGTGCAACGCGCATGCGGTGCACGCCTTAATGTGATTTTGTCACATACGCTTCGCAATAAATTTCATGCTTTTTTCGCAGGATTAGGAATTACAGCAATTCTGCAGTCTTCTACGGCAACAGGATTAATGATCACTGGTTTTGCAGCTGAAGGATTAATTGGTTTATCTTCAGCCTTGGCGGTTATGCTTGGGGCGAATGTTGGAACAACGCTGATCGTTCAGGTCTTATCCTTTGACGTTTCACGTATTGCACCGCTTTTTGTGCTGATTGGTGTGATGATGTTTCGTCGGGGTGCGAATTATGTGCGTGATTCCGGCCGTGTTTTTATTGGTCTTGGGTTGATTTTAATTTCATTGCACCAATTTTTGGAAATTCTTCATCCATACACCAATCAACCAACCCTTCGTATGATGTTGGGAACCATTGCCGATATGCCTTTGACAGCTGTCGCAATTGGGGTGATTTTTACCTGGATCATGCATTCATCCGTAGCAATGGTATTATTGATTGCTTCTTTTGCTGCACATAATGTTATCCCTGCGGATACAGCTTTTGCGATGGTATTGGGTTCCAATATTGGTACAGCATTAAATCCGGTTTTAGAAGGTGCAGGTAAGGATCCTGTGGGGAAAAGATTACCTATCGGCAATCTTTTAAACCGCGTTGTTGGTGCAATTATAATTTTATGTTTTCTGCCATATATCACCAAATGGATGGTTCAATATTATCCAGATATGAACCGGTCCGTTGCCAATTTTCATACCTTTTTCAATATTATCGTTGCTGTCGCTTTTTTCCCGTTTTTGGAACCCTATTCCCGGTTGCTGAAAAAAATGCTTCCGCGGCAGGTGGAAGAACAAGCAGCAGATCCGTCTAAACCGATTTATCTTGATACTTCGGTTCTTACGCATTCGCCTTCAATTGCTTTGGGAAATGCAACGCGAGAATCATTGCGACTTTGTGATGTTGTTGAGAAAATGCTGAGCGGGGTTAATGAGTGTTTCAAAACCCAAACGCCACAAGTTGCAAGTGCTGCGCGACGTGTTCATGTCGTTTTGGATAAACTGACAACGGCGATACAGACCTATCTGACTTCGCTTGATCCAGAGGCAATGAATCACAAAGAAATCACGCAAGTTGAACGGATTTTAACCTTTTGCACACAAATGGCTAATGCCGGCGATGTATTAGATCGGAATGTTTTACCTTCCGTTCAAAAGATCACAAAACAACGGATATTATTGCCAAAAGAAATGATGCAACCCTTATCCAATATGTTGGATCGTATCTTTACCAATCTGCGGCTTGCGGCGACCTTATTGTTGACAGAAGATGAAAGCATGGCCCGTCGATTAGCCGAAGAAAAAGACATTTTCCGTGATATCGAAACAAAAACTTTATCCGATTATTATACGCGTTTACGTGAAAACACATTGAACAAACTGGATATTCAGGCCGGTGCCTATATGCTGGAATTAATTCGTGATCTTAAACGAACCAATACGCATATTGTAGCTTCGGCTGCTTATCCTGTTCTTGATCAATCAGGACTTTTATTGCCTAGTCGTCTGCAACCTGAGAATGAAACCGGTAAAAATCTGTATGATCCCGATTCAAGCGAAGTCATGCAGGATTAGGCATGTTTTAGGTGTAATTATCGGGTTTTAAATAAAAACCGATAATTTATCACCATCATGGCTCGATAATCGACTCAAGCTTACCAATAATTGAATCCAGTGATTCTGCAAGGATATGTCCGTTTGGCAGTTTTTTAGCTTCTAAAGCATCGTTCCGAACTTTTTTAACCAGACTTTTCTTTTGTTCATTGCTAAGTAAAACAAAAGCTTCCTTTAAAATATAACGTAAAGCAATTTCGTTCCCTGCCGTTTTTTTATAAAGTTCGGTTTTGTCTTCATTATCGATTACTGCATTTTGTTTTTCGGTCATTATATTCTCCAAATTAAATATTTTAGATGAATATAATAACTTTCTTACGATGAAACCATAGGAAGCTATAAAATCATCCATATCCTATTGGTCCCATTTATGGGCTGTTTTCTATTAATAAATTTTTAAGCTGTAATTATAAAAAGGAAAAATTATTTATAATTTTTGTTGTTATTAGTATTTTAGAAAATAATAAATCATATGATCGCGTATCGCCTCTAAAATACATCATCATTTGAATAAAAATCTTAATCTATTCCCATGACCCAAATAAAAACTATTACTTTAATCTTGTCTTTTATAATCTATTGCACCGTATCATTACCTGCAAACGCTCACAAAGAACATGGTAAAGAACGAATAAAAAAAGCGCAGGAAGCCACTTCCCAAGGGAAATTTAAATGGTCCACTTATGTGAATTCTAAATACCAGTTCCAGATATGCTATCCCAACTTTATGATTCCACAAGGCGAGGCCGATAATGGTGATGGACAAAAATTTATTGCAAAAGATGGAGGCAAGCTTACCGTATATGGTTATTATAATGTTATTAATAACGGTGATTTCTTAAAAACGGTAAAAGATTCCACTCAACTTACGATTGGGAAAAACGGTCATATAACTTATCATACCTATCATCAAAGTTGGGTTGTTATTTCAGGCATCAATAATAAAAAGAATATTTTTTACTATAAATTTCTTAGTGAAAAGAATGATCGTATTCTTGTTCTGGAATTCGTATATTCTCATATACTAGCGACAAAATATAATGAAATTACCAAAAAACTTGGATCATGTTTTAAAGATATAAACCGCTCTTCATCTTCCGATAATCTATAAGGGTAATTTATCCATTTAGCATGTCAGATTAGGATTAATAATAAACTGGGTAAGAAAGCAAATAAAGATGTTTGAAAATAACATAACTTATAATGATTTATTCAAATCAATCTAATGAACATTTATAGAAATGTTGTTTTTAAATCCATGTCTTATTTGATGATATATATAAAATATCCATGAATGAATTATTCAATAATACAGATATTTTGTAAATTTCATTTTAACAACAAATAAAATTCCTCCCTCTCTGTTAAGAAGGAGGAATTTTGCTTTTAGGCTACTTTATCAGTCCAGACCGCATTTATCTTGGATGCAAACTGTTCCTGATTGCTACATAGGGCATTATTATCTGCTATTGAGAAATAATCTTTACTAATATTAACTAATTGATCGACATTCTTTTCAGAAAGAACTTTACCATTAGCAGTTAAAAACTCATTCACGTGATAATTCGAGGAACTATACCAATTTTGAATAGTAATCGTATCTGAGGAATTCGTGTTTTTGATACACAAATTATTATTATCTTTATAAAAGTATAGTTGCTCTGCATTAATATCCGTGAACTTAACGACATCATTATGTCCAGCAGAATAGTCGTAATTATAAATGGTATCATTCCCGTCACCTTTGGAGAAAACATAGGTGTCAGAACCATCCCCACCAACAAGGTAATCATCCCCTTTACCACCAATAATAATGTCATCACCATCATCGCCGTAAAGACTGTCATTACCAGCACCACCAGATAAATGCTCAGCGTCAGAACGGCCGTGAATAATCGTATTTTTATCGCTGGTTAAAATCCAATCATTTTTATCAGCAGCCGTATAGTTCGTTTCATTTGCATCTAGTATCTTTAATCGACCACCTAATAAGTCGCCTGTATTATAAGCGCTAACTTGTTCCCTTAGAGTAGCAAGTTGCTCGCTATTCATGGATTCTATCCATTTTTTTGACTGATCAATCATTTGATCAAAATCAAAATCTTTTGGGTAGGCTTTATAAAGGTCCACCATATCCGAAATTGCAGCTGTAGGATCAACAGCACCACGTTGGTTAAAAATATCCATGGGGTTGATCGTATTATCAACTTCTTTAAGGATAGTTGAAAACTCATAAGGGAGAAGTCTGGTTTGAACGGATAACGTATCGTAAACCAGTCGAGAAATGTTATTATAAGCGGTATTAATTTGATCCGTGTAATTAATGATATCCGCATCATTGATATAGTACAATGAAGTTGTTTTTCTACCACAAAATGCGTCAATAAGACCAATTTTATCTTTTGCTTCATTAAAAGCTTCTAAAACTTTGGGGTCTTTGAGACCAATTTCACGATTTTGATATTGACCAGGGTTGACGCGTATTGTTCTACCTGAATTTTTCGTTTCAGTTGCAGCAACTAACTTAACTTGACTGGTGTAATTTGGGTCTGTTTTTGCCCATGCATCCAACAATTTTGGCAATAATTGAATTTGTTCTGCTTTTGTTATTGCGTTTGCATATTGCGTAAGAATATCTTGTAAATCTTTTGAAAGTGCTGTTGATTGTTGAAGATCTCTTAAACGGCCCACACCCCAAAAGGATGGTAAAAGTTTTTGCTGATCGGTTAATTCTAATTGATCTTTATATTCAGTAATCATCGAACTGTAATCAAAGTTCGCATCGCCCATTTCATGGGTTTGACCATCTTTGATTTCATATGACCCTAATTGAGCCAATGTATTTCCATTATCTAAATTTTGATTAGTATCTTTATGATTTAAAGAAAGACGCGTAATACCCAGTTCTTCTAGTGTATAAAGCTCACCATTTTGGTTTGTTCCATCACTATTTGCATCGCGCCATATTTTTAATTTATCGAAATCTTTGTCATTTTTATCAATAAAGCCATCTTTGTTCGTATCGAATTCAGCAAGCGCTTCAAAACCATTTTTTGCTAAGGTACCATCATGTAATTTGGTATAGTTACCAAATAATTCAGACCCATCATTAATAATTCCGTCATTATTCCGGTCAACAACTAATAACCCGTCATTTTTATCAACCCAT
This sequence comes from uncultured Commensalibacter sp., assembly GCA_945266285.1. Lineage (GTDB taxonomy): Bacteria > Pseudomonadota > Alphaproteobacteria > Acetobacterales > Acetobacteraceae > Commensalibacter. The sequence continues at coordinate 141,805 of CALYOP010000003.1, forward strand.
CCGGTTGCATTTTTTATACCATCGCCATCCATATCAAATACTGATCGCGAATCTTGAAAATTAAAACCTGTCATTTTAACACCGTCACCATTTAAATCCAAAATTAATGGATCGTAAATTTCGTAATGAAAATTTGTCTCATTAGATATGAGTGATGGGGGATCTTGTGGGGAAATCATTCCTGAAGGACTTCCCCCTTTTTTATTTTTATGATCGGAATTATACAAATTATATTCCAATTTGCCAATGGTGTAGCCCATCGAAAGCCAATCGACATACCTAATAATTTGATTCTTGCCGCATGTTCCTGTGGCTAATGTATATGTCAATCCTTTATTATTTATTATAGTCCCTACTGCTGCAATATCGTGATGTAGAACAGATTTATCCTTACCATGGTTCCAACAATTCGCAGCATGCTTAGCAGCATCTATAATGATCGTTATATTAATCGGATTGCCTAATGATGCTTTAAGCGCTTCACCAAGAACGGCTAAAGCACCCTTGCCATCTTTTCCATCGATTGATGATGCCGTATCTATTGTGCCATTCACATCATTCCAAGCATTCGTGTTGTTCGGTTTGTTACCATTATTAGAAGATGAATCTTGCCCTATTTTATCCTCCTTTAAATTTGTTTCGTAAGAATATTAATCATAAATATAAAATAAATTCTTTAAACGCAATAATTATATATAAGTAATATGATATTGGTGATTCAACATCACAGTATATCTATAAATTTTAATTTGGCATGTAAATTTACATATAAGAAAAAATAAAATAAACGTAAATTTAAAAATTCTTTTACTTTAATGAATAACAATAAAATCAAACATATATATTAAATATATATTATTGAATATTTGAATTTATTATCTTGGTTTGTAATCATAAAAAAGATAAAAATCATTTTTAGATCACGCTATTACTTATATTGTTGAAAATAACAAATAGTGTAAAATTCTTTTTATTTTTTAAAAATAAATTCCATAATTAAGACACAATGTTGCCATCATATTTACAAAAGTTATTTTTATTTTTGAAACGTTTTGTAATGATGTAATCGATTCTCATGGTATTATGGTTTTTTCTTCACTGTTTTATAAAGATAAAACAAGATCACATCATTACTGATAATCATTTATATAGTGATATTTATATATATTGTTTAATTGTCTATCTAATCCCGAATAATGATTTAATATTTTCAAATATTGTAATTTGTCATAAATCGATTAGATAAACATTGATCAAGAATACCATAAAAACAAAGCTTATTCATTGATAAAATATATCAATTAAAATAATTTATCAGATATTATGATAATATTTTACAAAGATAGATTATAAATTCTATTGATTTACTTAACAAAATATTTTGGATAAGTGATTGAAATTTACCTTATTGCGTATATTTTACTTAATTTATTAAATCTTTGAAAAATTAATTTTTTGCAATAATCGCATCAAGCATGGTTGAGAATTTAAGTTCTGTTTCCTGAAATTCACTTTCGGCTTCTGAACCCGCAACAATGCCACATCCTGCAAACAAAACGGCATTATCCTCATGAATCATCCCCGATCGCAAAGCAACCATAAATTCGCCATCCCCATCGGAATTGATCCAACCGATAGGCCCTGCATACCATCCTCGATCCATAGTTTCATAAGTGCTTAAGAAATTTATTGCCGCCGCTTTCGGTATTCCACCTACAGCGGGAGTTGGATGAAGACAATGAATAATATCCAAGATATTTTTATTACTTTTGATTTTTCCTTTAAAACAAGTAATTAAATGTTGGACTTTGGGTAATTTATGAAGCGATGGGGAATGATCAATATAAAGATCCGTACATAAATCTGTTAATATCGCTTTGATCGTATTCATAACCAACGCATGTTCGTTAATATCTTTATTAAATAATTGAATTCTCATTTTTTATTTATTTCAAAAAAATCAATTCATCGTTAAATCTTTTTTGTAGTTTTATAAAGTTAATCCACCAAAAAACAAAAAATAATAATAAGCGTCTGCAAAACCATAACGAAAAACAATTTTTACTTGCAAAACAATCCATATCCAAATAATCTTTGTTTAATTTTCGTTATATTTAGAAAGCAATGTAAACTATGATTAATTCCATTGATCATATTGTGCTGACAACATACAGGCTTGATGCGTGTATCCATTTTTACACTCAGGTTTTACAATTTTCCCTACAACATTTTGGACAAGATCGAATAGCTTTTAAATTTGGCAATCAAAAGATCAATGTTCATGAATATGGTAAGGAAATTGAACCAAAGGCACATTTACCCGTACCAGGCTCTTTAGATATCTGTTTTGTTACTCAAGAAAAACCACCAACAATTCTTGCTCATTTACAGAAACATGGAATTAAACCGCTTGAGGGTCCTGTCAACCGAACAGGGGCGCAGGGGGCCATTGAATCCATTTACCTACGTGACCCTGATCTGAATTTAATCGAGATTGCACGATATATTGAAAACCCCTGAATCAAACAAGGGGTATTTTTAAAAATCAATAACTCTTATTCTATATTTTATCTTAACTTTGTGCCAAGGCCTGTTCAAGATCCTGAATAATATCATTCATATTATGTAATAATTGTTCGCCTAAGATTATATCTTCTTGAGCACTATTTCCTCTTGGTGCCGTTCCTGCAAGCGCCATTGTTTGAAAGAAACCTGACCGCGAAGAAAATAATGTTCTGGTGTCGCCCCAACAAAATAAGAATTTTGACGATCAAATGCGAATACACAAGCTTTTGGATTATTAGAACGCAGTTTATGAATAACATGACTTAAGGAAATCGGTTGATCTGCTTTTAAATGAAGCTGACGTGCGATAACAACTTTTTTTAGTTTTTGTTGATTAATATCTTCTAAGGCATGATGAACGAGGTTAGACCATTGCGCTTTTAGATTGCTATCTTCTTTAATTGTAAAATGTTTTATTGATTGTGAGTGTTTATATTCTTTTTTAGCATTAATTTTATGCCAAAATTCTTCGATTTCTTTAAGACGATTTTCTATATTTGATTGAGACGTGATCATATTCGAAATAATAAGATCGCTTGTTCCGTTTGATCGCGAACAAATCATAATTGAAGGAATTATTAATACAGCATCTGGAAAATTATTCCATAATTCCGAATGGCATGAATCCGTATCAAATCGGAAACCTCCCATTGCAATTACGCCCTCATTACCCGTAACAACCGCATCTGATATTAATTCTTTCCAGGCTTCGGAAAGCACTGCAAAACGATTTTCGCCTTTGGCGATTAATTCATGGGCGATACCTAATCCAATCAATGAATAGTCATCTTTTCCCAACCATAAATTAATTGTTGAATGTTCAATATTCTTTTCGAGTAATTGAATAAAATCAGGTGCTTGTATCAGTAACCTTGTAACCGCAAGAATATGGCGATTTAAATGACATGCCTGTTTTTTTGCCAAAAATAGCGTTTCTTGAAGCATATCACCGATTATGTTAAAATTCATTGCTATTCTCCATAATCCCGTGCATTTTTCGCCAATGCAATATTTGTGTATTAATATACCAATGAATAATATGATCGAATAATTCCGTTATAAATTTACTCGATATTTTCTCTTCCTGAGCCCAGAAAAAACGATCCTTTAACATGACTTGTACACGATCTGGTGCTGGAATATCGGCTTCGGTTGGTTTGAAATTAGCTGCCGCAAGAACATAACCAAGCCTACGCGAAAGCAATGCTATTATTTCTTTATCTATCGTATCAATACCAATACGGATATCACCAAGATTGTTACATTGATTAGGGGGTTTCATTTTATTATCCTTTATATTCATGGACAAAAATTTTCATAGGAAGTATCCAATAAATGAAGCTTGTCTATAATTATTTCGATTACTTGTTTCAGCTGTTTATTGATAAAGAAATGTTCGCCAGGGAAAGTATAGATATCAAATCTATACTTTGTATAAGCAGACCAACTAATCGCTTCTTGATAGGTGACTTCAGTATCATCATCACCCAGTAAAACCGTTATTGGGGTTGATAATAATGTTGGCGTTTCTGTTGAATATGTTTCTATCGCTTCGTAATCATTGCGAATAATAGACAAGAATATTTCCCGTAATTCTTTATTTTCAAAAATTTCTTTTGAAGTTTCAGAAACACGAATAACTTCATGAATAAGTTCTTTATCTGTTGAACGATAAAATAAGGTTTTACGTGTTTTTGTTGGCTCTGTTTGTCCAGAAACAAATAAATATTTAATAAGCGTGCCATTTTTTTGAAGATGACAAGCAACTTCATAAGCAAGTATAGCCCCCATACTATGCCCAAATAGAATAATCTGATCATATTCCTGTTGTTGTATGGCATCGGCTATTTCTAAGGAAAGTTTTTTGATATCTGAAACGGGTTCATCAAAAATACGATCTTCGCGTCCTGGATATTGAACACCAATAAGTTCAATATAAGATGGAATAAATTGTGCCCAAGATCGGAAATATCCAGCCCCTGCACCCGCATGTGGAAAAGCGATTAATTGTAAATTAGAAGAACGATAATGGGTAGTAATCGGTCGAAGGAACTTAGCGTGCATGGATTGTTTCATTATCATTATAACACCCCTTCCTCTTCGCTTTGGTTTTCGTTTTCGGTGAAAGTGATATATTTGAAATCCGATAACCATTGTCGGATATCGTTAATGGTTGTATAGGGCGAAAGCATATTAGCTGCGTAATAGATACCTACAGGAATATCCCCTCTACAAATTGCTAATGCAACACTAGCCGATACTGCAGCACTTAATTTTGCACCCGATCCTGCATGAATAATACCGGTTCTTGCAAAAGGTAATTGTTGCTTTTTCCCTTTCATTTCAACGGCCAATAATTGAAAAGGAGTTCGACCAACCGCATCCAAAGCGCTTGCTTTAATCAAACCATCAATAAAATCTTTATCGACAAATTCGGTTAGGTGTTCCTTACCCATCACAATGGTTGAAATATAATCAAGGACATGTTTATCGAAAAAGATATTAAACCAGTCACCATTTTGTATATTCAGGTTTTTGCATATATGAACGAATTCACTGCTTATAAAAGGATAAGCATCAAAAGATGGAACGCCATATAATTCGCGTGATATAAAGGGAGAATACGGACTGGGTTGAATGGTTCCATCGCGAAGACAAGCACCTCCACGACCGAACCCATTGGTAAGACTTGCAATAAATTCTTCAGCTCCTGCAGGAGAAAAATAATCTATTCCCCCTACATATCCTACAATGTGATCAATTTCATCAAAATCTTCTGCTAAATTTCGGGGTAATAAGCCAGAAAGTCCTGGCAACATTCCTGCGGCTAAAATAGCTGAAGATTGTTTGTTTTTATGCTGCCTCAGTAAATTATAAAGGACTTCATCACCACTGGGATCAATATAATGCGCACCCACCGCAAGCGCTGCCGAAGCAATTTTATCCAAAATGCGATAACTTGGTCCAATACAATTAATGATAATAGGACAATTTTCACAAAAGCGGATGATTTCTTCATCTTTTGTAAAGTCTATTTCATGAATATGAACCAAATTACGAATATCTTGAAATAATCTTTCTGCTTTTTGTTTATCACGAACCGCAAGATGTAAATGGCCAATATTGATCAAATTACGGACCAATTCACGGCCGATAAATCCTGTTGCCCCTACAATACCAATTGATGTTATCTTTTCTGTCATTGCTTGGCCTCATTTGGTAAACCAAGTGCCTTGACAATGGCCGAAACGTAGGGCGGTGCCATACAACTGAAATGATCTCCAGGAACATCAATGATTTTTAAGTGCCCTGCGCAGACAGAAGTCCAGTAACTGGACATCTCATCATTCATTTTTGGTAAAAACTGTACCTCTCCAGTCTGGCGAATAAATACCATTTTTCCGTCATAAGGTTCGGTATGATGGCTTGCAACGGCTGCTAAACTGGCTTTTATAAGCTTATATTGGCTTGTAATCCGACGAATATCGCTGAATTCTGTTCCTGAATGACGCATATTATTTTTGATCGCTTCAAGACGCTCTTGTTGAGATTTACGGGCTAACGCCAAAATAGCTTTGCTTACTTCCCCATCATGATTTCTTGCTGTATTTTCTAATGCATGAACGGAGATTTTTCCGGGATTTTCCTGCAGAATAGATTGAATGAGATTTTGCATACCGATCTCATCTTGTGGGTAACCTATTGCACTTAGATCCGCTTGCATAACCCTGGCAAACACATATTCTGCGAGCAAATCATCTTCAATCACAAAAGGAACACGATAGCTGCTGATAATACTAAGTTGCTCCACTTTAATACCTATTGCGGGTAAACGTCTTGCTATTTCCGTTGCAAGCAATCCACCCAAACAATAGCCTATAACGTGGAGGCTTTCTCCTTTAGGGATACGCTTTTTAATCAGTTCTACAAACTGATCCGCCAATGTTGAAATTGCAGTCTCAGGCTCTTTTAAAAGAGGCGTATCTGCCGTTGCCAAAGCAAGTCCAATAATATTTTGATCATCATCAATTTTTTCAAGAAGATGCAAATAGGGTGCAAGCGTGCCACTACCATCATGCACAAATAATAAAGTTGGTTTTTTTGACCCCTTTTTCAGTTCAATGAATTGAAGTGGCTCATTACTTTCTTCATTTTGCTCATTTTTGCTTAATAATGCCGCTAAAGCACTAATCGTAGGTTCATTAAGAAGCTGCCTTAAAAGAATATCCCATTCAATTTTATTGGCTGCTGGTAATTTTTCGCGAAGACGTGCAATCACCTGGGCAATTAATAAAGAATCTCCGCCCAATTCAAAAAAGCTTTGATTTGTACCAATAGCATCGATTTTTAAAACAGAAGACCAAACCTGCGCAATCTGCTTTTCAAGCTGAGTTTTTGGTTTTTCTCCAATCGCTTTATTCTGTTTATGTTGTACCGCCAGTTTCGCAAGTGCTCCCCGATCTATTTTTCCATTAGCGGTTAATGGCATTTCATCAAGAATATGAATATCTGATGGAATCATATAATCAGGAAGATAGCGCTGCGCATGTTTCCTAATTTCTATAGGCGATATTGATTTTCGATCGGATTTAAAACGTGCAGCAAATACATGCTGTCCCAAATCGGGTAAAATATTATGTTCTGCAGGTATTTTTATAAATTCGGTTGCTCCCGCTTCTTTTAAATAATGTTCCCATTGTTCAGTAGTTAGAAAAGTTGTTTGGAGTTCCGCACGACAATCGGTAAACCCTGCAAGCCCCTCTTTAAATTCCATAGAGGTCATGATTTGATAAGTATCTTTGGTGGCTTCAATAAAGATCAGCCAACCACCTGGAAGCAATATTTCACGTAATCGCTTTAAAACATTGGGCACATTTTGCGAGTTATGAAGAACATTGGCACATAATATTATATTACAGGAATTGGGCTCAATACCTTGGGGAACATGATCGGTATTAATATCAAATAATCCATATTTCACCCATGGAAATTGTTTAAGCTTTTTTTCTGCTTCATTAAGAAAATATTGTGAAATATCTGTAAATAAATATTCAACGGAACGTTTATCAAGCGTAGGAATAAGTTCCATACTTGTCCCACCAACACCTGCCCCGACCTCTAACAATCTTATCGGGCCATCTGAAAGGGATACAATCCGATCCACCAATGCACAAACAGCACCATTCATAATACGGCTTACAAGATTATTTCGATAAGCACCATCAGCAACCTGTGTTTTCCCTTCAGGGAACAAAAGGTGAAGGGGGTCGACTTCATCTTTCATTAAACCATCAAGATTTTTATGGCTGAGTTCGATATAATCAAGAACATCGTCCCCCCATTTAATCGCTTGATTTAATTCTTTAATTCGGGACCATAACCGATCAACATTTTTATGATCAACGTTATCCTCACAATAATAACATCCCGAAGAATTAATTCTGAACAATCCTTCTTTAACCAATGCACGTAACCAACGTTGCATCAACCTTCTGTTCCGTTGCGACACTTTACAAGTACGCAGAATATCTTCAAATTGATTAAGCTTTGATACCGATTGGCTATGACAAATCATTTTTGCCATTGAATAAAGCGATACTTGTTCAAGCTTTACCGCAAGTTCTTCAACCTTTGAAATATCCATGCCCCTTGTAAGTTTTTGAACAATTTCTTGCGAAACCGGTTCAAGCTGAGAAATAGATTGGGCATGATTTTGCGTATTTGCATTTTTTATAAAACCAACCAAGCGTCGATCATGATTGCCTTCTTCTAAGACAATGACTGCTGCACCGCTAATATCGGGATGTTTTTCAAAAGCGGTTTCGATTTCAGAGATTTCTATTCGATGTCCACGAATTTTTACCTGGAGATCTTGCCTGCCGAGGAATTCAATATTTCCATCACCAAGATAACGACCATAATCACCAGTACGATATAAACGCTCTTTTGTAATCGGATGATCAACAAACCGTTCTGCAGTTTTTTCAGGATCATTTAAATAACCTAAGGCCAAACCCATTCCGCCGATAAAAATCTCGCCTATAACAAAATCAGGACAAGGACGAAATGAAGCATCCAAAATATGAAAGGACTGATTTGCAAGCGGCTTACCATAAGGAATACTTTTCCAACTTGGTGACACTTCTTTAATAGGGTAATAAATAGACCAAATTGCAGCCTCAGTTGCACCGCCTAAACTGATGATTTCCAAATTAGGAATAAAAGAACGAATACGTTGTGGAAGCGATGTCGGTATCCAATCGCCTGAAAGAAGCGCAATGCGTAAAGATAAGGGCGCTTTATGTGGCGCAGTTTGAAGATATTCTGCTAGAATACCCAACTGAGCAGGAACAGAATTCCAAAGCGTAATTTGCCATTTTTCTATTAAATCAACGAGATGTTCCGGGTTATTACGTCGATTTGCCTCGGGTAAGATTAAAGTTCCACCAACGCCAAGAACACCAAAAATATCATAAACAGACAAATCAAAATCAAGACTGGTTAGTCCTAAGATACGATCCTTATGCCCTACATTAAAACGTTCATTAATAGCATCAATTGTGTTTTTTGCCGCTTCATGGGTGATCATGACGCCTTTTGGCAATCCCGTTGAACCCGAAGTAAAAATTATATAGGCAAGATCGCTGGTTTTTCGTATGGGTGCAGAAAAATCGAATGCCTTTTCATCATGAATATCGGTTATATTCATGACATATTTTACAACAGCTTGTAGATCTTGTACGAATTGATTATTTGCGACCAAAACACGCGTAATATTTGCCGAATTTAAAATTGCATTCCGTCTTGCGATGGGTTGATGAATATTAATAGGTAAATAAACACCTCCTGCCCTAAGAATTGCAAAAACAGCAATAATTTGAGCAATACTTTTATCAATAATGACTGCAACCAGCTCTCCGGGTTGCATGCCAGATTCAATTAACTTGGATGCCAGCTTATCTATTTTAGAAGCTAATTGTTTATAGGTGAATTGGCCCTTTGCATCCGCTACAGCTATTTGATCTGGAAATTCTACGACACGTGCAAAAAAATCTTCATGCAATAGATGTTTCGGAATGGGCCTGGAAACCGCATTAATATAGGTACGGCGCTTTAATTGTTCATCAGGAAGGTTAATATTTACGGGCTTTTCCCAGATTTGTTGGTCAGAAGCAATTTTACGTATAAAAGATTCAAATGCATTGAACATATCCGAAATAATCGATTCATCGATTACATCATCTCGAATATCCCAATTAATTGCCAAACCATCTTCACTGGGTCCCACTTGACAATCAATAATAACCTGTGGCGTTTGTGTAATCCCGTAAACCAATCTGGCACCAGGAAACAGACAAGTTAAAATATCGGATCCTGTGGAAATCGAACTGGTATAGGCCACCGGATAAAGCGAAGCTTCCCGACCACGGCGATGCGTAAGTTCGCGTAATACTTCAATTCCAGAAAAATCCGTATGATCCAGATCCGACCATAGCTGTTTTTGAAGTAATGCGACCTGTTCTCCGAAATTACAGTCGGATGTTAAATGAACATTCAACAATTCAACCGAACTGAAATCCCCAATGACCTTATCAATATCGGGATGGATTACCGTGCGTTGCATTGTTGTGAGGCTGATCCCAAAATGCGTTTGTGCCGACCAACGTCCGATAATTTCCACATAAGCGGTCAAGATCGTTGATGAAAGCCCAACACCATGTTTTGCAGCAAGTTGGGTAAGCGCATCGACTTCTGATCGATTTAAAACAAATGTCTTTCTTGAAAATGTTGAACCGATCGTTTTATTGTTACGCGGAAGGGTTGGAGGCATTGGGAAATGATCGATCTGATCGAACCAATATTGTTTATCGGTACGATATTTTTGACTTTCCGTACGACGACGTTGCGCAAGAACGTAATCTCTAAAAAATATTTTTGGTGCATGGGTTTCTAATCGGCCAAAATATTTATTGCTTAACGCTTGCAATAACAAACGGGCACTTTGAAAATCACAAACCAAAAGATTTATTGATACATGTAGAAATGCATGCGTGTCAGCTAAGGTTACTTTTAATTCTATTAACGGCCATTGATCAGGAGAAGCATTGCGGTGCGACAATTGCAGACGAAATTTTTCAATAGCTTCCGTTTCTGCAATTTTTGGTTTGCCACGTATATCGGCAACTTCAATTTTATAAAGCGGTACTTTAGATAAAATGCTTTGGCTGCCATTGCTATGAATAACGGCTCTTAACATGTCATGCGTATGAATTAAGTCATTCCATGCCGATTCAAGCCTTGCCACATCAAGCGATTCAAATTCAAACTCAAGATATCCATGGCATGCAACCCCTCCAAGTTCAAAGCCTTTGTTGCGACCCAAAAGATAGGCCGATTGTAAATCGGTTAATGGAAAGGGGTCATAACGCCCCGCAATATCAGGTTCGACAAGTGCGTTTTCCGATTTTGCAAGATGTTTTAAAATATCACCCTTTTTTTCACGAAGCATCGCCAGTTGACTGTCGGATAATATACCAGCAGGCGCACGATATCTTAGCTTCCCATTATCTTCCCACAGTTCGACACCGGATAATTTTAGTTCTGAAATAAAATTCTTTATCATTACAAAACTCCTTCTTCGAGCGTCAAATCGTGATTTTGTATTGTTGCTTTGATATAATTTGCCACTCCAGCAACGGTAGGCTCCGCAAGAAAAACACGAAGTGGTAAGGTAATATGGTATTTCTGGTTAATTTTGGCGGTAAGACGCGCAGCCTGAAGGCTATTCCCACCAACCTGAAAGAAATTATCATTGCGATTGACGGTTATATCGCCCAACACATCACGCCAAATTCCGACCAAGTCAATTTCCGTATCATTACTCGGCGGTTCTTTAATATTCTGATGATTACTTATGGCTTGTTCCAAAATTGGAATAACGGCTTTTCGATCAAGTTTACCATTTGAGGTTAATGGTATTTTATCAAGAATAACTAATGTCGCGGGAACCATATAATCAGGAAGTTCATTCTTTAAATAACCAAGGATTTCCTCATCGGTAACAACAGAAGACAGTGTTACAATCGCTGCTATATTTTGATTTGAACCCGATCCTATCAGTGTCACAATTGCACGCGTAACCGAAGGATGCTGTTCCAAAATCTTTTCAATTTCAGAAAGTTCAATACGATAACCACGTATTTTTACTTGCTGATCTAAACGACCAAGAAATTCCAAAACACCATCTTGCCAATAGCGTCCACGATCCCCCGTACGATACCATCTTTCTTTATTATCAAGAACAAAGCGTTCAGCACTTAGCTTTGTATCCCCTTTATATCCACGGGCAAGGCCGTCCCCTCCAATCCATATTTCACCAGGAACATAATCTGGGCAGTCCTGTTTTTGATGATTGACAACACGGAATTTTTGATTGGGCAATGGAAAACCATAAGGAATTGATTGCCAATTTTCAGGAAGATTTTTAACTTCGAAGTAATTGGACCAAATTGCAGCTTCGGTTGCCCCACCGAGCGCAACAAAGCAAATATTTTGTTGCGATACATTTCGCATCCGTTGCGGAAGATCTATAGGAACCCAGTCCCCCGAAACCAGAACCAATCGAATGAATTCGAATTTTTTGTCTTGTTCTATGGCTAAAATAGCCATTTCTAGTAAAGCAGGAACCGTATTCCAAACCGTTACCTGATATTTTTGCGCCAGGTCAAACCAAATTGACGGCTCTTTACGTTGTTGGTCATCAACAACAACAATAGCGCCACCAACCGATAGCAATCCAAAAATATCAAATACAGATAAATCGAATTCTAACGCAGATAGTCCAATCGTTCGATCATTCGCATTCAGATTGAATTTTTCATTAATCGCATAAATCGTATTCCATGCAGATTTATGCGATATTTCAACACCTTTTGGCTCTCCCGTTGATCCTGATGTAAAAATAATATAAGCAAGATCGTCAGCATTTCCGGTTGTAATATTCGCCAATGGTGTCGCATGTTTTGCGCAATCAATATCTAAACAAAAAGCACGTTCAGGCCACCCATCCCATTTCATCCGCTCTTGTCGTGTAATGACTATTTTTACATTCGCACGTTCACAAATTTTTCGCGCTCTCGCAGCAGGCTGATCCCAAGAAATCGGCAAATAAACAGCGTCAACGGCAAGTATCCCAAGAACACCAATGATCTGTTCTACGCCCCTTGGTAAAGTAATTGCTACCACATCACCAGAACGGATGTTTTCCTTCCATAATCCACCCCCTACGCGTAATGCAAGTATCGCAAGTTCACCATAAGTAAATGACCCGAAGCTGCCTATTACGGCAATACGATCCGGTTCACGTTCGGCATTCAGAAAGAACTTTTCATGAATTCGATTTTTTGGATAAGATTTAATTGTATGGTTTACTTTGTGCCGCGTTTGATTTTGTTTAGACAGTAATGGTAAAGTTATCTTTTGAATCCAATCACCTATAATCAGATTTCTTATAAGCTTTTTATAGGATTCAAACATTGCATCAATCATGCCATGAGGAAATAATTCCTCTACAACATCCCAGTTTAAAAGAAGCCCTTCTTTTGTTGGATAGGTTTGATGGTCAATCCAAACCTGAGGCGTTTGCGAAATCATCCAGGTGACATTGCCAAAAGCTTCCTCAACCTCGGATGTAATAAACGTATTCCCTAAATTACATGCAAAAACGACTGGCGCTATTCGGGCATGCCCCTGATCCACACGGAACATATCCCGCAAAACATTCACACCTGAATATGCAGCATTTGCAATATCTTGATATAATTGGTGCTGTAATGCTTTAGCACGATCAACAAAATTAAGATCTTTTTCAAAATCCACTTCTAATAAAACAAGATTTGTAAAATCAGCGACCATAGAAGAAACCGAAGGATCGATTTCTTTCCGATCAAAAAGCGGCACATTTAGAATAAATTTTGTGTTTTCACTCCACCGCGCTAATACTTCGCAAAATGCCGTTGCTAATATATTTGCAAGCGTCAATCCATAATATTGCGCTTTTCTTTGTAATTGCGCCAGATCAGCATGGGTTAAGTGAAACATCCGCCTTGCAAAACGATGTTTTGTAATTGTGGTATAATCACAAACGAGTGGTAATTGCGGGCCACTGGGCAAGGTTAATAAACGATTATGCCAATATTGACGGGAGGTTTCCTGGTGCTCTTGTTGTTCGGAATGAATATTTTGTAAATATTGGTGAAAATCAAAGGTGATTTTTGGTAATTCGTTTTGCCGTTCAAGGTAAAATAACGCAAGATCTCTAAGAATAATTGTAATACTGAAGACATCCGCTACTAATAAATCAATATTAACATGAAGTCTTGATTTGTTTTCTTTGAGTAACGTTAATTGGAAATCAATTGGATAACCATGTTCCACCGATAAAACATGATGCGAAAGTTCTTTTCTTAATTGCTCTAATTTATCATGAACCGAATGATTATTTTCTTCCTCAAGATTATGAACAACAAGATGAAAATCGATATTTTCATTTCTAATTTTCTGAAGATTATCCTCCGTAAACTGCACACGTAACATGGGATGACGCGTGATGAGATCAATAATGGCTTTATTTAAACGCTGTGGGTCAATTCCATTTCCGTCAATTTCTAAATAAAGTTGGCAACTGACCCCACCAAGTGGTTGATCATCTCTACGGCCAATCCAATAGGCTTGTTGTACAGGCGTAAGTTCAAACGGTTCATTTATCTTATTAACCGGATGATTTGATATTGCTTGTTTTTTTGGTAGCCGAATGCTTACGTTTTTTAACCAATCATTAATTGTTGGATTGGCAACGGCTTCTTCGAATTTAAGAACATATCCTTTTATACGAAGAAAATCGATTGTACGCATCAAAGAAATGGAATCAAGCCCAAGTTCAATCAAAGATAGATCGGGTTTTATGCTATCTGCGCTTACACCCATTAAATGAGCAACTTGTTCAATAAGTGTCGTTTTTAATAAACTATTTTGCTGCGTTACGTTCATTATATTACTTTCTTATTTTGTTGTTCGAGATGCATGCGCAACAATTCTTGTCTCAATTCTTTTCTGCTGATTTTCCCAACACCCGTAGTTGGAAATTGATCCAGAAATTCAAATCGATACGGAATTTTGAAGGTAGCTAATCCCTGTTTTTCCAAAAATAAACGCAGGTCGTTCGCTGTGGGAGGTATGGTTTTACAAAGGATAAACGCACATATACGTTCGCCATAATATTGATCAGGCAATCCAACAATTACGGCGTCAATAATGGTCGCGTGTTTAATTAAAATACCCTCTATTTCTTCAATAGAAATATTTTCACCACCACGAATAATTTGATCTTTGTCACGCCCTTCAACGATTAAATACGCACCCAATTTTCTGACAAGATCACCGCTTTTATAAAAACCATCTTTGGTAAAAGCAGTTCGATTGGCTTCATTTTGTCCAAAATACCGACGAATAGTATACGGGCCCCGTGTAAGAAGGTATCCAACTTCACCATCAGGAACCAATTGTCCATGATCATCAACCACGCGCACTTCATCTGCACTGGACATTGGCTTTCCTTGTGTTGTCGTGATTAATTCCTCTGAATCATCTAACCCCGTAAAACAAATTAGACCTTCAGCCATTCCAAAAACTTGCTGCAATTTACAGCCTAAAACTGGTTTTACGCATTTTGCAGCTTCATTACTTAATCTGGCCCCTCCAACTTGTAAGACCTGCAAACTTGGGATATCTGGCTTTAACATAGCCGCAGCATCAAGCCAGATCATCGCAATCGGTGGGACGAGAGCAGTAACGGTTATATTTTCTTGTTCGATTAAATCAAAGCACTCGACTGCAACTGCTGATCTTGTAACAACTACACGTCCCCCAGCAAGGATCGTGCCAATAAAACCTGGACATGCCATTGGGAAATTATGCCCCATGGGCAATACAGCAAGATAAACCGTTTCTTTATTAAAACGACATGCATTAATACTTGCTCTTACATTATAAAGATAATCTTGATGCCGTCTTATGATTAACTTTGGAATGCCTGTTGTACCACCAGATAATTGAAAACATGCGATATCCTGAGCTATAATTTCTGGAAAACGAACAAGCGAATTTCTTAAAGAATCTAAAGTGATTTCGTTTTCATCCTTGCCAACGATGATCACATAATCAAGAAATGAAAATCCTTTCCGCAATGCATTGGCTAAATTCCGATGATCAAAACCCCCAATAACATCAGCCGTTATATAAGCACGCGCTTTTGTTAATAAACAAAAAGAAAACAATTCGTTTTCTCTGTGGGCAGGCAAAGCAAAAATTGGAATCACGCCAATACGAAAAAGTGCAAAAGTAATTTCTACAAATTCAATACAATTTGGTAATTGAACAATAACCACATCGTTTTTTTGCAATCCAAGCTTTAAAAAACCCGAAGCTAATTCATTCACCGATTCATTTAGGGCGTTATAGGATAAATTTTTCTTACCATCCGTTACAGCAATACGATCACCCATTATGGATACGATTGCTTGAAATGCATCTCCAAAAGTATCGTTAGTCCACAATCCATTCGCAATATAACGATTGACAAATTCTGGTGGCCAATCAGACATATTTACAATTTCATTGATGGGATTGTAGTTATTCATTTCAATTCATCCGTAAAAATTAAATTGAAGTTACTCAAAGCAAATGAAAATTGAATGGCACACCAAGATGATAGAAACATTTCTGGTGTTTTCTATTTAATCACCGATTGATATTGATTTTCATTCTTAAATGATAACAAAAAAAATCTTTATGTGAACATAATCAACTTTAGATTAAGAAATTATTTTTTTTGTTTTGTGGTCGTATTTAAATTTTTACAATATCGATTAAGGAATAATTAAGATTATTTATTACACAATAAACAATCAAAATTAACGTTGGATATCTTTTGGAGACATACCAAATTGTTTACGAAATACGACGGATAAATGTGCTGGTGTATAACCGATTTGATAGGCAATAGAAGATACACTTAACTCCCCTTCTACCAGCAATCGATACGCAGCATTTAATCGTAATGTTTGAAGATAACCAAATACACTATCTCCAAATATTTTACGAAAACTCATTGTTAATTTTTTTGTACTCATTCCGACCAACAAAGCCAATTTGGGCAAAGATGGCGGATCTTGCATTTGTTCAATAAGAATATCTTTGGCTTTATATATCCGATCCAAATCGGCAGCATTTAATTTTACTTCTGTATTTTGATAAGGCGATGGATGAATTGTCTCCAAAACATGGGCTGCTAATTCTAATGCTTTTCCCGATAAATACATATTCCGAAACCGTCCTTCAAAAGGACAGATCGAAATTTGCGAACAGAGTGCACGAATAGATTGAGAAGATGCAACGGTGATCAGTTTAGGTTTATTGGAATAAAAATCAAATTGATCATCAAGCGTTTCAAGTGATTCAGCAAATATATTTAAAAGCGTATCCGCTGATAATTTTATTATTGTATATCGTAATGAACATCCTGCAGGAAAAGATTGGCACCCCTCTGCATTCCCACGGTTCCAAATAGCACAAACACACGGACCGACAATTCTTATTATAGAATGATAGGGTAATTTACATAAAAGTTCATCATTATCAATAACGATGATTTTTAATCCGTCGAACAACGTCTCCCGATGCCAGTCATCATTTTCTGCTTTGACGACACCACTTTTAAGCGATATTTTACCATCGTAATAAGATATTGTTTGTTCTATATGAATTGGTTCTAAATTTAACTCATTAGGTGATGAGTGAAGATCGAAATTCATTTTAGCAACTCAAATCAATAAAAACAGAAATTTATAGAAAATGAATTTAATAAGAAAAACACTTAAAATCACAATTCTAAAATATTACTCTATATCATATTAACTTGTTTTTTAAACGAAATATCAATTTTAAACCCTAATTCGAACAAAAGTGATTACAAATTATATCGTTTTTTCTTTTGATACAATCAATTGTGCATAAGCTCCGTGCAGTTGCAGCAGCGCTTTATGACTTCCCCGTTCAATAATTTTGCCTTTATCCAGCAAAAGAATACAATCTGCGGTTCGAATAGATGATAATCTATGGGATATGAGAATAATTGTACAATGATGATTAATTGCCGATAACGCGTCTTGAAAATCCCGTTCACTTTCATTATCCAAATGAGAGAATGCCTCATCAAGAAGCAAAATAGGCGATTTCATTAATAATGCACGTGCAATCGCAATACGTTGTTTTTGCCCTCCTGAAAGCCGTACACCCGCCACACCACAAACCGTATTATATCCTTGAGGAAGCGCCATAATAAAATCATGGGCTTTTGCCAATTTTGCAGCTTCCTCCACTTCTTCTAACAAAGCATTTGGTTTACCAAGACGGATATTATCAAGAATGGTTTCATTAAAAAGATGAATATCCTGCGGAACATAAGCAATTAATTTACGAAGGGTTGCAAGGGGTAAATCCCGTAAATCACAGTTCCCTATTCGTATTTCACCCGAAGTCACATCGCAAAAACGTAGTAATAAATTAATTATTGTGCTTTTCCCCGCACCCGAATGTCCAACCAGTGCCACCGTCTCTCCCGATGATATTGTGAGGTCAAGTTTCCTTAAAACATCGTCACCATTATTCCCATAATGAAAACATACCTTATCAAAGCAAATCGTTTTTTCTTTAGGTATCGGTGCATTTCCTTGATCCATAATTTTAGGTTTTTGATGAAAGATTGTAAGAATACGCGAAGCACCAGCCTTTAATTCGCCAAGTTTTCTTGCCGTTTGAGTAACTTCAACAATCGGGGTCAATGCTCCACCAGCAAGCATAATGGCCAAGGGAACAAAAGCGAAATCCAATATACCTTCAGAAAATAATTTCACCCCTATCCAAGCAACACAAATAACACCAAGTGCTGTAGATCCATTAATCATTGCCTGTTCCATACCTGCTCTTGAACCATAACGGCGCTGCGCAGAAACAAGTTCTTCAGATAATTTCATCAAACAGTTAAATGCATCTTGGCTTCTACCAAAGATTATAATGTCTTTTTGTCCTTGAATAATCTCAACTGTTTCCCCGTTAAGCTTACCCAATTTATCCATAACAATTTTACCCTGCTCTTCTGCTTTTTTCCCAAGCCAATAAGGGATAGATCCTACGAATATTAAAAATGGTAAAAGTGCAATTGCCATTATGGGATGCAATACAAACAAAACACAAAGCCCTATTAATGGAATAACAATCGCACCAACATAATCGGCAACGGTATGGGCATAGAAATGCTCCATTAATTCAGCATCAGAAGTCGCCAAAGAAGCAAGCTCCCCAATCCGCTTACCGAATATAAAATTGGGTGCTGCCCTTTCGATACCGTCATATATGCCAATTCTTAGGCTTTCAATTAAAGTAAAAGCCAATTTATGAGAAATATGGCTTTGCCACCAACGTGACAAAGGAACAATAAGAATGAAAAAAGCAAAACAAATAAAATCGGCAGCCAAATTATGCAAAGACTTACCTGAAATCGCTTTCCCTGCAATCCATCCCCCCATTGCAAGCGCAGCAAGCGTTCCCCCTTGCGAAAGGATACCCGATAAAACCGTGAATGTTAGTAACGCATAATGCCCTTTTAAAAGCGGAATTAGCCCAAGGATCCCTTTATTATTATGCATGGCTCTTTTCCTCCAAAGAAAGAAGATACGCATAAATCTTGCTATTTTGAGCAAGTTCAACAGGTGTTCCTTGCTCAACAAGCTTACCTTCTGAAAATACGAAAATATGATCCACATGTTTGATGGTAGACAAACGATGTGCAACAATAAGCGTGGTGCGTCCCTTTGTCAGTGTATCGATAGCAATTTGGATCGCTTTTTCATTTTCTGGATCAAGATTAGAAGTTGCTTCATCTAAAATAAGAATAGGTGAATTCTTTAACAAAGCACGGGCAATCGCAATACGTTGCCGTTGACCCCCCGATAAATTCGCACCATGTTCTTTGACCATTGTTTCATAACCTTGTGGGAGATTTTCGATAAAATCATCAATGCGGGCTGCTGCCGCTACAGAATGAAGCTCTTGTTCCGAAGCATCGGATTTTGCCAATCGAAGATTTTCCGCAATAGTCTCATGAAAAAGAAATACATCTTGTGAAACAATACTGATTAACGAATATAAATCTTCAAGTAATAAATCGCGAATATTCACATTCCCAATCAAAATATTTCCACTATCAGGATCAAAAAAACGTTGTATTAAATTTGTAACCGTTGTTTTTCCTGAACCCGATATACCAACCAGTGCGACGGTTTCATGTTCTTTTACGGTAAATGAAAGTGATTTTATTGCAGGCTTGTCTGCATTGGGATAGGTAAAATCAACCTTATCAAATACGATATTATGCTGCTGTGGTAATTTAGCGGGTTTTGAAGGATTTTTTACCCAAATATCCATATTAAGAAAATCAATTATAGGAGGAACAGCACCACTTGCAGCCCATGCTATATGGAATTCTTTTTCTAAGCGATCTAATGGCCGAAAGGATTCACGAGCTAAAAATAATACGGTTAATAAAGCAAATGCCGTTATTTCCCCAGAAACAAAACGCCAACTAACTGTGACAATAGCCAAAGCAATACCGGTAAAAGTAATAAAGCTTGTTATTCCGGTTCGCATCAATGTAACCCTTAGCGTTTCCATGGATACTTGTTTAAGATTTTCGCCGCGTTCAGCCAAATTTTTCCTACGTTGCGCAGAAACGCCAAATGCTTTTAGGATGATTATTCCCTGAAGGCTATCAAGCATATAATTTCCAAATGCCCCCATGGCCGCAAACACACCGGATATTTGCGGCATCTGCCAACGCATCCAAAAACGATCCAAAATCGGAAAGGCACATACAAATAAAGTAAGAATAATTGCAGATGGCCAATCGATAAAAGCAAGAATTCCTAAAATTCCACCGCATCCTAAAAAAGCGCAAATAATTGCAGGTAAATAACGACCATAATACGATTCAAGCGCCTCAACCCCATTAATGATGACGGATTGAATATCACCTATTTCTTTGCGCAAGGTTACACTGGGACCAAATTCGAATAACCGTGTAAGAAGCTTATGCCGTAATTTCTGTTTCGTTATCTGCGCGGTTTTCTGTGCAATTATTTCTGCAGCCCAAACCAAAATAAAACGCAAAACAATAATGGCGAAAAGCAACATAAAAAGAAAAGAAATATCAGAGAAATTTTTTGCAAATACTTGCGCTAAAATCCATGCAAGCAACAAACCTTGCAAAGCATAACAAGCGGTAATGGCTAAATTGACCAAAACGCTAAAAATAAGCTGACCACGAATTGCCGTTTGAAGATGAAGACCCGGGATATCATATTTGCCCATTACCGTTCTTTCCTTCTTTTGGAGTGATATCTATAGGTAATTTATGAATAACAAGATGCTCTGTTCCCTCTGCAGTGCGCGCTATACTTGTCTTTACACCATAGATTTGTTCAAGAAGGCTTGATGTTAAAACCTCCTTGGGATGACCCGCACCAACAATATGACCACCATGAAGAAAGAAAAGATGATCTGCCCAATTGGATGCCAATATCAAATCATGCAAAACAAGAATAACAATACATCCAGAAAGCGTTACAGACTTTAATAACGCCATCACCTCCATCTGATATCTTAAATCAAGCGCGCTGGTTGGTTCATCTAATAACAAAATTTTCGGTTTGCGAACCAATGATTGGGCAAGACTTGCAAGCTGTCTTTGCCCACCGGACAAGCTGCTTAGCTTTTTCATAGCCAGATTAAGAATACCAACCCGTTCAAGCGTTGATAGCGCCAATTCCTCATGCTTTACGGTGGAAATGGCCGAGGTTAACGTTTGCGAAGCGATAATAACACTTTCAAGAACAGTTAACCCCTTTGATGCTGTAATCGATTGTGGCATAAAACCGATAAGCTTTGATCGCGCATGAGCACCAATCATCAGCAAATCGCATCCATTCCATTCAACGGTTCCTTTTGCCCGTGTTAATCCACTCATTGCACGTAAAAGGGTCGATTTTCCTGCTCCATTTGAACCCGTAATAACCGTTAGCTTTCCAGATTGAATATCCAGCAAATCAACACCATCAATGATCTTGTCATGACCATAATGCACATGAAATCCACGGACAGACAAAGCGGAAATTTCTGATTTCATCGCATAAATTTTCCTGCCGTTAAAAAGAACATAAAGCAGGGCAAACCGATTAAAGCGGTAACAATACCAATAGGCAACAAAACACCGATGATTATTATTTTTGATAAAATACTGGCAAATGACATAATAATTGCGCCGGATAAAAGTGCCGCAGGCAAAAAGAAACGATGGTCTTCGCCAACCATTAATCGCGCAATATGCGGCCCAACAAGCCCGATAAACCCAATCGTTCCTGCAAAAGCAACGGATATAGCCGCAAGAATACTTGTTCTAAGCAAACATCCAAAACGCAGACGTTGAATATGAACACCAAGACTACTTGCACGTTCCTCACCTAAAGAAAGCAAGGTTAATGCCATCGCTGACTTCATTGAAAAAGGAATAATCAATATAAGCGTTATCGCTAAGGTTGCTAGTGAAGATAGATCGGCACGATCAAGTCCCCCCATTGTCCAAAAAACAAGCTGTTGAAGGGAATCTGCTGGTGCAATAAATTGAACAATCGCAACAAGCGCATTAAATCCGAAAACCAATGCAATCCCAAATAAAATAAGAGCGGTTGATTCGCGTAAAATCATTGCAAATGCTTGAATAAGGATAACCGCACCAAAAGCCATAATAAATGCATTCACCGGAACAGCGACATTTATTGGAATAAACGGTATGGTAATACCCAAGACAATCGCACTGGCAGCACCAAAAGCGGCGGCTGATGAAACGCCAAGTGTAAATGGGCTGGCCAAAGGATTAAACAAAATCGTTTGCATTTCTGCCCCAGCCAAGCTAAGGCTTGCGCCAATCATAACGGCGAATAATGCTGTGGGTAAACGAATATTCCACATAATAACGCCAAAATTATTATTGGGGTCTTTGAAATGGGTTAATCCTTGCCAAATTTCATTTAAGGAAAGACCTGCTGGTCCAGTCATTATATCGACAAGAATACCTACCAAAAGTAATATAAAAAGCCCAATAATCCACGCCATTTTTCTTTTAATCGTGCGATGATATTCGGTTATAATATTTTGACGCGATAATGGCGTGGGAATAACGCTTTTTATCATTGACTTTTTATTCCCTCGTCGATCCAAAACGTTCCTTCTAATGGGAAAGCCATAAATTTCTCATTGAGTTCTTCTAACGTTCTATCAGGGTTTATGTCTTTAAATTCGGCTGGATGAAACATTTTTGTCATTTCTTCGACACCAACAAAAAATAAAGGCGTATCAAAGAAAAACAACCAAATGCCACCGGCTTTATGCTCACGAACAGCACGAAGATTTGCAATCCCAGGGGCCTTCATCATTATAGTGATTGAATCCGCGACCTGATCTTTTGAAATGGACGGCCCAATCTTCAAACCCGTCAACGCTGCCAAAGACCCCCCACCGATTAAATAATAATCAGGGTCACGTAACATGATGTATTCCAGGCTAAGCTTTCCCCCTGCCCCTGGGATCTTATCAATACCAATATTTTTTCCACCCGCTGCAGCAATAAAATCGCTTACATTTCCATGCCCTGAACTGAAACAACAATCTTTTCCATTCGCATTTAGATGAAATAAAACCTTTGGACGATCAAGGCCTTTTAATCTGGAAGAAATACGGGCCATATGCTGATTATAATAATCAACGAATGCTTGGGCCTCTTTGTCTTTTCCAAGCAATTTACCCAGCATCAACATACTTGGAACGGTTTTTTCAAGGGGTTTACGAAAGAAATCGACAAAAACATAGGGAATACCCGCCTTATCCAGCCTCTCTATTCCTTCTGGGGTTGGACCATATAAGGTAAAGATAACAAGATCTGGTTTTGCCGCAATCACCGCTTCCATTGAAAAGGATCGGTTGGTTAGCTCTCCAACATTTGGAATATGATCGGCCGTAGGGAAATGTTTGCGTAAAGCATCATATAATGCCGGTGAAAAGCGTTGAAGATCATTCCCCCATGCAGCAACATGTGACAATGGGTCCTTATATAACAAACCCAAAGTCATAATTTGCCTGCTCTCAGAAAGGACAATACGCTTTACTGGCCCTGGTAACGTTACCGTTCGGCCTACCATATCGGTTACTGTAATCGAAGTTGTATTCTTATTCGTTTGTGCATGGGTATTTTGTGCGTTACTAGAAGAGATGAACATTGCAAGAACAATAGCAAAGATAAAACGCTTATTTTTGATTATTATATTGATAATATTCATCATAGTACCTTAATTGCTTATTACCAACGATAGGTAAGATTTGCTGCGACAGTGCGCCCAAATCCTTCGTTACATGACATCGCAGAACATGTTGAAAAATAACGTTTATTAAACATGTTGTTTAAATTAACATCCAGCCTCAATCCGTTTAATGCATTATTGGGATTGCGTTTATTGAACTTGTAATGAACCGCCATATCAAATAGCGTAAAATCTGGAACTTTGATGGTATTTAATGTATCGGCATAGGTTTTACCCACATAACGCACACCAAATCCAAGACCAAGGCCTGCAATTTTTCCTTTGCTAACCGTATAATCCCCCCAAAAAGATGCCATATGTTCTGGCAACCCTGTAGGAATTTTATGAAAAGCACCAGGAACCGTAGTTTTGGTTGTCGATAAATCATTATAAGTATAGTTGGCCAAAATCTTTAGATCTCTAGTAATATTGGCCACCGCAGACACTTCAATCCCTTGAGAAGTTACTTGTCCAGTTTGCACGGAATTCTGAATATTATTTGGATCGGTTGTTTTGACATTTGTTTGATCAATATGAAACCACGCAAAGGTAAACAAAGCTTCTAGATTAGTTGGTTGATATTTAACCCCCGTTTCAATTTGTTTTCCTTCTGTAGGTTTGAATACATTTCCATAAAAATCGGTACCTAGCATAGGGGCAAAAGTAGTCGCATAGCTTACATAAGGTGCAACGCCAACATCTGTCGCATAAGTTAACCCTGTAAGATAGGTAAATTTGTTATCGTTTTGATCCGTTTTCCCATTAGATATCTTATTATGCGTTCCTACCATTGCCCAATCTTGACGCGCATCAAAATTAAGAATAACGCGTTTTGCAAAAGTTACCGTATTCGCGGTATAAATCCCGACTTCATTTGCTTTTTGATAGGTTTTCGTAAAAAGATTTGGTGTACTAAAACCGGCTCCATAAGTCGGACGATAAATATCAATTGAATTCGTTTTACCCGCAAGAAGCGAATAATCTTCACCAAGATTTCGCCATGAAGCCCCCAAAACCGTCGTTCCTTTAACTAAATCGCCGAGCTCCCATTCTTTTTTTCCATAATTATCCGTCGAAAAAACGCGTCCCGTAATTTTAAATTTATAGGCTGCTCGATTTAGCGTACGCATATCTTTCGCAAGAGACATCCCGGTAAGCGTCTCGGTCGATAAATCATTATATGTATAACGGCTTGCTGAATGAACTGACCATGAATCATCATCAAAGCGATGATCAAAAATGTAACCCAATCCCATTTGCGTCATGTGGTTATCTAAATGCGTACCATCGAGATAACGATTACGGGGTATTTTCCCATGTGGATTAGGCAATACGGTACCATAAATAGGCAAAAAAGGTCGTGGCGGACCAAATTCATCACGACTAAAAGACGATAAAATCGTTAAAGAAGTATTGGTATCCGGTTTCCAAGAAAAAGATGGGGCAATATACCCGGTATTATCGGGAACATGCCGAAACTGCGTGCCGCTTTTTCTGATAACACCAACCAAGCGATAAAGCAGCGTTTTATCTTTATCAATTGCCCCTGAAAAATCAGCTTGTCCTTGTATACGACCGTAACTTCCTCCATTTACTTCAACTTCTTTTATGTTCTTTTTGGTGGGTTGCTTGCTAATCGCATTAACAACCCCGCCAGGAGAACCAATACCATAGGTAAATCCGGCTGGCCCACGCAAAACCTCGATCCGTTCCATGCCATATGGTTGATAACGCACATAAGATTGCGCTGTTGTTGAACGCAAACCATCAAGCAAAGCACCATTCAATGTCGCATCAAAACCGCGAATATTAAAATAATCAAACCGTTGCGAAACCGCTGAAGTAGAAGCAAAAACCCCTGGTGTATATTGAAGCGCTTGGGTTGTCGTTTGCACATTTCGATCTGTTAATTCTTCACGACCGATGACACTTACCGATTGCGGCGTTGTAAGAATAGGCGACCCCGTTTTACTGGCCGTCGAACTTTGTTTCGCCACATAACCCTTTACTGGGCCATTGGCACGTTCACCCCGAACCATAATTACCTCTGAATCCGGTTCTTTTTCTTGAGCAAAACTTTGACTATCAATAAAAGCAATGACATTTATTGCGGATATCAAAGAAATAATTTTTTTTTGCTTTAAGATCACCTTAATTAAACACCTTGATTATTTTAGACACATCTCAAAAATGAGAACGAAAATCATTATTATAATTATGGTGTATAAAGCTTTCATTAAACAATAGAATTGATTTTAGATTGCGGGGCTATTCCTATCGATAAAAAGTAATTTATAGAATATTTCGAATTCTCATTGATTTGGCCATTTGTGCATGATTTGTAACCACACTTGCAATAAACCCATAATCAATATTCAAATCATAAAGATACCAAAGCCTTATCTTTCCATTATGTCTTATTATAATTCGACGATAATTTGCTGTTTTCTTTTTGAGCGGTATCGCTACGTCACAAAGCGATTGAATACCGACCCCTAATGCTTTGACCGCAGCCTCTTTACGAACCCAAAATCGTAACCAATCAACATGATTATTCTGATCTTTTGAAATATGTTTTAATTCTGCAGGCGAACAAATATCGTGCAGAATATATTGAAAATTAACGGGTTTTATTTCCTCAAGATCTGCACCAATCACACCAGTCGATGCAACCGCAATAAACACACCTTTACCACTATGGCTCAAAGAAAAAGCAGGACCGTTACAAACAAAAGGTTTGCCCATTTTATCTTTATAAAATTGAACATCTGGCGGAGGGATATCTAAATAATACCCCATCACCTTACGTAAAGCGATATGCGCAGCAGCAAAAAATTCAGCCTGCGTTTTATTTTTAATCAATGAATATCGTTTTAATTCTTGTCTATCCAACCATTCTAATTGTGTAGATTTGTAAAAATCTGATATTTCCAAATTAGAAAACCATAGATCAATCATCTTTGAACCATACCTTCGCAGATTACTTAAAAATCTATTTTTATATTTTGTTAATTTTTATTTATTTTTGATTAATTTATTTTACTGAAATAAAAAATTTTTAATATCCGTATTTATAAAAAAATAAATATAAAAAATTTATTATTCTATTTTACAGTTTAAATATGATCATAACCATAAAAACAGATATTTATAATGAAATTATGGTAATCACATCAACAACCGACTTAAAATATCTAAGCTATTTTAAGCTAAGCGACTTCGAAATAACCTCGAAGCAACGCCAAACGTTACAAAGGCCATAACACCAAGTGGCCAAAACAAGTTTTTCAATTCGTTTATTCCAGCACCTTCGAGATAAATACGTTGAGCCAATTCCACACCATATCTTACGGGACTAGTCAGCGTAATATATTGAAAAATCGCTGGCATAGAAGTAATCGGCGTAGCAAAACCGGATAGAAGAACCATAGGCATAACAAGCGTAAACGAATAAAGCATAGCCTGTTGCATTATCGAAGTCATAGCCGAAACGCACAACCCTATTCCAATAATAGCAAAATTGAAAATAACCAAAGCCAAGTATAAAAGTATAAACGATCCAGAAAAAGGAATAACAAACCAATTCAACGCAATAAAAAGAATAATTGAAGATTGGACAAGCCCAACCATTACCGGCGGCCACGATTTCCCATCTTTTTACCGACGTTGCCACAAGTGCTTCATAAGTGCCGCGTTCCCATTCACGTGCAATGACCAAAGCCGTCAACAAAGTACCAATTAACGTCATTATAAGTGCGGTCACACCGGGAATAAGAAAATACCGGCTTTCCTGTTCGCTATTATACCAAATACGTGTTTCAGCCGTGGCCAAACCTGCATTTCTACGTATTGCATCACTAGAAAGGAAAGAGAATTCACCTTGCCGTATCGAAGACCAACGACTTATGACACTTTCGAGATAACGTTGCCTTATACATGCGGTGTTGGAATCGCGTCCATTTACGATAATCTGAATATGTTCAAATCCATTCGAAGATTCCTTTATTTTTCGCCGCACTATAGCATCAGTTGCTCCACTGCGAAGCATATGCTCAGCCTCTTGCCATGAATTAACCATTGTTGGATTAAAATATGAGGACAATTTCAAACTGGTATATAAATCGCGTGTAACCGGAGAAGAATTATCCCGAACGACGACCACCGGTACTAATTTTACATCCAATGAAAGACCAAAACCAAAAAGCAGCAAAAGTAAAATAGGTAAAATGATACCCAGTGTAAGCGTACTTTTGTCACGCAACATCTGTTTGGTTTCTTTGCGGATCAATGCCCATGCTCTGATTACACTTGCGCTATGAAGCTTGGATGTAATTTTTGCATTCATGCTGCTTTCTCCTTTTTCGCGGCCCTGGCTTTGGCGACAATATCAATAAAGGCATCTTCCATCGTCGGTTCTATACCGGGTTTATGTTCTGCTTTGGCACGTATCGCCTCTGGTGTTCCTAAAGCCAACATAATGCCGCTATCTTGAATTAAAATTCGGTCACAATATTCCGCTTCCTCCATAAAATGCGTCGTAACAACAGTCGTAACACCCTGATCAGTCAAACGTGAAATGCGCTTCCAAAAATCCCGCCGTGCCAAAGGATCCGCACCGCTGGTTGGTTCATCAAGAAAAAGGATCGCCGGTTCATGCAACAGTCCAACCGCCATTGCTAGGCGTTGTTTATAACCACCTGGAAGATTTTCAGCAGGAGTTTGCAGATATTGTTCAAGAGAAAATTCCGCAATCATTTCTTGAATACGTCTTTTTTTATGCTGCCCTCGCAGACCATAAGCACCAGCAAAAAAATCCATATTCTCGCGAACACTCAAAGGACCATACAAAGAAAATTTTTGCGCGACATAACCCAAGCGACGACGTGCTTCTTCTCTTGCCTCACGCACATCAATACCAGCAACATGCAAACTTCCTTTGCTGGCAGGTAACAATCCACAAAGCATTCGGAACGTCGTCGTTTTACCCGCACCATTTGGACCAAGTAGCCCAAAAACTTCACCAGGATAAACTGAAAAACTCACATCATTAACGGCTATAAAATCGCCGAAAAAACGTGAAACATTTTTGGTTTGGATAATAGGATCATTTTTATCAATGGAATCAAATGAGGTAGAACCCGTATGAGAAGATTCACAATCAGAGAAATTAACCGATATAGAGGAAGAAACCGGCTTCACCATATTTTCCGATTGTTTTATATGCGATCGTAATAAAAGCATAAAACTGTCTTCAAGACGGGATGGAACTTTTTTGACCTCCATACCTTGTAACAACAATTGTAATGCGCCGTTTTGTTTTTTTGTTGAAGAATTACAAACGAAACGTACAGTACCACCTTGTGGTACCGCATCAATGATTCCAGGTATTTCTAACAACTTAGCTTGTAATGAACGTAGTTTTTTATTTGCGGATGGTTTAACGAGATAACTCATTCCTTCCGTTCGGTTTTTGATCGATTCCGGCGTTCCTTTGGCCAAGATTTTTCCTTCAAAAAGAATTACAATCTCAGCACATTTAGCCGCTTCATCAAGATATGAAGTGCTTACAATGACCGACATGCCCGATCCTCTGGTAAGCTGCTGGACAGGTATTTGCTGAACGTGGGTTTGCCCAAGCAACAAGCAAAGCGTTTTGCGAACGGGCCGGAACCAACAGCACTGCTGTAAACTATTATTTTGGCGGAAAAGAAAATCTGTATGAAGCGGTATTGGTAGAAGCCCACCGGCAATTGGCCAGTTTGGAAGATCTGAATCAAACCATTGATTCTGATGATTCTCCAGAACAAAAACTACGTTCTGTTTTGCAGCAGATGTTAAAAACAGCCGCGACTTCTCAGGAACTTTGGGGAATCAAAATATATCTACGTGAACTTGCCTCACCTTCACCCCTTGCTACTAAGAATATGACCACCACCGTTCTTCCCAAAGCCAAGAAATTACGCGTTCTTATTCAAGAAATAACCGGATTGCCTTGTGAATCAGCACAATTACAACGGGCAACGGCCTTTGTCGTTATTCCGTGTTTAAGCATGATCATGTTTCCAGAATCGTTACGAATACGGGTTCTTCCTGCTTCAGCGACGAATTCAGAAGGGTTACTTGAAGATATGCTGACCTATGCACTTGGCGGGCTTAATGCGTTGAGTAAACCCAAATCGGCTTCATTTACTCACAAAAAAAGAAAACATCGGAAATAATTCTAGCTTTCTTTTTTTTTTACATTTTATATCATGGACAAGCGTAATAGACTTCAAAAACCATAACCTTTTTGGTTATATTCGCTGCACTTTTCCTTAAAAACATAGTCACAAAATAGTATTTTACTATATTAAAATAGCTTATCTTTATTTAGAAATTAATTCTATTTATTGTAATCTCGTGTCCTTTTAGAAAAAAATTAATGACCTGATTAAAAAAAAAGAAATTGAATAATTATCGGATAAAAGATTTATTGCATAAATAATTATTTTATGTTCAAAACTAATAATAAAATTAATCAAAAAATATCTTGACTATTATATAAAACGGTTACCAAGTAATTTTATTATTAGACGAGTGTGTTAATCATGAATAAACCCATTATAAAGACTATCGTATCAAACAATTGTTTTGGTATAGCGATGCTACATAAACTTCATATGCAATTTAAAAATCCAATGATGAATTTATGGACCCCTCCATGTCATTATATTAAACTAATTTCTAATTTTAGAGAAAATATACAAAAACAAATTATTTTTTCTTATAATGATGAAAAGAAATTTGGATATCCTGTTGGATATATTGACGATATTCCACTTTATTTTACGCATTATCAAAACAAAGATGAAATCATTAGTGCTTGGAAAAGAAGAACGCTGAGATTACCGGAATCCGATAATGAAATTTTATTTCAAATATCAGAGCGAGACGGCTTTTCACAAGATGATTTTTTAAGGTTTTCTAATTTACCCTATGCAAATAAGCTTTTGGTATGTTTGAATAAATCTCGTTATATAAATGGAAATCTATTCGTTTTTGAAACCGGTGAAACTGGGCATGAAGTCGGTGTTGGTCCTATTGTTGCTGATTTAGTATTTAACCAAATGATACAACATTATCACTTTGTTTAAATTATTAAAAAAATAAAATTAACATATAATATTAATCGCAATAGTGAATACAGAATACTTTATATCATTGAGTTAAACTGAAAATTATTGCTGATCAGCTTGCTAAAATTATTTACAATAACTTTTTCAACATAATTTTCAGAATCAAGATGAATACGCTAAATTTAATTAATGTTCGTTGAATCAAAACTCTTTTTACTCATAATGTTTTTATCCAATTATCAAAATAATTTCTAGAATTTAACTCAAATAGGTTTCCTTGAAACACACATCGAAACTGAGTCAGGTAGAAATCACCCCTATCGCAATAGATGTTCCCGCCAAACCCCTTAGCCTTTTTAGATAGATTGATAAATGATATTACGAGATATGGGAGGGATATTCATTCTAAAATAAAATAAGACCTGCTCATTAGGCATAATTTTACGCACTGTAAAATAATTTCATATTCGTTATAAAAATTTGTTGCATTTCCGGTACAATCACGGTAACGTTACAAATTTAGCCGAGTCTACAAATCTAATAAGTATTATTAATCACAAGGAACATCTATATGTTAAAAAAACTTCTTATCTCTAAATCTGGTAAATCTGCTTCTGCAGCATCAATGGAAACAGTTCAGATGCGCGAACTTACAACAACAGAAGTAAAAGATATCGCTGGCGGTTTTGGAGTCCAATGGGGTCATACCCATAACAGTTTTTGGATTAAACCTTTTTTAGGAAGAAGACCTGGTCGCGGCTAATAATCTCTTAAACGATGATAAAAAAATCTGTAAATGAAAATTTACAGTTTTTTTTAGATTGTTTATATAAAAATAGATAAGCCAATTCTATGAAAATACATCTTATGACCATAGAAAAATAATAAAATTATAAATGTATTGTCATAATAAAAAGAAATATAATTACTAATTTATTTAATCGTAATAATATTTTTCAGCTATAAACCTAAATAGAACCTATTTTAAAATGTTTCTATTATCGATATCACTAATATTTTCTTAATGATATATACGTCCGTCGCTGTTCTCACGAGAGAATTCATATTTTTTATTAATTCTTTGTTATATTGTTTTAAGAAGCTCAGTTGCTTCGACTAGTCTAACTAATTCTTATAATATGATTAAGGAATATGATTTTCATCACTTCACTTATTTTCTTTATTTAATCAAATAAAATAACTCAAATGATTACCTCTATAAAACAAATAAAGAAAAGCCGTTTATAAAGGTAATTATTCTTTAATACTGGATGCAACGTAAAAAATATTATTTGAGTTTATATACTGAGATTATTGATTTCATAGAGGAAAACAGTAAGACACAATAGAGCTACAATCAAGCAAAGTGGTACATAAAAAATAGTGTCCATAAAAAAGAACTTATTCTTTACTTTCTTTTTAAATAGACCAACCATCTTAAAATCACCAATTGCTCTGGCAAAAAAGGCTATAAATAAAAAAAGAAATATAAAATATGAGTAATGAAATGTTTTTTGTATATCGTAAAAAAAACATAAAATTACAAATAATAACAGAAAAGTTCCTGCAACGATGAATGCCCCTCTCTTTCCTGGATAGAAATATAATTCTCCTTGAGGATCACGGGGCAAAACAAAATCTAGAAAAATTTTTCCACCACCCCCCCAATAGAAGTGTATCAGAAAGACAAGGAGAAAAAAAAATCAAGTGAATAAAGTATAAGCGTAATAGAATGCTGTGTCATATTGTCAATCCTCCATCAATTACAAATTCTTGACCGGTTATATATCTACTTTTGTCGGATAAAAGATAATCAACAAGATAATAAATCTCCACGGGATCAGCAAATCTGCGTAAAGGTATTGTTTTAATAATATCCTTCTTTTGTTCTGACAATAAATCGGTCATATCCGTTTCCACAAACCCAGGAAGAATAGCATTCACCGTTATTTTAAATCGGCTTAATTCCTGCGCTAAAGATCGTGAAAAACCAAGCATAGCAGCCTTACTTGCAGAATAATTTGTTTGGCCGATCACGCCTTTTATTGCCGCAATAGAGGACATAAAAATAATAGAACCACATTTTTCTTGAATAATATGTGGAACCATATGATGAAGTATCCCAAAAGTACCATTTAAATTGTTATCAATAACGCCATACCAATTTTCAGGACTCATTTTAAGAAATATATTATCGCGCGTGATACCCGCATTACAAATGATTCCATATGGCGTTCCCAGTTTGTCAATAAGTTGACTACATAAGGCTTTGGTACAATCAATATCTCTGACATCACATTTTTCTGCAATGACATTGCCATGATCCTTCATCGCATTAATGTTATTCGTTAACGCTTGTGCTTTTTCTTCAGAATTAGCATAGGTGAAAACCATATCATAATCACGGGATAAATTCGTTACTAACGCTTTTCCAATACCTCGGCTTCCGCCAGTCACAAGAACCCATCTATTTTTTTTTCGCATTATTATTCCTCCATTTGTGACGACATATGACCGAAGGCAATAGTCGCCTCATAACCCCCACCAGAAACCCATTGACTCATAATTTGAATATTGTCACAAAGCTTTAGAGGAATTCTTGCACTTTTTCCGGAGACTAGATAACCAAATCCAGAACCATTTGTATTGTTTGTATATCTTTTATAAGTTTTTGGAGAAGCTACCTCTACATACTTTATCGCATCACGAACTCGAGGAAAATGGTCGATTAGTCTTTTTAATATTAATGACTGCACACGTAATTTTTTTTCTTTATACGGTTGTGTTTTACGTTCTGGCCAATGTTCAATCCGATCAAGAACATTAATAACAATGACTTTTCCATGATTAGGTGCCAACAAATGATAATTTGTTACTTCTATCGTGGATAATTCCCAATAAGCCTTTTCATTAAGTGCTGCATCTTGTGGGTTTGCTCTAGCACGATCGCGATAAGATTTAGCCATATCACAATCTGGAGATAAAATAATCATCTCTTCAACCGTAAGACCAAGCTTTTCTGGCGCTTCATTTAAAATAATATATAATGTCGTTGTTGAATTAGCTATCTCTGGAAGCTGATCCTGTTCAAGATGAATACACTCTCTTTCTCGCTGATTCATTAACGATAAAACATATTCATGAGAGGTATTAAAAACAAATTTGTTTGCCGTATAAGTTGCTTTATGGGTTTCTATTTTCTCGCATCTCGTACCATCAGAACTGAGATGAATTTTTTCAACGGTTTCTCTTAATTTAAAAGTTCCGCCTAATTTCTCTATTTCTTTTCGGAAAAAATCTGAAATGCCTTGTGAACCACTTGTTGGATAAGCAGTTCTATTAAAAAAACTTGCATACCAAACATGAAGAAAATACAAATAACTAGCCTGTTCTGGGAATGCTCCAACATATATACATGGAACGGCAATCATTTCACGTAACAAACTATTTTTAAATTTTTCTTTTAATTTGTCATAAACGGTTATGCCTTTTAAATTCTTATGTGCAAAACGTAAGCGTTTGAAATCAGGTTCATAATTACCCATTAAGATTTCATGCTGCATATAAGAATCATAACCATACGTCATAACATCTGAAAAAAAATCATCCAGAGCCAACATATTGTCTTCATCACAATAGTTTTTCAATGCTTCAATAAGAGAAGACATGTCGTGATGAAAATGTATCTTTCCTTTTTCAGTGGACGCCATGAACATAACATCTGGATAAACCATCTGTAATTCAGATAACATCCCGTAACTCTCCAGAAGTTTCCGGAGGTTCCCATTCTTTCCCATACCCGTTAATTTATGCAAACTTACATCAAGTATCGAATCTTGATTAGGTCTGGTGAAACAAGTTGAGTAACCTCCAACTAGCCTATGTTTTTCAATAATAAGCACCCGTTTAGTAGGATCTTTTTTAAGAAGGCTCAGGACATAACTGAGTACCGTTATACCTGAACCTGTGCAGATTATATCATAATCCATTATACCCAAGAACAAATTCCCAGTTGTTTATACCACTCTAATTGTTCAGCAAATCGTATTGCATTTATTTTTTTATTATTTTCAGAGTTTCTTATTTCACTGATTGTTTTTTCGTCGTTTAAATCAAACGGCAATTGAAAGCTAACTCTTTTTTGCAAGTCATTATTACATGTAATTAAATCAAGTAATGAAGTAAGTTGCTTTGAAATGATTTGCCGAACGACGTTTTTTTCACTTTCAGGTGCTTTAGAAAACCAGTTATTTACGATTCTTCTTCCAAAAGTAATATGTCTTACTTCTTCTTTATGATGTTCAAAAAACATCTTTGCTGTTACAGGTTCTACATCAGCATTTTGCGTTGTAAAAATAGCATTTGTTTCGGCAGCCCATTCAAGTGTAAGCGTTGATAAAATACCAACAACAGGATGAACCGCAGGCAGCATTTTAAGGAAACCAGTATAGCTGTCCGATGGCGCAGGCCAGATTTCCTCATTTGTAAGTGCAAGCCATTTTCTAAAGATAAGCGTATGTACGATCTCTTCTTTTGAAAAAATCATTAAATATTCATAAGTTTCTTTAGAAAACCCTTCTCTATATTGATTAATATATCCGACATAAAGCGGAGGAAGCGATTGCTCAAGAAATATAAACATGGATACGTCGCGTGCGACTTCAGCCCACAAAACTTCAAGCTTTTGTTTTTCATCCAACATATCCCAGTATTTTGTACCGTAACACCATGCACAATCTACTTTTTTAGGATACTTCGTTTTATCGATAACGGTATCATTATCGATAATAGAATTAAGAGATAAACTTTTCTCATTTGATACACTAACCAAATTCTGTATTGCTTTTGAATCTGGTGCTGTAAAATCAAAAATTCTGTTTGTATTGATATTTATTTGATCGAGTTGCATTTTTCTTACTCACGTTTATCTATGTAGTCACACATTTCAATGAACATCGTTTTTTCATTGAAAAAATTATTATTCATAGTGAAGTCAAACTTCTTTTTCACAGCTACCTGTAATTCTACAAAATCAAGGCTATCAAAGTTAAGTTCTTTAATAAGCGTGTCTTTTTTGATGTCTTTCACATCGATATCCTTGATATCAGCAACTGTTTCGGCCATATAATTAAAAGTATTATCTGTCATAATTTATTTCTTTTTTAGTAGTATTATTGGTTTCTCTGAAAGAACGATATTATCGTTATATGTTATAAAAGCATTAAATTCAAGTATTAACTTTTCATTATCATCAAATATATTTATAGGGTCAGCAATTTTTAGTGAAAAATATTTCAAATCATCAAATGTTGATAATTGCAAAGCTTTTTCACTAACATTGATTTCATGGCTAATTTGAACTGTAAATTTCAATGCCATGATATCATTAATACTGTTCAATGATTTTATATTGAGAACATCCGATATAAACGTTAAAAACGGTTTCGAATATTTTGTTTTAAATATTTTTCTAAAAAGAAGCGCATCTAATAAAGACCAGATTTGGTCTTTTACATTACATGACGCTATTCGATAATCGGAAAAAGTCTTTAAAGCGACAATATCTTGGTCATTTATTTCGACATTATGTAGATTGGTAAGATTATTTTCAAAAGAGAAATCTGATATCTTACAATTTATCAAACATTCCTCTCCAAAAAAGATTTTTTTCTTTCCATCTGTTATAATCTCATAATCTTTTTCCGAATGGATATAATCCTTAAAAGCCATTTTTGCCGAAAAGGAATGGGTATGGATATTAGTTTTCACATCCATCGCCCCCAGCATTCCCTGAACTGGACAACAAACAAGGCCATATGAAAGCGCTTTATTGATGTCAAAATGTATAGGATTATAATCTCCTGAAAATTCCGCCCATGCTTTTATGTCTTTTTTTGAATAATTGACAATCATAGGTTCAGTTTCCTAACAATAAGCGCTGCATTTGCGCCCCCGAAACCGAATGAAAGGTTTAAAGCAACATTGACCTCTTTTTGTAAATGATCATTTGGCGTGTAATTAAGATCACATTTTGGATCAGGATCATTAAGGTTTATTGTAGCTGGAATAAAGCTATCATTTATTGCATTCAAACACACAATCGTTTCAAAAGATCCAGACGCTGCAATAAGATGACCAACATAAGATTTCGTACTTGAAATCGAAATATCATAGGCATGCTTTCCAAAAACCTTTTTAATTGTTTCTGTTTCGTTCAAGTCATTTAATGGCGTTGAAGTACCATGGGCATTGATATAATCGATATCACCAGGCGAAAGATTGGCATCCTGTAATGCATGAACAATGGATCTTGACCTTGCTTCAAGATCTTCGGCAGGAGCCGTAAAATCTCTTGCATCTGAATAACTACCGTAACCTATAACCTCACCGAGTATTTTTGCCCCTCTTCGTGTGGCACTTTCATATTCTTCAAGACATATAACGGCGGCCCCTTCGGAGAGGATAAAACCTGAACGTTTAATATCAAATGGGCAACAAGCATTTTCTGCTTTATTTTGTTCTTTACTTAACGCACCAAGAATATCAACATTCCAAATATTCGTATTCGAATTCAATGCTTCAGCTCCACCCGCAAGCATCATCTTCGCATCGCCATAACGTATTTTTTGATAAGCTTCGCCAATAGCCAAATTACCCGTCGCACAGGCAGCAACCATAGTATTTTGGTAACCTCTAAGATTCCAATACATACTGCACGTCGCCGTTGCAATATTAGGCATGGTTTCAAGGCTACCAAGTGGATGACCTATACCAAGTTGCTTAATTTGATCATGTGCATCATAAGCTTCGTCTAATCCACCCCAACCGGTTCCAATTATAACGCCACAATCAAAGGGATTATAATATTCTTGAATTTTTTCTGTAGAAAAAGCACATTCAACAGCTTCCATAGCTGCAAGAAATGCATTTTTTGCAAATCTTGGCATAGCTCTTCTAAGGTGAACCGGTATTTTCTTAAAGTCTTTTCTATCAGTTTTAACCAAACCAAAATATTTCGCCTGTATTGATTCAGGAAGATTTTCCAGCTTGCTATAACCAATAGTTTTTTCTTTGATACCCTTCCATGTCTCATGAACATTATTACCCAAGGGTGTAACGCAGCCAGTTCCAGTTACGACAACTCTATTTATCTTCATACAGTTTAAATTCCTAAAAACACCAGTTTGATAACCTGCATTATCAAAATTTATTTCGTATCATTATCGTAAAAATTACTAAAATGTAATACTAACGCTTAAGAAATATTTATACATAAAAAAAGAGTATTATTTATATATTCTTAATATATGCTTTATATCTTAATGAAATTTATGTATATCTTTGATTATATTAAATTTATCTTGTTAATTTTTTTGTTATATTTATATTACCAATGATAAGTAAAAACTTTTTGAAATTATTTCAAAAGATATTCTGTTGTATTTATCTTTTATAGTATATAAAATATTAATATAATATGTATCAATATAATTGATATTGAATATCTTTCTCAATTATAGATAATATACGATTTTGAAATTATATAATAATATTGGATTTCATTTTATCTTATCTATTATATTAAATTATAAAATAGATTTAACTTTAATTATAAATTTATAATATTTATTTCGTAAAAATAATAATTATCGAAATATAAAAAAATAGAAATTAGAAAAATATTATTAATTAATTGTAATAATAAGCATTCCGCCTTTATGAATTTAAGTAATAGCAAATTAAGATATGTGCATGAAATATGGAAGAAACGCAGCAACAATCTTAAAAGACCATTAGCCGCTTTGCTTGGATTATCCATCAATTGGACAAATAAAGAACATAAGAACACATGCATAAATATTGATTTTCTTACATCCATCAATAGCTTTTTGTATGCATTATTTTGAAAAAACGTAATACATGTTCTTAAAAGGTATTTCCGAAATTAAACGCATCATAAATGATTGCTATTTTCCTTTAGTTATCGAGTTAAGAACTTTAGATAAAAATCTTTTTCATTTTTGTTTTCTAAGCTTGCTTCAATCTCCAAAAGACAAAGCATAAAGTGCAATATCAAAAATCTTGATCTGCTTGAACCAAACGATGATCCGAACTCGAACACATTCATCGTAACGTTCAATTATCTAGTTCTGAACAATTATTCATCTTGGCAAATGATTATACGACTCAGCGACTCTAATCAGCACCAAACTACACCCATTAATTCTTTTATCAATCCGTCAATGGGTTAAATAGATCGTTCCGACTCCGATTAAAATGCGCAAAAGGAATACGAATCGGTGGAAAATCCTCTAACCATTGATCCAGTTTTCTTTGTTCATCTTTCGCTTTTTGCTCGTAATTTAGCGCATCCTGATAGCGTTCCGGCCAAATTGCCAGATGGCGCGCCATCCATTGTAAGTTATTAATCTTTTCGATTTCGTTTTTAATCCATTTACGAATCGATGGTTCATAAAATTTTAGATTGGATTGAATATTTTTCATCATGAAATATCTCCAATAATGGCCACAATGGTCTTATATTGATGTTTTTGGACATAAAAAAAGGTATTTCAAGCTAAAATTTTTGATTTTATGGCCTGATATATTAAAAAAATAATCGAACAAAGTTCTCCGATTATTAAGGGTTACGCTATTTTCATTAATATTGGTTGTTGGTTTATTGGACTCAAGAGCAGCATATTAAATTCATTTAGAAAAGTAACAGCTTATCTTATTCAATGATTGTTTTTTGGCGTATTTTTATTGGTGAAATATGGTGTTGTTTTTATAAAAATGCTTCATAAAAAATTTTGTGATTACATCACAGCATATCTGATCAAATCTATAACTTGATTACCATGAAAGAGATGACAAGCGATAACCTCAATAAAAAATCTCTATGTCATGCTTAGAAATGATGTCGATTGAATAAACCAAAGACATTTACGCTCAACTATTGTTTCTCTGACTTATGAAACTACATTATGGGCAAGGTTTGCATTCATTATATGAAAAATTAGCCTTCAGGCGGACTTGATCAAATAGCATAGGGATAATTTATAATCGAAATTATTGTAAATTGAAGTTATATAGAAGATGTCTTGTTATCATTTAATCATTTCTCTCGCATCGAAAGTCAAACCTGATGAATTGGGTTGATCTAAGTTGTATTGTTTTATTAGTCTTTGGCGCGCTCTCTGGATTAAATCGCGGCTTTATTCGTGAGGTTGTCGGGTTATTTGGATGGGTATTTGCGGCTGGGGTTGCCAATCAATGGTATCCATCAGTAATGCCCAAGCTTCAACCCTATATTCCTTCAGAAACGGTTGCGACGATAATTTCTTTTGCGGGTATATTCCTTCTGGTTTGTATTTTGATTAATGCCCTTGCAAATTTGCTATTTGGAACAACGGCCCGAATTTCGATTCTTGGCCGGGTTGATCGAATTCTTGGTGCACTATGTGGTGCGGTTAAATGTTTTGCGGGTCTTTCCGTAATTTATATTCTGGGAACCAGTGCTTTCCCATCGGCGGAATGGCCCGAAGTCTTACAGGAAAGCCAGATCGTTCCCCCCGTTTATCAAGGAGCCGTTTATATTAATGATCTCTTACCAAATAGCGTAAAAAGAAATCTTCCAGCCCCACAAATCAAAACGCCGCGGACAATAATGCCAAAAGAAACCACTCCCGATACCGAAAAGGATCCCAATCAAAATACTTTTTAAGGATTCATACTTGCTAAAAATGGTATTGGTGCTATTTACGCAGCTTCATACTTTATCAAAATACAAAACATGAAATAGCGATGTCAGAATTTTTTATATCTTGCCTGCAAGCTTTTTCCTTCAAATCCTTTCCTCGAGTTTGACATGAATTCAAATAATGTTTCTTCCTTTCAGGAAACCTCCTACACCGATGACAAATTCCACGAAGAATGTGGTGTTGTAGGCATTTGGGCAAAATCTGATGCAGCTTCACTTGCAGCTTTGGGTTTACATGCTCTGCAACATCGTGGACAGGAAGCCAGTGGTATTGTCACATTTGATGGTGAAAATTTTCACACCCATAAAGGGCTTGGCCTCGTTGGCGAAGTATTTGCAGATCCGCAAGTCATTGCCAATCTTCCGGGAAAATATGCAATTGGGCATAACCGATATGCCACAACTGGTGCAACCCAATTACGGAATGTTCAACCATTATATGCGGATTTTGAATTTGGTGGTTTGGCCGTTGCCCATAATGGAAATTTAACCAATACCGATATTTTACGGCGTTCTTTGGTTCGGCGTGGTTGTTTGTTTCAGTCGAGTACGGATAGTGAAATCTTCATCCACCTGATTGCTATTTCACTTTACACCTCTGTTGTTGATCGTTTTATTGACGCTTTGAAACAGGTTCAAGGGGCTTATTCTTTGGTTGCTATTGCCAAAGACCTGATGATCGCGGCGCGTGATCCTTTAGGAGTAAGGCCTTTAATTTTAGGAAAACTCGCACCTACCGATGGAAAAGAAGCTTGGGTTGTAGCAAGTGAAACTTGTGCTCTTTCCAGCATGGGTGCCGAATTTGTGCGTAATATTGAACCTGGTGAAATTATCATTATCAACGAAGACGGTATTCAGTCACTTAAACCTTTTTCGGCAACGCATAGCCGCTTTTGTATTTTTGAATATGTCTATTTTGCCCGTCCCGATTCAATTTTAGAAAACAAAGCTGTTTATATAGCGCGCAAAAATATTGGCAGAGAACTGGCGCTGGAAAGCGCCGTCGAAGCCGATGTTGTCGTTCCCGTCCCTGATTCAGGGGTTCCTTCGGCAATGGGTTACGCTGAAGCCAGTGGGTTGCCCTTTGAACTGGGGATTATCCGCAGCCACTATATTGGACGAACCTTTATTGAGCCCACCGATCAAATTCGCCATTTAGGCGTAAAAATGAAACATGCGACTAATCGTTCGGTTTTGGAAAATAAACGCGTTGTTTTAATTGATGATTCGATTGTTCGCGGCACAACATCCCGTAAAATCGTCGAAATGGTTCGTGCTGCTGGTGCCAAAGAGGTTCATCTACGGATTGCTTCACCACCAACAAAACATTCATGCTATTATGGGATTGATACCCCGACACAGGAAAAGCTTTTGGCTCATACCAATAGTATCGAAGAAATGCGTGATTTGATTGGTGCCGATTCTTTGGCCTTTATTTCCTGTGATGGTCTTTATCGTGCATTAGACGAAAAAGAACGTAATAACGCACAACCGCAATATTGCGATGCCTGTTTTACCGGCGATTATCCGATTCCGCTTTCGGATTGCATTTCTAATCTACAAGTTAAAGCCAAAGTTAAAGCATAATGTCCCTTCCCTTACAGGGTCAGATTATTTTTGTAACGGGCGCAAGTCGTGGCATTGGCCGGGCTTGTGCCATTGCGTTTTCCCAATTGGGTGGACATTGTATTTTAAGTGGCCGCACACAAAGCGGGTTAATAGAGACGGATGATCTTATCCGTGCCCAAGGTGGTCAAGCAACATTATTGCCTTTGGATCTTGGGCAACATGATCAAATCGACAATGTTGGTCCATCCATTGCACAACGTTTTGGCCGATTGGATATGTGGATTCATGCGGCTTTTCACCCTACGCCGCTAATGCCTTTGGTACAATTACCGGATGCCGCATGGGAGAAAAATATCGCTGTTAATCTTACCGGATGTTGGCATCTTATTCGCACTTTATCTCCTCTTTTAAACCAAGCGCCCCAAGGGCATGCTATATTTTTGCAGAATATGGCCTCTACCGAAGCTTTTTGGGGGCCTATTGCAGCAATACAAGCTGCGTTACAAAATCTTATTGAATGTTGGA
Organism: uncultured Commensalibacter sp.; assembly: GCA_945266285.1. Lineage (GTDB taxonomy): Bacteria > Pseudomonadota > Alphaproteobacteria > Acetobacterales > Acetobacteraceae > Commensalibacter. The sequence continues at coordinate 184,866 of CALYOP010000003.1, forward strand.
AAAAAGAAATAAGCCATCTTTCACCATTACAAATCCATTCTTTTAAACCCGTTCCAACAGCTACGCGATTACGATCTCAATTCTTTCCTGCTGAAAAAAAAGAAGCCTTGGCATTGCCAGAAACTATTGCGCAACAAATCGTTTCCCTTATTATTCCTTCTTAATTCCAACGCTAAGGATATATAGGCCATGCCCAAAGGAAATAACGGAACTCCTGCAACGCAATTTTTAACCAAGGCTGACATTCCTTTTACGGTTCATACCTATGAGTATAAACATACCGATGGGGCAATCGGTTTACATGCAGCCGAAGCGATTCAACAACCACCTCATCGTGTATTAAAAACACTTATGGCAGATATTGGCGGCCAAAGTGTTTGTGCAGTCGTTCCATCAGATAGCACCGTAAATATGAAAAAACTTGCTGCTTTTTTCAAAGTAAAATCGGCGCAAATGATGGCTCCCCATGATGCAGAGCGCATTACCGGTTATCATGTGGGCGGTATCAGTCCTTTTGGACAACGTAAAAAATCCCCAACCGTTTTTGCCCAACAAGTTATTGATGAAAAAACGGTTTTTATCAATGCCGGGAAACATGGCTTTTTAATCGAGATCAATCCAAAGCAAGCTTGTGAAGTTCTTCACGCATCTTTTGCCGATATTATCGATTAGTCAGCAAATCCGCATTTACTAAATATTGCTTTTCCTCACAGATAGTTTTGTTGTTATGAGGAAATAATCTGTTTATTTTATTCTAAATATTTTGATGGTGAAAAAATGAAATAACATTTCAGAAAGGGAGGAAAAGCAATGAATGCGCTGAGAAAAATTCTCTTTACGTTGCTTTATGCTACCGTTATCGGGTGGACAATTTACCTTTTAACCGTTGATTTTTATTCAATGGCAACTTTGTCCCAAGCTTATGATAATGCGGTTAGCGTTCCTTTTCCAGTTGCTTGGGGTGAATGGCAATCATTGGGTTTAATTAACGGAATAACCTTGATCATCCTGTTATTCTCAGCCATACTAGCAAATACCCAGATCAAGAATCTTCATATGAATGGTCAGGCCGTTAAACCAAACGATTAAATAATTCAAGAAAATGGATTATGGAACTTTCGAAAATTTATTACATCATAAGCCATTCCAAACCCGAAGACTGGCATCAAACCTTTGGTAGAAATCACGAAGAAATCTATGTTTACCGATTTGATGTCCTTCTTCGATTAGAAGCACAATATGGAACAACCGTAATATCTTTGCCGCATCTTCTTTATGGTCGCAGTGATGTCAGTAAAGAAATAACCAATGATATTCCTGCAAGCCATTATCTGGTTGATGTTTTTTATGGTTCTTCGTTAATCGAACGTATTACTTTATTGGCTTTAAAAAGTCACAAAGCAATCATCCCTATTCCGCATATTATTCAAAAACGGCAGGTTAAATGGTTCGATTGCTGTATCGCTAATATTTGTGATCGGCTGCATACGTTAAATTCTTATATGCAGCAATATGAATTAACAATTTCCCCACAATCACGCAAAGATATCGAAATTTAGCTTTTTATCGCTTTGTGTTTTGTCACTTTCCCAAAGGCCTTTCGGACCATTAAGAAACATCCACCACCAAAAATCCAGCTGACAACAACAATTTTAAGCCATAGCCTTTCAAATAAACTTGGTGGTTTTTCTTCATTCAACGAAGCTGTAGAAGGAAGAAAGAACAAAATTGGATAGGTTAAGCTACAGAAAAAGCTCATTTTAGCCCACCGAACCGATCGATTTTTACGTTTTGCGCACATATAAGCCGCCGCACCACTTAATAATTGATAACCAATAATAAGAAAAATCAGCCGTTTTATCCAGGCTGCATTTATCTCAAATGTTTTTGTTATTTTATCACTTTGGTTATTGGCTTGTAACTGCTTTTTGAGGAACATGTTTCCTCCTTTGTCTTCTATGAATATCCTTTATGCTATGTTAATCCAAAATTATTCGATTACAAAAAAAATTTGGAAACCAAAACCAAGTTTCTGGATTTTCTTAAAATCATCATTGCTCGAATGGATCCACTTTACGTATATTGTAGGAATTAAGTTAGATAAAAGCTGTCTTTTACAATCTTGAGGTTTATATGAATATTTCTAAAATTGCCCACACCCGTTATACAACGAAAAAATATGATCCAAGCAAAAAGATTCCTCAGGAATTGATGAATCAATTGATTGATTTGCTTCACTTTTGTCCTTCTTCGATTAATTCCCAACCTTTTCATTTTATCGTTGTGACCAGTGAAGAAGGTAAAAAACGGGTTGGTGCATCAATGGATGAAGATGTTTTTATCTATAACAAATCCAAAATATTGGATGCATCCGCTACGGTTGTTATCTGTTCAAAAACGGAAATGACCGAAGACCATATCCGCAAAGTATTAGATCAAGAAGAAAAAGATGGCCGCATTATTGGGGCTGAAAAAAAGAAAAAAACGCTTGATTTATATATGGGTTATGTCAATGCGCATCTCCATGATACCAAGGACATTAATTGTTGGATGGAAAAACAGTGCTATATTGCGCTTGGCGCTTTGCTTTTGGGTGCTGCAAGCCTGCATATTGATGCAACGCCTATCGAAGGATTTAACCGCAAAATTTTGGATCGTGATCTTGAATTACGAGAACAAGGTTATACGAGCTTGTTATTAGTGCCACTCGGTTATCATGCCAATGATGATTATAATTTTACGTTACCGAAATCTCGGCTTCCAAAAGATCAAATTTTTAAATTTCTATAATCCATCAGTAATCATCCAGCAACCTTATACATTGTGAAAGGAAATTTTCATGAATCATCTCTTTCAACCCTGGAAAATTGGTGATCTACAGCTGGAAAATCGTATTGTCATCCCTCCTTTATGCCAATATTCTGCCAATAATGGCAAAGTAACTGAATGGCATCGCATGCATTGGGGGAATATGATGACTTCGGGTGCTGGGCTGTTCATTATTGAAGCAACTGGTGTTTCTCCCGAAGGGCGTATATCGCCTTATTGTTTGGGTTTGTGGTCAGATGAAATGCAAAATGCTATGCACGAGGCTCTCACCGCAGTTCGACAATATTCGAAGATGCCTATTGCTATCCAACTTGCCCATGCTGGACGGAAAGCTTCGACCTATGTGCCTTGGGAATCAAAGGAAATGGGTGAACGCCAAATCCCGCCATCGGATTCATTGGGATGGCAAACTATTGCGCCTTCACCTATTCCTTTTTTCGAAAATGATAATCCACCAAAGGAAATGCGTATAGAAGACATTCAACGCATTATTCAGGCCTTTGGCGATGCTGCACGTCGAAGCGATGCGGTTGGTATCGATGCGATCGAAATCCATATGGCACATGGCTATTTAATCCATGAATTCCTATCACCGCTTTCTAATCATCGAACCGATAATTATGGTGGCAGCCTGGAAAACCGTATGCGTTTTGCCTTAGAAATCTATCAGAACGTACGTAAGAACTTCCCTGCGCATAAACCGGTTTGGGTTCGTATTTCGGCAACCGATTGGGCAGAAGGTGGCTGGAATGTTGAAGAGGCTGCTATTTTCTGTAAAAAACTTAAAGAACTTGGCTGCCCTGTTATTCACGTTTCTTCAGGAAGCCTCATCTTGCAACAAAAGATCCCTGTTGGTGCCGGTTATCAAACGGGCCTTTCCCAACAGATCCGTCAAAAAGTAGGAATTCCAACCATTGCTGTTGGACTGATTACGGAACCTGAACTTGCCGAAAGTATTTTAGCCACGGGTCAGGCAGATGCCGTTGCAATTGGAAGGGCAATGATGTTTAACCCACATTGGCCTTGGGTCGCTGCAAGAAAATTAAGACAAAAGGTAACAGCACCACCACAATATAGCCGCAGTGAACCTTTTCCACAGCAACATATTTTCAAAGTATAGAATAACGAAGAATGAAGATACAACAGATCTTCATTCTTAAATCGATAATACTTTTTGACTAATACTTAGTGATTAATGGTCAAACAAATTTAAGAAAAAGAATTAAGCCGCTTAATCACATATTGTTTACTGAATATTTTTGACTATATTCCCAACATATCAACTGAACCAATTGAATACTGGGTTTTAGGAAAACAAAATATCAGTAGTGCATAACCAATCCCACGCTTGGGACTTACGATAGGTTTATATTTGAATAGATGAATAAATGCAAATGATTTGTTAGGGATTCATTAAATTTATTCATCAACTGATTTCCGAAAATCCAGACAACGATTCTATTGGCCTGTTTAATAACAGAAATAGCTAAAGGAGGTTGTTAAGATTATAAAAAAACATACAGATTTAAGCTTAAACCAAATTAAGACTAAAGCTGAGCAATATCCTTTAGTATAAAGTTTTCTGATATTGCAAAGCTAGGATCTTATTTAGGTATTTTACCAAATAAGACCGCATATATCAGATACCTATATTTTAACAAAATATATATTTTACATTATTTTAGTAGACTTTTTTCATAGACCGTTCGCCTTATTACTACCGACTATTTAAGCCTTACTTTTTTTTTAAAACTTTTTTGTTCATTTCCTTTTTTAAAAGAACGGTCCTTTTTTGTAGCAGCTGTGCAGCTCACCCTGAACAGCTGCTATTTTTTTATGACCGTATACAATAAATCAAGACCGGTTCATTGATGGCGGTAATAGCATACATGCTTTGCCACTGCGGCCCAGTTTCTGACAAGCATTTTCTGCTGCTTCCCGACTTAAACCAACGACACGGGCACGATATAATTTATTTCTTCCAGACATCACCATCTGTACTGATTGAGAACCAGCAGCAGCTTTGCTTTTTGCTTGTCCTGCAGCCGTATTGGCTTGTGCAGAACTATTAAATGCACCGACTTGAATAGACCATTGCCCACGAGAAGCGGTTCCCGTGGTAACACGCTCTTTGGTTATGTTTGCATTACGAGCTTTCGGTGGTGATAAATGATAATCGATTGCTTGATAATAATTATTCCGTGTTGAAGTCGTTGCTGCTGGCATAGTAAAGCTGGGGGATGCAACTGGTGCCGGCATTTGCTGTTTTCTAATAACAGGTTGTTGCTGTTGCACAGGTGTTGGTGCAAAACCTCTATTTGCCCATGCAGCACTTACTTGCTGACGTTCTGGTAATGCAGAACTTGCAGCGGGTTGACGGTTATAACTTTTCCAGTTGGACGCATAAGATGCTGTTGTAGAATAAGATGTCGATGAATCTACGGGTGCCATGGCAACTTGCGTTGCTTGCCCTTTAGACTGCAAAACGTAATTATTTAAACGATCCGTTTGCATATTATCGATATTATTCAGACTACTGCCGTTCAAGCGATCGGCTTCACTGCTTACTTGTCCATCAGCACGGTTATTCCAAGCTTGCTGAACCGATGTTGCTTGGGTTGTTGGTTGCAAGCTAGCATAGCTAACCCCGCCACCGATACCACCACCGGATTCATGACTAGCCACCAATAAATCGGCCTGAGAACGGTTTCTTGGGCTGATCCCTCGTATCTGACGTCCAATAGAAGCCACATAACGCCGAGTTTCCAAAGGCAAAGTCCGATTTCTGGTCAAGAAATCATCCAATCTTCCTGGCCCACCATTATAAGCAGCAAGAAATCCAGGAGAACCATAAATATCATACATTTGCCGAATATAAGCAGTTCCGGCCATAATGTTATCATGCGGTTCGTAAGCATCATCGCCAAGATTATATGCCGCACGCATTTCATCATAAGTCGGCGGCATAAGTTGCATCAATCCCATAGCACCGGGTCCTGATGTAACCAATTGACCATTATGGAATAATCTTCCACCCGATTCCTGATTCATTACCGCACGGATCCATTCTTCGGGCACGTCAAAACGTGTCGAAGCTTCGCGAATATAAGGCCCCCATGGATCATCAGGAGGACCCGGAGGCGCATAATAGGAACGTGCGTGGGATTTATAGAGTGCAACTTCCTGAGAAATAGGCATTTGTGTTCGCTGCGGACCAGAGGAACAAGCAGCAACCATTGCGGTAAGCAACCCAATACCACCCAGACGCAGAAACGTAGAAGAATATGTAAATCGGTTCAATGACTTACAATTCCTAGAATATATTTGACAAAGCACTTTGAAATGTTTTACAGATCGCGTCATCATTTTTACCTTTAGTCCAAAATAACTTTGATCAAAGTCTATTTTGGACTTAAATGCGTCTGATTTCTTATTGTAGGGTTTTTACTCTACTGAAACCATGTTTTTAAACTTCGTACGGTTTATTAGGAACCTTGTATAATCCCTACAGGATAAAGCTTTTTTTTGCAATAGTCTCGTCAAATATTCCACGTTATCAACATTCTTTTAACCTATTGAAAAAACACAAATGCAACAAAGAAAACGATTCCGGTGATAATAAATTTATTGCTTTCCCTAAACTTTTACTTTTAAAAATGCAGATAGATTCATCCCTCATCGGTTTAAGCGGTAATAATTAAAGATGGGCACTTCTCCTCATCCTTCTAAGGTCAGTGAAAAATTATTAGTGATTCATCATGGTTTCCTGTCTTTTTTAAGACATCGCCAAGGTTGGCAAGATATTATTTATGGGCTTAAACTTTGGAAACTAGCAATATCCCTTGGTTGGCTGGATATTAAATTACGTTATCGCGGATCGGTTGTCGGGCCATTATGGATGACATTGTCATCAGCGCTCATGGTTGGATCTATGGGACTGATTTATAGCACACTTTTTAAAATGGTTTTGCGGGATTACCTACCTTTTTTAGCACTTTCCATGATTCTGTGGCAGAATGTTCTTAGTGCCATCATATCCGATGCGTGTACTTGTTTCCTGCAAGCCAATGATACGATTCATTCAATAAAGCTTCCTTATTTTGTGCAGGCATTACGTACCATGGTGCGTAACTTTATTGTACTCGCACATAATATTATTGTACCATTAGTTGTTTTCGTTATTTTTCGAGTTTGGCCGGGTTGGGTAGGCTTGCTAAGCATCCCTGCACTTGCTTTGTGGTTAATTGATGGGATTGCTGTTTGTCTTTTGTTGGGTTCACTATGCGCACGATATCGTGACATACCGCCAATTGTCAACAGCATTATGCAAGTCGTATTTTATGTAACCCCTATCATATGGCAACCCTCTCAATTGGCAGGAAAAGACTGGTGGTTACCGCTTAATCCTTTTTATCCTTTGATTGAAATCTTACGCTTACCTTTATTAGGTGGTGTTCCTTCTCTATTTGTATGGGAATGTGCTTTTGGTTACAGTTTTGTTTTATGCTTGGTAGCATGGTTTATCTTTGCTCGTGCCAGACCGCGTCTTGCTTTTTGGATTTAGACGGATCCTATTTCTGACCTATATGTGAAGTTATTCTTTATAAAATAAAGCTTTTACTTTAAAGTAAAGCCGTAATTATTACGGTAAGAATTGGATATATTATGAATATCAATGGATCTTTGTCTGCTTTTGTTTTCCGACCACCTGGTATTTTATCAACTAGTGTCGCATTAGAAGCAAAACCCCGACTAAAACCTGTTGATGCTTTTCAAAATCAGGAAATGATTAGGCTGGCTCAGGGAATCGATCCGAATGCTATTGATCCTGAGAAACTTCTCGATGAATATCCTGCAGAACTAATTTTCTTTTTTTCATTGGAAAATGCCTATTTTTTAGTTGGGCCAGAAATGGACGGTGTGATCCTTACAGATGATCGTCATCTTATTTCTGAAAGTACCTATTACTGTTTAAAACCTGATACAATTGCTTCAAAAGTTCCAAACACCCCTGCGGTTCAAATGGATGAAGTATTTATCGCATTTGATCCTTTGTGGATGCGGTATGATCATTGGATGGGTTATAATTTATCCAAAGCTTTCTTGGCGAATGAATCTATTCCCAAAGAAGTCCCTATTGTTATGCCGAAATACAGACCTTCGCAGCATGATAATTTCAACGCCATTTCAGAAGAACGTTACGAAGAATCCCTTGAGAAAGCAGGATTGGATAAACGAATAACCCGTTTAGAAGACGGCATATATCAGGCGAAAAAGCTCTATTTTTTCTGGCCAACCAGTTATTATCCGCATTATTATTATAATTTTAAGAATGCTTCTGATGTTTTCAAACATCTAAAAAAAGAACTTAAATATAATAATAAGTTACCACCGCGTTTTTATATTGAACCTGATGAAAAAAATTTCATCCTCACGGAAGATGAAAAAAAAGTTATTAACGCGACACTTAATGATCTAAATGTTACTCCTGTTCGCCTTGATAAAATGGATTGGCAAAGTCAAATCTCCCTATTCAGTCAGGCAGAATTGATCATTTGTACGCATCAACCAGAATTAATTAATTTATTCTTTTGCCTTCAAGAAGCAGAAATATTGGAATTAACGCGTTCATTTGGTGATAAAACCTATCTAGAGGCGTGGCCTTATATGATTTCTTCTTTGCGAAAGCTTTCTTATAGCTTTCTTGATCTGGACTGGACGAAATTAACGCCCAATGTTCTTAAAGAAGCGGTAAAACGGCTAGATATTCTTTAACTTCTAAACTATAGACACGGTATGTCTGAAAATTCTTTAAACGACAGCTACATCAAAATCGACCATCTTTCATTGGAATTTCCCCTCTATCATGGAGGGTCACGTTCGTTGAAAAAAACCTTGTTTGTCAAAGCAGGTCGCATGTTAACGAAACAAAAACGTCAACATCAACGAACGGGAGGTGACGTCGTCTTTCAAGAAAATGATCCCAATCAGATCTTAATTCAGGCATTACATGATATTAATTTGGATATCCGAGCGGGCGAACGTGTAGGGTTAGTGGGTCATAACGGAGCAGGAAAATCGACATTGCTCCGCACTATGGCGGGTATTTATGAACCTGCACACGGGCATATCCAAACCCGAGGCAATATTGATGCGCTTTTGGATCCTAATGCGGGAATGAATCCGGCGTTATCCGGTCGTGAAAATATTTTTCTTCGTGGGAAAAGGCTGGGTTTCTCAAAAGAGCAAATACGTCATCTGGAAAAAGATGTTGAGGAATTTGCCGAACTAAACGAATTTATGGATTTACCTGTACGGATTTATTCCTCTGGAATGGCGATGCGTTTAGGATTTGGGCTTTCTACCGCAACAACACCGAAAATACTGCTTTTAGATGAATGGTTTATGGCAGGTGATTCCGTGTTTCAGGAAAAAGCTGCGCAAAGATTAGAAAATATTGTTCAAAGTGCCGAAATCGTCGTTCTCACCACCCATTATTTGCCGGCAGTTCGTTCATGGTGTCAGCGTTTAATATGGTTAGAAGCCGGAAGAATTATCGCTGATGGACCCGTAGATACACTTTTGGATCGTTATATTGAAACTATGGAAGCCGATATCTGATTATATTAAATATTATTGCTGGCAATATTTGATTTATCGGCCATTTTGTAAATCGCACGCTGGCTAATCACTTTGTTTTACTGGATATTTTGCCATGTCAAGAAATGATCTGTCTGCGGATGAATTACAGTCTCAGAACCAACTCTATCGATTAATACGTATCGTTATTCTGGTCTCTTTTATGGTTTTATCCATATGGCTGGTTGGCGATATTTTGATGATTATTTTCGCAGCTTCACTTTTTGCCATTATTCTTAAGGGTATGGCATCACGTTTACGGAAATATACGCATCTACCTTATTGGTTATCGTTAAGCATTGTTGTAACGTTTCTTGCCTTTGCCTTTATAGGCTTAATTTGGACGAGCGGCCCACAAATCAGTCAACAGATTTCACGACTTGGCCATGTCATGGCGACCCAGACCGTTAGCTTACGAAACCAGTTCCAGGCCGATCCATTGGGGCGGATTGTTCTTGATTATCTTCCGCATTCTTTGGGGGGTGATCAGGCTGAAAGTACCACACGATCTTTGGGGTCTAGAATCGCCGGTTCAATGACGGGTTTTATTACCTCCGCTTTTGGTATTCTTGGTACTATTTTTGTAGTCTGCATGGCCGGTTTATATTTTGCCGCTTCTCCAAATCTGTATGGGAATGGATTACTTCGCCTTTTCCCGCATAAACAACGCCCCAAAATTCGAAGCCTTTTGATGATTGGTAGTCATACGCTGTGGTCATGGACAGCAGGGCAATTGCTGGACATGTTGGTTGTCGGTTTATGTTCTTTTATTGGGCTGAGTATTATTGGTGTACCTTTAGCACTGACATTAGGGGTTATTGCTGGATTATGCAATTTTATCCCTTATATTGGTGCCATTATTAGTGCTGTTCCAGCAATCCTTATTGGCCTTTCCCAAGGGACAGAAGAAGGAATTCTGGTTTTTATTCTATACTGCATTATCCAGTTTTTAGAAGGCAACGTTCTTTCACCGCTTATTCAAAATCATGCTGTCAGAATGCCACCAGGAATTACAATTTTGTCTCAAACCATTTTTGGCACTATCCTTGGTATGCCTGGATTAATTTTTGCATCGCCGCTTACGGCGGCTATTTTGGCAATTATGAATGCTGCGACATCGCCCTTGAAACCTGAAGAGAAGTTACCACCTTTGGATTAATTTAGGTTAAATTTTATAACTTGCTGAATTTACTATCAAATTTTGAATAGACGTTTTATAAACCGATATGAGATGGTTCACTCGTTTCAACCATCTTAAATTAAATAAAATCCTAGAGGAAATGCTTATTTTACACCTAAATTAGTAACATATTGTATAGGAAGTCGCGATGCCTAAAGGTCAACATATAAAACAGCTTCCTGATGGATATCTTGAAAAAACACCTATTTTTCAATTTATCCTTTTATCCTGTCTATTTGCGCTGTGGGGATGCCCTGTCAGTTTAAACGACATTCTGATTACCCAATTTAAACATATATTCCACCTCAGCGATTTTGCGAGTGCTTTAGTCCAAAGTGCCTTTTATGGTGGCTATTTTCTGATTGCTATTCCTGCCTCTTTTGTCATTAAAAAAAGCAGTTATAAGATCGCCATATTAATTGGTCTTACTTTATATATTATTGGCTGTTCCCTATTTTATCCAGCAGCCGGTATGGCACTTTATACCATGTTTCTTCTGGCCATTTTTGCCATGGCAATTGGCTTAAGCTTTTTGGAAACATCGGCAAATATTTATAGCTCCATGCTAGGGCCAAAACAATTCGCAACTTTACGCCTTAATATCAGCCAGACTTTTCAACCCATTGGAGCAATATCGGGTGTTCTTATGGGGAAATATCTGGTTTTTGAAGAAGGTAGCAGCTTAAAAGAAAAAATCGCGCAACTTTCGCCTGACCAATTACGATCATTTCAACTACAGCAATTAACGTATACGCTTCAGCCTTATAAATATATTATTATGGTTCTTGTGATCGTGTTGATTATATTCTTGATCACAAATTATCCCAAATGTAAGCCAGAAAAAACAAGCGATCATTCGATTGATGTCCCTTCTTTTTCAGAATCCTTGCGATATTTAGCCCATAATACCGATTTCAAAAGCGGTATTATTGCGCAATTCCTTTATGTCGGTTTGCAAACAGCGGTTTGGTCTTTTACCATTCGTCTGGCTTTGGAACTTGGAGCATCGAATGAACGCGCAGCAGCCAATTTCATGCTTTATACTTTTATTTGTTTCTTTGTCGGCAAGTTCATCGCCAATATTTTCATGACAAAATTCAACCCGAAACTGGTTCTTTTTGTTTATTCTATTCTGGGTGCTTTGATTCTTGTTTATGTTACGATGGCATCAAGCTTTTATGCTGTTTATGCAGCTGTCTTTACAAGCATTTTGATGGGACCATGTTGGCCAACTATTTTTGCAAGCAATTTGGAAGCCGTTGAAAAGAAACATAATGAAACTGCTGGTGCTATTATCGTTATGTCTATTGTTGGGGGGGCATTCGTTCCGGCGGTGCAGGGATTTATCTCAGATCATCTTCATTCCATGCAGCGTTCCTTTATCGTTTCGGCGGTCTGTTTTGTTTACATTGCCTTGTATTTCTGGATTGAATATCGCAAAGACCTTAAAACGCTTCCCGATCCTATCGTCGATTAAGCGTACATAAAGGTAAAATCAGAATAATTGAAAGCATATCGTAAAATTTTTAAGCCATAAATTAAAACAAACATTGTCAATGTTTATGGCTTCTTTTCATCATAAATGCATATCCATTCTAAACACGATTGTTTCATTGGCATCGCATATTGAATAGCTTCAACAAAGTTTTACTCTAATAATGAATTTATTTCGGATTTTTTGCAGTCCTACCCTTATATTAAACTTCAAGATTTGTTTCATTTATTACATAGGAGGTTTCATAATGCATCAACACGATACTCTATCGTTGAACGGCATTAGTCAGCCAGTTTTAAGAATTGCGCTGGGCACGTGGGCAATGGGCGGATGGCAATGGGGTGGTCCCGATGATAAAAGTGCAGTCAGTACCATTCATCAGGCTTTGGATGAAGGAATCAATTTAATTGATACAGCGCCAGTCTATGGATTTGGGCATTCTGAAGAAATCGTTGGAGAAGCATTGCAAGACAGACGTGACAAAGTCGTTATTGCCACCAAGGTTGGTTTGAATTGGGAAGGCTCTGAAGATGACCGTCATATATTCAGAGATTCACGTTCAGACCATGTTCGCAAAGAACTTGAAGATTCCTTACGTCGTTTAAAAACGGATTACATTGATCTTTACCAAATTCATTGGCCCGATCCTAAAGTTCCAATGGAAGAAGTAGCCATTACTTTGGAAAAAATGCGTAAAGAGGGAAAAATCCGTGCAATTGGTGTCAGTAATTTCACCCTTGAGCAAATGGACGAATTTCGTAAATATGCTTTGCTTACATCTGTTCAGCCTCCTTACAATATGTTTGAACGGGATATTGAGAAAGACATCCTTCCTTATGCCAAAAAGCATAATTTGACCGTATTGACTTATGGTTCTTTATGTCGTGGATTGCTTAGCGGAAAAATCGATAAAAATCGTGTGTTCCAAGGCGATGACCTTCGCAAACATGATCCTAAATTTATGGAACCGCTTTTTGATCAATATTTGGCAGCCGTCAAGGAACTTGAAGAATTTGCCCAAGAAAGCCACAAAAAATCTCTGCTTGCTCTTGCAGTAAGATGGGTGCTGGATCAAGGGAAACATAATATTGCATTATGGGGTGCCCGTAAGCCAGAACAAGTTAAAAATGTCGGCGAAGCCCTTGGCTGGTCATTAAGCACGGATGATATGCGGGAAATTAATGCAATTCTTGCAAAAAATATCAAGCATGCCACTGGACCTGCTTTTTCTTCTCCACCAACACGCTAAACCATGTTGTGCCTGTTTATTAGGCACAATCCACTTCAACGATGGATATTTCCACCTCCCATGTTAATAAGGCCTACGCCAACTATAATCATGACAATACCAACCATCATCATCAATGATAATTTTTGTTGATACATAATCCATCCGAGAAGACATATCCCTATCGTTCCTATTCCTGCCCAAATGGCATAAGCAACGCCAATAGGTATCGTACGAAGCGATAGCGAAAATGAGTAAAAACAGAAACCATAGGCAATTAAGGTTGCAATACTCGGTAACGGTTTTGAAAATCCTTCTGTGGTTTTAAGCAATATTGTGGCTATAATTTCGATAATTATTGCCAAAGCCAGAAAAAAATATGACATGAGCTATTTTAAAAGTTAACCTTTATTACTTATATTGTTCTATAATGGGAATTAAGAAAGCTAACTCTATTTTAGGGTAAAAAGCAATGGATATGTGTTTTGCAATGATTATGTTAACTGTCTTTTCCAGTTTGGGATTAATCGGCACGATTAGTTTAATTGCGAGTTGTTCCGACAAAAAGGAAAAAAGTAAGTTAAACGAAAGAATTTCCAACGATACGGAAGATTTCAACCTTTTCCATTAATTTTCTAGAATAGACGATATATTGTCCAACAATTATCATTATTGGGCTTTTTCCGGTGGTATTTCATTAATTTGATAGGTTATTTTTGCATGTCCATGCGATGTGGTAACAACGGATGGTGCGATTGTTACCTTTAGATTCTGTTTTTTATACACTTCGTTAATTGCCATCATATCTTGCAGAATTATATTTTCATCAATTAAAGAATTTTTTGAAACTTGAACAGCCTTCATCAATTCATATGAAGAAATCGCTTTATTCCCAGAAAATTCCACATTATCCAAGATCGGTTTCTTTAACGCTTCATTCGAAGAAGCGCTATTATCTGTTTCTGCTGACGTGGCTGACGTCGGATTCGAATTCGTTGCATCACTATTACTACTATTTGCTTTGACATTATCATGCTGTTTATCTGTGGAAGATGAATCAGAGCTATGTTTCTTTGCAGCGGCCTTATGCATTTTACTATTAGAATGATGATGAACATTTTTTGTTTCAGCTTGAATAGTATATAAAGGCACAATATTGGCTATACTTAATATTATACCTATTGTTTTCCTGTTCATTTATTCACGCTTTCTAATCTGCAAAATAGTAACGAATTTTATTTCAATTTGTTGATTCTTCAAGAATTATTTCGTTTATAAAGAATTACACTTTATTCCGTCAACCAACCTTTTAGTTGTTCCTTAATAAGGTTTTCCAGCATAGAAATTGCATCTTTTGAATCATTTAAACAAGGAATATAAGAAAAATGCTTTCCACCTGCGGCCAGAAATTGTTCTTTATAAGTATGGCTAATCTCTTCGAGTGTTTCTAAACAATCTGCAAAAAAACTTGGGGCAATAACGGAAATATCTTTAACCCCTTTATTCAATAAGTTTTTCATGACATCTTTGATATTGGGCTCCAGCCATTGATTAGGACCAAATTGCGATTGATAAGCGATGGACATGGAAAAATCTTCACCGATCAAAGCTTGACGCAAAGCATAAAAAGTTTTTTCACATTCATCTTCATAGGGATCCCCCGCTTCCACATATTTTTTAGGTAATCCATGAAATGAAACAATGATATGTTGTGGACGCATTGAACGTTGCAATAGGTGTTGTTGTATTGTTTTTGTCAGCGCTTCGATATAATGTGGATAATCCGCAAAAGAAGTCAAAGTTTTCAGGGTTGGCTGGTTTCTTAAGCATTGCATATGTTTGAACACGTTATCCAATGCCGAAGCTGTGGTGGTTGAACTATACTGAGGATAAAGCGGCAAAGCGAGAATATGATTACATCCGCTTTCCAATAAGCGATTTATCTGTTGCGCAATGGTCGGTTTTCCATAACGCATTGCCCATTCAACTTCGATATCTGGATTATCAATTTGTTGGTGCAATGCTTCTGCCTGATGTTGTGTAATCAAGGCCAAAGGGCTTTTATTTGCTTTAAAATCCCAAATCTTTTTATAAAGTTTACACAATCTTTGTGGACGAAAAGTCAATATAATCCCTTGCAAGATCGGTTGCCACAAAAAGGGAGAAAGTTCAATTACCCGACGATCAGAAAGAAATTCCGATAAATATCGTCGAATAGCCCAATATGTTGGCGCCGCAGGGGTTCCCATGGCCATCAACAACACACCAATTTTTGGTTTGGAATTTTTAACAGAATCAGGATTCATAAATTTAGCCGTGTTATCGCTTTATAACCAACCCCTACGGTCTTACGCATTAAAGTAGAAAAGGGCTGATTAACCATATCCACACTACTATACCATAAACTCCCATTATTGGACGCGTTCGGAAGTGGATCACAACGATAGACATATATTTCTAAATTAAGTAGGAAATGCGTAAAATTATGTTTTACTTTTCCCCCATAATGCCATCCCACCGCACATGGAGAATAGCTCATGGCTTCAGATAAAGACCAAATCTGTGTCCGCCAAGGTGTTCCGGGCAATTCCAGTGTACCTCCTAATAATCCATTTACGGGACGCTTCCGAAATAATACATCGCCTGTATGATTCATTAAACAGAAATGTATACCGTTTTTAACTGGTCTTGTTACTTTTGGTTTCCGTCTTGGTAATTCATCGGTTAAATTTTTTCTTAGCGCCTCACATCTGATCGCCAGAGGACATAAGAGGCAAAGTGGCTTTTTAGGCTTACATATTGTAGCCCCTATATCAAACAAAGCCTGTGCAAAATCGCTTGCACGCTCCGTAGCACCTCCATAGCGGTTTAATGTTGCAGCCAATCGCGCACATTTTGCTTTTGCTGAAGGTAAAGGTTCCATAATGCCAAATAATCTTGCGGTAACCCGTTCAACATTTCCATCAACAGGAACTACAGCTTTGTTAAAAGCAATCGCCAATATAGCTGCTGCGGTATAATTACCAATACCGGGTAATGCTTTTAATTCTTCCATGGTTTGGGGAAATTTACCGCCCATAGTACAAAGCTGCTTTGCGCAACGATGCAAATTACGAACCCGAACGTAATATCCCAAACCTGACCAAACGGCGATGACTTCTTCCAATTCGGCTTTTGCAAGATCTTGCAATGTTGGAAAACGTTCAAGAAATCGTTTATAATAAGGAATAACGGTTGCAACTTGTGTCTGTTGCAACATAAATTCACTGATTAATACATGATAGGGATCCGGTACTTGTTCGGACAAAGCACGCCAAGGCAATTCGCGCTTATTCTGATCATACCAATTTAAAATAAGTTCTGCGTAAAAGGCCATACTAAAATATATGATTTATAATCATACCAATCTCAAGAATGATGTAAAAAACAAAACCGATTCTGTGTCAAATAAAAATGATTTACCGCCGCAACAAATTCGTCGTATTGGCACGATGCGACAGCTTTCCAATCTTGTCCCAACAATTACCAAGTCTGCATTTCGCAATTACAGTCCCAAAGCAACCCAGATCATCAGCGATTGGCATGAAATCGTTGGAGAACATTATGGACGTCATTCAACCCCCCAGAAACTTGTTAACGGAATTTTGACCATAGCATGCAATGGCCCTACAGCCACTGAATTTCAATACGCATCTCAAACAGTAATAAGTAAAATCAACGTTTATTGCGGTCAACCAATTGTAAAAAAACTGAAATTTATCTATAAAAAAGAAGCTATTTTGGAAAAATCTCCTTGTAAAAAGTCTTCTTGTATTAATATATCTATAGAGCCTGTTCCTATCAAAGGCATACCCTCAGGACCTCTTGGCGACGCCTTATCAAGGCTAGGGGGATTTATTTTAGCCCGCAAAAAAGGAAAATTTTAGCTATGCCTAATTTTACGCATCATAAAAAATTAATTGAAAAAGCTCAAGCAAACGCGGCTCCAAATTGCGCAGTTTGCTATCCTTGTGAAGCTACTGCAATTGAATCCGCAATTGAAGCACGAAAACTTAACCTCTTAAATCCAATCTTTGTTGGACCAAGTGAGCAAATTAAAGCTATTGCTCAGACCAGTAATATCAACCTGGATGGTGTTGAATTTGTTGAAGCTGCTGGTGAAAAAGAGGCAGCACAAGCAAGTGTCGCATTGGTTCGTGATGGAAAAGCTTCGCTATTAATGAAAGGAAGCCTCCACACCGATGTTCTGATGCGTGCTGTTGTAAATCGGGATACGGGTTTACGTACTGGTAAAAGAATCACCCATGTATTTTTAATGGATGGTCCTGACTGGGAAACACCTTATATGATCACCGATGCGGCGATTAATATCTTCCCAGATTTGACAACAAAAATGCATATTATTCAAAATGCAATTGATCTTCACCATGCACTCGGTTATGGCACGCCGCGCGTTGCAATCCTATCCGCTGTTGAAATGATCAATCCTGATATTCCAACAACACTCGAAGCAGCTGCTTTATGCAAAATGGCTGATCGTGGACAGATTAAAAATGGTATTCTTGACGGCCCCTTGTCTTTTGACCTTGCTGTTGATCCATCATCTGCAAAGATGAAACATCTCGACACACCCGTAACTGGGAAAGCTCAAATTCTAGTCGTTCCTAATCTGGAAGTTGGTAATGTCTTGTTCAAAGCACAATGCTTTGTTGGACATGCGGATAGTGCCGGTTTGGTTCTTGGTGCCAAGGTGCCTATTATTTTGACCAGCCGTGCAAGTTCGGTAAATAGCCGACTGGTTTCATGTGCAATGGCTAAACTTTCTGCTGCTAGCAAAAATTAATAAAGTTTATTGCAGAATATCAATTGTATAATCAGAAAGGGGTAAGTTCTTATGAATGACCCCTTTTTGACGTAAAAAAGAATAAAGCCGTTCATATTTACCCTTATCAAGTAAACCAGGATTTTTACTAACGCGGGGTAATGTCGCAATCCAAGCCGCTTTGTTTAATGGGCTAACCAATTGTGGGAAATCTTTTGCGGCTTTTTCATAAATTTCTTCATGATGATTCAGAAGGTAATTGGTTCCTTCTTGCAATGCCAACATGAATTCCTTAAATTTTGGATCATGAGCAGCATCTTTCCGTGCAATAAAAATTAATTCATCACAAATTGGAACACCATATTCTTCGGGATAAAAAACTTTCCCTTTGAATTGACGTTGCTGTAAATCAATCCATTCATAATTTCGATTAGCGCCCGTAATCGCATCGACTTTTCCGGTTAATAATGCCTGTTCTAATTGAAAATTAACATTAATGACCTGAACGTCTGAAAGTTTTACACCCGCATTCTCTAATAAAGTAGAAAGAATAGACCGCTCATCCCCAGCAATAGAAACCCCGATTTTCTTTCCTTTTAGATCACGAATTTCCGAGATATTAGGGCCCACAATTAATGTATCTAATGGCGTATCCAATAAGGTTCCAATTCGGATCAATGGAATAGACTGATCAACCATCATCCCAAGTTGAATTGGATAAGAAATCGCTAAATCAGCTTTACCCGCAGCCACCATCCGTGGTGGCATACCAGGATCAGCAGGAGCAATCAATTCAACATCTAAATGATGTCGTTCAAAGGCGCCGCTATATTTTGCGGCTAATAGCGATTCATGGCTGGAATTTAAAAACCAGTCTAAAATGACCGTTACTTTTTCATTAGCCTTTACCGATAAAGCATTCCCAATCATCAGATAAAAGGCAAAAATTTTAATTCCGATTTTTAGATATTTCATTATCAAACCTACCTAAAATGCTGAAGTAACGGTAAACATCGCTGCAAAACCACCACCAACGTAATAATACGGCGAAGAACCCGCAATCTTGGTTCCATATTTACCGGTAACGGCATGCGCATTGCTGGTTGGACTTGTAATACCTGAACGATATTTCTGATCCGTGATGTTGATAAAGTTTAACCGTATTTCCGGATGTCTGGCTTCAGTTAAATCAGGTAAACGATAACCGAAAGCCAAATTACCGGTCGCATAAGTACCCAATCGTTCATCATTCATAAAGGTTGAATATTGTGGCCCTGTGACTTTGACATTGCCAGTTGCAAAAAACTTACCATTATCATAGGTCAAGCCAATCGCTGTTTGCCAAGGCGGACTTCTTACCGCTCTTTTCCCCTTTGTAGGCAAAAGATCGCCATTGGTTGCAAAATCATTATCCATCGTTGCATGCAAATATTCAGCAGAAACATAAGGACTAAAATGATGCCAGGGTTTCAATCCCAATTCGACATCAACGCCCCGCGATGTTTGTCCACCGGCATTAATGCTTGATCCGACCCAAGCCCCATTTTCGCGTAAGATCGTTGAAATCAACCGATTGGTATAATTATAATTAAAAAAGGTAATGCTACCAATCAATCTAGGGCCATTATAGCGATATCCCAATTCTTCTTCGATTGAATATTCTGTTTTTAGCCGGTTGGATCCTTTATGGGAAAGCGAACCGCTACTGGGATCATAAGTATCATATAAAGTTGATTCATGGGGGACAGCAAAATTGGTACTGACACTGGCAAATAATTGATGTTCGGGCGTAAATTGGTAACGCAATCCCAAACGTGGCAAAGGTTTCGATACATTCATCCCCGTACGATATTGCGGGCCTGGCAAATGATTCCATCCTACACGGGATAATAAAACCTGTTTAAATCCTGCATCTACAAATAATTTGTGATCCATAAAATCCATATGATCACCGATAAAAATCGCATTGATCTGGGTAATGGTATTATGTCCCCCCGCCGATAAAGCTTTTCCATCTGGCAGACGAATATGAGATTTTCCCCCACCCCACAAATCCCATGGCTTACCATTTGAATTTACCGGTGTATAAGGTTCATTAACCATATTATCTGAATAATCATACCAGTAACCGAGTACTACATGATGATGTGGAATACGCCAGTGTAATTCAGGCGTAAAACCCGAACGATAGGTTCGTTGTAACCAATCCCCCATTACGGTAGCTGTATTGTTTTTTGCACCAGGAATATTGATCGCTTCAGAAACGGGTTGCGTTCCTTGCCAATTTCCATTGGCATTTAAAGTGGTTCCATAAGGGCTATTTCCATAACCATATTGGAAATAAGGCGTTACCGTTAATTGTAATTCATCGTTTAATGTGAATTGCGCCGGGGCCGCCATATAAAATAATCGGAAGGTCTGCTGATAAAGTTTCCAATAATTTGCGTTATTGGCAGACAACTTATCCCATGTCCCCGTATAATTACTGTCATTCTTTATCCCGTTGGCCTTCCATTCATCCTTGGTTGGTGTGTAATAGGATGAAATCATGGCATAATTCCAATTCCCAAACAGAGAAATTTTATTATCTTTTCCCCAATCTTTGGTGAATTTGAAATCAATATGTTGCCGATGATTGGAACCCGTCCCGCGCCAACTATCCCCATCGGTATAGGAATACGAGATAAATCCTCTTATACCGGTTTTTCCGATTTCTCCGGTTTCAACCCGCGCAAAAGCGCGACTGGTATGATAAGAACCATAAGATAAATTAACCAATGCACCGGCTTTTTGTGCGGGATCATGCATTTTCATATTGATCACCCCGCCCGCAGCATTGATTACGGGACTATCAAGATCAGCCGTGCCAGGTGCCAAAGAAATTGATTCATAATTTTCACTATCAATGAACTGGTTCGGATAACCATAACCATCAGAAATGTCATTTAACGGCATGCCTTCAAGTACATAACCCATGGCATTATCCGTCATCCCACGCACGGTAATATCCGTTTGGGGTGAAATTCCAAACGGATCGGACGTTGAAACATTCGCACCTGGCAATAAGCTTATAAAATTAAAAGCATTTCCAGTTGGAATTTCTCTTTGAATATAAGCCGAAGAAACGGTACTGATCCCTTTACTTTCGGTCTGAGGTTTGATCAGACCACCCCCCGCTTCTTTACCAACCGGTCCATAAGCCGTTGGAAAACCCTTCCATTGATGGCGAACAACAATATGTTCGGTTTGATCATCATAAGATAGCGTTTGTGAATCGGCTGAATAAGTACCATCAGCCGCGTATGCTTTGTTAAAGGCAAAATTAAACAAGGCCAGACACAGCCCTGCTGATACAGTATATTGATATATAGACACGCTTACTCCCTTCGCTGGCATAATCCAGATCAGGTTCAACGGGTTTGTTCTCAGTCCCAAAAGGACACCCCGGATTTGAAAAAATAGTTTTAGTATCTATAATCTATTATATTTCTTTTGAACAGCAATTATTCATTCCATTTTTCAGATAACAAGAACGGATGTGCCATATCTAAAAAGGCAACATTTCTATCCAATGCATCAGAAATTAAGGTCAAACAGGAAACTGCTGCACTGATTTCCATACGAACTGACAGATTTTCTTCAACCTGTTCTTGTTTGCGTAACCGTGAAATCACGTTATGGGCCACCGCTACCGTACGCCCATAACGTCCACTGAACAAAGAAATACGCCGCAAAACGACTTTTAATAACACTTTGATATTATCCGTAACAATATCATGGTCAATCATGATCCGTAACCGAATAACATTTAATCCAATCATCATCACCGCTATTGTTCCATGGCTATAAGCCTGCACAACATGGGTATTTTTGGTCGTATTCATCTGACGCATCATTGTGACAAATGCGTCGGAAGTATGCGATAACCATTCTCTGGGATTTGGCCTTTGCGCGACACGAGCAAGCTGTTGCATATTCCCCAAAAGCGTTTGCCGAAGCTGCCGCCGCATATTGATAGGATTATAAGGGTAAATCAAAGTAAATGCAGCAATGGAAAAGAATATTCCCCCCATTAACGTATAGATATTATTCAAAAACGTAATTTCATCGACACGGCTTTGATTATTCACCCCAACCATATAGAAAAAATAAGGCGCATATGACGCAGCAACAGGCAAGGTTTTGACATCAGCAATACCCAGACCGCATAACATGGTCGGAATAAACAAGACAAACCACAACATTTCAATCGTATCGGGAACGGCCATAAAACAAAAAACCATAATCCCACCGATTAAAACAGCCCATATTGATCCTTTAAACCACCCCCAACATACCAGGGATGGGTTTTCAAACAAACAAAACCGCGCACATCCCATACAAAGCAAGGAAACACAACCGCCCCCTTGATCCCAACCCGTGACCTGCCACATCAGACAAGCCCCCATTGTTGCAACAAACGTCCGAAGCGCATGTTTCCAAGCTAGACTATAATTAGGTCTGGTTTTAACCGAAAAACGAAAATTGTCTCCGACTTTTGGATGACAACTTTTGTCATATTCCATCAAGGTAATCTGAAGTTCACCCAAAAGTTCGCTTAAACTCCGATAAAGAATACGGTCATTCAGAATTTTCTGGTTATAAACTTCATCATGAAATTCCGGCGAATCATTTTGTTCAAAAAAACTATTCGTAATCCGTTGACGACATTCCCAACGAAGCGCTTCCAACAATTTTCGCTGTTCTCGATAATCTCCGCCTCTATTCAACTGTTTGATTATTTTTTCCAAACAGTCGCGCGCTTCGGGAAGTATACTGTTAAAAGTTAAATTTTCATCTTTGAAGCAACGCATATGAATGGACATTCCCATTGTACGCGCCAATACGGCCGTCACTGAATAAAATGCCGCATGAGCATGATCGCCCGAATGGTAATCATAACCGCGCATTTCTGCTTCGCGAAATTCAACGTTGTTATTATAGGTCGTAATTGCCGTAAATAATTCATTCGACCGCGAAGCTGCCAATTCATCCCCCGCAAGCATATCGGATATGGCCTTTACGGTTCCTTCTATAGCGGTCAAAAGATTTTTGTTTAATTCTTCATGGGCTTTGGTTGTTAGATTAAAATCGAAAAAACGCCCTACGAAATCATCTGCCAGAACACCCAAAATAATATAAGTGGCCCGTGCTATTGCCAGCATGAAGATCCCTTCGGGATGTTCAACGGAGCTAAACGCAATAATAGCACAAGTATAGCCGGCCAAAACCATTGCATAGGCCTGGAAATTGCGCATACAAACCGCAAACCAGCAACACCCACCCACAAACAAGGCAACCGTCAAATCAAACAGCATCGGTTGTTGTGGAAAAGCCGCCACAATTAAAACCGCTGTTACGGCACCCCCAATAGTACCGACAATACGCCAATAAGCTTTGGATATCGTTTCACCACGCGATGTATTTCTTGCAACAATCCATACGGTCATGGGTGCCCATTTAGGGCTATCCATTTCCATCCACAATGCAATCGCTAAAGCTACAAAAGTAGCCAACGTTGTACGGAGCGAAAAAAGTAAAGACGAACGTGACGGGGCATATAGCCAACGAAAGGATGTTAAGAAATCCTTGTTAAACAATAAATGCTTATCTAACCAAGGCTGTAATGCCTGAAGTTTGACCACGTAAGACCTTTATAAATTAATGAAATGAACGAAAATAATGATTAGGGAAATCAATCCCCTTACACTTTCGATTTGTTACGCATGCTATAAGATAAAGGTTTTATACTGTTATCAACTGGTGAGCAACTTTTCTTTAAAGCAGCTGGCATAACATTTTGTATTTTTTGGAAAAATTCTCATTAAGATTCAATAGCTTGATCATCTGCGCTATCAAGAAACACCGCATTTTTATCAAGCGCATATGAAATAAGAATCAAGGATGTTATGGCATTACTGATTTCCAAACGCCGTGCCACGTTTTTTTCATTCGCCTCACGTGATCGCAATTTACGAATAGCACTATGCGCGATGGTAACCGTACGTCGATAACGCCCCCCTCGGAATTGCGCAATACGGCGCAAGACAACACGTAATTGTTGTTTGATGTCTTCCGGTAAAACGTCATTTTTTATCAAAAATCTCAGGCGAATAATATTCACACCAATCGCCATCAAAGCCAAAGCACCACGATTATAGGCTTCCGACAATTCAGCTTCCTGCTTTATATTAAATTGCCGCATGATATTGACAAATTGATCCGTTGCATTTGCTACCCAACGCCGGGTTCGGGGTATGGGCTGTAATGTCGGTAATGCACGAAGACTAAGCAACATTTTACGTCGGATTTCTTGACGATGCTTTTTCGGATCATAAGGCGATATAAACCGAAAGGCAATTGCTGACATAAAACCTGCAAATGCCATCGCGATCGCATTATTAAAAAACGTTAATTCATCCATGCGCCCCTGATTGCTGATTAACAACATAAAAGGCAAAAAGATCGTGTATCCCATACTGGTACCACGTGTGCTTGGATTATAAATCGACAACCCACCCACAAAAAGTGGCAAGAAGAACGCAAGATAAACCATTTCGATGGTATTAGACTGCCCCATCATGGTAAAATTGACCAGTCCCCCAATCGCGATGGCATAAAGCGTTCCCCGCAAAAATCCAATGCTCATTCGATAGGCATTTTCAAACAGACACAACCGACCACAAGCTATCACCAACAAGGTTAAGGCACTGACCATCTTATCCCATGCTGTAACTTCCCAGATCAAACATGCCAGCATAACCGCCGTGAAAACCCGTAAAGCATTCCCGTTGGCAACCTTAATATTATACCATTGATGCATCGGGAAACGAAAATGATCACCCGGAATTGGCTGAATACTCTTTTTATATTCAGCAAGTGTAACGCTAATCTCTCCTAAAAGCTCACTCAGCGCACGATACAAAATACGTTCGCCCAACAAATCTGATGAAGCTTCATTATCCAATATCTGCAATGATTTATTGACATCAGATATAAAATAATCCGTAATTCGTTGCCGACATTCCCATCTAAGCTGTTCTAATCCTCTTAAAGATCGTCCGAAATCGGTTCCTTTTTGCAGATTATCCAAAAGATCCTGCAAAGCTGCCCGGACATAAGCAATAATAATTTCAAAGCTGTCGCTTTTTTCCTTCAATTCCATCATGTAAACGGAAAGACTGGCAGTCCGCGTTAAGACAGCACTTACAGAAAATAAAGAGGCATGCGCATGATCAACCGAATGGTCATTTCCATGCATTTCGAATTTTCTGAATTCAAAGGAAGTTCTAAATTGTGATATTTTGGAAAAAATAGCATGACTACGGAATCCTGCTTCGTGATCACCGTCCAAAATATCAATAACGGTTTTTAACCCACTTCTTATTGTCGTAAGAAGATTATCCTCCATAACATCACGCGCTTGGCGGTCAAGATTATGCGAAAATGCCCGTGCTACAAGATTTTCACAAGCAACCCCAAGGATAATGTAGGTTCCACGAGACATCGCCAGCATGAAAACATTTTCTGGCTCTTCACTCGCGGCAAAAGCAATCAGAGCGCAGGTATAACCCGCCAAAACGGCACCATATGATGCCGAAGATCGGATTAAACTTCCGATCCAACAACATAAAGCCAACCATATGGCCACTGAAAATTCAAATAAAAAGGGCTGCTGTGGAAAGGATATAACAATAAAAACCGCAATAACCACCCCGAGAATGGTTCCGATGACTCGCCATCGTGATCGGGCAATACTTTCACCACGCGTTGTCTGTGCCACAATCCATGTTGACATAAAAGCCCATTTTGGACTGTCCATTTCCATCCATAAGGCGATTGTCAAAGCTAGATACGAAGCAATAATTGTTCTGAAAGTAAAAAACAGCGCTTCTTTAGGGGGGCAGATGAACCAGTCAATTTTTTTAAATATACGCATAAACGGGAAACAGTACCCATTTAACAAGCTCTGGTCTTCTGCCATAAGGTAATCTTCTTAGCGTCAAAATAATCAAATAAAGCTATTTAATAAAATAATTATCACGTGGTTATATCATTGTTAAAAGCACACAAAGGATTGATAGTAATAAGGGTATCCACCGTCCTCCATATGAAAAGATAGTCGGTGATAACGGACCAGATAAAGAAACGGCTTCTACTTTTTGTTGATTCCAGCCAATGCGCATTTGCTCTCTACCATAAGAATCATATACTGCTGAGATTCCAGTATTAGCCACACGAACGATAGGGATACCTTCTTCCACCGCCCGTAACCTTACGGCAGCCAAATGTTGTCTCGGACCAGCGGAATCCCCATACCACGCATCATTCGTAATATTCAACAACCATTTTGGACGATCGCGTGAATCCACAATTTGTCCAGAAAAAATTACCTCATAGCAAATTAAAGCGCCAAAAGCGGTTAAATCTGGAATGTGGAAGGTCTCAACCTTTTCACCAGGGGTCAAAGCTTCACCAGGAACTACATGAAACGGAATTAACGCAGGTTGCGATTCACCAAAAGGCACTAATTTTGATTTATTATATTTTGCTACGATTTGCCCATCGGGCGGACTAAGTATAGCGACACTATTAAAAATCTGCTTCTGTGCATTCCAAGTAATAGCCCCAATCATACCGGCTGTCGCCTTCGAAGCCTGTTGCATCAACAATTTTCGTGCAAGCTCATCACTAGCCAGGTCACCTGGAAATGCGCTTTCTGGCCATGCAAAAACAATTGGACGATTTGGCTCATGTTGCTTTTCCCGTAACTGATAGGCTTTTTGTATCCCCTCGCCTGTCAGTCGTAAATAAGTCTGGAAAATCATGAATGGGTTGTTATTTGCAATCTTTTCGCCTTCGGCAATATTGCCCTGCTCAATAACAACAATCGGAGTCTTGGGATCCGCCATTGGGTTGGGTCCTAAACGGATCAAACCAAAAATCGCCCATCCCATCAATAAAATGCCGGAAGGGATAATAAATTTTTTACCAAGAATCGGCGTTAAAACAATCAATAAAGTCAGAAACGTTAACCCATCGACACCAATTACAGCAGCCAGCTGGATCCATATATCGCCTAATTTCCCTGGCCATTCCCAACTGCTTCCTAATGGATTCCATGGGAAACCCGTTAAAATGGGATTCCACCAACTGGATGGTAGTAAAATTGCACGGGTCATGTCGCAAATGGTCCACAAACCTGCAAAAACGGGTATCCGACGCCATGTTTTAGGGCGAATATACGCATAAAGCAAAGTCGCAGCCCCAGTCCAAATTCCCAATAACATGGCACATAAAGGGGAAACGATAGGAACCAACCACCAAAAATCGTTGGCTCGGATCAAAATGGCATTCACTAGCCAAGATAACCCAACCGTATGCAAGCCGAAACCAAACCAGTAACCTTCAGCAAAAGCCGATTTTTTACTAGCTGCTCGATCAACACGATACAGAAGGCAGGGAAAAGTTAAAGCAAGAATGGGTAAAAAATATAACGGTGGAAAGGTGAGCGCAGATAACCCACCCATCCCCAACAAAAGCAAAACCCCTCGCCAGCCTTTAAGCTCCAGTAAGGGGAACAGAAAATGTCTCAGCGTTGCCAAGGATTTTCATCCATTGCAAACAACACGTTATTCCAAAGCATCACGCAAACGACGTTCATAATGGCGGTAATATTTATCTGTCAATAATTCGCTTTTAACCAAAACAGCGACATCTATTGTATTAAATTGGTGATCTATGACGGCACCGTCGCCTACAAAACCACCCAATCGTAAATAACCTTTGATCAATGGGGGAAGTTTGACCAAACAACGTCGTAAATCCAGTTTATGCGGATCCATCCGCATCATTTCTACACGCCGTTCGGGTAATGCTGTAACACGCAAAGCAGGCGGTGCAAGATGAACATGATAAAGATAGGTCAGTTCTTCCGATAACTGATCGGGATCCGTCCCTGGCAAACTTGCACAGCCAAAAAGCAAATCGATACGATACAGAAAAATATAAGAAGCAATCCCTTCCCATAATAACTGCATCGCAGAACGATTACGATAAGCTGGATCAACGCAAGAACGACCAACTTCCAATAAACGTCCAGGAAATTCATTTAAAATCGTTAAATCAAATTCATTGCTACTATAAAAATGACCAACTTTGTTGGCTTGTTCGCGTTGCAAAAGCCTATAGGTACCAACAACACGTTCCAAAACACCCGTTTTGCTATGATCAATGATCAGCAAATAATCCGCAACATCATCAAATTCATCATGATCTCTTTGGGTTTCTGCTACTTTTTCGTCGGGTTTGGCGCCCATTTCCTCAACAAAAACCCGATAACGCAAAGCTCTTGCTGCATCGCGTTCTTCTTCAGTTTCAGCAAGCTTTACACTAAGATTACCTGCACGTAATTCAATAAATTTATCTCGGCTAAGTTCGAGCGTAGAAAGCGATCGAACAGTTTTATCAGTTGTCACTGTCTTGTTCTTCCTGCTGGGGCTTCTTATTGTCTGATTTTGTACGACGGGCAAATAATTCTAGGCGATGCTGTACTAAATCAAATCCCAGTTTTTTAGCCATCTTTTCCACAAGCTTAACATGTTCAGGATCCTGAAATTCAATCACTTTCCCTG
Source organism: uncultured Commensalibacter sp. (assembly GCA_945266285.1). GTDB lineage: Bacteria > Pseudomonadota > Alphaproteobacteria > Acetobacterales > Acetobacteraceae > Commensalibacter. Next base: position 213,732 of record CALYOP010000003.1, read on the forward strand.
TATCAATATCAATCAAATGATAATGTGTGCTTGCATCCGTAACTTCGTAACGAGCACGACCTCCACCAAAATCGTGTTTTTCAAGAATCCCTTTTTCTTCCAACAACCGAACCGTTCGGTATACCGTTGCAACCGATATATTATCATCCAAAAGTGATGCGCGCCGATAAAGTTCCTCAACGTCAGGATGATCGTTAGATTCCAAAAGAACTCGCGTGATTACGCGTCGTTGTTCGGTCATCTTTAGACCTTGTTCGACACATAAGCGTTCTATTTTGGATAATGTGCTATTGGTATTTTCGCGCGTCATACGAACCATAAAATAATTACAATAAATAAACCATTCACCGTATTATAGGTGGCTGTCAACTGATCAATCATGTGAACATGACGTTGAGTCAGTATAACATTACGATATCCTTTATATATTTTTATATGAACATGAACAAGAGCAGGCTGTAAATTAAAAAACGATCCTTACTATTTTTGTAAAAATAATGCCGGTTATGTCATTATTATACTAACTTTCAAGTTTTTTTGACATAATATCCGCATGCTGCCCATGGCCATAATAATGCAATCGCTGACCGATCTTCGCATATCCACATCGCAGATAAAGTCCTATGGCGGGTTCATTATCCTGATTCACTTCTAAAAATGAACAATGAACCTTTTGCTGAATTAACGCACATAGCATTGCATCAATCATGTTGGCTGCGATCCCTTTTCGCCGAAAATCAGGTAATACCGCCAAGGTTATAATTTCTGATTGATCCATCACGACATTATACAAAATAAAGCCAGAAACCGTTTGATCATTCTGAAAATCAACACATAAATAATGGGTAGAAAATGCCATTAATTCTTCAAAAGTCTGGCTTGACCAAGCACCTTTTCCTGTAAAACAGGATTGATGAATAGCAGCCAATACCGGCCCCAGATTTTCAATATCTTTTAAAATTCGCGTGGCCATAATTATGAAGATGCCAGTTTGGATTTTATCTCAGGCTTTTTGGCTTCTGGCATATCAACATATAAAGGATAAAGTGGGTTTCCTATTTTGCCAATATCCCAATATTGGCATGCTTTTTTTGCTACCATCACCGCATCCGCTTCATCTAACGAAGCACGTTCTATATTGGGACGGTCTCCCCATAATTCTGTTAACAAATGTGCCGACTCACCCGCCATCAAAATAGGTTCATCGGGAACTGATAATTGTTCAATCGCTGAAGCTATGACCTTTGACTGACTCGATTTTTCAATAAAAACCCTACCCCGACGCGCAAGGCTAACATGCCAAATATCTCGGCCTTTTGCTTGTTCCATCAATTCAGGAAACAAGGCCTCTCCACGGCGAATGCCAATAACTGGACAACCTGTTCCCATTCCTAAGCCTGCAGCTAAAGCGATGGAGGCCCGCAATCCTGTAAATGAACCCGGTCCGATAATAACAGCAATCATCGTCACAGCTTCAGCTTTGAGCTTATTTTTGGTTAATATATAGCGAACAATAAGAGGGAAACGTTCTGCCCCCCCTCTTCCAATTACACGTTCTTGATCTACAACCGAAATATCCGATTTGCGACGATGAACAAGTGCTACAAAACCTGGAGCGTTTTCAACCGAAGAAGCTCCATTTAATATCAGAATTTTTTGTGAATCCATCATCCAATATCTATAAAATCAAACAAGCTTCGTCAAAATCAAGACGCAGTGCACGCGGTGGTAAATTTTCACAATTGGCATATCCCAACCCCACAAGGAAATTCGACCGCCAACCTTGCTTTTCCAAAAACAGTTCATCGACCATATTATTATCAAATCCAGAAATCGGAGCAACATCCAACCCCAAAGCCCGAGCAGCCAGGATTAAATATCCGCCTTCCAAGGTACTGTTGCGAAATGCTGTTTCTTCAGCAAAAGGGATATCCTCAATAAACCAAGAACGCAGCTCCTGTTCTGGATATAAACGTGGCATCTGTTCATAAAAAAGCGGATCATGTGCAACAATCACCACCACCGGTGCAGCCATCATACAAGCAACGTTACCGGCCGATAATGCAGGGCGCAATTTTTCCTTGCTGGCTACCTGTTGAATGAATACAAACCGTGCAGGCTGACAATTTGCAGAAGTAGGACACAATTTTACCAAATCGTAAAGTTGTTCTAAAACCGAAGGCGCTACCGGTTGATCATTCCAGATTTTAGGGGTTCGCGCCTTTACAAATAACTGTGCCAAAGCATCATCGGATAAAGATGGCATTATCATTCCCTATCAAATCGTCACTTTTTCAACCGATAAGACTTCGGGAATATAATGCTGCAAAATGCGTTCAACACCGTGTTTTAATGTGGCTGATGATGAAGGACAACCCTGACACGATCCCATCATTTTTAAATAAACACTACCATTTTTATAACCGCAAAACACGATATCTCCCCCATCACTAGCAACTGAAGGGCGAACATGCGTTGCCAGAACTTCCTTTATTTTCTTAACAATTTCGATATCTTCACTATCAATTTCCATTTCTGGCAGCGAAAGATTTTCCTGCTCCGAAAATAAAGGTTGTCCGGTTAACATAAAATCCATGATAACCGAAAGCAATTTCGATTTTAAAAAATCCCATGATTGCGCGTCTGTTTTTGTGACCACTAAAAAATCTTGTCCTACAAAAACGCGCAACACCCCTTCCAATTCGAATAATGCCGAAGCAAGTGGGGATTTTTCAGCAATATAGGCATTATAAAAATCAAGTGTTTGATGATTATCAAGGATGGATTTCCCCAACAGAAATTTAAGCGCATTCGGATTTGGTGTTTCCTCGGTTTGAATAACCATTCAATTTTTCCTATTCATGAACACGAAGACTGTTTTTAATATCATTGACAATAATATCAGCCGCTTGACCCGCAAATGGCATTAACTCCCTAACAACGGCTTGACGTTGGGATGCTTTTGGATCAGCTTTGTTTTGACGATATTCATCAATAAATTTACGAGCTTCTGCAATTGTATTAACTTTATATGTTCCTGACTCTACCAGTTTACCCGTAGCATTAAAAGGTGCATGATTTTTGCGTTCCAAAAATAAAAGCGGTTTTTTTTCAAAAATTTGATACTCAATCAAAAAACTGACGCCATCGGTCAGTAACGCATCAGATGCAGCGAAACTTGGACCATATTTCCCTTCTGTCGAAATATAAGTATTTGGTAACGCATTCCATGCATCAAAAAAACCCTTGATCTGATCAGGTGTCATTGCCCCTTGGATACCTAATACACTAAATAAAACAGGATGGGGCCTGAAAATAATTTCGATATCCTGATCTTCCTTAGCCCATGCTAGCATATCCTTATATACGTAATTAAAGGTTCCAAAATTAATCCCACCAAGTGCACCGATACTATGATGTGCAGCCCAAATTAAACGAAATTTCCTTTTTTCAGATTTTATTGGCCACTCTGGCTGGTTTACATAATTTTTTATCATATCCAATTTGGGATGACCCGATAAACACATATTGTCACCGCCACGGATACTCGCTTTCTTCATATTTCGTAAAGTTGCTTCATTTTCACAATAAATACGCCAGCAAATCCGATGAAATTCCTGATCTGAATGTCCATCTTCATTATGATCCGCATACATCTCAACGAGATTAAATCCATAATAAGGCACATAACATACCCGCGTAAAAGACAGGTTTTTGGAATGAAAGGGTCCCGGTATATCATGATCCCATGGTGACTGACGGAAAACGATATCGGGTGTTATCATCTTTAGTAAATAAGATGCTTGAGAAATATTGGAAAGCTGGAAACGGATATGAGGAAGATTTTCTTTTTCAAGAAATTTGTGAACTTCATCTTCACCAATAAAACCATACTCACCTTTGAAACGCTTTGGAACGGATGCCAATATCGGCTCAAAAGCCGGATCACTAACCATTTTTTGATAAATACCCCGAATACTATCAAAACTGGCAATCTGGTGAACTAAAAATACAACCTTGATCTGCTGATAGGAAACAGGAATTCTACGACTTATGTAATTAATATTATCGTCAAAAGCGACCATACGGTTTTTTATATGGTCAATATTAGAATTCGAAAATTGAACACCCTCTTTCAAATCACTAAGAATAGAAGAAAGCTGCTTTATTTCACGCGCTAACGCTTCATTTCTATTTTCTGGCGCAACTTCAGCAATTGAACTCAAAACAGGTTGGTTTTTGATCATCTCAATGAGGATATGATCTATTTTCTTGTCCCCACTTGGAGAGTAACTTCCAAAAAATATCAGACAACCTTTATGGGAAAGCTTCGTATGAAATCGCGTTGTTATTTTTTGCAGAGGATTAAGGAATAATAATTGATTATCTTCATACTTCCAAAAACTTTCATTTGGATGAATATTCCCTTGTATCTGACCGTTACTTTTTAACTGAAGTCCTTCTATAACGTGGGTTCCGTCACTACGGTACATGCTGAATTTCTTATTGAAAAATTCAATCACTGCAAAATCCTAATTTCTTTTATAATTACATTAAACGAGCAATATAATTTATAACAAGAAATATTAACAAGTGTTTAACAAACGAATATTTTAATAATATTTATTCGTTGTATACTCGTTATAAACATCAAATAACCGTCATTTAGAGTTCATAATTCTTAAGGTTAATAATTGAGCAATTTCAGAAGCAACCCCCCCTTCTTTAATTGCTTTTAACGTATCTATGGCCTGTTTTTTCTGACCCGCATCTTTTTGTGCCATAGCAATATGCAAACGTGCGACTCCTGAGTTTGTTAATGGCATAGTTAAAGCTTCATTCATAAGGTTTAAGCCCTGTTGAACCTTACCAGCACAAACTTGGTTATACCCTAGCATCAAGAGATCATCGCCTCTCTTGTCGTTCTTGAATGCCGTAATATCTTTATTCAAAGAATATTGAACATCCTGAGCTTTTTTTGCGATAAATTTCCGCAGCCGCATCGCTCTTTCAGCATTTGCATCATTTCCCAATACCCCTGAACTATAACCGCGAATCATGATTTTATTGGCCAGTTCTGGTAAGCCAGCTTGGACCGAAATCTCGGCCATGTTCATATAATCGTCGCTATTTTTAACAAGCCCTACATCATTTCGCAAACGCCAGATTTCCACCTGAACCCCCGAAGAAAGTCCCGGTCGTGTCATTAATGCTTTCATCAAATGTTCCCAATAAATGGGTTTTGAATAATGAATGGCTAATTGGGTATAGCTATGAAGTAATCCTTTTCGATCATCAAGTTTCTTTTGGCAATTCGCCATAATTAACCATTGGGATTCAGCAGGTACTTCCCCACGTTTATTTTCCTGGTCAATCTGGTCTTGCTGTGCTTTTAACGCTGATTGGTAATCTTCCTTCAAATAATAACTTTGAATAAGCAGCGTCGGCATATAGGGGTGACTTCCCCCTGCAGCGATATAATTTTTAATCGCTTGGATAGCGATATCATATTTTTTTGCACGATAGGCCAAACTGGCCTGTGCCATTAATAGGTTGATTTTTTCCTTTTGCGCAGTGGTCTTGGCATTGATCAATCGATCATAAATCCCAATTGCCTCATCCGTTTTCCCTGCTTTAACGGCGATGGCTAGCTGCATATGGTCAATGACATTTTGTTCATATGCGCTTTTAGGGGTTATACCTTGTGCTTCCTTAACGTATTGTTCCGCCTGCTCGTAATGCCCCTGCTTCATGGCTTGTTCTGCCTTTTTTAGAGGAACAGCCATTTTTTTGCTGACAATACCTTGAGCATTAGCATAGGCCATTCCTCCCAAACTCAAGAAAGCAGCAGCTACACTAGAACGTAACAATTTAGAAAGCGTCATCAGGAAATCCTTATACGTTTAGTTCTTATTGATAATACCGATTTTTTTTACCCCAAGCCGTTGCGCATCCGCTAAAATAATTGCAACGGTCTCATAATTAGCCATAGGATCAGGCTTGATATGAAGTTCTGGTTGATCCACTTGCCCTGCAATATCCTTTAAGTGAATTGCCAACGCATCTTCGTTCGCAACGACCTGATTATTGAAGGTCAAAGTGTTATCAAAATCAACCCCTACGGTAACAAAAGGGGGCGGTGTTTGATTTTCAGGTGGGTTGCCCTGAGCTATCGCTAATTGAACCGACTGTGTTTGCAACGGAATGGTAATAATCAACATCACCAATAATACCAACATCACGTCAATCAAAGGCGTCGTGTTAATATCAGAAATGACAGCGTCATCCTGCTCATCGTTCTGCCGAAAAGGTTTTCGGAATATTCTGGGTTTCAAACGACTCATTTTCTTCTCCCCAAAATCATCGCGGTGGTGGTTGCGTAATAAAATCAACCCGCACAATACCGGCTTGCTGACAAGCCTGCATGAGCTGACCAACCATTCCATAATTCGCTTTACTATCACCACGAATTTGAACTTGTGGCTGGGGATTGAAAGTTGCGGCCTTTTTTAAATAAGCGGTCAACTCATCGTGATTCACCAATTGCTCATTTAAATAAGTTTCTCCGCTCTTCGTAACAGCCAAAACGATATTTCCCGGTTTCACTAGGGTTAGATGGCTTAATCGTGTGGGAAGATCTAATTTAACGGTTCGAGTCGCAACAGGAATGGTGATCAGAAAGATAATCAACAATACCAACATGATATCAACTAAAGGGGTTGTGTTGATTTCGGACACAACCTCATTTTCTTCACCTTCATAACCACCGTAATCGCCACCACCACGTGGACTGCCCATATGTAAATTCATGAGGCTGAATTACCTTTAATATTGCCGTTATTCTGTGAAGCCGTTTCGTTACCCTGTTTAACGCCTCCCATAAGAACCGTTTGCACATCAGCTGCGAAATTACGTAATTGTTCCATAACGTTTTTATTACGACGGATTAAAAAGTTATATCCAAGCACCGCAGGAACCGCAGTTGCAAGACCAATTGCTGTCATAATCAATGCTTCACCTACAGGTCCAGCCACTTTATCCAAAGTCGCCTGTCCTGCGATACTAATAGCCGCAAGCGCGTGGTGAATACCCCAAACCGTACCAAATAACCCAACAAAAGGTGCCGTTGAACCAACCGTTCCTAAAAAAGCTAAACCACGTTGTAAACGATTTTGAATATGATCGACAGCGCGATGAATTTCCATTGAAGTCCAGCTATAAAGATCTATCGTTTCTTGCAACGCACCGGCATGATGTTGAACGGCCTCAATCCCTTTTTCAGCGGTAAAGCGGAATAAAGATCTTTCTCCAAGCCGTTTTGTTCCTTCCTGAAGATTTTTTTGTTGCCAGAAATTCTGCTGAACTACTTCTTTTGCCGCTTTGAAAATACGGTTCTGCTCAATAAATTTAAAGATCATGATATACCAGCTGCCAATCGACATAACCGCCATAATCAGCAAGGTTATTCTGGAAACGGTATCACCCCCTTTCCACAAATCACTTAATCCATAGGGATTTTTTGCAGATTTTGTTGCCTGATCTTCATTACTGATTGCCAAGCCTTGTTGACCATTTTCAGCTGGAGCTGCTGAAGAATCCGGCATTTGGGCTGGATTAGATGCTGCGGGAGACTCTGGTGGTAAATTTGACTGCTTTACTTGGGTTACAGGATCCGTTTTTACAGAAACGTTCTGGGCTTCTGCTAAACTGCAAACACTGATCGCCATCGCACCACTCAGAACCATTGGGATTGAATAACGAAAAAGGCGAGAGTTTTTTTTCATATTTTGATCGTTTCCTTTTTTAACAATGAGCAGACAACTACTTCAGATAATTTTATCAGATCTTCAGTAAGCCCTGTTTTTTAATCCAGTCTAAAATCAATAAGATAGCGATGTCCCAACTGTTTGACAGGCACACCATTACGAGCTGCAGGACGATATCGGGCATTCCGCACATAACGAAGCGCTTCTTCAATAAAGGCCGCATTAACACCACTACTGGCGACGTGACAATTACTGGTTGTTCCGGATGCTTCGACGTCACAGACAACCGCTACCCGAGCTTCTTTTCCTGCGGCTTCCATTTCACTAGGGTATCGTAATCGAACACCATTAAGCGGTACTGCACCGGCACTTCGATCTGGTGGCCCCATCGTTGATTGCCCTTCCCCAGCCGTACCTTGACCTTGATTAGCATTCATCGAAAATGACTGCGTTGTATTTCCTTTTAATGCCTGTGCTTTAGGACGTTCACGATGAACTTCGGTTACTTTGGGAGGAATTGGCTTTTCTTCCGTCCGAATAGGAGGCGGTGTAATTTCTGGAGGCGGTGGCATCACCATTTCAGGAGTCAAAGGCGTTGTAGATGCTGACAAACTCGCCGATGATGCCGAAGCTTGAACAATCTGTGTAATCAATGGGCGCCGTTCTGGTGGAGCAGGCTCATTCCAACCCATTGCATGTATCAAGGCCCATATAGCCAAAAGATGGAGCGCCACGACCAAAACAATAGGTAAGATATAATCTATGGGTCGATGTGAATCACAATTCGTCATTACGGATTATTTCCTGTTATCTTGAATATGGCCAAAATTGACTATCCATTTACATCCACTTGATTATGATGCCTGTGCACTGGCTTCGGAACGAGTTGCACCCACACGTAAAGCCAAAGCAGCCGCCATAAAATCGTCCAAATCTCCATCAAGAACAGCATCAGGATTGGTTTTATCAACTTCGGTTCGTAAATCTTTTACTAATTGATACGGCGCAAGCACATAGGAACGTATCTGATGCCCCCAACCAATATCGGTTTTTGCGGCTTCGGTCTGTGCAGCTTGTTCTTCACGTTTTTGCAATTCCAATTCGTATAAACGTGCTTTTAGCATTTCCATCGCTGTGGCACGGTTACGATGTTGAGAACGATCCGTCTGACAAGCCACAATAATTCCCGTCGGAACATGGGTAATACGGATAGCTGATTCCGTTTTGTTAATATGCTGCCCACCGGCACCAGAAGCCCGATAGGTATCAATCTTAAGATCAGCTTCGTTAATCTCGATATCGATCGAGTCATCAATAACAGGATAAACCCAAACGGATGCAAATGACGTATGCCGTCTTTTAGCCGAATCAAATGGAGAAATACGAACCAAACGATGCACGCCGGCTTCGGTTTTAAGCCAACCATACGCATTAAGACCCGTAATCTGCAAAGTTGCCGATTTAATGCCCGCTTGTTCCCCTTCGGTACTTTCCATAAAAATTACTTTGTAACCATGACGTTCAGCCCATCGTGTATACATCCGCAATAACATTTCGGCCCAATCCTGTGCTTCGGTTCCACCGGCTCCAGAATTGACTTCTAAATAGCAATCATTACGGTCTGCTTCGCCTGAAAGCAGACTTTCAATTTCAAGACGTTTTGCTTCTTTGGCAAGATTCTGTAATTGATTGACGGCTTCATCAACCATTGACTGATCTTCTTCAGCTTCGGCCATGCTCACCAAATCTGCCGCATCCTGAGTTTCATGCGAAAGCGTATTTACTTGCTCAATCTGATTGGACAGTTGCGTCCTTTCTTGCATGATTTTTTGAGCTTTTTCTGAATCATTCCACAGATCAGGATCTTCGATTTGGTTATTTAGCTCTGCAAGCCGGTCAATTGCTGCATCCCAGTCAAAGATGCCTCCTTAGCAGCTCAAGAGACTGCTGTATCGTTGCATAGAGCGCATCGCTCTCAGTAGACATAAATATATTACCTCAATTTACTTTCAATAATGAGAATGCGAATTATAATCAATAACCATCAAGAAATCAATATAATCCACCCATACCAATATCGCTACCCGATGAAGGTTGTCCACCCCCTACTTCTGGATTACTACGTGATGGTCCTTCTGAATTACCTTGTTCATGGGACAAATTACTTCCTCCCATATCTTCTTCAGAATCAGGGATATTTTCTGCTCCTGTATCGGCAGCCGTCAATTCACCATTAGCCGCACCACCTTCCAGAGAAACACTAACACCGGGGATTTGTCCTTCTTTAAAGGCATCAACCGCAACCCCACGTCCCGTATCATAACTGGCAAGCGATATGCCCGTCGGTGGAATAAAATCAAGCTTAGGCCGTTCAGCCAATACCTCTTTCATAAAGCTGTTCCAAACAGGGCCTGCGACAACGGCACCAGTCATATTCTTGCCCAAGCTTTTGCGTTGATCATAACCAAACCACACAATTGTTACCACATCGGGTGAAAAACCAGCAAACCAAGCATCATTAAAATCCTGTGAAGTTCCTGTTTTTCCCGCTAATGGACGATCAATTCCTTTACCGGCCAAATGCCCCGTTCCACGTTTGATTACATCTTCCAACATCGTTACAACTTGGAAAGCACTTTGTTCGGAAACAACACGCTTACGATTATCCTTGATCACCGGCATTTCATTAAGATTTTGTGGTTGTTCAACACTCATATCTTCGGGACGCCAGATGACATGACCATGACGATCTTGAATATAGTCAATCAAAGTTGGATTTACCACCACACCACAATTAGCAATACTGGCGTAAACACCGGCATGACGTAATACCGTCGTTTCAACAGCCCCCAATGCTGCTGGCAAGACCAACGGCATAGAAGGAACTTCCTGCAAAGCAATTGCCAAATTGGCAACGGCTTTCATACCCACTTGCGCAGCCACACGGATAGTAACCAGATTGCGCGATTGTCTTAGACCATCATGCAAAGTGGTTGGTCCTTGGAAATCCTTTTCATAATTGCTGGGATGCCAATTTCCTGAGGAAAAAGGAGAGTCCATAAATTTCTGTGAAGGCGATATTCCATTTTCCATCGCAGCCAAATAAACTACCGGTTTAAAAGAAGAACCCGGTTGCCGCAAAGCCTGCGTCGCACGGTTAAACTGGGATTCAGCAAAAGACCACCCCCCAAACATGGCCAATACCCGTCCCGTTTTCACATCCATAGAAACCAACGCACCTTCAACAAGGGGGATTTGTTGCAAATTGACCTGACCATTTTCTGCCAATGGTTCAATCATGACCAAATCGCCAGCTTTCAAAGGATGGGTTCGACGTGCCCAAGCCATATCCTTGGCATTAATGGTTCCCGTATGCGGTTGTCCTTTTGCTCCACCTTCAAGCCATCCGACATTACCACTCTGTGATAAAACCAAAGCATATCGCCAATTCGAAAGTATTCCTGATGGTGGCTTTTCTTTTGCGATCTGTTCTTGCCATAACATCATATCATTATAGGCAATATGTTTGACAGGACCGCGCCATCCACGGTTACGATCATATTTCATCAATGCCTGACGCATCAGGCGTGTAGCCAAATTCTGGGTTTTGGTATCAAGACTGGTATGAACTTCCAATCCACCCTGCATTGTTTTATCGGCACCATAACGTTCAACAAGCTGACGTCGCACCTCTTCACCGAACCATTCACTACCCGCAAGTGGCCCTTGCCGGACATAACCTTGTGGAACAAGCGGTTCTTTGGTAGCGATATCGGCGGCTTCTTGCGTAATAAAATGGTTCGTTGCCATACGTTGTAAAACCCAGTTCCGTCTTGCTATCGCGGCTTTGGGATAACGAAATGGGTTGTAATTCACCGGAGAACGTGGAAGCGATGCTAATAATGCAGCTTCGGCGTCGGTAAGCTTGTCCAAAGGTTTATTAAAATAAGCCTGAGCAGCTGAAGCAACACCGTAGCTTCCAACACCCAGATAAATTTCGTTCAGATAAATTTCAATAATCTGGTCTTTGCTGAGCGTTTGCTCAATCCGCATCGCCAAAATTGCTTCCCTGACCTTTCTTTTCATCGAAAGTTCATTGGAATTCAGCAACATAATACGGGCCACCTGCTGGGTAATTGTCGAAGCACCCACCGGACGATGGCCCCGGCGCATCGTCATATCCGTAACAATAGCCCGCGTAATCGCCATCGGATCAATACCGCCATGGCTATAGAATTTCTGATCTTCTGCAGCAATAAAGGCGTTTTTAACCCGATCAGGAATAGCACTGGATGGCACAAATAAACGGCGTTCAGATGCCAATTCTGCAATCACTTGATCATTATTTGCATAAATACGGCTCATTACCGGCGGTTCATAAGAACGCAATCCTTCAACCGTTGGCATATCTTTGGTCAACCTGGCATATTGCAACCAAACAACAATTCCGCCACCAACAAAAATCAGCAGAAACAAGCCAGCTATAATACCCAAAAATATACGCCAAAACCGATAACGCAAACGGCGTACGGGTTGTGTATGCTTTCGATCAGGAGGCACGTGTGAATCAGGCGGAACAGAAGACATGCGAATACTCTGCCAGAAAAATGAATAGAAGGAGAAAAAGACAAAAAACCTTTTGTCTCCTTTCTTTATCCTATTTTTATGGTTTTTGAAACTGGACTTTATTTTCCACTTTTTTCAGCAAAATAAATTCTCATAATGCCGAAAAATTAAATGAACATCCCGGTTAATCATTTATTTAACGCGACAGATTCATCATTTCTTTCATTTTTTGCCATTCCTTTTCACCGGCCTGATTTAAACGTTCAAATTCATGATCCGTTAAGTTCACATGAACCGAAGCAACATTTTCCCTAAGATGTTCTGGTGATCCTGTGCCAGGAATAGGTAAGATTACGGGCGAACGTTTTAATAACCAAGCCAAAGCAATTTGATTGACTGTGGCATCTTTCTGATGCGCAATTTCCTTTAATACCGAAGTGCTTTCTGCAAATTTACCTGCATTTAACGGTGCCCATGGGATAAAACCAATATGATGTTTTTCACAATAGTTTAATACATCTTCTGAATGCCGGTTAAAAAGATTAAAACGATTTTGAACCGTCACGATATTAAAATATTTCTTCGCCCGTTCAATCATTTCTACATCAACTTCGGATAACCCAATATGCCGGATTAGCCCTTCTTTTTGCATTTGAGCAATTGCTTCAAATTGTTCTTCGGGTGATACATCTTTTCCAACACGATGAAGCTGCCACAGATCAATATGTTTGCATTTTAAACGCCGCATACTCATTAATACGCATTGACGCAAATAATCGGTATTGCCAATTGGTCGCCAAATATCTGGGCCATGCCGTGTATGACCGCCTTTGGTTGCAATAAGCAAGCCCTTGGGATAAGGGTAAAGCGCCTCACAAATCAGGTCTTCACTAATAAAAGGCCCATAACTATCTGCCGTATCAATGAAGTTAATGCCTAATTCTTGGGTCAGCTTCAACGTAGCAAGTGATTTATTTCGATCGGCAGGTTCGCCCCAAACCCCTTTGCCAACAATACGCATAGCACCAAAACCCAAGCGATTGATTTCGATCTCACCTGCGATTTTAAATGTACCTGCCGCATGTGCAGGTATTTTTTGCGTTGATTGATTCATTTTATTCCCTCCGTGAACTATTCGATAGGACAAGAGGTATAAAATCCAACCCTTTATCCTAATAAACGACCGATAATCTTTGACGTGTAATCAATAACCGGAACAATTCGGCCATAATTAATTCGGGTAGGCCCAATAACACCAATCGCACCGACAATACGATTTTTTTCATTCCTAGCAGCAGAAACAATCATGGAAAGGCCAGAAACACCGAATAAATCGCTTTCTGTACCAATATAGATCTGTACCCCTTCAGAACTTTGCACTAATTCGACCAATTTGATCATAATTTCTTGTGTTTCCAATTGATCAAACAGATTTTGAATCGCCGTAAGATCTTCCATCTGGGTGATATCGGAAAGCAACCGTGCTTGACCGCGCACGAACAAGGCACCACCCCAACCCGTTTCCCCCCAAGTGGCCAAGCCACTATCAACGACTTTAGAGGTTAAATGATCCAATTCGTTCTGATTGGCTTGGATTTGTTCTTTGACGGATTCCCGTAATTCGTCCAAGGTCTGACCCGCAATTTGCGCATTCAGATAATTTCCGGCTTCAATTAATGCCGATGGCGTGACCCCATTGGGGATTTCAATCACTCTGTTTTCGACTTGACCATCGCCACCAACCAGAACGACCAAAGCTCGTTGAGGTCCCAAAGAAATAAATTCAATATGTTTCAATGTTCCGTTATTTTTCGGAGCCATCACCAATCCAGCACCCAAAGACAGACCAGAAAGCATCGAAGAAGCATCCGCCATGACTTCCTGCAAAGAACGTCCACGCGCTTCTAAAGAAGCACTAATAGCATCTTGTTCCTGTTTCGGTAATTCGCCAAACTGCAATAATCCATCCACAAAAAGCCGTAACCCTTTATCCGTTGGTAATCGTCCGGCTGAAGTATGAGGGGCATAAAGCAAACCCGCATCCGTTAAAACTGACATGATATTACGGATTGTCGCTGGCGATAAGGATAAAGAAGAACGTTGCGAAAGAAGTCGCGACCCAACCGGTGTGCCCGTTGCAACGAATTCTTCGACTATTTCTCTTAAAATAACTGCCGAACGTTCATCCAGACCCCATATTTTTTTGATTTCTGATGATATTGGCAACGATGTTTTACCCCTATTCAACCTTTTTTAACACTCCATCAAAATGAAACATATTACAGAATTAAGTGCTTTTGTAATTATAGACCAAAAATCAGATTTTTGCATCTTGCGTTATAAAAAGACTATAAAGGCTATAAATAACGCTTGGTCTTAACAGGGAATCTTCACGATGATCGAATCAAATATACAGCACATCAAATATGGTAGCCGCATATTGATTGCTTCACATAACAAAGCAAAAATCAGGGAAATGAAAACCATGATGGCCCCATATAATATTCGGGTCATTTCTTCTGCCGATTTGGATTTACCAGAACCCGAAGAAACAGGAGACAGCTTTAACGCAAACGCGGAAATCAAAGCCGTCGCCGCAGCCAAAGCATCGGGGATGATTTCCCTTGCGGATGATTCAGGATTTTGTGTGAATGCTTTAAAAGGTGCGCCCGGAATTTATTCAGCCCGATGGGCAGGCCCCAACAAAGATTACAAAGCGGCGATGGAACGTATTCGTGAAGAATTAGGCCATAACAAAGATTGGTCTGCTTGGTTCTTTTGCGCTTTATGTGTTGTCTGGCCTGATGGAACAATCCGTAGTTTTGATGGTCGCGTTGATGGTGAATTTGTATGGCCACCCCGTGGCAAAAATGGCCATGGTTACGACCCCGTATTTAAGGCAACAGGGTCGTCATTAACCTTTGGCGAGATGACCGATGCCGAAAAAAACGAAATCAGTCATCGCGCCCGTGCTTTTAATTCCTTTTACAAAAACTGCCTGCTTTCTTCACCAGCCTAGTTTTTGAAAATAACAACACGTTATTCCAAGTCGACTTTACGCTTTGGCAATATTGCTGGCACGAAAATCAACGTTGCCAGCAACGTGCAACCCAAAGAAATGAGTAATAAATAACCCATACTTGCTGTTCCAGGATGTGCAGAAGCAGCCAATGCGCTAAAGGCAGTACCAGTCGTTAAGGCAGAAAATAAAACCGCCCTTGCCGTAGGGGAAGAAAGCGGAAAATGAAGCCCTTCACGCCAATTCATCACAAAGTAAATATTAAACGACACCCCAACCCCCAATAAAAGCGGAAGGGTAATAATATTTGCGAAATTCAACGGCAGTTGCAAAACAACAATAACAATAACCGTCATTAATCCTGACAAAATAAGTGGCATTAAGACCAAGAACATATCCAAAAGCCGTCTTAAGGCAAGAAACAGAATTAATGCCAAGGTAGCAATCGCCATAAGTGCTGCTACGCGAAAAGCATCGACAACGGTTTTTGCACTTTCGATAATATCCACCGTTGTCCCTGCTGCATCCGGTGCAACCGTACGAATTTGATTTACAAATTCGGTGATTTCCTGATTATTCTTCAAACGGCTTTTGGGATAAACCTCCAACCTTAATTTCCCGTCATGCGTCTGATAATCCTGTAACAGATCATTGGGAATATCCCTTGTCGTTACCGTTTGTGCCGTTAACATGGTCTTTAATCGATCCAGCTGAAATGGCAGGAAACGTACCAAATCATAATTCACCCGCATCAAATCGGCATCAGGTAAATTTTCGATTTTCTTCAAAGCGCGGTGAATCCGCCGCAAAGGACTCGCTTTTGCGGTTTTGCTTTTTACCTCATCCAATCCCTGAACAAGTTTTGCGATTGATTGACGAAGTTCGGCCGGTGTGGGTTGGGGTGTTGGATTATTGACGATCAATGTCGGAAGAAGAATGGTAGCCACGTTTTGTAACATGGGCAATTTGACTTCCTGATCTTCTGGAACCAACGAGTCACGCCATACGACATCACGAACCATCGACAAATCTGACAAACGATCCGCAACCGCTTTCGCCTTTTCTGGAGAATTAACAATAACATCCGCCGTATAAGGGGATAAATGTGGATCTTCCATCAATAATTGCAGCGCTCGCATGCCTTCTGAATGGCTATCTTTGGTATGGAAAGGATCAGCATCAAAAGTAACCTTTTGATCAACCAACAAGAATATACCAATTGCTGCAATCACTCCATAAACGGCAATAATTCCGTAACGGTAACGCCTTACCTTGACATCTAATCCCCTTAATTTTGGAAAACCCGCCATCTTGTAAACGACATTGGGTCGGAAAATGGTTAAAAAAGCCGGTAAAAGGGTTAGCGTGCAAACCAAAGCAATCAGCATTCCCACCCCGGAAATTAACCCTAACTGCTTAACACCAATAAATTTAGTGGGTGTAAAGGCTAAGAACCCCGCAGCCGCAGCAAATGCAGCTATAAAAATTTGTTTTCCCGTTTCATAACCCGTTTTAACCAAAGCATGCTGTATATTATTTTCTTTTAATGAAACCGCAACTTGCCCGCGGAAACGCACGGAAAACTGAATGGCAAAATCCACAGCAATACTAATAAATAATATCGCAAAGGCTACCGAAATCAGATTAAGCGTTCCCACCACCATTGCTGCAAACCAGGTCGTCAGTAATAATCCGACAATCAGCACAAGCAAAATAGGCAAAATAATACGCCAGGTCCGAACAGCAAAAAACAGCCATATAGCAACCAGAACAAATGACGCAAACAAACCCGCAACCATACCATGCATGACGGTCGAAAATTCTTCGTCATTGATCTGGGCATCGCCGGTAATATAGGTTTTAACGTCACCAGATTTGACGAATTCAAGTTCTGATATGATTTGACGGAGCTTTTCAGCTGCAGCACCTGAAGGTTGTAGAGAATTGAGATTCAGTTTAGGTTTTGCAATGACAAATTGATATTTACCTATCAAATTAACCAATTGCCCCGACATACTCATTTCCCAGGAAAAATATTGTCTTTTTCCATTGGCTTCGCTTTCCAGCGCATCAGCAAAAGAATGCAACGCATCATGATAAAGCGTTAAATCAACGCCGCCTTCCTTAAGGCCTAAGGTAATCAGATTCAGTGCATCAAACAAACCTCTGGCTGATGGGTCAACAGCCAAACCACTTAAGAAAGGCTGCGCTTTGACAATGCTATTCAGTGTATCTTCAAGAACAGGTGGGTCAAGAAAAAGCAATCCATTTTTTATTAAATAAGGATTGCTTTCCGGTGATTGGACAAAAGTAAAATGTTCAGTATCCGCTTGTAAACGTTCCACCAACGCTTTGGCTGTTAATTCACCTTCTTCGGGAAGTTTTGCTTCGATCAACGTTACCAAAAGATTTTCACGTTGTGGAAAAGCTTTTCCCATCCAGTCAGAACGCTGTTTCCATGCCATACTGGTCGAAAACATTTTCGTGGTATCCGTTGTGATGTCTAGCTTCCTGGCAGAAATAACCACTGACAATACGGATAAAATCGCATAAAATATAATGATAAACCAAGCGTAACGGGAACATAATGCAATGATACGCCCGATGAATGCAGACACCATGTTGGTATCAGCCCCCTTTTTATAAAAAATTTAATAAATCTAAATATGGTTAAATCTTAATTTTGTATTCTCTATAAGGATTGTACAATTTCATCAAGCATATTGATGATAATGCCATAGAAAATTGCTATGCTGTATTCTATAAACTCGCTTTTTCGACCATCCTTCCATTTTGGAAGTTCTGACGTCTTATTTCAGCTAAGTTGATTGATTTTTTCAAGCAAAGCCAGACTTTCAATACACGCACCCACCGCTTCACGACCTTTGTTTTCTTGATCTTCCTGTGACCTTACCGCTGCCTGCTCTGCAGTATAAGTAGTCAAAATTCCAAAAGTAATGGGAATTTCTGTTGTCAAAGACGCATTCACCAAGCCAATCGTTGCGCCCAAACTAATATATTCGAAATGGGCTGTATCTCCCTTAATCACACATCCCAAACAAACTACGCCATCATATTGACCGGTTTTCGCCAATTGTTGTGCAATTAATGGCATTTCAAAAGCACCAGGCACGTTATAACGATCTTCGGAATTAAAGGGTAATCCATGTTCCGATAACCATTTCAACGCCCCTTTATACAACCCTTCGGTTACGGTTTCGTTAAAACGACTGACAACAATGGCAATCCGTGGAGGTTCGCTAAATGAAAATTCGATGGATGAAGCCGCAGTTTTTTTGATCATAACAAAATTATCCAATCATTTATTTATGAAGATTAAAGTCGCTTATTTTACAGACCCTATTAAACTATTTTCCACAAATCTGGCAAAAATACTTCCTGCACAAATGCGATTTGTTGTTCGTTTTTAAAACAGGATCGCCTTGCCCATAATTCAGCATAAGAATATTTCAAAGGAAGGTTTTCTTTTGCGTAACGTGTTACTTCTATAAAAGATCTTTCAAAATTTGCCTTATCGAACAAAATAAATCCAAGCGGCTGTTTCCCCGTATGGATGAATGATGTTGGATTATCTTGATGTTCATGCGGAGCAATAAGAATACTCCGTGCATAGATCCAAGGAACGTTATTTCCTTTTAAGATGACTTCCCTTACCCATTGGGGTTGTGATGGGGAAATATCTAAATATTGATATTCATCTTCTCTTAAAAACTGCTTTGCTTCTGACAAAATCTCTAGCGTAAGATTTCCATGACTAAGTTTCATTAACCTTTTTGTTAACGATCCTCTGTCAAATAGCCAATCCTCTTCTGTTACAGAAAGCTGTTCTCTGACCGCATCTTGATTTTGCCAGCATAGCTTTGCCATTTTGCTTCATTCAAACTTGTTTGAAATTCGGGATATTATTTTCCAAATTGAACATTCTGTCAAAAACATTCATGGAAATGTTTTTTCAAATCTTAATAAATTTCTAAACTACTTTTCCTTTATCCATGTTTTCCTTAAGTTTTTTATGCAAATCATGCCCCATCCTTTCCCGTTTGGTTTGCAGATATGCATAATTATAAGGATTAGGATCCGTTTCTAAGGGAACCCGATTCTCAACCTTAAAACCTTGTTCCTCTAAAATAGCAACCTTGTCCAAATTATTGGTCAGCAAATCAAGTTTCCGAATACCCAGATAATCCAGTATCGCCCATGCACCTTCCCAATCTCGCATATCGGTTGCAAAACCTAATTGATGATTGGCTTCGACAGTGTCCAGCCCTTTATCCTGTAAAACATAAGCGGATATTTTATTGAACAAACCAATTCCGCGACCTTCATGTCCCCTTAAATAAATCAGAACCCCACAAGGTGCCTGACCAATGACTTTCATGGCATGATGTAATTGCGGCCCACAATCGCATCGTAAAGATCCCAATACATCCCCGGTTAAACATTCGGAATGCATTCTTACCAAAGGAACAACTCCATCGGATGGATTGGCAACATCGCCTTTGATAACCGCAACATGTTCATTGCCGTAAACATCCATAAAAGCTTGTATTTTGAAATCTTCGCCCCCATAAACATTTGGGAATTTCGCCACTTCACCTGCTTTTATTCGATTCTTAACACTTCGGGCGGCTTCATGCATTGGATCATGTTCACGGCGCCAGTTTATAATCGATTGCACCGATACAATTGGAATATCGTATTTCTGAGCGAAGACTTTTAATTGTGGCAAACGCGCCATTGTTCCATCTTCATTCAATACTTCGCAAATCACCGCAACTGGACGCAATCCAGCCATCTTAACCAGATCAATCGAACCTTCGGTATGTCCATCCCGTTCCAACACCCCATTGGCTTTGGCCAATAACGGATAAACATGACCAGGACGAACAATATCTTCAGGTTTGGCATCTATAGCGGATGCAACTTGAATAGTTCGGGCACGATCATAAGCAGAAACACCCGTTGTTACGCCACTACTTGCCTCAATTGATACGGTAAAAGCCGTATTATGTGCCGAGGTATTTAATTTGCACATTAATGGAAGTTGAAGCTGCTCCAAACGATCTTGCTCCATAGGCATGCATAAAATACCCCGAGCATGGGTAATCATAAAATTAACCACTTCCGGTGTAATAAGCTCTGCTGCTGAAACCAGATCACCTTCATTTTCGCGATCTTCACTATCGACCATTAAAACCATGCGACCTGCACGGATAGCTTCAATAGCCGTCTTTAGTTCATCGTTCATCGTCGCGACTAATTCCGGGTTATACATAGATTCTCCACATATTTTGCAATGATATCAACCTCTACATTAATCATGGCTCCAGCAACAAATTGTCCCAAAGTCGTATTTTCCCATGTATGGGGGATAATCATCAAACTAATTAAAAATTCATCGGAATGCGCAGGTGCCTGACCAACATCTCCGACGGAATTTAAGGTCAAACTAATCCCGTCCAACGCAATCGAACCTTTTTCAACCAAATATTTTCTAAGATGTGCAGGTAATGCAAATGTAACTTCATGGGCTTCACCCACTTCTTTGGTATCAATAAAACGCCCCGTTGCATCGACATGACCTTGGACAATATGACCCGATAAACGGGTTGATGGGGTGACTGCCTGTTCAAGATTGACACGATCTTTTAATTTTAATTGTCCCAGATTAGTTCGATTCAAGGTTTCAAAACTAATAAAAAACGTTGCTTCCCCAGCATTATGTATTTCGGTCACGGTTAAACAAACCCCATTCACAGCGACACTTTCGCCGATGCTAAGGTTGCTCATTCCCGTATTAACCGTAATGACCATTGCATCCTTTTCCTTTGCAATGGTTTGAATACGACCCAGGTAACCTATGATGCCAGAGAACATTTTTCTTCCTTTGCTTTATAATCATAAAAATCAGAAAACAACAGCTGAGCAGGACTATCCCCATGATTGGTTTGAATTGAAATTTTGTCTTCACCATGGGCTTGTTGCTGAATAGTGACCCAATCATCCCAAAGATCATCTTGTTTCAACGTTTGCAAAAGCTTTGGCCCCCCTTCTACCAAGCCCCAGATTACCCCTTGATCCGCTAATATTTCACCAAGGTGATGAACATCACGACAAAGCTGAATTCGGAAACCATTTGTTTCCGCCTGTTGAACATATTGTACAGGAATTAAATCCGTTAACGTTCCTGAATGATGGGTACAAATGACCAATAACCGCTTTCGATCAGGGTGATCCGTCACATTACGCACGGTAAAAGACGGCCAATCGGTCATAATTGTTCGTGAACCGGTAATAATCGCTTCGGTACCCCGTCGAAGCTGATGCGCTAATTTTAAGGAGGTAAAAGAAGTAAACGTTTTTTGTCCCGCAGGAGGATACATATCGCCGTGAATATTTATTGCCTGTTTTACGGTAAGCAAAGCTTTGCGGTGCAATACCGTTTTGGCAAAAGGTGCAATCAAATTACGGCATTGCTGTGCCCAATAATGGCTTTTGTCAGATTCTAATTGACTAAGCAAAATGACCTCGCGCCCATTCTGCATAAGCCGCTCAGCCCCCTTTCCACAAACATGTGGGTTCGGATCAACCGCACCAATCCATATTTTTTGCACAGAGGATTCAAGCAACGCATGAACACAAGGCGGAGTTCGACCACTATGATTACAAGGCTCCAACGTCACAACCGCTTCGGCAATTTGATCCCATAATCCTAATTCCCGGCACTGTTTCAAAGCCAAAGCTTCGGCATGAAGATCACCCGCCTGATGATGGGCCGCAACCGTTAAGATACGGCCATCCTTATCTAATAATGCACAACCAACTGGAGGATTTGGTGCCGTTCGGCCAATATAATGACATGCCTCGTGAACGGCCTGTTCAAACGCAACAGCAATCCGTGCAGGAAGATCTTCCTGAACGTTCGATTGAAGTGCTGCTGATTCTAACAAGCGTGCCTGCATTCCTTATGTCCTCATTTTAGACATCATAGGGCACGTAAAAGGATTTCCCCCTTTTGCAAGGAAGGAGATCATTAATATCGCTCTTTATCATCCGGACTTTAACCGTCGGCTTCGGAATATCACCGAATCTGCTGACCCCGTAAAATATAACGGGCGCTCGCGGGCTGAGGACTTATTCCAACACCGCCGGTGGGGAATTACACCCCGCCCCAAGAACGTCTTTTTTCATCCAATTTTAGAAGACCAGTCTTTTCACCGGCCTTCTGCCTAAATATATTAAGCATCAAATCAATAAAAACAAGAGGAAAGAAATTAAATATTTATTCCTATTTATCAACGAATGACCTTTTCCCAAACCTATTTAATGAAATTCAATTAAGAAATATCTTAAACAATAATTATTCTTGAAAATTCTTCTTTAATAGCCCTTGAATTCCAGACAATATTATTGCATAGAACATCAAGTTTCATACAAAGTGATTCGGCGCCGGATTAGCACAGTGGTAGTGCAGCGGTTTTGTAAACCGAAGGTCGGGGGTTCAAATCCCTCATCCGGCATGGTTATCCAATCTTTTGAATTATCAAATAGCTTTGTCTGATTTTTATAATTAGTCGCTTATAAATTTTTGATAACCAAAATAAGCAAAATCCTCATAATATAACGAATGTGTCGATGTTCTTTTTTTGTTCTTAAATAATTATAATTTATAAAATATTTTCAAATATCGATAACTTATTCCAATAGCTTCTGATTTTTGTATATCTCTTATAAAATACACATTATTCCAAATAAAGGACTTATAAAAATAATAAGCCCTTTATTTAAAATATGTAACAAGAACCAATTAAAATAAAAATTAATACTCTGGATATTTTATAATATGAAAAGACGGAACATAACCTTCGTTTATTTCTATTCCAAGATCATAAATTTTTGGTTGAATACCGATGACTTCGATCTGAGTATTGGGTTGGATTTCTTCATCAGATTCAATATAAAAAGTTGTATCTCTGTGTGAATAAGGACTATATCTTAGCGAACCAGGTGGAAACCGATTAAATATCTGTTTCTTTGATATCCATTTTATT
The DNA here is from genome assembly GCA_945266285.1 of uncultured Commensalibacter sp. Taxonomy (GTDB): domain Bacteria; phylum Pseudomonadota; class Alphaproteobacteria; order Acetobacterales; family Acetobacteraceae; genus Commensalibacter. The sequence continues at coordinate 237,155 of CALYOP010000003.1, forward strand.
GGATAAATATCAAAAGGAAGAATATAACATTTACCAATTACGTTAAATGGGGTGATACTACCAATATCAGTGGGATACATTTCTTCAAGTGGCCCTTGGCATGATCTGTAACTTTTTTCACCTCCCATTTTTTTCTCATTCTCTATTTCTTCTTTTACTCTCATCACAGAATTATAAGGTGACATCCCACTTTTGATATATTGTACAACCTTCAATATATCTTCGCTGAAATAAACAATATTCGTAATGTTTGAATCTCTAATCGCATTCACAGCTTGTATATATTGATCTAAAGAAATATTCCGTTTAATGAAATAAATGGCAATTTTATTATCAATATTCATTCCCTGCCATTGTTGATGATATTTTACAGCATCCATAGCTGGAATCCCGGCCTCTTTCCAAGGAAGGGCACTATTTTGATTTTTTTTAAGATTATTCATTCCCGCAGCTTTATATATTCGATATTCTTCTAGCGTAAATCCTTGGTTATCCCACCTTGAATGGTTATCATAATAGGTAATAATTGAATTTGAATTATCATGGTTATAATCCCAATCGCTACAGGAAATCATAAATGTCATTAATGGTAATACAAGTAATAACCGATTAATTTTCTTATATTTTCTACACATTATTATCTCATTACAATGATCAGTTATATTTTAATGAAATATATTTATAATAAAAATATATTCATAACAAATCTTATTATGAATACCGATCATTGCTTTCGTATTCTTCGATCTATTTGATTGATAAAGGTCAGCATAATTTTATTTAGAATTATAATCCTATCTTCACTATTAACTGAAAAATATTCAGGAAATATTTTAAATAATAATGATAAATTTATATTCTAAAATGAAATAACAATTATTAAATAAAATAAATAAATTATCACGTTTGCTGCATTATATTCACCATAATTTACCACTCTATAAACAATGATTTTTATAAAGTGATCTATGTTTAAACTGCTAAATTATAGATTTTTTCGTTCTATTTCTACGCCAACCCCTTCTGCTTCGGGAAGGATGTCAAGCTTTTCCACTTTAATTCTGACTATAATAATCTTTTGATCTTCCAATATGGCAGCAGCCAAGGTTTCTGCCAAAGTTTCCACCAATTGGAAATGACGTTGATCGATGATTTCTTTGATTTTATCAACAACAACCGCATAAGAAACCGTGCGGGATAAATCATCTGGACCTGTTTTTTCTGCCTCTACAACTCCAAGGCTAACGTTAATGCAGACCCGTTGTTGAACGCCATGTTCAAAATCGTAAACCCCGATATGGGCTGGTAAAACAAGATTATTAACAAAAATACGCCGCAAAGGAGGATCTTGCGGCCAAGGAGGGAAAAAAGTCATAATTAATGTTATTCCAATTCATCTATATTGGAAGTGGCTGCGGGTGACCATTGCAAATGTTGCCCACCATCCAAGGCCAGCATCTGACCGGTAACAGAAGGTAAACAAATCAAGTTTAATACAGCTCTTGCAACTTCTTCTACAGAAGTTCCATAGCCCAAAGGAACACTTGCGCATTGACGGGCAAATTGTTCTGCCGTCTGGCGTTTATGGGCCATTGCTGGTCCTGGACCAATAGCATTAACCCGTATAGACTTCGAAGCAAGGGCAAGGGCCATTGTTTGCGTCAAAGTCCATAATCCTGTTTTAGAAACGGTATAGCTTACAAAATGCGGTGTTAAAGACCAAACCCGTTGATCCAACATATTGATGACAACACCCGATTTTGCTTGTGGCAACAATTTAGCAAATTGCTGAATCAATTGAAAAGGTGCCCATAAATTGGGTTGCATATGCCTTTGCCAGCTTTCTTCCGTCACATCATCCCATTCATCACGATCAAATGTACTGGCATTATTAATTAAAACGCCGATATCACCCAATTTTTCTTGTGCTTTTTTGATTAATGAAGATACCGCTTCACTATTCGATAGATCAGCCGTTAATAAAACCGCTTTACGACCCAATTCACGGATTTCTTGTAAAACCGATTGCGCTTCGGGTGTATCACGGCGGGAATGAACGGCAATATCAAACCCCACACGTGCTAAAAGCAACGCAATCCCGCGCCCCAACCTTACGGTTCCGCCCGTTATAAAAACAACTTTGGGCAAAGATTGCGGAAGGCAAAAAAAATCATTCCATTTATATTCAGGATTCATTTGAATACTCTTCAAAAAGAATGGACATTTATTAATTATAAATTCATTCAGGCAGGACGCCTTGCAATCAAAGCCGCTGTTAAAGTTCCTTCATCCAACACTTCAAGGGAACCCCCCATAGGAATTCCCTGTCCTACCCGTGTAATTTTGACATTCCATGGTTGCAATTTTTCATAAAGCCAATGCAGTGTTGTAACCCCATCAACCGTTGCCCCCAAAGCCAAAATAATTTCACGAATTTCCTGTGTTTCAAGACGATGAAACAAAGGGGCAATGTTTAAATCATCAGGACCAAAACCCGATAATGGCGACAAAACCCCACCCAAAACTTGATAAAGCCCTTTAAAGATCCCTGCCCGTTCTAATGCCCATAAATCCCCCACCGTTTCAACGACACAAATTACATCCCGTTCACGGCTAGGGTCGCTACAGATTGCACAAGGATCAGTACTATCCAAATTACCACATTGCGAACATGTCTTTACTTGTTGTGCAGCTTGTTCCAATGCCTGCGCCAATGGTCGCATCCGGCTTTCGGGTTGACGTAGTAATGCAAGTGCGGCGCGCCTTGCAGAACGGGGACCTAAACCGGGCAGCTTGCTTAATAACGAAATTAACCGTTCAATTTCAGGACCGCCCATAATATCACCCGTTCTGATGTTCTATAATTAAAAAGGAAATTTCATTCCTTCGGGTAAATTCAACCCACCCGTGACTTTTTGCATTTCTTCCGCTGCTTTTTCATCAAGATGACGACGTGCTTCAGCACAAGCGGCAACAATCAAATCCTGCAACATTTCCATTTCAGCAGGATCAGCCAGTTTTGGATCGATTTTAATCGATTTCATATCGCCTTTACCGCTTAAAATGACGGTAACCATTCCTGCCCCTGAAGAACCTTCAATCCGCATTTCTTCCAGTTTTGCCTGCATTTCGGCCATTTTGCTTTGCATCTGAGAAGCTTGTTTCATTAACCCTGCAAGATTTTTCATAAATTATTTTTCCCTTTTAATAAGATTAATCTAACTTTTATTACTGAAAAGAGGTTTCTTCGTCATCCTCTGAATATTCTAAAAACGGTTCTTCCTCATCAATTTCGGGAAAAACTTCTGGAGAAAGGCCATATTCATCCAATTGATGATTTGTCACCCGTGCCAAAGTCGCCCCAGGAAACATCTGCAATATTTGTTGAACAAAAGGTTCCTTTTTAACTGCCTCAAGATCTTCTGCGGCCTGTTCCTGTTCTTGTTCCATTAAAGTTGGTTCGCCGGCCTGTTGCGATAGAACAATCGTCCAACGTGCTGTTGAATTTTCATTCAACAATTTACTTAACTGCGAAGCAAGCTTTCCTGAAACGTTATCTTCGATACGGATTTCGATAACAGGGGGCGCAAAACGAACAAGATGCACCGAATTGCGCATATGCGCATGTAAGAGGCGCTCTTCCTTCTTTTTGACAAAAGCAAGGATTTCGCGCCAACTTTGCCATTCAAATTGCTGTTTTTCAGATAAGGCTTCTGGTTGTTGCCATTGCTCTGCAAAATTCTGAACCTGTGGTTGCACGGGTGGATTTGTCGGCGCTAATTCGCTTTGCCCAACAGCATATAATCGCCCACCATCAGAAAAATTATTCGTCGCGGTCGACGGCTTTCCACTACCCGATGGTATATTTCTCCCTATCCCTTGATTGCTTCCGCTACCATTTTGCGTCAAACTTTTAACAAGGTCGCCGGGACTGGGTAAATCGGCTACATAACATAAGCGGATTAAAATCATTTCCGCCGCAGCACGCCGATTAGGCGCGATTTCAACCTCACCAATCCCTTTAAGCAACATCTGCCACGCCCGTCCCAATACCGGAACCGAAAGCAAATCCGCAAATTGCACGCCACGTATTCGCTCTAATTCCGAAAGTTCTCCGCTTTTTCGCAAAGAAGGAATGGTTTGAATTCGCGTAATCAGATGAACCAGATCCAATAAATCCGTCAACAAAACACCAAGATCCGCACCATTAGCATGTGCTTGGGCTGTTAATTCCAAAACCCGATCTGGTTTTCCAGCCATCAAAGCTTCAAACAAATCAAATACCAAAGCACGATCAGCAAATCCCAGCATTTCAGAAACCGTCGCGGCCGAAATCGGTTCGTGATCTTCCCCACCACGGGCAATAGCTTGATCCAACAAGGACAAACCATCTCTAACGGATCCATCTGCTGCACGAGCAATCAAATTAATTGCTTGCGGATCAATAGCAACTTTTTCTTTTTCTGCGATTTTCGTGAAATGTTCGGCTAATTGTTCTTGTGAAACACGCCGTAAATCAAAACGTTGACAACGTGATAATACGGTAACCGGTACTTTGCGCAATTCCGTTGTTGCAAAAATAAAGGTTACCTGTTCCGGTGGTTCTTCTAACGTTTTCAAAAGTGCATTAAAAGCATTGCGCGAAAGCATATGCACTTCGTCAATAATATAAACTTTCATCCGGGCTTGAATGGGTCGAAAACGCGCCCCTTCGATAATTTCACGCACATCATCAACCCCAGTATGCGATGCCGCGTCAATTTCCAATACATCCGGATGACGATCTGCCAAAATCGCCTTACAATTTGGACAAACTCCACAAGGATCAGCCGTTGGACCACCTTTACCATCAACCCCCACGCAATTTAATGCCCGGGCAATAATTCGTGCTGTTGTGGTTTTTCCAACCCCTCGAACCCCTGTCAACATAAAGGCATGTGCCACACGACCCATCGCAAAAGCATTGCGCAAAGTACGCACCATTGCTTCTTGCCCAATCAGGTCATCAAAAGTCTGAGGTCGATATTTACGGGCCAAAACCCGATAGGATTGTTGTGCTTGCGGCACCACTTGGGGTAATTCACCAAATAAATTGGCAGATTCTGTTTCTAATTGCGGCAAATTATCGTCTGGAATATCATCCATCTAATTCATTCCAGAAAGTTTCAAAACAAAAAAGGGTTATGATGTACTTACCCTATATCGTTTAATTGTGAAAAGTGGAAAGCCGAAAAATGACCCAGACGATACTCACGATGGCTGCTTCCTTCCGGACCTGACCGAGTTCACAAGGTGTCTGTCCACCATCGACTTTCCGTCTCCCTTGTAACACATAAAGAGGGGAGGATGACAAGTGTTTTTTTAGAAAATCTAATTATTCTATGATTGATTTTTCAAACATCCGGTAATGTATTTTTAGGAGGCGGCAATGCAATTTGGGATTCTTCATTTCCCTTAGCCCCTGCATCATCCTGCTGTTCTTCAGGTGATGGAGATAACGATAAAACAATCTTCGTCGAATTCTCATCTACTTTTGCTTCGACATTTATCGGTTCTTCGGATGATTGTATGGATAAGGGTGCGTTCTCTGTAGAAACTTCCCCTACTTTCGTAACATCTTTCGACTGTTCTTCAGATGGCTGAGGCACAAGTGGTAAGAATTCTTCAATAAAGGCATCAATATCTGGAGACATCATTTTATAAAGCTGATCATTGATGGTTTCATCTGCCCATTCCCACCATTTAATTTTTAATAAAGCTTTAATCTGTGCTTCCGAAAAACGATATTTGATAATTTTGGCTGGATTACCACCAACAATCGCATAAGGAGGAACCGATTTCGTAACCACGGCATTCGCGGCAATAATCGCACCATCACCAATCGTAATTCCCCCTTTAATCACGACACCTTGTCCGATCCAAACATCATTACCGATAATGGTTTTATCGTTCCAAATATGATCTTCGATATCATCTAAAGGTAACCATTGATTATGCCACATTTTGACGGATTTAAACGGATAAGTCGTGACATAATTATAAGCATGATTGCCAGAAATCAATGAAACGTTCTCTGCAATAGAGCAGAATTTCCCCATTTGCAGATCATCACCACGCGCATCAATAATCTTGATTTTTCCATAGGAATGATCACCGATATCTTGATCAGGCATGCTATCCCGAGCAGCAGAAAAAGCTTTTGGTTTATAGTCCTCTGGATAAGAAACCAGCCATAATTTGACAGTATTTTCTTCGGTTTTATAACCTTCAAAAATAATCTGGTTATTTTCTTCAATATGGATTTTGGGATATCGGGATGAAATCTTTTTATGGTTATCAAATATTGCTAATCGATTATCCACAATATCCCAATAACGTTCATCGGGACTTTTAAAACCTATTAATTGACCATTTTTATGGAAAAAAACCGTTTCGGCCAAAACTTCATCTTTAGAACTCGTACATTTCCAATACTTGTTCATAATCAAGTCTTTGATAAAATCCGCTTTGACCATTGGGTTTTCTCCTAATTCATGATGATCAACCCGTTTAATAACCTATAGCAGCACCATCCTCGTGACGGTAATCAACACCACCATGGAAAACCTGCTTTCCTTGCGGGTCATAATGAACGGTAATCCCTTCCGCTATACCCCAGGTTGAATAGGTTTCGAAACTATAGCCTTTTTTCTTCAATGCTCCTTGCACGGCTTCGTTTAAAGCATTGGTTTCCAGCTGTATGGGTTCGGGTTTCCATTGTTGATGAAAGCGCGGAAGGTTAATCGCTTGTTGGATATTTAAATTATAATCGATAACGCCGGTAATAACAGATAAAATTGTTGTTGGTATCCGTGACCCTCCTGGGGTTCCAATGACCATAAACGGTTTGTTCTGATAAGAAATAATTGTAGGCGACATCGAAGAAAGCGGCGTTTTTTCAGGAGCAATTTCATTCGCTTTGCTGCCAATAATACCATACATATTGGGAACACCCGGTGCCGTTGAAAAATCGTCCATTTCATCATTCATAACGATACCGGTCTTTCCGGCAACAACACGTGCCCCATACCAACCATTAAGGGTATAAGTAACCGATACAGCCATGCCATTTTTATCAATTACTGAAAAATGTGTGGTTTCGTTCTTTTCATGGGTTGTTTCTGCATGGGATTTTGAAACCGGTTGCAAAGCCACTTGCCCTGGAATTAATGCATCCGAAGCAATCGCATGTTTAAACTTCAAATGCTTTTGCACGGCTTTCGCGTAATTGGGATCAATAAAATGATCAACATCATTTTGAACAAAAGCAGGATCACCGAGATTTCTCCGATCTGAATAGGCACGGCGCATGGCTTCGGTTTGACGTTCCACGGATGCGGCACTATGCAATCCAAGTTTATTCAGATCATAGCCTGAAAGAATATTCAACATCTCGCAAACCGCAACGCCACCACCACTAGGAGGGGGTGCGGTATCAATATGATAGCCGCGGTAATCACACTGCAAAGGCTTCATAACCCGTGGTTTATATGCTTCAAAATCCGCAAGCGTTAAAATTCCACCATGGCTTTCACTGCTTGCAACAATCTGTTGCGCGATCTTTCCTTTATAAAAGGCATCGGCTCCCTGTTTTGATATTAATTTCAAACTATCAGCCAGATTTTTTTGACGAAAAACATCCCCAACTTGCAAAGGTGAACCATCAGGGCGCAAAAAGATTTTCGCTGCATCTTTATCCCGCGCCATATCCGCCGTAGCAGTCGCCATCAATTCCACATCATCTTTGGTTAATGTGTAACCTTCTTTAGCAAGTTTAATCGCGGGTGCCATTAAATCCTGGCGGGATTTCGTTCCCCATTTTTCCCGTATTGTTTCCATACCAGCAACCGTCCCAGGGACAGCAACCGCTTTCCATCCCAAAACCGAAGCATTCGGAATGACTTTGCCATCTTTATCCAAATACATATCGGCTTTTGCCGCTTTAGGTGCATGTTCTCTAAAATCAATAAAATAAGCTTTTCCATCTGGAAGGCGCAAAGTCATAAACCCGCCCCCTCCGATATTACCTGCAGCCGGATAGGTAACCGCCATGGCATAAGCAACAGCAATTGCTGCATCTACAGCATTACCACCCGATTTCAGGACATACGCTCCAACCTTGGAAGCCAAAGTACTTGCTGAAACAACCATCCCATTCCGTGCAACCACCGGCATCGTTGGTGTTTTTTCAGATAAAGTCTTTTTGCCAAAAGCCAAAGGATCCGCACCATTCCCAGCTTGCGCAAAACTATTCGAAGTCAAAAAACTGCTTGATAAAAGCATCAACCCCAATGTGTAAGCACTTAAATATTTCAAAGAATGATGCATGACATAAAATCCTTATATTCAAATATAGCACATTAATTTATTTCAAAATCAATACAAATTACTCTATTTCATCAACAAAATATTCGGCACTGATTTTTTTTATTTCAATTGTTTGTTCAGTATTAACACCAATATTATATTTTACCATCAATTCAACCAAACGTTGACCATCAATCAAGATAACATGCGTATTCGTTGATGATTCTGCTGTTTTATAAGCATCTTTGGTAAAATATGAAGTAGTCAGTAAAATCCCCCTTTTGGGATCTTTCTGACTGGATAATGCACCGATAAAATCGCGAACGACATCGGCACCCAAACCGGATTTAGGATTATAACGTTTGGCCTGAAGATGGATTTTGTTTAGCCCCAACCGGTCTTCATTAATTACCCCATCAATACCACCATCACCCGAACGTCCCAAATGGAGCGAAGCCTCTTCATAAGAACCGCCATAACCCATACCTACAATTAATCGAATGATCAGTTTTTCAAAAAAACGCGGAGAACATTTTAATATGGCATCAAGCAAATCGGCATAAAGTGTTCTCTGTAACGTATCATATGCATTTATAATCTGCTCACTAGGGGTTGTTTCATCATTTTTCAGATCTTCTTCAAGCGATCCTGATCCTTCTTTTGTTAATTTGTGGTCGCGATGCAAAAAATCTCTGAATTCCTTAAATTCTTCGAGGAATTTATTATCAATTTTATCAAGATGTCTATTAAGAACCTTGCGTCCACGATCAGTAATGACAATCGAACCACGACGTGGTTGAACGACTAAGCCTGCATTTTTCAAATAGGTTTTTGCCCATCCTACTCGCATAGGAAAAATTTCAGTTCCTGCCGAATTAACTTCTATCTTTTCCTGTTCACTTAATCTGAAATCAATGGCCAGTTGATGGACCATATCTTTCATCATCCACTCTTTTTCAGCGCTACGCTTTAAGAGCGGTAACATACATTCATCATATTTAGGTATCGTCATAAAGCGGTTTTATTCCAATGTATAAGGGGGTTTGTCCAATCCTTTGGGTGATAATGTGAAAACTTCACACCCATCTTCTGTAACGCCCATCATATGTTCAAATTGGGCACTTAATGACCGATCACGCGTTACCGCAGTCCATTCATCATCAAGGATCTTTACATGCGGCTTTCCGGTATTAATCATCGGTTCAATCGTAAATACCATGCCAGGTTTTAATTCCAGCCCCTCGCCTCGTCTTCCATAATGCAAAACATTTGGTTCTTGATGAAAAACTCGGCCAATACCGTGACCACAAAAATCTCTTACTACTGAAAAACGTTGTGCTTCGGCATATTGCTGAATAACATATCCAATATCGCCCAATGTATTACCGGGTTTTACCTCTTTAATCCCCAACATCATTGATTCATAAGTTACATCGATTAAACGGGATGCCAGACGGGATGTTTTACCTACGGTATACATGCGGCTGGTGTCGCCATACCAACCATCAACAATTGATGTCACGTCAATATTCAGAATATCGCCATTCATTAATTTGCGTTCACCAGGAATACCATGACAAACAACGTGATTAATGGAAATACAACAGGATTTAGGAAAACCACGATAATTCAAGGGTGCGGGTATGGCACCATGTTCAATCGTAAAATCATGAATAATTTGATTAAGCGTTTCGGTTGTTACCCCTTCCTGAACATAAGGTGTAATCATGTCCAACGTTTCCGCAGCAAGCCGACCGGCCTTGCGCAACCCTTTGAAATCTTCTTGGCTATAAAATGTTAATCGTCGGTCAGACATACCCTTCTCCATTATTAACGCGTTTATCGTGATTATTTGCAAATACTTAAACTATTATAAACTCAGTATTCAAGTTATCTTAAATAAAAACTTCCAATCATTAAAAAAGGCATTTCCGATAATTCGAAAATGCCTTTTAAAAACTATATGTTAGTGCCTTAGCTTCTTCCGCGATGTTTTGCCTTTTGAGAAGTAACAACATTACTACGAATAAAATGAAGCGGCCGTTTCTTTGTATTTCCTTGCGCTGCCAACCGTTTAGAAGTTGATCGACTGGCTACACGTGTGGATACTGAAGTAACATTACGATGACTTTTGCTCTTTGTTGAGCTTGCTGCTGCCATCTGAATAGCGGAGGAATGCCCCCGACGACGTGTTTTGTGTCTTGAAGTCGCTGAAGAACGTGCCAAAATAATCGGTCTGGCAACTGGAGCAATCCCTTTTTGTGAGAACCCATCATCCAGAAGATTGGCCATCAATGCATTCCGTTGATTATTACTTGAAGCACCCATGACAACCCCGATCAACCGCACATTGCTATGTACTGCAGAACTTACCAGATTATGGCCTGCTGCAACGGTATAACCCGTCTTCAAACCATCAGCACCGGCATAGGATTTCAATAAGGGATCATGATTAGGGATAATGCGGCCCCGGAAATTAAAATAAGGAACGGCAAAGAATTGGTAATATTCAGGATAATCAACAATCAAATGCCGTGCCAACGTGGCAAAATCTTTGGCCGTGGTCGTTTGATTGGGATTAGGAAGACCCGAAGCATTATAAAACTTGGTATCGCCCATCCCCAATACCCAAGCTTCCTGCGTCATCATTTGGGCAAAACGTTCTTCGTCGCCACCGCCAATAAATTCACCCAACGCACAAGCAGCATCATTGGCCGATTTGGTAACCAATGCCAAAATTGCTTCACGCACGGTCAAAGTATTGCCCGGTCGCAAACCCAATTTGGAAGGTTCCATTATCGACGCATGTATTGAAATAGGAATGCGTTGTTCCAAAGACATGGCATTCGCACGTAATGCGCGAAACGTCATGTATAACGTCATCATTTTTGTCAAACTGGCGGGATAGCGTTTCAGATTGGCATCTTTTTGGGAAAGTACATTGCCATCCATATCAACAACGATGGAACTAATTCGTCCTGGATATTGCGCTTTGGCTTGCCCCATAATCCCTATAAAAGTCAAACAGGTTAAAAAGAAAGCTGTTCCAAAACGAATTCTGCAATTTTTCAAATCGGGTCCTTTCCAAATAAATAAACGATTGGTCAAGTTGGTCTCCCGTTTGTCAAGATCCATTATTTGCTATTAATTTTACATTCGAACACAATTTATTTAAAAAACTTAACTAAATAAATAGGACGAACCGGATTCAAATTAAAGTAAAAAAATTAAAGCAATAATCGCATTACTATTTTATGACGAATTGCTTATAACCTTTTTGAAAGTGAAATACAACCCAAAATTCATTTAAAATACAATGATATAGAAGGAAAAGTTCCTATTTCTTTGCAATTGTGGTAAATTAGCTTAACAACAAGTAAACATTGACTTTTCGTTTGTATTGTATGTAAAAAATGAAAATCATCATAGATTGATTAACAATTTTCTTTTTTTCTAAGATTTTAGCTTTATTCAAATGATAATGGTTGATTGATAGCTTAAAATAAATATTTCTCTAATAAATCCTGAAAATGCAAAAAATTCTAACCTATTGAAAACATGGCCTTTTTGTCGCAGATTCATCTAAGTATCCATACATGAATATTCAATCTCGTATATATGCTTCATCAAAATCCCAGAACATTAATCCCGGACATGATGAACAAATTTTTATAGATTTACTTTTTGAGAATCAGCAAAAAACCAAAAAACCTTCGCGTTACAAGGTTCTGATGCTGAATGACGATTACACCCCCATGGATTTTGTCGTTCATATTCTTCAGCAACTTTTTGATAAACCTACTGAAGAAGCCATTAAGATTATGATGAATGTTCATAATAATGGAATCGGTGTTTGTGGAGTTTATACCTATGAAATTGCAGAAACCAAAGTCGCACAAGTAATCAACATCGCCCGACAGCAACAACACCCCTTACAATGTATGCTTGAGCGGGAATAATTCATATCCCACAACAGGATCCCTTGTAATAATAAGCCGACATACAAATATTAAGTAAACTTGATTGTTTGTTATTTGTGTGAAAACCTATTATACTTGGATAATTGGCATTATTAAAATACGGGAGCCTTACCCGAAGGGGCTATGGAGCATGTTATCACGTAATCTAGAGTACTCTTTGCGCCGCGCGATAAACTTGGCCGGTAGCCATAATCATGAATACGTTACGCTTGAACATCTTTTGTTGGGTCTTACCGAAGATCCGGACGCTCTTAATGTATTTCAAGCATGCAATATCAATCTGAAAAGATTGCATAATGATCTCTTACAATTTATCGAAAATGATCTGACCATCCTGACAACGACCCTTTCTACGGATCCAAAACCCACCGCTGCATTTCAACGCGTTATCCAACGGGCCACCATACAAGTACAGTCTAGTGGAAATGATGAAGTTAACGGTGCCAATATATTGGTTTCCCTATTTTCGGAACGTGAAAGCCACGCTGTCTATTTCCTTCAATTACAGGATATGACCCGTCTGGACGCCTTGAATTTTATTGCTCATGGTATTGCCAAATCATGCGAACGTCCAATTCACAACGCATCCGATAATATGGAAAATTCATCTTCTTTTAACGAAGCAAAGGAAGAAAAAGAAAATACCTTGGATCTTTATTGCGTAAATCTTAATGAAAAAGCGAAAAAAGGGCGTATTGATCCATTAATTGGTCGTGAAAATGAAATTGAACGCACCGTTCAAATTCTATGTCGTCGGACAAAAAACAACCCTTTATATGTTGGAGATCCCGGTGTTGGGAAAACCGCAATTGCTGAAGGGCTTGCCAAACGCATTGTCGAAAAACAAATTCCATCCATATTACGCAACCGGACGGTTTATGCGCTGGATATGGGAAATTTGCTTGCCGGCACACGTTACCGTGGCGATTTTGAAGAACGGCTAAAAGCCGTAATCAACGCTTTGCAGGAACATCGCGGCGCTATTTTGTTTATTGATGAAATCCACACCATTATCGGTGCTGGATCAACATCTAATGGTGCAATGGACGCATCAAACCTTTTAAAACCCGCATTAGCGGAAGGTTCGCTTCATTGTATTGGATCAACAACCTATAAAGAATACCGGCAATATTTTGAAAAGGATCATGCTTTGATCCGTCGTTTTCAGAAAATTGACGTTTCTGAACCATCGATCGAAGATACCGTCAAGATTTTGCAAGGTCTTAAAGTCCATTATGAAAAGCATCATCATGTTCGCTATACAGATGAAGCAATCAGAGGTGCTGTTGAATTATCGGTAAAATATATCAATGATCGCAAATTGCCTGACAAGGCTATTGATATTATCGATGAAGTCGGTGCATCGCGCATTTTGCTTCCAGAAAAACGCAGACGCAAAACAATTGGTCTACAAGATATTGAAAAAACTATTGCCAAGATCGCACGTATTCCGCCGAAATCAGTTTCTTCAGATGACAAAATCGTCTTGAAAAATCTTGAAGAAGGATTGAAAGGCCGTGTCTATGGCCAGGAACAGGCCATAGAAGCACTTAGCACAGCCATTAAAATGTCTCGTGCCGGTTTACGAGAAGTCGAAAAACCAATTGGCAATTATCTTTTTTCTGGTCCAACGGGTGTTGGCAAAACCGAAGTTGCGCGGCAATTAGCGGCAATCTTAGGGATTGAACTCATCCGCTTTGACATGTCCGAATATATGGAACGGCATTCTATATCGCGATTAATTGGAACCCCACCAGGTTATGTTGGATTTGAACAAGGGGGTCTTTTGACCGATGCCGTTGATCAACATCCGCATGCGGTATTATTGCTGGATGAAATTGAGAAAGCTCATCCTGATCTCTATAATATTTTGTTGCAAGTCATGGATCATGGCAAGCTTACGGATCATAATGGAAAAGAAATAAATTTCCGGAATATTATTCTGATCATGACAACCAATGCGGGTGCTGCGGAAATGAACCAGGAAGTAATTGGTTTTGCCCGCACACAACGTGAAGGTGAAGACGAAGAAGCAATTAAGGAAAAATTTACGCCTGAATTTCGTAATCGTCTGGATGCGATTATTCCTTTCTCACCCTTATCACCTGAAGTTATTTCTCGTGTCGTTGACAAATTTATCCTTCAGATGGAAGATCAGTTAGCAGATCGGAATGTAACGATTAAGCTTACTTCTGCTGCTAAGGAATGGCTAATTGATCGTGGTTATGATCCTTTATATGGTGCACGTCCTCTGTCACGTATCATTCAGGAACATATCAAAAAACCGCTGGCTGATGAAATTTTGTTTGGAAACCTGATAAAAGGCGGAACGGTTAGTATCGCTGTTAAAAACAACGAATTAAATTTCAAATATACGCCCTCGGTAGAATCAAAATCAAAAAAGAATAAAGAACTTGTTTAATCTTGATATGGCCATCATCCGGCAGAAAAAGATTTACGATTCTTGAAATTACAATGAAGTGGTTCAAATGATTTGGGTCACTTCATTTTATATGTCAAAATCGCTAAAAATCTCCGTTTGAAAAATCATGTTTAAATTAACTGCTATTATAACAAGCATCTTTATCTTATTTCATTCTGTCCCTTGTGCAAAAGCCGCAAACGCGTTCGATAAAAGCTATAAAATTATCATTGATGCGGGTTATCCTGCTTATGCACCGATGGCTTATGATCGTATTGACTTTCTTGATAAGAATGGAAATAGCGAATTTCCGATCAGTGCTTCCATGGGGAGTGCGAATGCCTGGGCACAAGGCAGTCAGGTAAGTGGTTTTAACGAAGTTCCGCTTCCTAGAAAAATCATTGTGCGTTGGTTTTCGGTTCTAGAAAATCAGTTCTGGGAAGGAGAATATCCATTCCCATCCCAAGATTTCACCAAATATGGTGGCTATATCACGGTTAACCCTTTTGTTTATAAACGCGACACGTTTGCCTGGCAGCAAGAATTTACAGAAACGACGTCTTGGACGGTTAACGTAATACCTGGCGGCATGGTTGTCATTTGGGTTACCGGTGGCAATAGCAATGAAAAATATGTATTGGAGAAATTTCAAGCAAAACGGATTTCATATGATTGGGATAAATTTATCCATCACCTTTATGGCCCTATTCAAAATTTTACCTATCCCAACCGTCAAGCTTTTATAGCCAAATATAAAACAGAAGCAGAAAAGACCCTAAAGCAGAGACTTCCTCAAATCCCAACAAATCGAGACCATTTTGAGCGTTATTTTGATAGCTATCAATGGCAATTAAAATTGAACAACCTTTATGAATTAAAGGATTTTGAGGTGCGGACGATAAACGGTGAACGCTATATTATCCGCTCTGACATGGATCAAACAAAGCTGAAATCACGTGCCATACCTTATCTTCTTGATATGTTGCTTGTCGAGAAAAAGACCGGAAAGCTCAAACGTTATTGTATTGAGATCGGACAGTTTATGGAAAAAGGATACAAACCAGAAAACTGGGAAGAAGCCATTGCGGCTTTCCGAAAATTGGGAAAAGAGCGTATCATTAATATCGAGGTCACTATAAATCCAGAGAAAAGAACGCTCGAGCTATTTCTTGATAACAAAGAAAAACGAATAGAACTAAAGCAGATTTCCGCTCAGATAACGGATCTTTATAGCGATGCTTTGGTTATCTGTCTTCAGGATGATCCATCCAAACAAATGGATAAAAAAGATTTTTCGACCAATCCCGATGACAGTACCATGTTTACGTTAAAGAACGATGATAATCCGCTTTCGAATTTTCCCTATCGCATTTTACGTGAAGACGGTTTCTATTATTATGGTCGAACCGAACCCAATGGTGATACCGTGCGCATTCGAAACCTTATCAATGGCAAAAGGCTTAAAGTAAATCTTTATGAAGATCTACGGGAGGGATGCTTAACAAAAGAAGAATTCCCAAAAGATTATGATACTTACCATCCCTATAAGCGATCACAAAAACAATTCCCGTATCTTGCTAACTGATCTTAAATCCATCAAATCAATGAAAAGCCGCTTTGCGAAAAGCTTTTCACTGATTTGATTATTTCATAAATTATTCGTATTTATTTCCATTGACCATTACATAGCCTGAAAAAGGCCATTTGCGGCTTATGTTTTTATGCGTCCAATCAATCCCTTGTCGTCTTGGATTATCATAATAATAGCGGCCCGCTACTTCTACATAATCACCTGTTTGCAACCATGGCCATAATGGATCATTCACCATTGCATCCAAATTACTTACGATACGGATGGACACCCCTTCCCCAACATAAACATAGAAATAACCATGCGCTCCACTACGGGTATGTCTGGATTTTTTGGAAAGGGCCAGAACCTTGCCACAAATATGCACCGGGACGTAAGCTTTGGGTAAATAAGCATTATTTTCATAGGTTCTTTGAACGGCAAGAAACCCTTTATTGTCACAACTGGCTGGCATTTCCGCAGCACGAGATTGCGCGGAAATCGCCATAACAAAAAGAAAAGCAAAACCTAAGCGAGTTAAAAATCGGGTATAAATTGAGTCAATCATAAAAACCTATTTAGAAGTATCTTCGCCCAATTCCGCTTTTAATTGTTCGATCGAATCTGTGATTTCTGGTTTGGGTTTTGGCACCGTCAAATTTAAATTTTCTAACGCATTAATCAAACATTCAATGACGACCAGATGCGCATACCATTTATTATTGGCTGGCACGATAATCCATGGTGCATGAGGAAAAGAAGTCTGCGCAATCGCTGTTTGATAAGCGGCTTGGTACTGTTCCCAGAATTGCCGTTCCTTAGGATCATTTGGCGAGAATTTCCATTGTTTTTCTTTATTATCCAGCCGTGCCAAAAGACGAATACGTTGTTCTTCTTTGGATATGTTTAAAAAGAATTTAACAATAGCGATCCCTTGATGATGGATATATTTTTCAAAATTGACAATATCTTCGTAACGATGCTGCCAAAAATCGACATCATTCAATGCCCATTGCGGTAATTTCTGATTATTAAGAATGGAAGAATGTACTTTGGTTACCAATACTTCTTCGTAATGGCTGCGATTAAAAATACCGATATGTCCTCTTGCAGGGACGGCAACATGGATCCGCCATAAATAATCATGTTCTAACTCAACCGGGCCAGGCTGCCGAAATGATGCCACGTGAATTCCTTGGGGGTTCAGACCAGATGTCACATGTTTGATCGTTCCATCTTTCCCCGCTGTATCTAGCCCCTGCAGCACAACCATCAAACCGCATTTCCCATTGGCATAAAGCAGTTCTTGCAAATTGTTAAGGGTCTGAATACGTTTTTCAAGCAACTTCTTCCCTTGTTTTTTATCAAGGGATAAACCACCAATATCCGCAGGATCATAATCGGCTAAGGAAAAATGTTTACCATTTTCAACGCGATATTTTTTTCTGAGGATATTCTTAATTGTTTTAAAATCTGAAGCTGCCATTGTAATATTTCCAATCACCTATTTTTTTTAACAAATTAATTTCAATCTTGATGTTTTGTATTCCGTGAAACCGCAAGCCCTCCCGATGCCTGACATACGGGCATCATTTCAATCCGGTTGATATTCACATGTGCAGGCAAACCAAGCACCCAGCTTACGGTTTCGGCAATATCTTCCGCGGTCAAAGGTTGCGTTCCTTCATAAACAGCTTTGGCTTTTGCCTTATCGCGCGTACGGATTTCACTAAATTCAGTACCTCCACATAAACCCGGCTCAATATTGGTCACTCGAATAGGGGTTCCCAATAAATCCGTTTTTAAATTGAGCATAAATTGTTTTACAAACGCTTTGGTCGCTCCGTAAACATTTCCCCCTTTATAGGGGTAAGTTCCGGCAGTACTACCCAATGAAATCACATGCCCACAACCCCGTTCAATCATCCCACCAATCAGGGTTTGCGTTAATTCTATCATTCCAACCACATTGGTTCGAACCATTTGTTCCCAATCTTCAAGCGAAATCTCTGGTATCGGTGCCGTTCCCAATGCAAGGCCAGCATTGTTAATGAGTATGTCAATTGCCTGCCAGTTTGGTGGTAAATTTTTCGGAAGTTCCCGAATAGCAGCCATATCCGTAACATCCAGCGAATAAGGAAACAGATTTTCACCCAGTTGTTTTGCCAAAGCGTCTAAACGCTCTTTTCTTCTGGCTGCGGCAATAACCCGATAGCCTTCTTTCACGAGACGGCAGGCAATCGCCTGACCGAAACCGGATGAGGCCCCTGTAACCAATGCAATGCTATTTCTGCCACCCATCTTTTCGTTCCTTTTTTTATAATTCTACACTAATTTATTCCGTAATGATTTATAAAAATCATTTTTACACAATCAATTTTGCTTTGAGTCTTTAAAAACTATACAGTTCCTTTTAAGATAAGATTAAACTAAACCTTATAGAGACTGGGTTAAAATACCGTAATGTCATTTCAGATTTCTGATCTCAAAACTGGATTTGCTGGACATCTTCTAATTGCCAGCCCTTCCTTGATCGGTTCACCTTTTTCACAGACCGTGGTCTTTTTATGTGTCCATTCTGCGGAAGAAGGTGCGATGGGGATTGTAATTAACCGTAAACTTGATAGTCCATCATCGGATAATCTTCTTAAACAACTTGGGATTTCTCCTATTCCTTCACATCGGAATTTTTCAGTCTGTGAAGGTGGCCCTGTTGAAAGTAGTCATGGTTTAGTCTTGCATTCTACGGATTGGCATGAAAATAGTTGTATCCCCGTAAATGATGACGTAATGCTCAGCGCCAGTTTGGATATTTTACGAGAACTTTCTGAAGGGGGTGGCCCGGAAAAAGCTATTCTTGCCTTGGGCCATGCCAATTGGGCACCTAATCAGCTTGAGGAAGAGCTTAAAAATAATTTATGGCTCTTTTCCCCAAACACAGAATTTAATGAAGAAATTATTTATGGAACGGATTATACTCAAAAATGGCGTAAAGCTTTAAAAGCCATTCATATTGATCCAAGCCGTTTTTCCTATCAATCGGGTCATGTCTAAAATTACTTTTAGCAGATCAGGAAAGATTTTAATTTAACTATTTCAATTTCCCGCAAATTACGATTTGCGGGATTTTTGATTTTATAGGGCTTGCCCTTTGATTTCAGCGATATTTTTAATTCCGTCACGCTGCAAGATCGTCAATAATTCTTTTTTAAGACGACGGATAATTGGCGGTCCTTCATAAGCAAAAGCTGAATAAAGTTGAGTATAATCTGCACCATGCATGATTTTTTCAACAATATCAGCCCCGCTTTCAATTCCTCCACAACCAATTAATGTTAAACGACCTTTGGCAAGTCGGGCAACCTGTGCCAACATTTCTGTACTTTTTTTACGCAAAGGCCGGCCTGATAACCCACCGGTCTCATCTCTTAGCGGGCTTCTTAACGTTGTGGGTCTGGTAATGGTTGTGTTGGTCATAATTAACCCTTGAACCTTACCTTCAATTACCGTTTCAACAATTGATTCAACTTCTGCTTCTGCCGGTTCAAGGTCAGGGGCTAATTTAACGACTAATGGAGGTCTTTTGGGTTGCAATTCATTAATAGCTGCCAAAATCTGTTTTAAGCGTGCAGGACTTTGTAAATCCCGTAACCCCGGCGTGTTGGGCGAAGAAAGATTCATAACAATATAATCCGCATAATGACAAACACGGCCAATTTGTTGCGGATAATCTTTTTCAGGATCGGCACCTACTTTGTTAATACCGATATTTACAGCCAAAGGTACCTTAGGAAAATGATTGGAAAGATCATAACGATGATTACGTGCCAGACGGACGACCATACGATCAATACCATCATTGTTAAATCCCATCCGATTGATAATGGCACCATCAGCCATCAGTCGAAAAAGTCTTGGTTTGGGATTTCCTGATTGTGGCCGTGGCGTTACAGTACCAACTTCGACATGCCCAAATCCCAAACGAACCAAAGGTCGAATCACCTCTGCATTTTTATCAAATCCTGCAGCAATACCAATGGGATTGGGAAAACGAAGTCCCATTGCTTCGACATGTAAACAAGGATCTTCTGACCATGGCCTAACACCGCCACATACGCCGAGCATCAAGCTCACTAATCCTAATTTATGCGCGGTCTCCGCATCCAGCTTACGTAAAAGTGGCATCATATAGGGATAAAAACTGGCCATAAGCTGTTGTTCCTTATCTGCCAGCCAATAGGAAAGAGTTGGTTTCATCGCTTTAATTCCATAAAATACTAAAATATTTTAATTAAAGAGAAGAGTTTATAAAATATCTTGTATCTTGTCTCGCTTTAAAAAAGAGGATACACCCAATAATAGTTTCAGGGAACATAAACAAATTTGTCCCTGTGTGATTGGAATGCATGGTTAATTAAATAGAAGTATAAAATCAGACATGACCCCACCCATTACGACACGCTACGGCCTCATGACTATTACTGATGATGAACAAGATCTCATTACTCAGCATTTGAGTCGTTATGGTGAATGGAGTTGGAATGAAACCGAATTCCTTGCCAGTTTATTACCTGAAAAAGCACGAATTCTCGATGCTGGTGCCTTTATAGGGACTTTTAGTCTGGGAATAGCCCAAAATTCGCAGGCATATTATATCTGTGCCATTGAAGCAAATCCTATTTCCATAGCTTTGTTACGTCAAAATTTAGAACGGAATCTGAATATTCCTTTTGACATTGTTGATGCCATCATTGGTCCATCAAATAGCATTGTACGTCCTTGTATAAATCAAGCACATAATTTAGGCACAACACGTTTTGAATTAGAAGATAATCATTCTAAAAACGAAAAAAAAGATAATCCATCCGATAACAAATTATTCAACACCCAAAGCTTAACTAGCATTCGTGAAGAATTTGGGCCTTTTGACCTTATCAAAATGGATATCGAAGGGTTGGAACAATCGGTCATTGAAGATGATGCAACATTCCTATCAACAGGAAAATCAATATTATGGATGGAATGTAACGAAGATCCTCAGTCGCTAAAACTTGGACAAGCCGTTCTACAATGGAATCTGGATGTTTATTTCATGGCTTTTCCTGTTCATAATCAGGATAACATGAATAAAGATTCAACCCCAATCTTTCCTTTTGCCTATGAAGGTGGATTGCTGGTTGTACCAAAGAATAAAACCGTTAAATTATCCGAAAAACTTAAAAAGCGCGGCTGTAAACTTTATCCAATCAAAGTTTTAGATGACTTAAAGCAAGCCCTTTGGTTAACCCCACGATGGGGTGAAAAACAATGGCTTCATCAGGATTTACCTTCTTTAATCGCAATCATCGGCCATGAATTACATGGAGAAGAATACGAACATTTTTTAGATTCCGATAACGCCAATGTGCAAAAAGGTAGAAATTACCTTGAACATTTACAAATAGTGCTCGCTGAAAATGAAAATCTGGCTATTAATCGTCTGGAAATCATTGAAAAGCAAGAAAAACGAATCATTCAAACCGAAAAAGCACTTAAACACGTCGAAGAACTTGCCATTGAACGTCTTGATATCATTAAAAAGCAAGAACAACAGACCATTAATCTTGAACAAGCACTGAAACATGCCGAAGAGCTTGCCGTTGAACGCCTTGATGTCATCGAAAAACAAGAACAACAGCTTATCAATCTTGAACAAGAAATTGGGCGCATTAAAAACCTGAACATTGAACAACTTAATCAGAATAGCCTATTTGAGAAAAAACTGTTTGAGTTGAACCAACGTTACGCAGATTTAATAAAACAAGTTGGAGAAAAAGAAGAATTATCTGAATCATTAAAACAGGAATTAAAGCTGGAAAAAACACAAAAAGAAATTTTCTATCGCCGGCTTGAAACAATGAAGCATCTAATTCTTAGGCTCCCTCCCTTTTCGGACCCTTTAACACAAGATGATCATTCTGATCTGGCACATTGTATAGAGCGCGTGCATCAAATGCATTTACAGATCGAAGGTTCTGGTGCATGGGAGGATGCCTGTAAACGTAGTATTTCGATCTGCGTCGCTCGTCCTCTTAAATATCATTTAAGAGACAAACCCGTTTTGTTTAATTTTTTCCGCAAAGGAAAACATATAGCCCTTCGTTTAATCCGTCTATTCCGTAGAGAATAATTGCCGTGCTCCATGAAATGCTTGCTTCTTATACTCAGAATAACGATGAAGAGCGTCTCCTTCTCACCAAACTAAATCATTATTTTGATCCTGTCTATTATCGGGGAAGTTATGATTACCACCATATCCCCGATATGATGGAAACCAGAAATCTTTTTCATAATTTCATGACATCAGGATGGAAGGACGGACGATCACCAAGCCGTTTATTTGATACAATATTTTATTTATCAACCAATCCCGACGTTGTGGAATTGGGTATAAACCCTTTATTGCATTATGTGTTATATGGCAAAAAAGAAGGCAGGCGGGCCATTCGCCCTCAAGCCATATTACGTCAAGAATTCGATGAATCGGCTAAAATAAATCAGCAATCAATTCAATGGACTGGAGAAATTGATCCTGCATCGGCCATAACACTCGAAAAATTGAGCACACTTATCAAAGCGGCCATTGTTCAAAATCGTCTTTTACTGTCTATCAGTCATGATGATTATAAAATGACTTTTGGTGGTGTACAAAATCTTATTGAAGATGAACAGCTTGCTTTTGCCCGACATGGCTGGACTTATTTGCATATCTCTCCAACCGTTTATCCGGTTGCTTTGGCTGATGATGTGACGGCTGATATGTTTGTTGTCAGCCTACGCCTAAACGGTAAATTAATTGGCCGCGTTCCTTTTTCCTATCTTTTAGAACTGGCGTCATTATTGGTTAAAGACGGATGCCAAATAACGGTTATTGTGCATCATCTGATGCGATCTTCACCAGAGTTGATTACACAATTAATCCAACGCACCAATGAAAGGCCTATTATTTGGATACATGACCTTTTTAGCATTTGCCCCAGCTATTCGCTATTACGCAATCATGTAACTCCATGTGGTGCGCCAAATATGGATTCCATATCCTGCATGATTTGTGATTTTGGCAAAGAACGGAAAAATCATATTCGGCGTATTCAAGAATTTTTCAGAATCAATAAACCCGATGTTATTGCTCCATCGCAAACCGCTTTGGATAAATGGCTTCAACAAGGTCATTATGCGTATGATAAAGCAGCCGTCGTACCGGTCGCCCGGTTATTGATGGATAATAATCCCATGCCTATTCCGACCCAAACGGTGAAAAAACCTTTGCGAGTTGCCCATATCGGAGCACGTGTTTTTCACAAAGGATGGAGTACCTTTGAAAAACTAGCGCTTGAATATGCAGATTCCGGTAAATATGAATTCTATCAACTTGGCTATGCGTTAATTGGCTCTCTACCTGGTTGTGTAAAACATATTGCAGTAGAAACGACGCATGACAATCGAGATGCCATGATTTCAACCATGTTAAAACACAGAATTGACGTGGTTATTAATTGGTCAATGTGTGCAGAAACCTTCAGCTTTACCGCACATGAAGCTTTGGCTGGTGGTGCGTTTCTGATTGCACGCAAAGATGCGGGTAACGTTTGGCCTGCCATACAACAAAATTGCCCAGAACAAGGAATGGCTGTTGAAACAGAAGAAGAATTAATCGCTTTGTTTGCAGATTCGAAATTTACCCAAAAACTTGCCACAGCCCCAAGACGCCTGGGCTTTCTATTTCCTGCCGAAAATACGGCTCATTGGATCATGAAAACCCGGAACTAATCTGGGTATAGCGGATAAACGAGATTAAACGCATGACGAGTGCACCTACTATTCATTGTTTTACCAGTGCTTCTTTTGCCTATTTGGATCGCGTAAGAATCCTTTTTCAGACCTTACGCCAACAACATCCTGATTGGCTATTGTGGTTTTGTTTAATTGATAAAGAACCCGAAGGATTTCATTTCGATCCGAAAAAGGAAAATTGTGACTTCGTCGTCCGCCTAGAAGATTTGGGCATTGATGACCTAACACGTTGGAGCTTTAAGCATAATGTCGTTGAATTATGCACAGCCGTAAAAGGGAAAATGCTTTGCCATATTTTAGAAAAAGGTGCGCAAAAAGTTTTCTATCTTGATCCCGATATTGCCGTTTTTTCTTCTTTGCAACCCCTTGTCGATCAGCTGGATGAAAAAGATGTTTTGCTTACACCGCATCTTCTTCACCCTGAAAAAGAACTGATTGGAATTGCGGATAATGAAATTGGTGCCTTAAAACATGGTATTTTTAATTTAGGTTTTGCCGCCGTATCCAATCGGGGCGATGGCCCCCGTTTTGCGGAATGGTGGCGTGATCGGCTATTACAATTTTGTTACGAAGATGTCCCGAATGGGATTTTTACCGATCAAAAATGGGCTGATCATGTTCCTGTATTTTTCCCGAATATGGGTATTGTTTTCGATGAAGGCTATAATGTCGCGTGTTGGAATTTAAATTATCGGCCTTTATCAACCGATGATCAAAAAAACATTCGTGCTGGCAATAAATTATTACGCTTTTTCCATTTCACCAAAGTCACCTGGGCGGGTGAAATTATGTTGGAGCGTTATAGCCGTGATCGGATTGAAGTTTTTGAACTGCTTCACTGGTATCGTCATCAATTGACGATCCATGCTCCGAAAAACCTGCCCAAAAACTGGTGGGCTTACGGTATTTTTAACGACGGAACCCGTATAGAAGACTGGCAACGCCGTGCTTATCGTAGTCATATTGGACTGCAACACCAAATTATGGATCCTTTTGCAGCTGGCCCAGAAGCTTTTGAAGCTTATAGGCCAGCTGCATTATCCAATCCTTAGAATATTTTCAGAAACAACCAGAAAAGACTACCAGAAAGCAATATCGCCATTGGCAGGGTTAATATCCATGCCATTGCCATATTGCGCATCGTACGCCATTGTACCCCATCACCATTTGCCAGCGCAGTACCCGCAACCGCTGATGTCACAACATGCGTTGTACTAATGGGCATATGAAATTCATTACCCATTTGGATCATCGTCATGGCAACACTTTCCGCAACAGCACCTTGACCATAACTCATAGCTTTTTTACCAATACGCCGACCTACGGTAACGACAACGCGTTTCCATCCCACCATCGTACCTAATCCCAAAGCAAGAGCTACGATCACCTTAACCCATGGTGGAATAAATTGGATGGTATGGATAATGGTCGTGCGGAAAGTCTGGATATCTTCAACCTGATTCTTTGGTAATTTATTTGCTTTAAGAAACTGGATTAACGTTTCATTTAACAGGTAAAGGCTATTGCGTACATTGGTCTGTTGATCTTTAGGAATATCGTGAAAATTATGATGCTGTTCGACATCATGACTAACCTGATCAATGATCCGACGCATAGACGGCAAGGTTGTTGGCAAGATTTTATTATGCTGAATCGTTTCCGTTAAGATTTTATGGCTTTCTGCTAGCGATGGTAATGGTGCAGGATCGATTTGCGTTAATATTCTTTCAACAGCTGCAGCCTTATAATGGAAAACAGCAACTTCATCCGAAGTTACCGCATTATTCAGCGCATAAGCTGTAGGCACCGTACCGATCAATATCAACATGATCAAACCCATGCCCTTTTGTCCATCATTCGAACCGTGGCTGAAACTTACGCCAGTACAAGTCAGAATCAATAATAACCGCATTGGCCATGGTGGGGGTTCTTCACCCTTGGGGGATTGATATAAAAATGAAATGGGCACCAACATTTTCAGCAAAAACATGCCAAAGGCCGCAATGATAAACCCGGCCAGAGGGCTAAAAACCAATGCCTTGAAAACTTGTAAAGCTTGTCCCCAATCGACCCCGCTTGCTGCATTATTGCCCATCATGAGTTGATTCATTAATCCCACGCCAATAATTGAACCAATTAATGTATGGGACGAAGAATTCGGTATTCCCAAATACCAGGTTGCCAGATTCCATATC
This sequence comes from uncultured Commensalibacter sp., assembly GCA_945266285.1. Classification (GTDB taxonomy): domain Bacteria; phylum Pseudomonadota; class Alphaproteobacteria; order Acetobacterales; family Acetobacteraceae; genus Commensalibacter. Next base: position 263,501 of record CALYOP010000003.1, read on the forward strand.
ACAGCCGCTAATAACAGGGAAAACACCATTGAAAACCCTGCCTCACTACCCACGCGCAACACCAATTCAACGGGTAATAAGGAAACAATCGTAAATGCGACCGCCCCGCTTGAAGCCATAACCCCTATGAAATTCCATATTCCTGACCATACAACAGCGACAACAGGCGGTAAGGAATTACTATAAATGACGGTTGCCACCGCATTGGCTGTATCATGAAATCCATTAACGAATTCAAATCCCAATGCGATCAGCAAAGCCAGACCCAACATAACAAAGGGAAATAACGAGGGACTGGTGACGCCGACAGTGTCAGCTCTCAAATGAAGAATAGCGTAAACAAATCCAGAAATTAACACGAGTATAAAAGAAATTTTATTCAAACCCGAGGTTGAGCGTATGATCATATTAAAGGCTTTGTTTGTTTAAATAAGGAATTTATTCCTGCCCACCAGTCAACATGATCTTTTGCTGAAGGATAGAAGGAAGGCTGGAAAGTGTTTGCCCATTGTTTTTCCAAGGAAAAAAATCGACATAAAGGTCTTATCATATGGTTGATCCAAGACATGTGTGAAAAATCACGGATTATTCAAGGATTCCACAAAGAACCCACCCTTTCCTGAAAATTTACATCTGCTTTTACAAAACAGCGCTAATGGTTGCTAATCTTACAAAAGAACCACATTACGGACAAGGGGGACAAAAAGTTCAATACGCTGTAGAAAATTAAAGTATAAATTTGTGTAATCTATGGCATAATTAAAAATTGTCACTTTTGAACCCTATAAAAACAGCTATCTAATTGAAAAATAGTGACTTTTTACTTGTCGATAACGGCAAAACCCTTTTTCTGTTTTATAAAACGAATTATTTTTTCTATGAATCATGTCTTAAATGTGTTTTGAAATCCACACTCTTTGTTTAAAATCCTGGCACAGAGGGATGATTCTCGGATTCAGATTGCGGTAATCTTTGCGCTTTATCCGTTTTTAAGGGTGATTGTTTATCCGGTGTTTTTATCAAAGCCATCGCCGTTGCAATCAATCCAGAAATCTCACTAACACTATTGGGAACAATCATGGTGTTATTGCGCGATGCAAGTTGTGAATAAGCTTCTACAGCTTTTTCGGCAACTTTTAATTGAACGGCTTGTTCTCCACCGGGTTGTTGAATAGCGATTGCAACCTGTTCCAATGCCGTAGCCGTCGCTTTTGCAATGGTCATTACCGCTTGGGCTTCGCCTTCTGCACGATTAATCGTGGATTGTTTTTCGCCTTCGGATTTGGCAATTTCCGAAGCACGTTGCCCTTCAGCAATATTAATTTGTTCCTGTTTACGGCCTTCAGAAGTTGCAATCACAGCGCGTTTATTGCGTTCTGCTGTAATCTGGGCTTGCATTGCCTGTAAAATAATTTGCGGCGGGGTAAGATCCTTGATTTCATAACGCAATACCTTTACTCCCCAAGTCAAGGCACTTTCATCAATAGCACTAACAACGCTTTGATTGATAAAATCGCGCTCTTCAAAAGTCCGATCCAATTCTAATTTCCCGATCACTGAACGCAATGTCGTCTGTGCTAATTGGGTAATGGCCAGCACATAATTACTGGTGCCATAGCTTGCATTATAAGGATCCGTAACCTGAAAATATAATATCCCATCGACCTGCAATTGCGTATTATCTTTGGTAATACATACTTGGGAAGGAATTTCCATTGGTATTTCCTTCATTGAATGACGATAGGCAACACGATCAACAAAAGGAATAATAAAAGCCAGTCCTGCGGTCAGATTACACCGATAACGGCCTAACCGTTCAATGACCCATACCGATTGTTGTGGTACGATTTTTACCGTTCGGCTGATGAAAATCACCGCGACTATAAGAAAAACAATAGCAAAAGTACCAGATTCTCCAATAATCTCCATCTTTTATTCCTTTTCTTGATTCGAAGGATAATCAAGTTGCAACTGGCTACCGGTTATGGCCTTGATTTCACAATAACCCGTTATGGGATCACGATGACCAATCCATTGTGCTTCCCATTCAGCGCCACGATATTTTACTTTTGTGTTATGGTTTTCATCCCATTTTGCAACATAAACTTTTTGTCCAATATCAATCAAGGCATCCCGATTCCGTGAAGAAATCAAAGATTTCGAATATTTCCGACGATAATAATACCAACCCACCGTCATCAAAGCGGCGACACATGCCGCGCCGATCATTTGATTTTCGACGTTAAGATGAATCAAAGCTAAGAGAATCCCAACCGTTGTCCCAGCAGCAATCATCAACATAAAAAAGCTACCGATTAACAACTCTGCTCCCAATAAAAAGACGGTTACAATGGCCCATACATACACGGGACTCATCTGATTTTCTGCCTTTCAACTTTGTTAAAGCATTATCATTAAACCAAGCATTGATTCTTCTAATAATCCTGACGCAGCGTATACCAAGGTATACCGGTTAATTCACGCATTGCGAAATAAAAATCAGCGAATCTAATCTGATGAGGATAATCCCCACTAACTTCGGTTATACCATGTCTTTGCAGTACCATCATCGCTCGTGGTAGATGATAAAAATGGCTAATGGCAATAACACGCTGAATATGATGTTCCCGCGCATAAGCGGCAATGTTTTTGGCTGTAAACCACGTATTTTTACCTTCAGAATCCGCAATAATTGCATCCGAAGGAACACCTTTGGCTTCCAGATAAGCTTTCATTACCTGCGCTTCGTCGTTTCCACTGGGTTCAATCCCACCGCTAACAAACAAAATCCGACATAATTGACGTTGATAACAAGATAATCCTTGATCCAATCGTTCTTGCAAAGCCCGTGATGGCTGATTATTGGATAAAACACGTGTGCCATAAATAACGCAAACATCAGCTGGTTTTGGAGAAGCCCTCAGGCCAAAAATCATCAAAGCAACAAGGGATATCAACCCAAAGACCAAACATCCAACCCCGCAATATATCCCACGTCGCATCCAGATATTCGATTTTATGCTATAAGCAATAGCAGACACTTTTTTCTCCAAAATACAGCCTTATCTTCTGATGGAATATAAGAATTATATTGTAAAGGATTCTATGAAATATTGTATATTTGCTTAGATTTTAAAAGCATTGGATTTTCTATTCTTTCAATTCACAACATTGAAGAAAAATACATCTCTTGAATGCTTTGCAAATTGAATAGAACTACTTCGTACGTTGATTTTTGGTAAAATAATAAAAATACGAAGATACATCGCTATATAAATCCTTGCAAAAACCATTAAATCCTATACAAGAATCGAAATCCCTATCTATGCAGCATATGCATAGCGTTAGCCAAAATCTAATAATTTTAATGCTTTCTCTTAGGTTCCATAATGCACGCTACGACGACTTCAAGCTATTTTCCTATTTCCTTGCGTATGAACGGTGTTAAAATCCTTATCGTCGGGGGCGGGTTAATCGCAGCACGTAAAATCCGCTTTCTTTTGGAAAAACAAGCTATTATTGAAGTTTTCGCTAATGATTTATGCGCAGGCATCAAACAGTGGAAACAAGAAAATCGTTTAAAATTCTTGGGCCCCTTACCTGATGAATCACGCCTAAAAGATCATATGCGGCAATGCCGTCTGGTTTTCGCAGCAACAGATGATCATGCAAAAAACGCCGAAATTGCCGAATGGGCCAATTCCTGCAACATCCTGGTCTGTGCCATTGATGATCCGCATGCTTCCAATTTCATTACACCCGCAATCATTGACCGCGATCCAGTACAAATTGCAGTTTCAACCGGGGGAACGGCCCCTGTTTTAGCACGACGCCTACGTGAAACAATTGAAGGATTATTTAACCATACCACCGGAAAAATTGCCCTTTTTATGGGAAAGTATCGAAGCATGGTACGGAATGCCTGTCCGGATCTTAAACAACGCCAACGACTCTGGGAAAATTTCCTTGATGGACCCGGTGGCGCAGCATTACACCAAGGCTATGAAAAAAAGGCCTTGGATCATCTTCAATTATTGCTGGATTATCAAAAACCGCTTCAAGGCGAAGTCTATCTGATTGGGGCTGGGCCTGGTGACCCTGATCTTTTAACGCTTAAAGCGCTTCATTATCTGCAAAATGCGGATACGATTTTATATGATCGTTTATTATCGCCAGAAATTTTGCAACGTGCCCGTCGGGATGCCAATCTGATTTTTGTTGGGAAACAGAAATCCCAACATCGTTTTTCGCAAGATGAAATTAATCATTTATTGATTGAACACGCCCAAAAAGGGGAACGCGTTGTGCGGTTAAAAGGCGGTGACCCCTTAATTTTTGGTCGTGGTGGCGAAGAAATCGAAGCGCTTGCCAAAGCACAAATCCCATTTCAGATCATTCCTGGTGTTACAGCTGCCAATGGATGCGCCGCTTATGCCAATATACCGCTTACCCATCGGGATTGTGCACAAAGTTGTATCTTTATAACGGGTCATGCCAAAAAAGATGGAACGTTGGATTTGCCATGGAAAAGCGTAATCCGTCCCAATCAGACCGTTGTCATTTATATGGGGTTGGAATCCCTATCCTATCTATGCAAATGTCTGATTCAAGAAGGCTTACCCCCAAATTGGCCAGCCGCAATCGTCGAAAATGGAACCTTGCCTGAACAGCGTGTTATCGCCGGGACTTTGGCAAATTTACCAGAAAAAGTGCTTCAAGCAGGATTAAAAAGCCCGGCTTTAACCTTTATTGGTGAAGTTGTCTTGCATCGGAAAATATCGACTTAAAAAAGATTATAGCCAATGCTTCCCATAACCGCACCCGCAACGGTAATCAGGCTTAGCGTCAATAAAATCCAGTGCATTATCTGAACACGGTAATAAGTTTTATCAGGATTTTGTTCGGCATCATGGGCAAATTTACGATTCAAAACAAAGGGTTCTAGAACGAACAACATAACCGTGAAAATCAACCAAACGGTTACCATGGCATGTAACCACCAAAATCCACTTTGATGAAAACGATCCCATAAATTAAGCCGCCATATCATGTAAAATCCGGACATCCCTGCAATCAGGGTTGTAATCCGTGCTTGCATAGCGAAACGATGTTCAATTTTATGAAAAATCTTCATCTGTTGATCAGAAGGGAAATTTTTCCGTATTGATGGTAACAAAATGGTTGTCACCATACACACACCACCGATCCAAATCACAACGGCCAAAACGTGAAGTGCTCGGGCAATGGCATAATCGGTCATAAGTTACCTCTTTTAAAATTAAACATCAAAAAAGATGTACAATATTTACATCTTTTAAAACAAAGAACCTGAATATACAAATTTTAATTGCTATTTTATCGATGAATAAACCTCAATTCGCATAACAATCATGAAGCGGGATAGAACATGCCTCCGATGCCGTTTGACGCCAAAGTTCGACTTGCGGGCCATAATTTAACCCCTTAACGATCGATAATGAATGTAATTGGGCAAACAGGGTAAAATCTTCAAAAGCCAAAGTACGGTCTTTATCCAATAAAGGATAATCTTTTAATAAAACTTCCAACGCATCCAAAGCCATTTGAGCACGACGTGTTAATGCCGGATCCGCCAGATCAGAAACAAAACCCCGACCGGATGGATCTTTGCTTTTATGGAAATAATCGCGTGCTTCATCGGTACTAAATTCAGCAAAAGGTGCTCTTACCCACCGCGGATAAGCAAGCCGATAGATAAACCGTTCAACCGTATTCACCCAATGCGCAATGGTTTCCTGGGTCAGTTGCGTGATTTTTGGTGTATCCTTTTCATTATCAATATACTGAACGATATCAAGGCTTTCGGGCATATATAATCCCGGTTTATATTCCAATACAGGCAACATTTTGCGACCGATCATCTGCATCGGAGTTTGAACATCATTATATAACAGCGTTTCAACATTAACGGGATGATCTTTAAGAGCGAATATCATTTTTGCAATTACACAAAAAGGACAATGTTCATAAATATAGAGTTTCATGACGCTTTTTGGCCTTAGTTTATCTCTAACATTTCGTTAACCATAACACGTTATCATATAAGAATAGCATTATTTATTCAGCCTCTGGATTAAAAAATCAAACTTGATCTTTCCTGCTATACGTTGTTGCAACTATATAATTATAATAGGATAATGAATTATTCCATGAAAAAGAGAAATACGATGTTTCACCAAAAATCAAATTTTGTCCGTATTTTATCCTGTTGTTTTGCAATAGCTATTGCTTCTTCGGCAACGGCCTTTGCCCAGACGAAAAATAAAAAAATTCCATGGCCAGAACCTGAAAAAGGTTACAAACGGCTTGTTATTGATCTGCCAGCACGAAAAACAGAAGCCGATTTTTTCATTGAATTATTGCCGGGAAAAACACAAAACGTTGATTGTAACCACCACATAATCAGCGGAAAAATGGAAGAAAAAACATTAGAAGGCTGGGGTTACAATTATTATGTATTACGCAATGTCGGTGAGATGGCTTCGACAATGATGGCCTGTCCTAATCACACCCTTAAGAAAACTTTTGTGTATATTCATTCCACATTCCACCCTATCCCCTATAATAGCTTGCTTCCCATCGTAGTTTACGTCCCCAAAGATGTTGAATTGCATTACAAACTTTGGTTGGGGGTCAAAGAAGAAACGGTTTCAGAACCGTAAAATGTAAATAAGTGAAATAGTACTATAATTGAATATCTTCCTTTTGAGCGTTAGGCATTTTTATGAAAAGTAAGCGTTTTTATTATTTATTGGCTACAGCCTTGGTTGCAGCTATGGGGTCTGCAGGTTTTATGGTCAAAAATGCCAATGCTCAACAAACGGAAAATAAACAATCTGGACTATTTCAACGCGTTACCGATTTGCCAAATGGTATCGAACTTAAAAAAGGGCCAATCGTCCTTTTGGTTTTGGCATTACGGGATGATACCATTCGTATTCGTATTGCTCAGGATGGCCAGATTCCTGAAGATGCATCATGGGCCGCACTTCAATCTTCTCGCAACACAAGCGTGAATGTAACCCCCATTAATGGTAATGATTATCTTGGTTTTACCACATCAGCATTGCAGGTAAAAATTGCGACACAAACAGGTGCCATTAGTGTCTTTGACAAAGATGGACAACCGATCTTAGAAGATGCAAAACAAACCCCTTTTGTCAAAGAAGAAAACGGTTTTCGTTTGGTTAAAAAGCTTCCCGAAAATCTTCATATTGTTGGGCTGGGGGATAAGCCGGGCCCGCTGGATCGTCGGGGTTATGTTTTTCAAAACTGGAATACTGATTTTTACCTTTTTCAGGAACGTGAAGATCCAACCTATCATACCATTCCCTTTTTTATGGGTTTCAAAGATGGAAAGACCTATGGGGTCTTTATGGATAATACATGGCGTTCCGTATTCGATTTTGGGGTAAATCAGAAAGATGTTATGTCATTTGGTGCTGATAACGGTCCAATTGATTATTATGTTTTTGCTGGCCCTTCATCGAAAAACGTCATTGAAGCTTATAGCTGGCTTGTCGGGCGGCCTCCACTTCCCCCTAAATGGTCTTTTGGCTATCAACAATCCCGTTATTCTTATGCCAATGAAAAATTAGTACGCAATATCATCGCCCAGATGCGTGCCAATAAAATCCCTTGTGATGTTATCTGGTTCGATATTGATGCCTTGTATAAACATCGTGCTTTTCAAATTGATAAAACCGCTTTCCCGGATTTTAAAAAACTGATTGCCGATCTGCACGATCAAGGAATTAAAAGCGTTCTCGTTTCTGATCCTCATATCGCCTATATACCTGAAGGTGGTTATGACCCCTACGATATCGGCAGTATTCAAAAAGACACTTTTGTCCAGAATAAAGACCATAAAGATTTTGTTGGCAATGTATGGCCCGGACCCTCTGTCTTTCCAGATGTAACCAACCAGATTGCCCGGGCTTATTGGGGGGATTTGTTTCAAAATTTATATTTAAACGATAATGTTGATGGTTTCTGGAATGACATGAATGAACCTTCTGTATTCAATGGCGCCAACAAGACCATGCCTTTGGACAATATCCATAAAATTAATCAGGACGGATTCCAACCCCGTACCGCCACACATGAAGAAATTCACAATGTTTACGGCCAACTTATTGCCCGCGCCACCTATGACGGATTGCTAAGGATAAAGCAAAATCAACGCCCCTTTATCATGCATAGGGCTTCTTATGCTGGTGGACAACGTTATGGTGCAACCTGGACAGGGGATAATACTTCAAGTTGGAATCATTTAAGGCTTGGCACACCAATGCTTCTAAGTCTCGGATTAAGCGGGTTCCCCTATGCTGGTGATAATCTGGGCGGATTTATTTATTCCCCTTCTGCAGACTTACTTACAAGATGGTTGCAAATCGGCATGTTTAACCCAATCGCCGATAATCATACGGATAAAGAAACCCGTATGCAGGAACCTTGGGTCGACGGGAAAAAACATTTGGATATCCGGCGTCATTTCATCGAAGACCGTTATCGGTTAATGCCTTATATCTATACCATTGCTGAAGAAGCCAGCCGTACGGGCATTCCCATGATGCGGCCATTATTTATGGAATTTCCTGATGCTGCTGGAGGAATGCTTGATTTACAGGCTTCACAGGAATTTATGTGGGGTTCCAGAATTCTGGTCGCACCAGCACCTTTTGGAGAACAGGTCAATCCTTACAAAATTATTCTCCCACCTGGAGAATGGTATGATTACTGGACGGGCGAAAAAATCGACATTGAACATACAAAAATAGCCGAATTTGTTGCCAATAGTGGAATTACGACTACTCTTAAAGGGAAAACAACCACCTTATCCCATGAAATTATGGAACAACCGGTTTTGGATCATTTACCTGTTTTTGTCAGAGCAGGCAGTATTATCCCGCGTCAACCTTTGGTTCAAAATACTTCGCAAATGCCAAAAGGGCCGCTTTCACTTTACGTTTATAATGGTTCTGGACAAGGTAGTATTTATTTAGATGACGGGATTAGCTTTGCTTATAAACAAGGCAACTATTTCCGCCAAAACTTCAATATTGAACATATATCCGATACACAATTAAAACTTATACTACAAAAACCAGAAGGCCCGTTTAAACCTTGGTGGAAGCAAATTCAGGTCACTTTGTATGGGGTCTATTCAAAAAATAATCAAATTCATATTGAAGGAGCAAAAGCTCAAGATATAAAATATGACCCTATTCGTCATAGTTTAACTTTTGGTCTTCCCTATTCTACAAATCAAATAAATCTGATTATTCAATTATGACAATTTTATAATAATCTCTACATTGTAGAATTCGCATTTCTCTTTATAAATACTTTTTTTGGAAAAGAAATATTGGAGACTAAATTGAAGGGGCAGCTTCCGATACATATCATCCATATGGAACAAAATGTAGAACGTCTGGCTACATTTAAACTGGTTAATGCGCATTTATCGGACAGATGCTCTCTTTTTTCTGCCATAGATGGAAAAAAGATACCCAGACGGGAACTCGTTTTAAGCAATATCATTAGCGAAAATAATATATATGGGCCTGCAGCCCTTGGTATTATGCTTTCGCATTTGCATCTTTGGAAATTAGCCGAAGAAAGTGGTGAGAACATCACCATTATGGAAGATGATATCATAACTCATCCGCAATTTTTTGAAATACAGCAAGGTGTTCTTCGAAAATTATCCGATTTTGACATGATAATATGGGGGTGTAACTATGACTGGCCCATTCAAGTCCAACCAATAGACGGTTTTCCACCAGCCACCTTCTTTAGTATTCGAAATTATTGGAAGGATGACGAACCAAACGTCCATTTTAGTTTTGATTATCCCAAATTTATCGAAACGCCCATAAAATCCTCAGCAATGCGTGTCAAATCTTGTGCTGGAACCTGTTGCTATACGATTTCTCCCGAAGGAGGCAAGAAATTGCTTAACCTTTGTTTACCCATTGGAAATATTTCATCATTCAATATAGGGGCCGATAAAGCAAGAAACTGGCTAAATACGGGAATCGATGTGGAAATCAATCGCCATTTTGATCAACTTAAAGCCTATTTAGCTTGTCCATTGATCGCCTTTACACTGAACAGCAAAAATTAGCGAAACGTAATCGAACACTATCAATTCACATCGTTCATCGCGTCCATTAACTTTAGAATCCTTAAAAGATTAGGAATTAATTGATGTATTCCACGAAGAATACATCTATTTTTTTTCGTTAATGGCAAATTTATTTATTCCCAAAATATAAAGCCATCGTTCAAAACGATTTTTAATGCAGATCGTGTCTGCAAAAGCCTGTAACGCTTTATAAAAACAATAAAAAAATCTCCTCGGATTGCCTTCTTATTCATGCATAGCACCGCTCATAACAGCTTAATGTCTTCCAAATAAATCATCTTATAAAAAAATAATAATCATAACCCCTGTCGATTTTTCTAGATAAAATCGTTAATTTTTTTGATAAAAAGTTACAAAAAATCGTAAAAACTATTAATATTTCATATATTTTTATTTTATAGTAAAAACAAATATAAAATATATAAGTAATAATACTTTTATTACATAAATAAATCATTATATAAATTCATTTATAATAAAAAGAATAATAAAACAAAATATGACGTTGAAATCATACGACGTTATGATAGATTTATAAGATTATTGTTTGACATATAATTTCTATACCATTATCTTCACCAATACATTAACAATTTGTGGACTAGAATTCCGTGAATACTTTACCCGTATATGTTATTAACTTGGCTCGCCAACCGGAACGGTTAGAGAAATTCAAACAAATTAATGATTTTATTTCTGAAAAGATTAACGTTTTTCCTGCTGTTGACGGTAAGCTCGTTCCAAGAAGATCAATCGTTCTAAAAGGTATTATTGGTGAAAATAATATCTACACACCCCATGCAATTGGTGTTTTGTTATCACACTTAAATTTATGGGAAATAGCCGTAAATAGTGATTATGGAATCACCATAATGGAAGATGATGCCATCATTCACAAAAGCTTTTTTGAGAAGTCACAAGCCTTAATCGAGAGCAAACTTGATGATTTTGATATGATTGCATGGGGATATAATTTTGATTGGCCATGCATGCTCGCGCCACCGAACGGCTTAACAACGCCACAAATGATATTTCCAGGCATCGGCGATCCTGGAAATTGTGAAGGTTTTATTGACAGAGAATTATACCGAAACACTCAACTCGATACAAAATTATTACAAGCGCAAATGTTCGCCGGAACCTGTGCCTATACGATTTCTCCAAAAGGAGCTCAAAAGCTAATTGATGAGCTTCTTCCGCTGGATATGTATTTCTATGATTTTATTGGTAATAATAATCTCTATTCTTGGAGAGACACCGGCGTTGATATTGGAATGAATAAACTTCGCCACAGTATAAAAAGCTATATCTGTTTTCCGATGTTAGTTTATTCACCCAATGAAACACGTAGTTAATCTAGACTGACTTTGTTATTTCTAAACAAAGTCAGGATGGGTTTTTGGAAAAGTTTTCCCTACAAACATTAAGATAATTAAGCAAATTGCGATCGTTCCTGTCACCATAGCCATCGCAATACCATAATTATTATCGAATTGTGATGCTATAGCGGGCTGCAATATCGCGTTAACAGATGCGAATAAATTACCCGTTTGATAAACCAATCCCGATAAAGTGGCTTTGGTTCCTTCGGGCATTAATTCATTCAGATAAGCAGGCACAACACCCCAAGCACCCTGAACCATGAATTGGATAATAAAGGCACCAATGCCTAACCCCCATATCGAACTACTAAAGGCCCATAAGGGAATAACTGGGATTGCCAATACGGCTGCTAACATAATTGCCTGCCTTCTTCCCAGATATTGTGAAATACTGCCAAAAAACAGACCGCCTAGAATCCCAGCAATATTATAGAAGATGGCTATTACACTGAATTGTTTATGATCTAAGTGATGATTAACTTCCAAGAATGTTGGATACAGATCCTGCGTTCCGTGGCTAAAGAAATTAAAACAAGTCATAAGCAATACGGCAAACAGACAAACCACAAAATGATTTTGAATGGTTTTCCATAAAGAGATCGAAGCCGTATGGGTTTTTACAGCCTGCCATGAAGGGGATTCGGGAACTTTGTAATAGATGAAAATGACCAAAAGGGCAGGCAAAGCCCCTAATATAAACAGGCCTCTCCATCCCAACGCATCTAAAAACAGATAATTAACAATAGCAGCAAGCAAGTATCCTGCTGGATATCCGGCTTGAAACATTCCAGAAACGAAACCCCTCTTTTCTTGCGAAATGGTCTCCATCGCTAATGACGAAGCAACGCCCCATATTCCCCCCATAGGAATGCCATAAATAAACCGTAATATTAGAAAAATTATTAGATTGGGGGAGAAGGCAGCCAAAAGCCCCATTGATGTAAAACTTAAAATATTGGCCATAAGCACTGGTTTACGACCGTATTTTTCAGCTGCTCTGCCAAATATAAAAGCCCCAATGGGTCGTGCTGCCAAAGTAAGGGTCAAGGCAACACTGACAGAAGATAAAGCCGTTGAAAAAGTTTTACTAATTTGCGTAAGAACAAAAACTAAAATAAAGAAATCAAACGCATCTAACATCCAACTAGACACACAAGCGAAAACCACATTGCGTTCAGTGCGTGTAAAAGCCTGCATTCCTTAACCCTTTTCATACTGCGTTTTTTTATTTTTCTAAGCAGATATCAAAAGGTCTGACAAATCTCTTTTCAGTGATGAAATTATTCTTTTTTATTTAAGTTAAAGGCTGGATATAAAATTCAATTCCACCACGTTCAACCCTTATGGAAGGAATATTATTTTTATCTTTTTCTTGAGATAGATAAGCCATGTTGAAATTAATCAGATCACCCTTTTCAACTGGGAATGCCATTGTGCAACTAATGCGGCCATTAATACAAATTTTATGCGTCACATCATTAATATAAGGAATCAGCGGACATTCATTTTGTTTCGTTATATCTCGATTATGTTCGGCATCACCATTCACAGCGACATTAAAAATCAAGCGATCCCCTGCATGATAAGCTGTTGGTGCGCGTTGGTCCATTTCTTCTTCTGCAAAGACAACCCACGCATTCACATGCATTAATCCTGAAAAAGGTGCTTGCCATTCTTTCGTATCATATTGCCAAGATTTATACCCATCTCCTTTAATAACCGATACTTTTTCACCGGGATGAAGACGATTCCAAAATATATCCAGACGACGGGAACCCTTCAAAGATAATTGAATCAACTGGATATGCGTATAGCTTTGGGTCAAATCATTTTTAACCAAAGTCGAAGCAGGTTTGATCTCAACAACATTATTGGTATTGGTTGGGATAGCAACTTCATCCTCTGTCTTTTCCAAAGGAATAGAGGGCACCGGTTTTAAATAGGGTTTAACATTTCCCGATGATGACGCAATTGGCGTCCATTCTTTGTAGGAAGATGGTTGATCTTTTAAAGCAATCAATATTTCCGGCTTGGAAGCTTCTGGATAATCGCAACACAGAACCACCGTGCCAAGCGGTACATCTTTGGGAAGTTCCTCTACGGATAATGCGGCTAATTGCAAATAATCCGTCGATAACATTTTTGTAGAAACACAACCAGAAACACCAACATAACAATTCTTAGGACGTGAATCCGGTGCAGAAATAAATAGACTCTGCCCAGATAACATTCCTCCCACCGCAAAAGAAATGCCCTGACCTAATGGATTACCGACCACAATAGAATTAAATGATGCATTGCTTTGCTTGGCTTGTAAGTTACCATTTAAGGTTAAACCACCATTCCCATCCGAAACAATTTTTCCTTGATCGGAATAAACGGTTTGCAATTTAATATCGACCAGATTTTTATCTTTTTCCGTTTCTGTTTCCTGGGTTATTACCGGTTGTGCTGGCCCGTTCAAAACCAGTAATTTTGTCCATAATGTTCCATTCGATGAATTGTATTCCCAAACATGCCGATTGGTTTCATTTAGAACCATATCCCCATTAATCCATGCTTCGCCACCAGGTTGGACATAACGTTCATCGGGATTACGTCCCAAAGACCAAAGTCGGACATCTCTTACCGATTTATCGGTTTCTTTATCATAACTGCTTTCCGGCTTGACCACCAATAATACGGTGATTTGAAAAGTTCGATTGGTTTGCGTCGTAACTGTAAAAGCAATACCGGATTTACTGTTTAAGGTTCCTTCGGCCAGTCGTGTTGTAAATTGCGTTCCTTGCAAAATGGTTTGATCAAAATTTAACTGTGAATCACCAGCCTGAGGTTGAATAGAAGTAATCGTTTCTTCTTCTTTTAAAACTTCAGAAAGATCAAACTGACAAATAACTTTTTCATATTTTCTTTTGCAAATGAAATCTACTGGTTTCCCCCCTTTTGGATTTTGCAAGATTTTAATTTGAAGATGTCTTTCTTCATTAGAAAAAACCTGATTGCATAATTTTTTTAACCAAGGAAAAACCATAAGAACCACCCCATAAGAATTTCTTTTATAATTTATCTTAATAGGTTATTGATGTCTACGATATGAAGCTTTGAGGTGGACAAAAGCCTGTAACGCCTTAAATTTAATTATAACTTTTTAGATTGTATCGAAAACTTAAAGACGACATCCCAAATACTTTATAAGGTAACCAATATGTTGCGCCCTTTTACTCCTTTACCAAAAATAACATTGATTGGTACGCTGGCCTATTTATGCCTTTCACCATTGACTGTATCTGGTTTTTCCAAAACGCTACCTCATTCCACAACAACAATGGCATCCCCCATGCAGCCCGCAGAAAAAAATAAACCGATGATTTTGATTCTCACTACCGGAGGGACGATTGCTGGTCAAGCTTCGGGTAATGGAATTGGTTATACGGCTGCAAAACAAGATGGTAATCATTTGGTTTCAGCAGTCCCTGCGCTACAAAATGAAGCAGAAATCAAAGTCGAATCCGTTTCTCAAATTGGTTCGCAAGACATGTCTGATGCCATATTGTCAAAATTGGCAAAGCATATTCAAAAAGTGGAACAAGATCCCACGATCAAAGGAATTGTCATTACCCATGGTACGGATACAATGGAAGAAACGGCTTTTTTCCTAAATAATGTCATTCGTCATGAAAAACCAATTGTCATGGTTGGTGCTATGCGTGCACCCGGATATGTTAGTGCCGATGGCCCTGCCAATTTATTACAAGCAGTAAAAGTAGCGGCCTCACCCGCGGCTATGCATCGTCCGGTTATGATTGTTATGAATGACACTATTCTGGATGCTCATTCAGCACAAAAAATGAATACAACTTCTGTTCAAACATTCCAATCACCTAATTCTGGGCCAATTGGCATTGTTAACGAAGCGCAAGTCCGTTTTTTCCATCCCGCACAACCCGCGATGAACAGAATTTTTGCCATTCCAACGACAACCCCTTTCCCTCGGGTTGATATTATTTATTCCCATGTACAAATGGATGCAGCTCCGATCGAAGATGCCGTCAAACGCGGTGCCAAAGGCATCATTCTGGCTGGTGTTGGAAATGGCAATACTTCTTCTGAAGCTTTGAATGCTTTGAAAAAAGCGGCAAATAACGGCGTAATTATTGTTCGTGCCAGTCGGGTAGCCACAGGTTTTGTTGATCGTAATGTCGAAGTTGACGATGACAAAAACCATTTTATTGCTGCAGAAGATTTAAACCCACAAAAAGCACGAATTTTATTACAATTACTTTTGAACAATAAAGAAACCAACCTAATTCATATTCAAAAAGCATTTTCGAAAATAGATTAATCTAAAACCTGATTCAAAATAAAAAACGGGTAGATGAAACAGCAATTACTGTTCATCTACCCGTTTTTATCAAGCATTAATTGCTTGTCTAAATCGTGCAATATTTGCTTCGGCAACGGCTTTACCAGCAGCCGTATTGTAATAACGTTTATGATAATTCGCCATACCTTCGGCATCATCCGCTTGAGGTAAGGGTTCGGAAACACGAAAATAGAATATACGACACATAGCAGCAGCGTAAAACAAATTCCCAATTAATGTTTCTGGTTTAGGCATGTTATTATTATCGGCATAGAAATTTCCGGCAATATTACGTAAACGCGATGCAATAACTGAACGTTTTGGATTGCCAAGAAAATTCTTCCAAATATCTTTATACGTTGCAGGCTCCATCTGTTCTGGTCCCATTGCAGTACCGTTCCCCATTTGTTTTAAATAGGTATAACCACCGGCATAACCTTCGGCTAAAAAGGTTCCGGTGACCAGATTCATCGCACGTTGCCCATCTAATTCCAGATACTGAAGAACCGGCGTTACAACGTGATTCTTTAAATGCGGAATATAGATTCCGCCTGTGACTTGACTCTTGGAATTTCTTTTCTTTAATTTTTAAAAAATGGATAAAGGAAACATGCTCAAGGCAAAAGCAAATACAGTGCTAAGAACATGTTCCATAAAAGATGAAAATATGAATTCGGTATTCCAGTAATATAAAAATTCTCTATTAGAATATCCCTTTACTATGATCCAATAAGATCATATTCAAATATCTAAAAACAATATTTCAAGGGAACTACATCTTATATATAAGAAAATCTTAAATAGATTCCCATATTTCGATCTTTATTAAATGGATTTTTAAATGTTTTTATTATAAATATTGCCATATATAACAAAAATTATAAAATAATATGGCAATATATAGATATTCTTTTAATTAGAACAAATATCTTTAATAAAATAAAACTTACAACGCAGCATTATTTTCTGCGCCATATACTGATAAATACACTCAAGGCGCGCACGATAAATGATAGCGGGATTGATGTAGCGAAAAGAGGGATAACCCAAGGATCATTCGCTTTTATATAATCGATATTATTTTCCCACCACCATTGTAAAAATTCAAAGAGCTTTTCCACTCAATTGACTTTCAATCCCGGTCATAATGCGTGATAGGGCATAGAGGTTTATAAGAGCAAAAGCCCCCCATGCAATCAGTGAAAAATGCCACCCCGCGCCAAAAATGAGGACATTTATCCACCCCATATCAAAAGTGTATAACCCATAAAGGCAGCAATAGCGCGACCATATAGGCTTTCGTTAAACAATGATACACATTGGATTGTTGCCGAAATAATAAATAGATCTTGCCAGATACCGTCTGGTAAAACATTTAAAAAACCATGGGCATAACTATCACGAAGTAATTCTATTTTGGGAACAACCAGTCCATAAAGGCCAACAGAAAATAAAAAAAGCATTGACCAACATTTTGCAAACCAATGTTCATGTTTACATAACTGATAACGTATTCTTTTTAACATCATATCCTCTCCTTTTCATTTTTGTGAATCTTTCATCACTGGTTTTTTAAATGAGGCTAAAAGGTGAACAATTGACCATAACTTATGCAAAGTATTATCTGATTTTGGTTCAGGCCAAAACCGTAAAATCAATGTACAAGATGTGAAAATAAAAGTTACTATTGCTATAATATTTGCAGCAACATCACCAGGTAAATTACCCAGCATCCAGACTAAAAACTGATCAAAATAATCGGTTTCCATAATTTATTTCGCCTCCAAAAATATATGTAAAACCATCTAAAATATGGTTGAATAAGGTTTAGAAAATTTTTTGACCTTAAATTCTTTATACAAACGTTTAGTTCCCTGTCTTCTTAAAGCATTCTATGCTTGATTAATGACCGTTTCGTTTGCCTTTATTGCATTGAATTTCCATTTAAACGCTGTATGATTATTGGTCTTTCTTAAAAAAATATTTTGAAAATATAAAATATAGAAATATTAATTTTATTTCCTGCTTAGAAATATATATTTCTTTTATACAAATCCTATTTCTTTTATTCATTTATTATTGGCAATATATTGAAGAAAAATCTATTATCTAAACGATCATTTTATGTTTTTTGTTAAAATATTTTAATGATCATTAGCGTGATATATCAATCTAACGCTAAAAAACGAATTACCTTATTCTTCTATTACCTTTTACAATAAGTTTAGAATTTTTTAAATATAATTGAGAACATATTCAATTATAAAATAATTTATTCTTATTTTCTTCTAAACAAAGGAATTTTTTATTTAAGGAACGTGGTTTTTATAACCATTGCGATTCACAAAACATTTTGTTTTTATTGTTTTTTAATGTCTTGAAACAACGATAGAATAATCAAATGCAATTTCATTCTATTTCGCCAGTTTTTTGAAAAAATTTCATATTCCGTTATTATATTCAATATTAAAAAATATCATTTAATAACGCTTATATTTTCCCTCACTATACTCCTAGCGATAATAGGCATTAAATCTCAAATAAAATAGAATAAATCTTGTCTTAACCTTACAATTTTCGTTAAATCCTATCCTTTTATTCTTTCAAAATTATTTTTCAAATCTTCAAGATAAGATTTAAAGCGTAAATTAAGCTGTCGCAATATCTGCTCCGAGTACATCAACCCATTTGGTACCATTCCAAACGACAATAATACCTTTGTTTTTCTAGGGATTAAGCGTAGAATAAGCATCTGTACAAAATTTAGTACATCCGATTTGAGTAGGAACACCTAATTTTGCATAACTATTTGAATTAAGATATAAACCATCCGCTAATTTTAATGTGGTTGTCGCTATATTGCCAGATGTACTAATATCTCCTCCAACCGATACATTACCACCAACATTTAAATGATAGTTAATAACAGTTGTGAACTCTCGTTTCTTTACCCAATCTCCAATGATTAAATCACCCTGTGGGTTTGCATTTAATGTGATAGATTGTTCACTATCTCCAGTAAGATTATACAAAACAAAAGAGGAATTACTTGTTGTTTTATCGGCGTTAACTTTTAAGGGTTTTAAAAGTATATTATTGTTAGCAATAATACCACCATTTAATATTAAACCACCTTTACCATTTGTTCGAAAATTTCTATTGTCACTGGTTAATGTATTTGCTGTCAACTTACCCTTGACTGATAAATCACCATTAACATTTAAATGATAATTAATAATGGTGGTAAATGGTCGGCTCTTTATCCAGTCACCTATAATAAAATTGCCATCTTGATTTGCATATAATGTAATAGATTGTTCATTATCTCCAGTAAGATTGTACAAAACTAAAGATGAATTATTTGTTGTTTTATCGTCATTAATTCCCAAAGGTCTTAAAAGTATGTTATTATTCGCATTAACACCACCACTTAATATTAAACCACCTCTACCATTTGTTCGAAAACCTCCATTATCGCTGGTTAATGTATTTGCTGTCAAATTACCCTTGACTGATAAATTACCACTAACATTTAAATGATAATCAATATTTGTCGTAAATGGTCGATTTTTTATCCAATCACCAATAACCAAATTGCCATCTGAACTCATTCGTAATGTGATGGATTGTTTATTATCTTCAGTAAGGTTATAAAAAACTAAAGATGAATTACTTGTTGTTTTATCATCGTTAATTTTCCAAGGTTTTATAAGCACATTGTTATAAGTAATAACGCCACCATTTAATGTTAAAGCACCTGTGCCATTTGTGCTAATTTTTCCACCATCACTTTTGAGCGTGTTCACATTTAAATCTACGGTACCATTATTATCATAACTTATACCCTGTGATCCCGTATCGCCTTTTACACCCTGCGGGCCTTGGGGTCCAATATCACCTTTAGGGATATCAAAATTAAAACAAGCATCTGTAGCATCACCACTATTGGTCACTTTAGCCAGTGATCTTGGTGCAACGGTCGTAACCGTTCCTATTTTAATTGTTGCATCTTTTCCCGCTGATCCTGGTAAAATATCATAATGATGATCTTCATCATCAGTTATCGTACCATCAGGCATGATACACAAAGCTGCTGTAAAAGTTCTTTCTTCTTCCAAAGTGGTTGTAACCGAAAAATGTAAGGCCGATTTCTTTCCTAATTGACCACCAGAAATAAGAACCGTAAAAGTCTTTTCATCACAGGAAATAAATTGTATTTGGATCGACGGATCATCAGCACTGCTTTTTACCGAAACAATACTATCATCTTGACGTAGTCGACGTTTTAAAGAAAAAACATAAAGAACTTTCTCATCTGGTCCTTTACAGGGGATATCAATTTCTTCACCGCACAAGCAACCTGCCGGGACGTGAATGGTTCCATCAACACTAATAAAATCACAAGACATTCATAATTATCCTTTTAATTTTTAGGAGAATTAGCTCCCCACATTTTGCTCGCTATTCTGGGAAAACCATTATTGGAAAGTGGCGATATAAAAAGTGGGAAGCGTATTTTTAAATAAATTTAAAACAATATCGATCAATCTGCGGTGTTGCCTGATTGAAAAAACATTTTATTATCAGGCCAAAAAGCAAGAAGCGTAGGAAAGGGTAGACATCCCATACCCTTCTTGTCATTAGGCATAAAAAACACCCTTATGGGTGCATCAATACGCGCTTGTAAAGGTAAGATCGATTATTGCTGACTGCCAAAAAATTCCTGATCAAAATTGGCATTTTTTCTAAAATTATCAATCGCAACAGGAAGCGATAATGAGAGCGCAAGTGCAAGATCATCCGACATCGTATCCGTTAAATCAAAAGCAGTTTTCGCTTCTTCGCTTGAAAATAATTCTTTGATTTCTTCTGCACTAATCGGAAGGTTGAAACCTTCATGCATCCAAGATGCTATCTTTATGCGAAACTTTATATCTTCGTTCATCATAAAAATTTCACGAATAAGATCCACATCCAAGCCATCCTGAACAATAGGGATAATTTCAGAGATCGTATCTTCATCAAGCTGTGGTAATTCTACAATTTTATCAGCTATATTCTGTAAAAAAGGTTTCATTTAGAATATCCCATAAAGTCTATTATTAATAAAATTAGCAAATAAAGTTGCGCCTGCAGGAAGTGGATGCGTTCCATCTGCCCAATAGTAATTTTGATTCATACTATTCACTCCCAAAGACCGGCTATCAATATAATCAACGCCATAATATTCAAAGACTTCGATCATTTTTTCAGCTAACGTATTTGTTGTCGTGC